>JAXMAQ010000022.1:0-96826 GCA_046350335.1 Planctomycetota bacterium
TGAATGTCGGCGAGCAAGGCGTCTTCGCTTTGAAAATCGGCGTAGGGCAAATTTGTGGTCCAGCCGTCGTCGTAACCGTGCGCGATGACGTACTTGGCCGTCGGATTCACTTTCGCGCGAGCGATAATCTCGTGGACCGACACCCCTTCCCAAACATTGTCGAGTCGGGACCAACGGGTCACGCAATGGAAGTCCGCATAGACCTTCACGCGTGGCAGGGCCTGGAACTCTTTCCACGTGAACTCGAGCGGATTCTCCACCTCGCCGTAAACACGAAACTTCCACCGGTCCAGCGGCACCGACGGGGCCCGGCCATAATGAAGCACCGGCCATTTTCTCGTACGGGACTGACCGGGGGGAATGCGTTGCGCCCTTCGGGTGTCCGAACTGATGATCAACGTAGGATCGTCCAACTGCTCCGGACGACGGGGTTCACCCGCTTGATATTTCGAATCGTCTTGGCTCATCGGCATGATGGTATTTCTCCCCGGAAAACGGCGACGGGCACTACCCTGCCTCACAACCTCCTGGCAACACGCGAGTCCAACGATTGGATGCGGATGGGGCACGGAGGTTTCATGTCCACTTCAACACGACTTGCGAATATTGTAGTCAACCGCCTTACGCTTGCCTCCCAGGGAGGTGGCGAGAGCGCCGGTCCAAGTAACGAAACCGGCAATTACCCGCGCACGGGCCGGGTCGACCAAAAGCGAGCCAGTAGCGTTCCTGTCCACATGCAGCCGAAGGTGTAGATGGCGGGCGCGACCGCGGCCTCAGGTCGATCGGGAAATAAGGTAAGGACCAGCACGGTCCCCAACCCGGCGTTTTGCATGCCGATTTCCAGCGTCAGTGCCCGACGCTCCGCCTCGTCTAAACCAACCGCAAGTCCCCCAAGGTAGCCCGCCAGGTAGCCGAACCCATTGACCGCAAGCAACGCGGCAAGGAGCGACCATTCCCCTTGCAACAGCCGATCTCGATTCACGGCAACCACGACCGCGATCACCCAAAGTATCACCAGGTTGGCAAAGCTGGCCCCCCACTTCAGCATGAATCTTCGCAGAGGTTCAATCCGGCGCGCCAGCAGAAACCCGATCACCACCGGCCCGACCACCTGCTTGAGCAAATCCATCGCGACGCGAACGGGATCGATCTCCCCCGATTTTCCCAAGAGCATCCAAAGCGCGAGGGGCACGACCAAGGGAGAAAGCATGGTCGCCGAGGTCGTCAGGGTAACGGAATAACTGACGTTGCCGCGGGCCAAGAGGGTCAAGACGTTCGACGCCATCGCGCCCGGCACGCAGCCCACCATGATGACACCGATGAACTCGTCGGGGCCGAGTCGAAAAAGATGTCCGAACAGGTAGGCAAAAAAAGGCATGGAAGTGTACTGCAGCGCGGTGCCGAAAACGACCAAGGGCCAGCGCCGTCCCACGAGGCGGATTTCCTCCTCCGGCAGCAGGGAGCCGACCATGAACATGATGCACGCGATGAGATAAAAGAGTGTCGGTTGGCTTTGCACGAAAGGGTCAAATCCCTGACTCCCCGTCAAGGTTGGCCAGGAATAGCCCAAGGCGGACAGCAGGATCAACCAGATCGCGAGGTATCGTTCAATCAAGGGTAAGCCTACTCCAATTCATCCAACGCTTCGATCAAGCGGTCGATTTCGCCGACCGTGTTGTAATGCATGAGTCCGATGCGCACCATCCCTTCCGGTTCGAGCCCGAGCGATTCGGTAACGGGCAACGCATAAAAGTTCCCATGCCAGACGAAGATTCCCTTTTTGGCCAAATGTCGCGCGATCTCCTCGGGTTGGCGCTTCGCGTGCGTAATGGAAAAAGTGGGAACCCGATCATGAAAACGCGCGAGATCGGTGATTCCCCAAACGCGCACGCTCTTCAAGTTCCTCAGCCCGGCCATCAACCATGCCGCCAACGTGGACTCATATTCCCGAATCACCTGGAAACCGGCGACGAGCGCCTGCCTTCGGTTCAAGTCCCCACCCGCAGTTCTTCCCAGGTCGGCAAGATACTCGACCGCGGCGTGAGTGCCGGCAATCCCTTCGTGGTTTTGCGTTCCGGTCATCCACTTGCCAGGCACCTCGTTCGGTGCGGGGCGCACTTTGTACGGAGTCAGGCTATCCAAGAGTTCTCTCTTGCCCCACAAGACGCCCACGTGCGGACCAAAGAACTTATACGCCGAGCAGGCGAGGTAATCACATCCCCACGCGACGACGTCCATGAGTGCATGGGGCGCGTAGTGGACGGCGTCCAAAAAGACTTGCCCACCTACCCGATGCGTGTATTGGATAATCCTGCCAACGTCATGAATGGTGCCGGTGGCGTTGGACGCGCATCCGACCGCGACGAGCCGGGTCCGATTGGACAACATGCGTTCGAAGGCCTCCAGGTCGAGCGTGCAGTCCACCGATCTCAGGGGAATGACGCGAACGACGACTCCCGCGTCGCTCGCAGCCAGAACCCACGGCGTGACGTTGGCGTCGTGATCGGATTGAGAGACGATCACCTCGTCGCCAGGCTTCCATGTTCGAGAAAGCGCGCGACTGAAGGCGAACGTAAGCGTCGTCATGTTAGCGCCAAAACAAACGAGGTTCGGATCGGGACTCCCCACCAGGTCCGCGACCGACCGATGCGCACCGTCGAGCAACATGTCGCTTTCAACGCTCGTGGCGAAGAGCCCGCCATGATTGGCGTTCGAACACGCAAGATATTCCCGAATCGCCTCGATGACTGTTCCGGGCACTTGGCTGCCTGCGGGTCCGTCAAAGAATACGGCTGGCTTTCCATTGACTTCCCGTGACAAAGCTGGGAACTGCCTTCGAACGCGCGTGATATCCAAAACCTGATTCATAAGCCCTTCGACCATGTGCCTCGTTGTACGCGAATCCGCCAACCCCATGACGCACCGTGGAGCGTACGCGCGTCTATGCCGCCTGCTGGCTCATCTTCTTGAACATGCGCGCGACGTACCGAAGAAACGACGCTGGCGCCAAACGCTTGTACCACCACTGCACTTTCGAGGCGAACGGCACCATGACGTACAACTTCTTTTTCCTCATGGCATCGAGCGCCGCGTGCGCCACGTCGTCCGCGGTGAAACCCGCATTCTGGAACATGACGAGCGCCCATTCCTTTTGCTTGGGATCCGCGAATCTCCCCCCCGTCAGCAGGTTGGTTGCGAAGAAGGAGGGGCAGACCACGGTGACCCCCACGTTATGCTCCATGAGCTCGGCATAAAGCGTTTCCGACAAGGAAAGCATGCCCGCCTTGGTGACGTTGTAGGCCGCCATGGTGGGAGCGGAACCGACGGCGGCCATCGAGGCGGTATTGATGATGTGAGCACCCTTCGGATTGCGCTTCAGCCAATCCACGAAAACGTGACATCCGTAAATGCCGTTCCAAAGGTTAATATTGACGATCCAATGCCAATCCTCGATGGTGTATTTCCCCATCTCCCCGCCCCCCGCGACACCGGCGTTGTTCACCAGCAGGTCGAGGTTTTCCCAATCCCTGGACAGCCGATCGCGCAAGGCAAGCCAAGCTTCGTACTTGGTGACGTCGACAATCTCGACCCGACCTTCGCCGCCGGCTTGGCGCACTTTTTCGAGCGTTTCCTTCGCCCCTGCTTCATTGATGTCGACGATCGCGATGTTCCACCGCTCTTTCGCCAACTGCAGGGCGAGCGCCCGTCCCAACCCGCTGGCCGCACCGGTGATGATCGCGTTCTTTCTCTTTTCCGCCATGGTTGCCGCTACTCCTCCCTCCGCGGATCCACTCTCCCTCCGGCGCCGTGGGTTTCGAACTTCTATGCTCGTCTGCCCCACGGGTCTGATCGGAGAGGTCACCGGCATGACTTGCTCGCCACAAGTCCCACGTTATATCCCCCCGCTCGGCGCAAACGCAAATAGTCCCTCAGATTTTCCCTATCTCCAAACGGAACTAACTCGTTACACTTTTCGAATCTGGAATCGAGTGCTGTTGCATGCGGGATTCCGCTCCGGTATGATCGGAAACTCCGAGAAGTCGTGTCTCGCGATGGAAAGACAAACAGTGCCCCACACAGCTGCGTGCCGCAGACGCTGGTGAGGGTGATTCGATTTTTAGCCGCGCCTTTCACGTTCGCGCGGTCGAGAGAGTATTTCGGCCGCGCGCGTAGATAAAAACTGGCGAGACGCTGATTCCCTAGAGCCCCTAAGTTTCGCCGCTGAGAATTGTCGTTGGATGGCCGTGCCTGATTAAGGAATCGTCGCATGAAACGATCCCTCCCCTTGGGTTTCGAGATGTTGGATGATCGGGTCCTTCCTGCTTTTGGATCCTGGAACATCCTGCCTCAATTATTTGGCGGCGGCCAATCCTCCAACAACAATAGAGTCGAATCGAACCAATCTCCGGAGGGGAGTTCCACCCCGTCGTACGACGTGCGAATTTCCGACTTATTCAACACTGTAGCTTCCGCCCTCAAGGATTTGATTCCTGAGCTTGAGGGGGAATCCACGAGCACTCGGCGAGGGAACGGCCCGGTCAGTTCCAGTGTTGTTCCCGTGGTCACCCAGCCGGTGCTCCCCGCGAATTCCACGACTTCGGCGGACCCGTCGAATGTTGGCGGCAGTAACGAACCCCAAACGAACCACTCCTCGACATCGATTGCGTCGCCAGTAGTATCGACGGAAAGCATAGACCAACTGTTCGAACAGATTCTCCCTGCGACCGGGGGCTCGAATTCCCATGCTTCGAACTCGACATCTTCGCCGACTGGGTTTCGGAACTATTCCTCCTCGAACAACGGTCCGCCAAGCAGCGGATGGGGATCTAACCCAAACAGCTCCTCCTCGGCCTGGAACTTCAATAACTGGATGAACGACTCCGACGTCAAGGACGTCATTGAGGGACTGAAGAACCTCGGGACGATGATTCAGGCGTGGGTGAATCAGCTGGCCGACAATCTTTCGAATGGTCGACCAGGTGGCAATGGAAATTCCGGCGGAAATCCCGGTGGTGGCGCGGTCGCAACCACCCCTCCCCCAATCACGACCCCCTCGAATCCAGGTTCTTCGACTTCGCCATCACAGCAACCGACCACGGATTCGGGGCAGGATGACGGCGTGGCCGCGGCACCCTCCGATGACAAAGATTCAACGGATTCAAAGGCGCACGAGACTCACGGCGAGGGTGGCACGCCGATCGCCATCGTTCGAGACGCAACCGAAAAGCCGATGGCACCAGGAAATGCTTCGACCTCCGTTCCGCGCGATCAAGGCCAGGCCGAGCATTCCACGGATGTTGAAGCGAATTCCCACACAGAAAATCCCGAAACCCTGGCGTCAAGCGAGGGGGCCGTTGGCAAAGAGTCCGCCGACGCCAACATTTCATTTCCACCGGGTAGTAATGAATCCGCATTAAACGACATTGCCCAGGTGGCGTGCGTTCTGCCCGCCAACCCGTCCGCCGAGGATGACGACTCGTTGCTTCCTCCGCAGATCGAAGAAATGCTCGCCTCCGTTTCTCTTCCCTCCCTGGCCGACCTTCACCTCGATATTCCGGAGTTCTCCGACTTGGTCGATACCATGGATGAGGGATTCCAAGGCTGGGTCAAGGAACATCAGATCGGCTTGAGCGTGCTCGCCGGCGCCGGGGTGTTCTGGCTTGTGCAGATGCGAGCCCAGGCAAGCAAGTCCAGCCGGGCGCGCTGGCTTTCCCTCGTCGCTGGGCATGATGAAGTGTTTGCGAATATGGCGATCGAGGAGTAGCGGATGGACGCGTCGGCCACTGCCATCGATCTGACGGACCTCTCGAACGAAGAGGTCCTGGAGCAGACCTTTGTCCAATTTGAGTCTTACCTTCGCATGACGGTTCGCCGGCAGTTCAGCGCTGCGGCGCGCGCCAAGTTCGACTCCACGGACGTGGTGCAATCCTTGTGGGCGGACCTCCTGGATGACGCGCGGCGAAATGGAAGAAAATTCCAGTCGCAAGAAGACCTTCGCCGGTTCCTGGTTCGAGCCGCGCGCAATCGGTTCATCGACAACGTGCGGAGAAATGAATCGGCGATCCGTCGCGAAGAGCCGATGAATCCTGACGATTTACATCGCTTCGCGGCCCGTAATCCATCGACTCCTAGCGAAACGGTGCACGCGGAGGACGTCTGGAACAAGATGCTCGCGCTGTGCCCTCCCCGGCATCGAGAATTGCTGTCGCTTCGGCGGCAGGGCCTTACCTCGGACGAGATTGCCCGTCGCACTGGATTGAACGACGGGAGCGTCCGCCGAATCATCTGCGACCTTGCAAGGCGCATGGCGTGCGTGGACCAAACCTTGACGGAAAACCCCGACGAGACCTCCGATGGCTGACGAGGCCATTCTCCGCTTGGCCTCGGAGCTTGCCGCTTCTCTCGCGAAGAGTTGGAAAGAAGGAAGGAAGCGGACAGCCGAAGAGATTCTCGCCGAACATGCGCAACTCCAGGATCATCCAGAAGCCTTCCTTCGCGTGATCTACGAAGAAATCTGCGTTCATGAACCCGCGGAACAACCCGCAGCGGTCGCTGATCTTTGCCAAAGATTCCCAAAGCTCAAAAACGAAATACTTGCGCTTTGGGAGTGTCATCGCATGGTGAACGAGGATCCGATTCGGGTCTCCTATCCCGAGCCAGGCGATTTACTTGGCGACTTCAGCATTCTCGCGGAGCTAGGCCAAGGGGCCAACGGTCGCGTCTACCTCGCGGACCAGCCCTATCTTGCGGGGCGTACCGTCGTCCTGAAAGTCACGCCTTGCAAAGGGAGCGAACACTTCAATCTCGCTCGACTGCAACATTCCCATATCGTTCCACTTCTTTGGGTGCAGGAGATTAGCGAACGATCTCTCCGCATACTTTGCATGCCCTATCTGGGGGGGACCACGCTCGAAGAGGTCTTGCACCGACTGCGCTCGATCCCCATAGCCGAGCGGCGGGGCGCGCAATTCATCGACGTGGTCGCAGCCATCGAAAAAGAAAGAGTCGTCCCGTCCACCAATGCCGGCAGTGGAAGACTCTTTCTGCGAAAAGCCACGTACTCGGACGCCCTTTGCTGGATCGGCATTTGCCTCGCGGACGCGCTGCACTACGCTCACGAGCAAGGGCTCGTGCACTTCGACGTTCGCCCTTCGAACGTGTTGATCTCGTCGGACGGCAGGCCAATGTTGCTCGATTTTCACTTGGCACGGCATCCGATCGTCGCCTCCAATGAAACGCCGCAATGGCTCGGTGGAACGCCGCGGTACATGTCGCCGGAGCAATACAACGCCTGGACCGCCATTCGCGACGGCAAACCGATCACGCAACCAGTGGACGCGCGTTCGGACATCTACTCGCTCGCCGCCTCGCTGGTGGAGTGCTTTTGCGAATGTCCCGCCGCGGAACTTGCGGACAAAACTCC
Source organism: Planctomycetota bacterium (assembly GCA_046350335.1). Taxonomy (GTDB): domain Bacteria; phylum Planctomycetota; class Planctomycetia; order Kolteriales; family Kolteriaceae; genus JAXMAQ01. The sequence goes on from JAXMAQ010000022.1 coordinate 7,424, forward strand.
ATCAGAGCTACTGCGCGAAAGTCGCCATCTGCCGCCTGGCCTAAGGGACATCCTCGGTCGCTGCCTGTCCTTCCAGCCAGAGTCGCGATACCCGACCGCGGCGGCCCTTGCCGACGACCTCCGTCGACAGCTCAATCATCTCCCGCTCGTCGGCGTTCGCAACCGCAGTCTATTCGAGCGTTGGCGGAAATGGCGAAGCCGACGACCTCACGCCCTTTTCGGAATCTCGAGCGTTGCCGTCGTAATGGTTACCGCCGCCGCCTTGTCTCTCGTTCAATGGAGAGAATGGCAATCCCGTTGGGAGGCCGCGAGCACGTTTCTCGTCAACGGTCAGGATCAGATCGATTCGGGCAAGTATGGCGACGCGATGACGACGTTTCGCAAGGGGCTTGAACAATTACAAGGAGTCCCGTTCCAGGCCAAACTTCGCGAGGAGTTCAGCCGCTCCTTGACGCGAGCACGCGTCGGAAGCACATTGAAGCAGCTTCACGTTCTCGTCGAACGGTTACGCTTTCTCCACGCTCACGAATCGCTTCCCGAACCTCAAACCCGGGCGCTCGCGGAAACCGCCGCCCAGTTCTGGTCCCGGCGGAGCGAACTTCTCGCCTTTGCGAACACGCTTTCCTCGCCCGAAGAACGCGAGGAAGTTCGCCGAGATCTTCTGGAACTCTCTCTGAGTCTCAATGAAATCCTGCGGCGCCAACTTTCTACCGAGGCCTCCCCCGCAACTCCACAGGACCCGGGCATCGTGCTTGTTGAGGCCGAGGAATTGTTGGGAGAGAACCCCGCGTTAGCTTATGTGGTCGCGGCCTGGTCCAGTGCGAGTCCGACTCCCATTTCGCAGAGAGAATTAATTTCCAAACTAGCGCGAGAAGGTTCCGCGTTTGATTGTTCCATGGTGGGACGCGATTTGCTTCACGCGGCGGAATATGTCGACGCAAATCTCCTTCTCGAGCGAGCAACGAGGCTGCAGCCGAACGATTTCTGGTCTTGGTTCTGGAAAGGGCTCAATGACTATCGGCGCGCGGATTACGCGAGTTCGCGGGAGGCATTGACGGTCGCGATTGCCTTGCGTCCCAACGTCGCCGAATGTTATTACAACCGGGGACTGGCTTATCTGGCGACCGAGAACTGGTCCGCTTCGATCGCCGATTTCGATCAGGCATTGGCCTTGGATCCGGCGCTCGCCAAGGCACTGTTCAATCGGGGCGTCGTGCGATTGAAACAAAAGCAATTCCAGTCCGCCGAGTCGGATCTACTGCACGCCATGCGATTGGGCGCAGATCCCGCGCGGTCGCATTACAATCTCGCACTCGTTTATTGGGGACTCGAAGATCCCCAACGGGCAGAGTCACAAGTGACGCTAGCTCTAAAAGCGCGCCCCGATTTCACGGAAGCGATCGAGTTCCTTAAACGAATCAAAGATTCTCGATCCTCCGCACGCTGATTCCTAACTTGCCTCGTCGACGGATCTCCTTCCAAGTTCTGCACTTGCACGACTGTTCCCAAACAACCGAAAAATTCCAAAAAAATCGCGCACGTTTCGAGCCATGCACTTCGCTTACTTTTATGAGCCCACCGTCTCCACCAGAGCGGCGGCAGTCGTGGCGGCTGCCGCCGCGGCGACGAACCTTGGAGACGATCGGCAATGGCTCCCTGAATGGACGGAGCCAAGTGGAACCGTGGTGCGAAAGGCAGGGACGTACATCTCTTACGAAAGGCCCAGCGCTGAGTTCGCCTTCCCGTTCGCCGAGAAATGTGTCGGCGAGTTTGGGGAATCTCAATACACGACCATGCCCCCGATTCAAACGCCAAAACTTCTGCTCGTCATGGGGATGCATCGGTCGGGGGCCTCCGTTTTATTTGATTCACTCGCGCTAGATCCATCGGTCGAAGCCCATTCCGAGGGAAACAATAGCCCGCTTTTTGAACTATGGTGGCTTCGGCCCGAACCTGTTTGGAGATCGGTGATTGTGCACCGATCGCGACAGCTCTTGATCAAAGCGTTGAGCGAAGTGCAGGTTCGGAGCGTTGAATCGGTTTTACGCGAGTATCAGGACTACTCCCTCGATTTGGTATGGATTTACCGAAATCCAGGGGACGTATGGGCCTCGAACGTAAGGCTTTTGAGGCTTTCCGACCAACACATGCAGGCGTGGCTCGAAATGTGGATTCGAAGCCATCAGTCCTTGCTAGATGCAATGGACGGCGAGTTTGGCAGTCGTGTGACGCTGGTCCGCTATGAGGACCTTTGCCAAGCGCCCGAGCCGGTTTTCCGCAAACTTTGTGCCCGGCTAAAGATAGAGGCAAGCCACAGCCTCTTCCAACCGGGAACTCGCGATGGAGGAAAGGGACTGTCGAAAACGACGACGCAGTTGATTGAAGCGGGAGCCAGCGATTTACTCCGGCAACTCGACCAGCGCCGTTCGATCGTACCTCCGATGCCGCCAGACACGAAAGGATCTGCGTCAAGCCACCAGTAGCGAACGCGGTCTCGCCCCCGCGAACGCTGACCGGTGTAAGTGACGCGTCCACCAATTTCGATCCCCGAGCCACCAGTTGGAACGCGGCTTCGCCCCCGCGTTCTTTTTTCTCCGTTTTCCTTTTCATCGATTCCCGGCCCGCCTTGCCAGTTAACCAGAACCACATTCCATTATCCAAAAGCAACTTACAACGAATCCACGTCGTTCAACTCATCCCATTTTGTATCTCATCGACATCACGCGTAGCCGCCTAACTGTTTACCTTCTGAGTTGTGTCGTCAACGGGATTCGCTTGGCGCAAACCGCCTTCCCCGGTATGCAACGCGTGGAGCACCATTGCCAGAGTGTTCCGTCGTTTCGTCGAGCAGTTTGGCGAAGCGGCGGAGAACGACCCAAGGTCCATGCTCCTCCGAGAATCGCCTCATTGGGTCGGCAAGGAAATCGGCAATGCCTTGAACGCCTCCGAAGGCGTAGGAACGCGACTTTCGGCTTTGGGGAACGGGATGCGAATCTGCCTGTACGTTGGCACTGCTCTTCCGAAAGTCGGCGGCGCCGAAATGGTCGTCGACCAGTTGGCTCGTGAATGGATCAAGTCCGGGCAGGACGTGACCGTGCTCGCACCGGCGCCCAGCCTTTGGAATCGGCCGGACGATACCCTCTATCCCTACCGGGTGGTTCGTCACCTCCCCTTCTTCTCCAGCCGCATCGGCGTCGAATGGTACGGGCGTTATCTCCTGAAGGAGCATCGGAAGCATCGTTTTGACGTCATTCATTGTCACGGACTATACCCACACGCATACCTGGCGACCCGAACGAAGGGATCGCTAAGAGTTCCGATTGCCTTCACGAGTCACGGTGGCGATGTCGGCCCCGACGACCGTAGGTATTCAAAACCCAAAGTCCGCGAGCGCATGCTTTGGACGATGAGCCAACTCGACGCGATGATCTCGATCGGACCATTCACTCGCGAGGGATTTGAGCGCCTCTGCCCGACGAAAAACGTCCGCATCGAGGACATCCCCAACGGTGTCGCCTGGCAGGAATACGCTCGGTCGACAGCGCCCCCGTCCGATCTTCCCCAGGACCTCCTTCCTCGAAGCTACGCCTTGTTTCTGGGTCGACTTGCGGATCGCAAGGGAGTGGACCTGCTATTGAAGGCGTTGGCCGAGGTACCCAGACAAAACAAAGTCGATCTAGTCATTGCTGGTGATGGGCAACTACGAAGCTCGCTCGAGGAACTGGCTCGAGAACTTCGAATCGACGACCGGGTCCGTTTCGTCGGCCGGGTTTCAGGCACAAAGAAGATCTACTTGCTGCAGAATGCTCGCTTCGTCGTGATGCCCTCGCGGCGTTGGGAAGCCCTTCCCCTGGTGTTGCTGGAAAGTTTTGCGGCGGGCACGCCGGTCCTTGGGACGAATACCCCGGGGCTCGCGGGACTTATCGAGCCGGGCCGGAATGGCATGCTGGTTCCCGCGGAATCCGTCGCGGAACTAGCAGGTGAAATGCGGCGCGCGTTTGCGTCCCCCGAGGACATGGCACGCCTCGGCCGGCAGGCACGCCAGCAAGCGCAGCGGCAAGGATGGGACGCCATTGCTCAAAGACATCTGGAACTATTCGACGACCTTATTCGCGCAAAACAAAGACTCCGGGAGGTGGCCTGATGACCAGACTCGCCAGAAATCTGATCCGCATGCCAACGCGTGCGCTACGTAGCTTAAACCGTCGCCGAAGCCCTGCCTACAGCCTGCAGAAATCGGCCGACCGCGAGATTCAAATAGCCATTCCCCAGGGACGCCTTGAACAGCTGGCGCGCGTCCCGGGAACGTCTTCGACGCGCGAGTGCAGACTCCTCGCACACCTGGCGATGACCGCGCCCAAAGGGGGCTGCATCGTCGAAATCGGAGCCTTCAAAGGAAAATCGACGGCCTGGATCGTCGAAGGAGCCACGCTTCGCGATCAAGTCATGCCGGTCGTGAGCATCGATCCGCATCAACGGGATACCTGGAACAGCTTCTGCGACACCGTGCTCCGCTTCCAACTTGAACGGCGGGGCTTGGAAGTCCGCAGGGCAATGTCCCATGTGGTGGGCGCTCAGTGGAACCGCCCCATTTCCCTCCTTTGGATAGACGGCAGTCACGAATACGAAGACGTGGTTCACGACATCGAGGACTTCGTGCCCCACGTGGTTGCCGGCGGTTGGGTAGTCTTTGACGATGCCGCCGGCGAACCGTTTCCAGGAGTTTCAAAGGCGATCGCCGAGCGGATGGCACTCCGGCCGGGATTTGAATCCTTTGGTCTTCTCAAACACTTCGCCATCTTCCGCCGCACGGGATGAAACCAACAACCATTAACGTCGGACAACATCGCGCATGAACACGGAAACCATCGATTGGCAACAGGAAACGCTCAAGTACGACCGCGCCCACGACCGCTTGCGTTTCGTCGCTCGCGTGCTCGGAAAACTTCCGATTCACGCGCTCCTTGATATCGGCTGCTCGACGGCAAAGCTGAAAAGCCTGTTGGCCGATGACGTCGAGTATTTCGGCTGCGATATTTCCGATCAGGCGCGTTCGCGTCTCGGCGGCGGACATTTTCAGCGAATGGACCTGAATATTTCGTCCGACTTTCTGTACTTCGCCGGCCGCGGCATCAACGCCATCCATGTCGGCGGCGTCGTCGAATATCTCGAACGGCCTGAAGAAATGCTCGCCAATGCCCGCGAATTGTTGTCTCAAGGCGACTACCTGGTGATCAGCATCATCAACTTCCGATCGCGAAAGTTCTCCTCCCCCGAGAATTGGCATCCGGCTTGGATCTATCGGCCGACGCTACGGGAATTCCGGCACTGTTTGACGAACGCCGGCTGGGAGATTGAACGACAGCTTCCCGTCTTCCGCCACGATGAACGCGGCATACGTTGGGAAGCAATCCTCGCGAAGGTACTTGGCGTCGACTCGCCATGGACTCAGACGCTCGCGCGGCAATTCTTGATTGTCGCCAAAGCACGCTAGACTGACTCGATCACTCCTTAGAGGAAGGATGGCCCAGTGTCACTACGAGTCCACCATTACTGCCTAGCGGGGAGCGCGAACGTCGGCGATTTGCTCGTGATTCGATCCCTGCGACAATCCGTGGAACGCTGGTTCGGCAAAGCGACCTTCGTGGAATTGCCGGTCAATGAACGCGCCCAGATCCCAGGACTTCCCATCGGTCTGATCACGGAGAACGTCGAGCGGTCCAACCGCGAAGCGGACATGGTTCTCGTCGGTGGTTCGAACTTGCTCGAACCCCGAAAACCTCGAAAAGCCAACGGTCGGGGGCCAAGGCTCGGCCGGTGGGGAATACAGACGGACCTCGATTCAATCCGGCGGCTCCGCGCGCCGACGCTCCTGGTCGGCATGGGAACCGGAAGCGACTACGGAAAGCCGATTCGATCGTATCTCGACCCCGCGAAAGCGGAAATTCGCGCACTGCATGATCACGCTTTCGACGCGGCCGTTCGAGATCTTCAAACTTCCCGGCGGCTCGCCGAGATCGGAGCATCCTCAGTCTGTACCGGATGCCCGGTCACTTTCATGACCAACAAGATCGTCCGGCCAGGCGATCCGAATCTCCCCTTGATCGTCTCCCTGCCGTCTCCGAATCTGGCGAATCATGTCACGGGTAAATGGTTTTTGAAGTCTTTTCGAGATTACGTTGCGTGGCTCGAACGGCGGCGTGAGAATTTTCTGGTTGCCGTCCACGATTCGCGAGACTTGTCCTTGATGCACGAATGGCTGCCCGAGGGGACGAAGATCTTCTTCAGCAGCGCGGTGGACGAAATCATCGATCGATATCATGCCTGCAGCGGCGTGGTCGGCTTCCGCCTGCATTCCGCTCTATTGGGGCTGGGCCTTGGTAAACCGGTGATCCCCGTCGGCATCGATTGGCGCGGCCTTGCTTTCATCGAGACTTGTTCGCTTCAGGACCTTTCCATTCGGACCTTGCGGCCCGGCCAATTCTCCAAACTCCGTCGCCTGACGCAAGATTTGTTGTCCAACGACGCGGAATTGATTCGTCGCCTAGCCGCCAGCAAGCAAATGCTTCAAGATCGCTATGATCGCTTCTTCGCCAACGCGGTTCGGCAATTTCACCGCAATACCGGAGTCCGGCGGGCCGCGTGACGGCCCTGTCATTCGTTGTCGTCAGGCAGCACCCAATCATGCGTGGAAGCGAGTAAAGATAAAAATCGCCACCGTACAGTAGATGAAGATGCCGAGCACGTCGACCATGCTGGAGACGAAGGGACTAGAGCTGACCGCGGGGTCCATTCCAAGTCGCTTGAATACCAGCGGCATGAGGGAACCGACGAGCGATCCACCGGTCGTAACCGCAACGAGCGTCACCACCAGTACGAGCGCAAAGTGAGCGCCCAAGCCAAAAACGAATACAGCCACCACTCCCATCATGCCGACGATCCCCCCTAGGACGACGCCGCTGAGTAGTTCGCGGATGCCAACGCGCCACCAGTCCTTCAGCCCGAGTTCACCGAGCGCGATCGATCGGGTAACCAGCGACGCGGCCTGCGAACCGCTGTTTCCCCCGGTTGCGGTAATCACCGGCATGAACAGGACGAGGAAAGCGAACTGGATGAAGAGGTCTTCATAAATGTCCAGGACGACGGTCGTGGACATTTCCGCGCAAAAAAGGATGCAGAGCCAAATCACACGTTTGCGCACCGTCTGCCAAAACGGGTTGTCGAGGTATTTATCGTCGAGAGGTTGGACGGCACCCATGAGTTGCGCGTCCTCGGTCGCTTCTTCAATGACCACGTCGATGACGTCGTCATGCGTGATGATGCCGACGAGCCGGTTTTCGTTGTCGACGACGGGAACGGCGAGCAAGTCATACTCGGCGAGTTCGCGCGCCACCTTTTCGACGTCCATGTCGGCGGTGACGGATAGCACGTCGCCGCGCATGATGCTGTTAATCGAGCGGTTCGGGGGCGCGAGGATCAGATCCTTGAGCGATACGATGCCGATCAGGCGACGTTGCTGGTCCAGCACGTAAACGTAGTAGATCGTTTCGCGGTTGGGAGCTTCCCTTCGGAGCAGGTTGAGCGCTTCTCCGACCGTGACGTCGGCTCGCAACGCCGCGTAGTCGGTCGTCATCAGCGAACCGGCGGTCCCCTCCCGGTATTGAACCAGGCGGAGGATGTCCTCGCGCTCCGCGCGCGCCACGAGCGGCATGATGACCGCCTGCCGCTCCTCGTCCATGCGTTTCACGAGGTCGACCCGCTCGTCGTGCGCCATGATTTCCAAAAGCTCGGCGAGTTCCTGGATGGGCAGTCTCGAGCCGAGCAAATCCTGAATCTCGTCGGGGAGGTATTCGAAAATCTCCGTTCGAACCTGAGGATCGATGTGCTCGAAAGTGGTCCATTCGAGTTCCACGTCCTCGAGTTGGACCAGCATCTGCGCGATCGTCGAAGGGTGGATATAGGAGCAGATTTCGCCGAGCGCCTTCCAATCCCGAGTTACCACCGCCTCCCGGAGTTCCGGCAGCAGCAAACGCTCCAGCATGCTCGACTCCTGGACTTGAAGGTACCGACACCAGCACCGCGGATTAAGTCAACCATCTGCCACGAACTGTCCACGCTCGAAAACGATACGCGTGAAGCCAAATCTACCCTAGATCTATTTTGAATCCACACTTGGGCAAGAGAACCTTCAGAGAAAGAAAATTTACCCTCCGTGAGCACCCAGTGACCTTGATCGCGGCCGGAAATTGACTCGACCTCCTATTTTTGGACTTTCTAGCCACGAATCGAGAACTCTAAAACCCGTGACGCGGTGGTTCTCTCGATCGCGCGGGCACCCGCGTGGCGTGAAAGCCCCGCCCTGCTGGATTCTGGCGACGTTCCCGTTAAAACAGTCCCTGGAACTTGTCAGGTCGCTTGGATTTGCCCCGCGAAGGAGGCCAGCGCCGGGGCGGGAGGGTTCGTCTACGGACGCGGGCCCGCCGGAACCTCAAGCGGCTCAAAGGATTTCGGATCTGTCGGAGGAAGACGTGGCTGAGTCGTTTATTCAGGGACTGTTCGCGGAGCGCATTGGCGGCAAGACCTTCGGCAAGGGTACCGCCATTTACAAATTCGAGAAAATCAAGCGCGCCAAGCGAGCCGCTCTCGCTGCCCGGCCGGATGTCGAAATGATCGACATGGGGGTCGGAGAACCGGACGAGCCCGCGTTCGCCGAGGTCATCGACGTCCTCGCCAAAGAAGCGAAAAAGCCAGAGAACCGAGGCTACACCGACAACGGCATCGACGAGTTTAAAAATGCCGCCTCCAGGTACATGAAGGCAATCTGTGGCGCCGACATCGATCCACAAACGGAAGTGGTTCACTCCATTGGCAGCAAGGCGGCCCTCTCCCTGCTCCCAAATTGCTTCATCAACCCTGGGGACATCGCGATCATGACCACGCCGGGCTACCCGGTGTTTGGAACGCACGCGAAATACCTTGGCGGCGAAGTCGTGAATCTACCACTTACGGCCAAGAATCAATTCCTCCCGGATCTCGGATCCTTGACCTCCGACCAGCGAAAACGGGCCAAGACGCTGGTCATCAATTATCCCAACAATCCGACGGGAGCGGGCGCCACTCGCAAGTTCTTCGAGGACGTCATCGCGTTCGCGCGGGAAAACCAGATTCTGGTGATCCACGATTCCGCTTACGCGGCGTTGGTTTTCGACGGCAAGCCTCTTTCCATCCTTAGCATTCCCGGGGCCAAGGAAATTGCCATTGAACTGCACAGCCTGAGCAAGGGCTACAACATGACCGGCTGGCGGATCGGTTTCGTTTGCGGCAATGCTCTCGCCGTCAGCGCCTACGCCAACGTCAAGGACAACAGTGACTCGGGGCAGTTCGCGGCGATCCAAAAGGCGGGCGCGTATTGTCTGGACCATCCGGAGATTACCGCGAAAATCGCTGCTAAGTATTCGCGGCGGATGGATCTATTGGTTCCGGTGCTACAAAAGCACGGCTTCCACGCGACCAAGCCGCCGGGGTCCTTTTTCCTTTACGTGGCGGCTCCGAAGGCCGCAGTGCTCGCGGACGGAAGCCGCAAGACTTTTGCCAACGCCGAGGAGTTCTCGCAGTTTCTCATCACGGAGCTGTCCCTCTCGACCGTCCCCTGGGACGACGCGGGAGCCTTTATTCGCTGGAGCGTCACGTTCATCGCCAGCGGCCCGGACGAGGAACGGCGGATCGCGGGAGAAATCGACCGCCGACTCGGTTCGATCTCGCTCGAGTTTTGAAAAAGCGGCCCGCTACCAAACGTTCCAACGCGAGGGATTGACCGTCGGCAACGAGGGGGCAAGGTCACCAGGCATGCCTGCCCCCCGAATCGTCGATTGCCTGGCGGCGTATCTCTCCCGCCAGTACGATTCAACTAACACTGGGATCCACCCCGGAACTGTTCCGGAAAACCCGGTGAGGAGCACCTGACATGGACTTGATGGAAAAGCTGGTTTCTCTCTCCAAACGCCGCGGCTTTGTTTTCCCTTCCAGCGAGATCTACGGCGGTCTCAATGGCTGCTGGGACTACGGTCCGCTCGGAGTCGAGGTGAAACGGAACATCAAGGAAGCCTGGTGGCATGACATGGTCACCGGGCACGACGACGTCAGCGTGATCGCGGGCGCGCCGGCGACCTATTCCATGGTCGGCCTGGACTGCTCGATTCTTATGAACCCGAAAGTATGGGAAGCCAGCGGCCATGTCGGCGGATTCTCCGATCCGATGGTCGATTGTCGGCAGTGCAAGGCTCGCTTTCGCGCCGACCAATTGGCGGAAACCGCCTGCCCCCTCAAGCCGAGCATGACGGCGGGGACGTTCGAGAAGTGCGCGCTCACCGAGCCGCGCGCCTTCAACCTCATGTTCAAGACGCATGTGGGCGCGCTCGAAGATAGCTCGAGCATTGCGTACCTGCGACCAGAGACGGCCCAGGGTATTTTCGTCAACTTCAAAAACGTCTGCGACACCGCCCGCGTGCGCATTCCGTTCGGCATCGCGCAGATCGGCAAGGCGTTCCGCAATGAGATCAATCCGCGCAACTTCACGTTCCGAAGCCGCGAATTCGAACAGATGGAAATCGAGTTCTTCTGCCATCCGTCGACCGCCGCCGACTGGTACACCTATTGGCGCGACCGCCGCTACAACTGGTACGTCGAACTCGGATTGAAGAGCGACAAGCTGCGGCTGCGCAATCATGAGCCGGACGAGCTCGCCCATTATGCCGCCGGCTGCGCCGACGTGGAGTACTCCTTCCCGTTCGGCGTGAGCGAGCTGGAGGGAATCGCGAACCGGACGAACTTCGATCTCAGCCAGCACATGAAGTTCAGCGGCAAGGACCTGCAATATTTCGACGACCAGGCCGCCAAGCCGGAGGAGCGAAAGTACGTTCCTTACGTCATTGAACCCTCGGCAGGCGCGGACCGGGCAACGTTGGCGTTCCTCTGCGAAGCGTACACGGAAGACGAGGTCGGCGGTGAAGCCCGGACGGTGATGAAGTTCCATCCCCGGATCGCGCCAATCAAGGCGGCAGTGCTACCCTTGGTCAAGAAGGACGGAATGCCGGAGAAGGCGATCGAACTTTATCGTGTTCTCCGCCGGCACTTCCCTGTCTTTTACGACGAAAAGGGTGCCATCGGCCGCAGGTACCGGCGCCAGGACGAAGCGGGAACCCCTTACTGCCTTACCATCGACAGCGAGACCTTGTCCAACGACACGGTCACGCTCCGCGATCGGGATAGCACCGAGCAGCAACGTCTTAAGGTGACGGAGGTCCTCCCCTACATCCTCAAGCAACTGGGGAAAAGCCTCTAAACGAAAGCAGCCGCTCGGGGACAGAACCGATTCTGCCGGAGGAGTCGCCAATTAGCCACAAAGAGAATCGATTCCCCGACGAGGTAAATGCCATTCATTGAGCGTGCTCGGGAAGTGAACGCGTGAATCGAATGGCGTTCATCGTAAGGCAAACGAGGTGGCTACGAAAGGAATAATGCATGGCTACCGCATGACTACGCGACGCGGCGTTGGCCGACGGCGGAGCAAGCGGCGTCCCTGCTGGGAAGGCAATGGATGGCGTCGGTCAAAACCGGCAAGACGGAATCGACCGTGACGTCCTTCATGCAATCCATCCGGTCACATTGCTTAATGTAACTCGCCTTGCAGGGTACATTGGTCTGCACGATGCGATGACCCCAGCCGAAAGGGCCAGCTCGTTCCGGCGACGTGCACGTGAAGATCGAGACCGTCCGGGTCCCCACGGCGGCGGCCAAGTGCATGGGGCCGGAGTCATTGGTTAAGACGAGGTCGCATTGTTCAAGGATAGCGGCAAGATGACGTAGCGACGTCTTGCCGCAGAGATTGACGGCGTCGGCGGGCAACCCTTGGCGGACTTCCTCCGCGATCGGTTCCTCCCCTGGTCCACCCACCAGCACATATGAGGCTACAGTTGCGCTTCCCGCGCGACGGGCGACCTCGGCGAATCGTTCGGCAGGCCATCGTTTCGTCTCCCAACGCGCGCCAGCATTGATCGCCACGATCGGTCGTCGGAGCCTTTTCAACTGTTCCGACGCCCAACTTCGTTCCACCGCGGTAAGGTCCAGGGGGAACTCCTTGGGCAGGTGCCCCACGCCGAACGCGCTCGCCAGTTTCCAATAGCGCTGGACCGCCCCCTGCTCGACCGGCAGATCGTCCACCACGTAGGTGTAGAAGAATGAGGCTCCTTCGCGAGCGGAGGCAAGTCCAAATCGTTTTGGCGCCCGAGTCGCCCAACTCATGCTTCCGCTGCGAAGTAGTCCTTGGAGGTCAATCGTCAATTCAAATTTGCGGTCGGCGAGGTCCGCGAGGAAATCAAAGTAACCCTTTAACGCAACGAGCCCACCTTCCCGAAACCGCTCCCTATCGAACTCGATCACTTCGTCGAGCATTCGGATGGGCCGCAGCAGCGATGCGTAAGAACGGTTCACCAGCCAAGCGATATGCGCGTGTGGAAACCGTGTCCGCAACGCGGACAAAATTGGCAAGGCTTGCACCACATCCCCCAGTGAACTGGGCTTGATGATGCAGATTCGGTTGGCATCGAGCGTGCTGAATGGCGCTGGGGCCAGTCGGTTCATTGGCTTCATGGCGGCGGAACTATGTCACCGAACCCAATTTCAAGCAACCCGAAAAAACTCTTCACCCAACGAAGAATCTGCCACCCGTTCCTGGCCAGGAATCTCTCGTTGTTCGCGAGTGAACAATCGTACGAACAAGGCGGGGTCAATTGCCGTTGGTTGGCTCGTCGAGACGTCGAACAAATTGGCAAGACAGGTAATATAGGCCGTCCTCTTTCCGATGCAGGTGGCGGACAGCGATTTCCAAGAGTGCGGATTTCTCACCGAGGTCGAGGCGTACGGCCCACTTCGGTTCAAGCGGCGGTTCATCGAGGACAAGACCGACGCCGCCTCGAGAGATGTTGCGAGTACGAGCATGCCGGGCACGTTGAAACTGCAAGCCTTCGGGGCGCAGGGGAATAAGATCGATCGTGGTTTCCACGTCCAGGCGTTCGAACCGCCGTTTGTCGAGAAAGTCCTTCCCCGCCCCTTCGAGAAGGTCTTCCAGCGGCTTACCGCCTTCGTTACGTCCAGATGTGGACATCCTTTGTTCCCCTGGTAGGCCAAGGACCCAGCCAACCGGGCCACCGTTCCCTGCCCCTCCGATGTTCACTTGCCCTGGGCAGTCGGCTTCCCGCTGAGGAATACGTTTCCGCGCGGGAAACCGGTAGGCGGGACGGAATCTATTTTCCCGACGATTCCAGGTTTCGCAAGGCGTACAAATGCTTAGCTCCCCGAAGGAGCACGGTGTTTTTGCCAATGGCGGGGGTCGCCATGAACATTTCGTCGATCGAATTCTTGCCCACCTCCTTATACTCGTTTCCCGCCTCGATGACGTAAGTATCGCCATCTTCGTTGAGGCAGAAGATCTTGCCATCATAGGACCAAGGAGAAGCCGTGAAGCCGGACCCACCACGCCCCACGCGTTGCTTTTCATACCGGGGTTCGCCGGTCGCGGCGTCATAACAGGCCATGAATCCCCGGTCATAAAGGACGTAAATGTTCTGCCCGACGAGTATGGGGGTAGGCATGTACGGCCCACCATGCTTCTGGCTCCACGCGATGCCTGAATTGCTCGTCTCTTCCGCTTTCAACGTCAAGTCACCGGTGGCACCGGGACGAATGGCGAACAACGGCCGCCGGGGATCCATGACGTAACCAGAACTCACGTAGAGAAGACCGTCTCCCGCGAGAGGAGTCGGAACCGCAATGCTCGACATGCCCGACAACTTCCAGAGCAACTCGCCGGTCGCGGGGTCGTAGGAGCGGACATAGTTGGTGGAAGCAGTGACCAGCTCCGTTCGTTTTCCGTTGTGCCAGACAAACGGTGTTGCCCAGGAAGAGATTTCCTTGCGGTCGTCCCGCCAAATCTCCTCTCCATTTTTGGCGTCAAGAGCAACGAGGAACGACTTCTCTTCGTTGTCGTCCTGAATGAAGACCTTGCCATCGTCAACGACGGGTGAACTGGCCGTCCCCCAACCAAACCGGGTGGGATACGCGCCAAGATCTCGTTTCCAAAGGAGTTTGCCGGCAAAATCATAGCAGTAAAGCCCGGCGGAGCCGAAAAAGGCGTAGACGCGCTCTCCATCCGTCACCGGCGTTTCCGACGCGTACGTGTTTTTCAAATGGATCGCGGTGGCGGGTTTTCCCTCATGGGCCAAGACGTCCCAAAGTTTCTTGCCCGTTTCCAAATCAAAACAGAGGACCCGCCAATGGTAAACCATGTCGGGAACTTCTTCGCGATTACCCCCGAAATAAAGCCCCTTTTTCGGTTCTTCTTGCTGACCTTCGGGGACCGCGGTGGTGAGGAACACGCGATTCTCCCAGATCACGGGAGAGGACCAGGCGGTACCGGGAACCTCGATTTTCCACAGGATGTTCTTGTCCGGCCCCCACTCCGTCGGAAGACCCTTCTGGGATGAAACTCCCCGAGCACTAGGGCCACGGAATTGCGGCCAATTCTCCGCGCTCGCGCTCGAGGCGAACCAGACTGTCGTCAGCAACGTCCACAAGGCCAGATTCCGAAGCATGCAACGATCCTCCTGATGACGATTTTTGTCCGAACAGCGATATTCTACCTGGCAAAGAGTTGTCTCGGAACCGAGGAATCGACCGATTTGCTTAGTTTCGCGCCCAGCCTTATCCACGTGAGGGTCGCCCGGAATAAAGGGGACCTCGGGGCACCGCAATGCCTGTTCGCCGGCACCAAGACTCTTTAGTTGATAAACGCAGGGCATCCATGCAAAAGACTTGAGGACAAAGCGTTGAATCCGAGGCGCGTGGCCTATTTGTGCGAATTCCCGACTCTTCTCGGGGGTGAACGGTCGCTTCTGGAATTCTTGCGTCATCGGCGGATCGCGGGCGTCGATCCGATTGTCGTCGCCCCGGCGCGCGGACGATTGGCCGACGCGCTCGCCGCCGCCGGCGTCTCTCACCTCCACCTGCCGCCCCGCGGACTACGGGACCTCGACGCGATCGCCGAAGAGTGCATTCACCGTCAGGTGCAAATCGTCCACGGCAACTCCCTGATGACGGCGGATGCCGCGCTCCTCCTCGGCAACCGATTGGCAATACCGGCGGTAACCCATGTTCGCGACATGATGCGACTCTCCGACGCGAAAGCCGAGCGACTGCGGCGTCTGGATGCGGTCGTAGCCGTCTCGAACGCCGTGGTCCATTGGCTCGCCCAATTCTCGGTTCCCGCGACCTGCATTTACAATGCTATCGACCCGGCCGAAATCCGCCGACTCGCGAACCCTCCGACGTTGCGAAAAGAACTAAATATCGGACCCGGCGATCTCCTCGTTGGCTGCATCGGACAATGGGCACTTCGCAAAGGGCAGGATCTCTTCGTCCGGGCCGCGGAAAGAGTCCTGCAGCGGATGCGAGCTTGCCACTTTGTCCTGATCGGCGAACGGTACTCGGATAAGGAAGAGTCGGTCGCATTTGAAATTGGCTTACGCCAGGCCGCCCGCCAGGGACCCCTTCAGGATCGACTCCATCTTCTTGGCTATCGCGACGACGTTCCAAGTCTGCTCGCCGACATGAGTGTGCTCGTGGTCCCCTCAAGACAGGAACCCTTGAGCCGAACGCTTCTGGAAGGTCTTGCATTGGGAGTGCCGTGCGTGGCAACGGAGGTGGGGGGCAACGCCGAACTTTTGAAAGGAGGCGAGTACGGCGAGCTCGTTCGCGCCGACGACGCCGAAAGACTGGCGGACGGCATCATCCAATTACTCGCTCATGAAACCCGCCGCGAGGAACTCCGTGCAAGGACTCCGGCGTGGGTAGACCGACAGTTTTCCCCACAAAAACAGGCCAACGCATTGAGGGAATTATACGACAGCCTGGGCATCGAACGGGACGGTGGCATCGACTCGGATCGGGAGGGTTGATTTCCCTTGCCGTCGCTTGCAATGCCCTTGACGTTTGCCGAGAATCGGAACTTTCCAAGAGCGATCCTATTGCCGCTCAGAAGAGCAATGTCGGGGCCAGGCTGCATTTCATGGACGCCGCGAATCGCTGCGAGCGCCAAGGCTTTCCAAGCAACCGGGCCTAACGTTACGACGTTACTTTTCTGACGCTCGATAAAAGGGAACTGGAGTCGTGAGCATCTTCAATAAGGAATTGTTGGCGGGCAAAGTGGCGTTCGTCACGGGTGGGGCGACCGGCATCTGCAAAGGGATCACACAGGCGTTCGCGGATCACGGCTGCCGCACCGTGATCACCAGTCGCAAAATCGAGAACCTCGAACCATCCGCCAAGGAAATCACGGAGAAGTCGGGCCATCAGTGCCTGCCGGTCGTGGCGGACGTTCGCCAACCGGATCAGGTGGAAAAGGCGGTCGCCAAAGCGCTCGAAGTGATGGGGCGGATCGACATCCTCGTCAACGGCGCCGCCGGCAACTTCTTGTGTCCCGCCGCCGACATGAGCACCAACGCGTTCGGCACCGTTATCGACATCGACACCAAGGGAACCTGGCACGTCAGTCGCGCCGTCTACAACGCGTGGATGAAAAAGAACGGCGGCATCATCCTGAACATCAGCGCGACCTTGCATTACGGCGGCACGCCGATGCAACTGCACGTTTCCGCCGCCAAGGCGGCGATCGACGCGATGACGCGCAATCTCGCCGTCGAATGGGGTCCGCAGCACATTCGCGTCATCGGCATCGCGCCAGGCGCCATCGGCGACACCGAGGGCACCAAGCGACTCCTTCCCGGAGAACTCGCCGAGCGGCTCAGGAAGATCACGCCGATTCAGCGGATCGGAAAAATTGACGACATCGCCAATCTCGCACTGTTCCTTTGCAGCGACGCCGCTTCCAACATTAACGGCGTCACGGTGGTCTCGGACGGCGGCCAGCACCTGCTCGGCAGCTTCCTCGGCGCCCTGTCGACCTAACGGAATGCGCATGCCGAGGAGGGAACGAAACTTCCCTCCTCGCCACGTGATTGGAAGGGCACCCGTTTTCGGTGCCCAAGGGACTCGAGGACTTCCATGGCGGTCAAACCGGTCTTGCAAGCACTGCTCCTCGCCGATCATGTCTACATCGACAACACCACCGGCAAGAAGGTGATTGCAGGAACCTTCAATCACCTGACTGCGACCGAGTTCCCCTCGATGTTCGAGCGGCGAAAGCATGCCTTTCTTTCATTAACCGAAGTCCGGGGAAAGGCGTCGATTACCTTGCGCTACGTCGATCTTTCGACGAACGATGTCATGCTCGAGATTCCGAACCTCGACGTCTTTGAAAAGGATCCTCTACAAACGGTCGAGGTGGTGGTTGCGATTCCGAAGTTTCCAATGCCACATCCCGGCGCTTACGCTTTCGAGGCCCACTGCGAAGGAGAACTCCTCGGTTTCCTCCGCGTCTTCGTCAGCAAGCGCGCGCAGGGGAGCCCCGACCACGACTAAACCCGTGCCGGCGCCCAGGGCCGACGACCGAGCGGGAACACGTTTCAGTATGCCTCGGGGAGAAACTCTCTTTTCAACCGCGCGAGAATTCAGAGCCCGGCGGAGAATTGCCGAGTCTTTCAAGACCCCGTCAAAACGTGACGAGGAAGCGGTCTTGGATGGACGGGAATCGGGCGAAGGGCGGCTCGTTTACGCCTTCATGACGGTGACGCCCCAAGTGAGTCCGGAGCCGAACGCAAGCATGACGACGATGTCGCCAGACTTGATTTGGTTTTGGCTCCGCGCCTCGTCGAGAGCAATGGGAACACTGGCGGACGACGTGTTGCCGTACCATTCCAGATTGATGAAGCAGCGTTCAATGGGAATTTTTAATTTCCCGAGCGCCGATTCGATGATCCGTCGGTTGACCTGATGCGGAACGACCAGATTGACGTCCTCGCGGGAGAGACCGCAGGCGGTCATCGCCTCTTCGATCAATTCGACGAAGACGGTGGTGGCGAATTTGAAAACCTGGCGACCTTCCATTTGGATGTACGAAGGGTCCGCGGGCAATGGCTCGCCGGACGCCGCGACCTTGGCGCGGACGGCTGGAATCCGAATCAGGTCGGATTGTGCTCCGTTGGCGCGAACGCGAGAATAAAGAATCCCGCTCCCATCCAGTTTCGGCCGAAGAATGGCGGCCCCGGCCCCGTCTCCAAATAAGATGCAGGTTCCGCGATCCGTGTAGTCCACGAACCGCGTCAGGGTGTCCGCGCCGATCACCATGACGTTCTCATGGAGACCGGACTTTATTAGGCCAGAGGCGACGTTCATGCCGTAGATGAAACCGGTGCACGCCGCCTGCATGTCGAACGCAGCGGCATTGGTCGCGCCGATGCCGTTCTGAACCAGACAGGACACGGAGGGGCATTGATGATCTTGAGTAACGGTCGCCACGATGATCAGATCGAGTTCGGAGGGATCCAGATTCGCGTTGACGCAGGCCCGTTTGGCGGCGACGGTCGCCAAGGTGCTGGTGGACTCGTCCGAAGCCGCCAATCGACGCTCGCGAATGCCGGTCCTTTCACGGATCCATTCATCGGTGGTATCGACCATCTCCGCCAGATCCGCATTGGAGAGCACCTGGCTGGGAAGATAACTTCCCGTACCGACAAGGCCGGCTCGGATCTTGGAACTCGATGTTGCCGGGACTCTCACCACCATGAACCGACCCCCCCCACTTGGGTATCCGAGAATCTCGCCGACTTCACGATCGACGATGCCCAGAGGCCGTAACCAATGGTGGTGCTAAAGATCGGTTCCACGGATTGCACATACCTTTTTCCCAAGATCGGCGGCGCGACCAGACGTTCCGCCATGCCATCGAAGGCGTACGGCTTTCTTCGCTTGACGTTGACAATGTCTTCCCGCGCCAAGAGGAAGTCGCCATGGCAGGGACAACGTCGCGAGGGGCCCTTACCCGCGGCGTGATGCGAGGATTGCTTATCCACAATCGCAGTAAATCCGTTAACGCGTCGGCCCTCCTTGCCCATGCGTCTCGCCTCGGGATTCCTTCCTCCGGCGGGAGCGAGTTTCGTAGCCGAAAATCGAACATCAGTCAAAGCCAGTTTTTGTTAAATCCTTCCCACGAATACCATTTCAACTCCTCTTGTACGCATTCCGGGAAAACCACTACGATCCAATCCGGGAAGCACTTACCGACATTCGCCTCCCTCGACGCGGGGACGCGACCTGGCTGCCCCGCCAGAAACTTTTTGATTTCCACCAAATCGGGGCGACAGGGCCCAGGCCAGAGTCCCGGTCATTCCAGAAGGCGGGGGATAGCCGGAAGGGAAACTACGTGACGAGAATCTTCCGAGAAAGGGATGCGAATCCACAGGTACTTGCCCAACGAACGATCGCCGTGATCGGCTATGGGAACCAAGGACGATCCCAGGCACTCAACCTCCGAGATCGCGGCGCGCGAGTGATCGTTGGAAATATCGAGGATGAGTATAAACGTCGCGCCCAGGAGGATGGTTTCGAGGTATTTCCCATCGGGGAAGCCGCTCGCCAGGCTGACGTTTTATTTCTCCTACTTCCCGACGAGGTAGCGGCGGAAGTCTTTGCCCGTGATATCGTCGGGCAGCTACAGCCCAAGAACGCAGTCGTCTTCGCAAGCGGCTACAACGTGGCTTACGGTCTGGTCCAATGCCCATCATTTGTCGACGTCTTGCTGCTGGCTCCGCGCATGATTGGCATTGGCGTTCGGGAACTCTTTCTATCAGGTGAAGGCTTCTACAGCTTCCTCGGCGTTCACCAGGATGCGTCGGGCGAGGCGTGGCCGGTCTTGCTGGCGCTGGCCGACGGGATCGGCACGCTGAAAAAAGGAGCGTTGGAGGTCTCCTTCAAGATGGAAGCAGAACTCGATCTGTTCAATGAACAGGGCTTCGGGCCGGCTTTCGGCAGGGTTCTACTGACCGCGGTGCAGACCTTGCTCGATGCCGGCTACCCAAAGGAGGTGGTCCTGCTGGAACTCTACATGTCTGGCGAGTTCGGCTACATCTGCCGCGAGATTGCCAACACCGGCCTGATCCAACAACTGGAATTTCACTCGCAGACCAGCCAGTACGCGCGATTTCCCGAGGTATTCGCTTTCTCGGAGTAAACCTGAAGAAACCGATGAAAAGCATTCTCGAAGGGATTACCAGCGGCAAGTTCGCTCGAGAGTGGTCCAAGGAGCAAAGCTGGGCAAACTCCGCTTCCGCTTCTTGCGCGCGATGGCGGTTCGCCAACCGATCGGCAGAGTCGAAGCAGCGGTTCGCGCGAAACTTGAAGCCTCCACGGGTGGCGTCGACGTCCCATGATGTCATCGCCACGCATGGATGAGTTTGGAGAGACAGCCCGTAATGCCATTCACCTGGCGCGCGAAGCACAAACGGAATGGGGTCGTTTCGCGCCCGAAGAGCGCGGGGCGCTCCTTCGAAGGTTTCGGGACCGGCTCCTCGACCGCATGGAAGAGGTGGTCGCGATCACCTGCGCGGAGACGGGCAAGCCCCGCTTCGATGTCGTTGGAGAGATCTTCCACTGCTGCGACTTGATCGGCTACCTCTGCCGCAAGGGACCCAAGTGCTTAAGCCCAGGAAGGTTTGGCCTCGCCTTTTTTCCTTTCAAGACCGCGGAAATCCAGTACCCTCCCTAGGCGTCGTCGGAATCATCTCGCCCTGGAACTATCCCATCGTCCTCACCCTTTCACCCATGGTTCAGGCATTGTTCGCGGGAAACGGCGTGGTGCTCAAGCCCTCGGAACGCACCTGCGGGACAGCGGATCTCCTCATCGACATTTTCCGGGAAGCGAGGCCACCACCCCGCACTGCAGCAGTTGCGAGGTGGTCCCACCGCCGCCATCGGCTTGGCGGAAGCGGGAGTCGACAAACTGGTTTTCATCGGCGGATCCCAAGGGGGCCGAGCGATTGCGACCATCGCGGCGAGGAAGTTGATCCCCACCCTGATGGAACTGGGCGGCAATGACGCCATGCTCGTTGCCGCCGACGCCAATTTAAGCCGCGCGGCACGAGGAGCAGCATGGGATCTTTCTTCAACGCCGGCCAGAGTTGCATCGCCGTCGAACGTTGTCTGGTGAGCGTTTTCGATTCATTCTTGAAAATGGTCGTGTCCGAAACCGCGTCCCTACGGATCGCGGAATCTTTCACCGGCCCGAACGGCATCGACCACGACGTCGGCCCCATGATCTCCCTCGAGGAATGGTCCCGCGTGGCGGAACTTGTCAAGGATGCCGTCGCCCAAGGTGCGAAGGTGGAAATCGGTGGAATCCCCGAGGCTCCCCGGGGACGGATTTTTCCGCCGACCGTGCTCAGCCAGGTGACGCCCGCCATGAAAATCTTTCAGCAGGAGATCTTCGGACCGATCCTGCTCCTGACCACGGTCGATCGAATCGAAGACGCGATTTCGCTCGCCAACAATAGTTCCCTGGGGCTGTCGGCAAGCCTATGGTCGAGAGACGTTCGCCGTGCGCGACGTCTTGCGAGTCAACTCCACGTCGGGGGAGTTAGCATCAACGATTGCCTTACCCATTTCGGCATCGTGGAACTTCCGTTTGGTGGGGTACGAGAAAGTGGCTTCGGCCGGCTCCAGGGAAAAGAGGGACTTCGAGCCTTCTGTTCGACGAGAACGGTAACCTGGCAACGCTTTGGGATGAGCCGGGCCTTTCATTGGTTTCCCAACGGCCACAAGCACCAACGGTTGGCATGGCTGACGCGCCTACTTTTCCGCAGTGGCTGGCGGCATCGTTTTCACGCCCCGCCACCCGCGAGCACGTAGTGCCGGTGGACGGGAGGGGCATGTCGACTGGTGAGGCGCGAGACCAGGTAAATGGTCGCCAAGCCGCTGAGCATCGCGAAGGTCCGGAAAGGAAACTGGATCCCGAGTTCCGGATCGCGCATGGGATAAGGAAGAAAAGGGGGAATTCCCAGGAATGGCTCTCCGCCCCCCAGCCGAAGAAACAGCCCGACGGCGGCCCCCACTGCAGCGCCGATCCAGTTCGCCCGTTTCGAAAAAAGCACCATCACCAGTTGAGGAAAGAGAATCGCATAAACTAAATCCGAACAAAGGAACCAGAGAGCGTAGACACTCTCCGCGGTAACCGCAAGAAGCGTCGCCAAGCCACCAACAAGAACAACGCTGACCTGTACGGCTCGCCGAATTTCCGCGTCGCGTGCCGCCGGACGAATCAGTGGACGATAGACGTTCCACACGAACATGGAAGAGGCGGAGAGAATCGATGAATCGACCGACGACATGACCGCCGCGGCGATTGTCGCCAATCCGAAGGTCGCGACGACGGGGGGAGTCAGATACTTAAGCACGTAGGGAAGAACGAGCGCCGGGGCCGGCGGCTCGACGCCTGCCTTCTCCCAGTCAGCCACTGCGCCCACCACCCCGACGAGTCCGGCGGGAAACGCAATGGCCATGCAACCGAACCCCGCGAGCACGGACATGCCCACGGCCGTGCGATGATAGCGCATGGCGAGGACCCGTTGAAAGTAAGATTGCCAGGCGATGCCTCCGAACACCAGTAACCCCGCGACGTCGATCCATTGCCAGATGGTGTTTCCCCACCCGTCGCCGCCGCGAAACGCGCTCATCGGCGGCATCAGTCGCGCCGCCGAGCCGAAACGATCCGCGTACTGATTCCAGATTTCGCCAAGCCCCCCGCCGCGAGACACGGCGAACGGAACCGTCACCGCCAAGCCGACGAGAATAAAGATCAATTGCACCGTGTCCGTATACGCAACCGACCAGAGGCCCCCCACGACCGTGTAGGCGATGGCGAAGACTGCGGAGATAAGGATCGCGGTCGTGAAGTCGAAATTCAGAATGGTCCCAAACGTGGTTCCCAAAGCGGCGAGAATGGCGGCGCTCCAAAAAATTTCCCCCACGAGCGCGGGCAGGAACAGAACCGCGGCCATCCGTTTTCCATATCGGTGCTCGAAGGGATCGAGCATGGTCGTACATCCCCGCCGGCGGAGAGGTACGGCAAAAAAAAGTCCCCCGAGTATCAAACTGAGGGAATATCCCCACGGCGCTTGCGTCCAGACGATGCCACGGTTGTAGACCTCTTCCGCCGTCCCGTTGATGTATCCACCGCCGACCCAGGTCGCGACCATGGTGAATACGGAAATGAAAAGTGGCATGCCCCGACGTGCCAGCAACATGCCCTCGGCGGAGCCATCTTCCCGTTCTTTTCGTCCCGCCCGGATGCCGACGATGAGTATCAGCACGTACAGCACGCCGATCGCCAACAGATCCGGGAGATGGTCAACCATGAAAACTCCTTAACGAGCCCACGCTCGCCTTCCCGAATCCCAACGCCAATTCCTCGCCAGACCACGTTCACGCGTCGGCATCAAGCCTTTAGGCAGGCAGCTCCGGAACGCGGATGAAGATGTTCTTGATCTCGGTGTAAAGCCGCATCGCTTCGACCCCCAGATCCCGGCCATGCCCACTACGCTTGAAACCGCCGAAGGGTGCTTCAATGTAGACACTGCTGTTCGTATTGACGCTCAGAACGCCCGTTTCAAGTTTTCGCGCCACGCGAAGCGCGCGTTCGACGTCCTTGGTCCATAGTGAACCGGAGAGACCGTAGATCGAGTCATTGGCGATCGCGACCGCCTCCTTCTCGTCGCGAAACGGCAGGATGCAAGCGACGGGCCCGAAGATCTCCTCCTGGCAGACGCGCGTGCCATTCGCCAATCCGTCCACCACGGTTGGGGCGAGATAAAAACCTTTGGCGATCGGCCGGTCGCCACCGTGGAGAATCCTCCCACCCTCCAATTTCGCTAGCGCGATGTATTGCTCAACGCTCTCCCGTTGTCCGGCCGAGATCATCGGGCCAATCTCCGTTTTTTCATCCAACGGGTCGCCGACCTTGATCTTCCTGGTCGCCGCGAGAAAGGCCTCGACAAAGCGGTCGTAAATGGACGCTTCCACCAGCACTCGACTGCGTGCGCAACAGTCTTGCCCCGTGTTCCCGAAGACGGCCATCGGACCTGCGGCGGCGGCCGCTTCCCAATCCGCGTCCGCGAAAACAATGTTCGGGCTCTTGCCTCCCAACTCCAGGGATACTCGCTTCATCGCGTCGGCAGCGAGCTTCATGATCCTCGCTCCGGTCGCCGTCTCGCCGGTGAACGCAATCTTGTTCACCCCAGGATGCCCGACCAGATAATCGCCAATTTTTCCACCCGGGCCCGCGAGCACTTGCAACACGCCCGCGGGTACCCCGGCATCCAACGCCAAACCGCCAAGCGCCAACGCCGTCAAGGGGGTCAAGCTGGCCGGTTTGAGAATGACGCTGTTCCCCGTCGCAAGCGCGGGAGCGAGTTTCCAACAGGCCATGACGAAGGGAAAGTTCCACGGAACGATCGCGGCCACCACGCCGACGGGCACGCGCAGCGTATAGTCGAATCCCCCCGACGCGACGGGGATGGTTTCTCCCGTGAAATTCGCCGCCACTCCCGCGTAGAACTCGAAGCAACGTGCGCCGGCGAGGATTTCACCGCGCGACTCGCTAATCGGCTTGCCCGCGTTTCTCGCTTCAAGCACCGCGAGCCGTTCGGCGTTCTCGCGAATTAAACCGGCGAGCCGAAATAGAGTCGCGATTCGCTCTTTGGTCGCCGGTCCCGACCAGGTTCCCGTGGAAAACGCCCGGCGCGCGATTTCCACCGCCTTGTCCACCTCTGCGGGCCCCGCGGAGGGGATACTTGCCCAAACTTGTTCCGTCGAGGGCTCCACGAGCTCGATACGCCCGCCCGACGCCTCGCGAACCCACTCACCACCGATCAGCAATCCCTCTGGTATTTGCATCTTCTCTACCTCAAGATCGAAATCCTCGTAATGGTATACTTGGATGGCGTGGGCAATGCACGCCGTTCCGCGGGCTCTTTTCAAAATCCTTGACGAAAGGACGGACTCAGCGCATGAATCCGGTCAGCCAGGTATTTACCGAATTGGAAATGGATCTGCAGCCCGACAACATCTATATCCAGACAATGTCGGATATCCTGCTCGCCGCGGAGATGCTCGGCTTGCCGCGGACACTACAGCTAATCTTGGCTCAACCCAAGAATGAGATCATGCTCCATTTCCCGGTTCCGATGGACGACGGCACGTATCGTCTTTTCAAAGGTTATCGGGTTCAGCACAACAATGTCCTTGGCCCTTATAAGGGAGGCATTCGCTTTCATCCGGACGTCAAACTCGACCACGTCAAGGCCTTGGCCGCCGTCATGACCATGAAGTGCGCCCTCGTGCGGCTCCCCTTTGGAGGCGCCAAAGGGGGCGTCAAAATGGATCCCAAACAAGTCTCGCATGGCGAACTTATGAGGCTCACCCGCCGTTTCACCAGCGCGCTGGGGAGTAACATAAGTCCCGATTACGACATTCCCGCGCCCGACATGGGAACCAATGCCCAGATCATGGCATGGATGGCGGACACGTACATGAACCTTGGCGAGCCCAATCGAAGGCTCAACGGACAAGGGGTGGTCACCGGCAAGCCACTCGAGTTCGGGGGCTCGCAAGGCAGGGAAAAGGCAACCGGACAGGGGCTCGTCTATGTCCTCCAAGAGATCTTGCCCGAAATGGGGCTGCCCTTGGACCAGCTCACCTTCAGTTTGATTGGGTATGGAAACGTGGGATCCTGGACCGGCCGCCTTCTCCGCGATCGAGGCGCCAAGCTCAAGGCCGTTCTCGACCACAGTGGAGCCATCTACTCCCCAGATGGGCTCGACGCGCTCGCCTTGGCGGGACACGTGGACAAGACGGGCGGCGTCGCAGGTTTCCCCTACGCGGAGAGTATTTCCGCAGAGGACTTCTACAAGACCCCCGTCGATCTGTTCATCCCCGCCGCTCTCGAACAGATGATCGGGCCGGAGAAAGCAAAACTCCTGCAATGCAAAGTGCTCGCCGAAGCCGCCAATGTTCCCGTGACGCCGGCGGGGGAACGGATACTGCTCGAACGAGGGATCGCCGTCTTGCCCGCCATTCTGTGCAACGCGGGAGGCGTCACCGTTAGCTATTTCGAATGGAAGCAGAACCGGCAGGCGGAAACCTGGGACCGGGATTTCGTCGACCACCAACTCCACAAGCAAATGAGCCAGGCGGCCATGCGCGTCAAGGCCACCGCGAGACGATTGAACTGCGACATGCGAACGGCGGCGTACTGCGCGGCACTCGAGCATGTCGGCGAGGTATACAAACTCCGTGGAATCTTCCCTTGAGTTCTAATCCAATACGTGAATCGGCAGCGTCAACCGAGAATTCGAGCAACTTCCCTCCGACGGACTTGTTTGCGGACCGGCTTCGCCTCGGCGAAGCTTTGGCGATGGCGGCAAGGGAACTCTTTCCCGACGCGATCGACGTCTCGCAACCACGGGTCGTCGAGGCAGGGGTCCGCGTTGAAATTCATTTGCCCGTCGAGACCGCTATTCGGCTGGAATCGGTCCAGGCCGCCTGGGAACATCATGTTCACGCTCTGATTCCCTCGGTTCATTGCCTTCCTGGATTTCGCCTCGGATCGATCATCCCCTTGGATCCGTCCTCCCGCCATTCCGCGAAAGAAACGCGAATCCCTCGGGCAAACGGCGGGGCATGCTCCTACCGAATCCATGGCATTGTCTTGGACACCCCTGGGGCGGTCGCGGACTACATGGAACGCTCCCAGCGGATCGAGACGTGGGACCACGTGGCAACCGGTGCATCGCTCGATCTTTTTCTTCGTCGGTCCACCAAACCGGGAGACATCGATTGGCAACCTGCAGGGATCGCCATGCTGCAAAGGATCAGGCAAGCGGCAGAATCAACGCTGGCGGACCACGGCCTGGTCGGTGAATTCATCGAGTCGGACCTCGGCCGAGAGACCGAGACCGTTGGCCATGGACTGTGGTCGCTCACGCGCGGAGCCTCTTCCCGAATCCGACTGCCCAGCGCCGCGGAAAGCTTCACGCTCTTCCTGGAACGATGGATCAACGCAACCCAGTCGTTGGCCGAGTCCATGGGCTTCCCTTCCCTGTTTGCAACGATGGTCGACCCGCGCCAACAATCGGACTCACAATACTCCGCGTGGTCGAAGGAAGTCTGCGAGAGATCACACGTGGCCATGGAAATCCTCAAGCCATGGAACGGTACGTGGCGATTAACGCTCTCCGCCGAGAACTCGCTGGGCCGCGCCTGCGAGCTCGCTCGAGTGCAGGCGGCAACCTCGGAGCAAGAGCCCGACCGGCTGGAGGCCTGGCTCCCGTCCTCGTACGAGCACATGCTGGCGGCGATCCTCGAACATCGTGGCGGCCACCTGCCTACCTGGCTCGCCCCGTTGCAAGCAATCGTGCTCCCCGTGAATGCCGCCCAAAACGAGGCTGCCAGCAAGCTTGCCGATCACCTTCGGCAAAAGGGGCTTCGCGTCTCCGCCACGCCACGTGGTGGAACGCTCTCGGGGCATGTTCGCGACGCGATCCGTAAGAAAGTGCCTCACTTATTGGTATTGGGTGAACGGGAATCGCGAATGGATAAGGTAAGCTGGCGAAGGCGCTGGCCGGGGAGTCAGCGGGACGAGTCGGTGGGGGAGTTGGCCGACGAGCTACGCCGCCGGGTGGCGACGAGAATTTGGGATTGTGACCCACCCATGCAAAACGACCCGGAGGATGGGCCACCGGGTCGTTTGAAAGAATAGTAAACTGGGTTGAAAGCTTAACGCTTCGAGAACTGGAACCGCTTGCGGGCACCTTTCTGGCCGTACTTCTTGCGTTCCTTCATGCGGCTATCGCGAGTGAGGAAGCCACCGGCACGAAGCGCGGCATCGAATTCCGAGTTCATCTTCTTAAGGGCACGTGCTATACCGAGCATGACGGCTCCCGCCTGGCCCGCCATGCCACCACCATCCACGCGAACATGAAAATCCACCTTGCCCATCATGTCGGTGGCGAGCAAGGGAGAAATGACGTCCAAGCGGTGCTTGTCTTCGGTGAAGTAGTCGTCGGCAGGCTTGCCGTTGACCTGAATCACGCCGCTTCCTTCAATCAGCCGAACCCTAGCGACTGCGGTCTTGCGACGTCCCGTGCCCCAGATCCATTTCGATTGCGTGGCCAAAGCTTACCTCACGACTTGATGTTCACTGGTTTCGGTTGCTGCGCCTGGTGCGGATGCTCAGTCCCTTCATAGACCTTGAGTTGCTGAAGCATCCGGTAAGCCAGCTTATTCTTGGGAAGCATCCGGCGGACCGCCTCACGAAGAATCGTCTCCGGGCTCTTCTCACGGAGCATTTCCGCCTTGATGGTCTTGCGGCCGCCGTGAAAGCCGGTGTACCGTTGGTACTCTTTGTCGGCCCACTTGTTGCCGGTGAACTTCACCTTCTCGGCATTCACCACCACCACGAAGTCGCCGGAAGCGACATGGGGCGTGTAGTCCGGCCGATGCTTGCCCATCAGGATCATCGCCAAACGGGCGGCCAATCGTCCCACGACCAAATCCGTCGCGTCAACGAGCAGCCATTCTGGTTTGACGTCCGCAGGTTTCAGGTAAATTGTCTTCATGATCGTCCAAAGCACCATTCGGTCTTAGTTTAAGAGGTTCATCATAGTTGCGAACGCCCCATGGTCAAGGGAGCGAACGCCAAAAGCTCCGGGGATCCGGATATTGAGCTCGGCATTTTAACGCCAGTCCTTGTCCAGCATGGACTTATCGCGTTTGTTCTCGATGGATTCCACGGATCCCCGACTCTCCCTCTTCCTGTCGGACCATTGACTCCCGCATTCCAGCGAAAATCGAGGTGTGCATGAAGCCAAAAGCACATAAGACATTACGTGGCAATCCATTATTGCCGCTCAGAAAGACGATGTCCTCGGCCAGCCCGCTACGCATTGAGGCTCTCCAGGCGAGCGGGATTAGCGTTACGACGTTACCTTTCTGATGCTCATTGGTACAGAAACGGGAACGTTCATCCCTCGCTCCAATGGCGTTAGTGGCAAATCCGCGGCATCGCCATTAGGATAAACCCGCGGCGGATTTCCCGGTCGAGCCATGCGGCGAGGGAAGCCGGTATTGTCTTAAGGAGTCGATGGGAACGATGTCCGGCATCATGCGTTCGCGGCGAACGCTCCATTTCCCGATCACGCTCAGCGTCGTCCTGATGGTGCTCAACGTCGCCCTCATGGTCTGCTGGATCGTCCTACTTGCACAGCTTTATTGGTGGAGTGCACTGACGGTCGGCACCGTCATCTTCGTCGTGATCCTGGTCGGACTGGTCCTGTATCTCATACTCGCCATCAAGGAGATTCGCCTCAACCAGCGGCAGGCCAACTTCGTCGACAGCGTCACGCACGAACTCAAATCCCCGATCGCGAGCCTAAGGCTATACCTCGAAACGCTGCAACTCCGCACGGTCAACGAGGAGAAGCGGGAATACTTTTACCAGGTCATGGTGGACGATCTGGATCGCCTGGATCGGCTCATCAATCAATTGTTGGAGGTCGGCAGACTCGATGCCGTCGCGACCGAAGCCGTACAAGAGGACATCGCGATGGAGCCTCTTCTCAAGGAATGTGCCCACGCGGCGTGTATGCAGTACAAAAGACCAGATACCAGCATTCGTTTCGAAACGGTTCCCGCCGTCGTGCGAGGAGGAAAACTCGCGCTCGAAATGATCTTTCGAAACCTCCTCGACAATGCGTTCAAGTACTCCGGCGAAGAACCCGAAGTGGAAGTACAGATGGTCATGAAGGGGAACCATCGCGTGATCACCCGGATCAGCGACAACGGCCCTGGCGTCCCCCTCGACATCCGCAAAAAAATATTCGGGCTCTTTTACCGCGGAGGAACAGAACTGACGCGGTCCAAAAAAGGGACCGGCCTGGGCCTGTATATCGTGTACACCCTGGTGCGCAAAATGGGAGGCAAGGTCAGCGTTCACGGCCGGGGAAAAAGTCCCGGCTCGGTGTTTGAAGTCGAGTTGCCGGGACGGATCGAGTCATGCGAATCCTGATCGTCGAGGACGAAGAGCACCTGGCGAGCGGCCTGAAGTTCAACTTCGAGGCGGAAGGGTACGAAGTCTTCGTCGCCCCGGATGGCCCCTCCGCGCTCAAGATTTTCCTCGAGAAGCAAGGGACCGTCGATCTCGTCGTCCTCGACCTCATGCTCCCCGGCATGAGCGGCTACGAAACCTGCACCGCCTTGCGCGCCATCGACAAGGAAGTCCCCATTCTCGTCCTCAGCGCCCGCAGCCTCAGCGAAGATCGCACGCGCGCCTTCGAGTGCGGCACCGACCAGTACCTCACCAAGCCGTTCGAACTCAGAGAACTCCTCAGTAGAGTCAAAAACCTCATCGAACGGCGGCGACTCCCCCGTCCCGCCATCCCGGAAAAGGACTCGAACATCTACGAGTTCGCCAACGCCCGGATCGACTTCCGCAAGTTCGAAGTGACCGTCAATAACCAGCCCCGCAAGCTTACCCCTTTCGAAATGAAGCTTTTGGAACTCTTCGTCAAAAATGAAGGGGTAGTCTTCTCGCGCGCCGAACTACTGGAAAAGGTCTGGGGACTTAGCCCCGCGCCCGCCACCCGCACCGTCGACAATTTCATGATGCGGCTGCGCAAGCATTTCGAAACCGACCCAACCCAACCCCGCCATTTCCTCTCCGTCCGGGGCGCCGGCTACCGCTTTGTTTCGTAAACAACAACACACATCTCCTTCAAAACAAACACCTTACGATTGTTACATAACTTTTACACGGCGATGACACGACTGTGACACGCCAAGTCGATGATCGAATTACAATTCCCCCACTGGACCTGCCGACGGGTGTCGGACGACAGGCGTTACCTCCAAGCCAACGCCTCTCGAGGGGAAAAGCAGATTTCGAGAAGAGATTTTCATGCAAAGCGAAAACTGGAACGATGAAGCGAACACGGCCGTATTGGACGCGCCCTACGTAACCATCGAAAGCGCCGAGGATTCCGGCGTTCATCCCGCGACCAAACCACCAGTCGTCGAGTTCACGACCAAACAGCTCGTCGAGATGTTTTCTCCGGCTCGGTTTACTTGGAAGGACATGGACTGGGTCGTCTTCGGCTGGATGGTCGCCATGCATGTCGGCTGTCTCGCCGCCCCGTTCTTCTTCACCTGGAGCGCGCTTGGCGTCGCCGTCTTCCTCTATTGGCTGACCGGATGCCTGGGTGTTTGCCTCGGGTATCACCGCGTCCTATCGCACAAGAGCCTCAAGCTCGCCAAACCGGTCGAGTTCTTCGTTTACCTTTGTGGCAGCCTGTCGGCTCAAGGTTCACCCCTCACCTGGGCGGCGACGCACCGGGTTCACCACGCCCGCTCCGACAAGGAAGGGGATCCCCATTCCCCACGGGACGGCCGCTGGTGGTCGCATGTCCTTTGGCTCTTCCTCCCCAGGAAACGGGAATACGAACGGGCGCTTCACGCCAAGTATGTCCCCGACCTGATGGAGAATAAATCCCTGCTCTTCCTCGAACGGACCAATAACTGGTGGATGGTTCTGCTCGGCGTTGGCCTGTTCGCGTTTGGCGGCTGGCCCATGCTGCTCTGGGGGCTCTGCGTCCGCATGGTCATGACCTATCACACCACGTGGTTCGTCAATTCGGTGACCCACCTCTGGGGATACCGCACGTACGAAACCCGCGATGATTCGAAAAATCTCTGGTGGGTGGCGCTCGTCACCTGGGGCGAAGGCTGGCACAACAACCACCATGCCCACCCGAGCCTGGCCCGCGCCGGACACCGCTGGTGGGAGTTCGATTTGACCTGGTACATCATCAAGGGCCTTCGCGCCGCCGGTCTCGCCACCGATGTCCGGGACGAAGTCCCTTCCCTCAGCCGATAACCCACAGCCTCCACCCCTCGGGTGGGCACCCCTGCCCACCCGAACTAGGTTGCCTTGGGCAGCGCCGCCCACCCGAACCATTTGGCAAGTCACCTTGCTTGTCAAGACCGTGAGTGAACATCCCCGCCGGGACGTTCCTTTTATACGGCGAACTTTAATCGTCCTACAATCGCCTTTTGGCAACCTGAAACAGAAATGACGATTCGATGATAGAGCTTGGCGACCGAGCTACCTGAATACCCCTTCCCCTTTTCGTCTGGCGTACGCGATGACGCGTCTATCCCGCCACCTTTCCCTTTTGCGTCCGATCAACACGCGAGCCGCGGCATCTTCTCACGCGGAGGAGTTGCATCTGCCGCGCAAGGGAGATTCCTTAACGGGGTCGACGTTTG
The DNA here is from genome assembly GCA_046350335.1 of Planctomycetota bacterium. GTDB lineage: Bacteria > Planctomycetota > Planctomycetia > Kolteriales > Kolteriaceae > JAXMAQ01. The sequence continues at coordinate 39,743 of JAXMAQ010000022.1, forward strand.
GAATACTTCCCTTCCGAGCGAAAACGCTTCACGTGAAGTTGCGAAGGCTCTTTGCGGATCTCGATCCAATACTCCTCGCGCGCGTCATCATCGATTTCCACGATCCCGGGGTAGAGTGTATCGTCGCCGGCCTTTTTGCAGCGAGATATCCAGTACTGCAAACCGGTTTCGACGTCGACGTAGTTCGCCTTGTATCCCTTCCCACCGATGGCTTGGAGTCGGTGGCCCGCGTAATATACGGTCTGAAAGGAACGCGAGAAGTTCACGCGTCCAATTCTCGCGTGCCCCAACAGTCCAGGCTTCTCTTCGATATACATCACGATCCCTCGTCTGCTTTCTTCCTCCATGATCCAACACCGTGTTATCGACCTTCGAAACTTGGCTTGCCATGTTTGTTCCTCCGCGGCTTCTCTCCCCATCGACATCTCCCCCGCCCAAAAGGTTCGAGAGCAGCCGCGGTCGACTATCGAAAAAGAGCATGCCCCGAGCGCCAACGACGGGGCGTTGCTTGAGGCTGACGCTCACACCCCCTTGTAGCTCAATAGCGGCCGAAGCTCGCGGACCACTTTGACCAAGGGACGCTGGGCGCGCAAAACCGCTCGTATGTCCTTGTAGGCGGCGGGAGACTCCTCCCTCAAACGGTCGGCCAAACGATGATCAAACCAAACCTGCTTCATCTGGCCATGAAATTGAGCCACGCCGATCGACTTACAGGCCTCCGTGCGACTGAGTCGCCGGCCCGCGCCGTGAGAGCAGGAGCGAAGCGAACTCTCCTCACCTCGGCCCGCGACGTGAAAACTGGACGTACCCATTGAACCAGGAATGATCCCTGGCTCTCCTAGACCGGCAGATTGTGCTCCCTTGCGGTGAACCCAGTAATCTTTGCCAAAATGGCTTTCGCGAAGCACGTGATTATGATCGCCATGTATCAACGTGCTCCAATCGGCTTTCGCGTGAAACTGCTGATTGAGTAGTCGTTCTACCGCCCGCAGGATCGCGAGCCGATTTTCCCTCGCATAGATCCGAGCCCAATTCATGTCGTGGAGGTAATCCTGCCCTGGGGCGGCATCCGCGTTTAAATGGACAAGCCCCCCCGACCCTGGGGTCGATCTTTCGAGATGATGCTTGGTGATCGACTGCCCCATGGCGCGGGAACCAGTGTGGACCATGAGCCAGATCCTATCTTCGCCATCCGCTTGAAGCTCGACGAAATGGTTGCCCCTTCCGATCGTTCCCATTTGCACCGCGCCGTCCCTATGCGCCAACTTCGTCAATCGACGGACACTCAAGGACTGGCAAAGTGTATCCGTCAACGCGCCAGCCTTTCGATGCTTATTCGATGGCACAGACTCATAAAGACCTCGAAAGGTGTGCGCCGCGTTACGCTCGTCCGCGAAGGCTCTCGAGTCTAAGTCGAAGGCGATTGCGGCCATCCCACATCCAATGTCGCCACCTACCGCGGCGGGATAAAGAATTGTGTTCGTGGCAACGACCACGCCATTGCAAATATCTTGAGCGAGATGAACGTCCGGCAAGACGGCAATTCGCTCCACGTCGACTGCAATGCGCAAGCCATGAATCGATTCCTCCATCTTTTTAGACACGGGATCGACGAGCCAGGTGGACAGAGGAGGCAAGGAGGAGTCGGTCATCATTCCACCTCCCCACTGCCAGGAAATGGGTCATTAAAGGAGACTCGAGGAAGCACGCGAAAGGTCAACATGGGCGTTTTCCGGCGAGTGATTGCGGCGGCGACTTCGCAACGAAGTCGACCGGCCCGATCGTCGATGCGCCGCGCGAGCGATTCCAACTCCCTCATGTCACAAAATCCGCTTGGATGAAGCGTGACCAACAGGCACGAGCTATCCGGCGAAGGCTCGACGGAGGCTAAGTGCAACTCTCGCAGTCCGTCGTCCCCCGTTTCCCCAGCCAAGACATGGCAGAGGGCCTCGGCGACTTGGTGACATAGCTGTCTCGCCTTTCGATCATTCGTCTTTCCTTCTCGTTTCTTTGAGAAGTAGGTGCGTGGATCAACTCCATCGTCTTCATGAATTTCCGAACAAAGCGCGAGCATCTCCTCTCGCCGACGTCGATGCAGCGTCATTCTTTTTCTCTCCAAGGAATTGTCGGTCCGCGCACGACCATGGCGTGGACCTGGTCCGTGAAATCGGTTTGAGAACGGAGAATGGCCGAAGGCGTGCGAAGACGGATGCCGGATTCACCTGGTGGCAAAGGGAATTCCCTTCCCACCAAGGCTTTCAAAACCAACGGGAATAAGCGGAATCTTGCTTCAGGTCGCGCGCGCCGGCCCAGCGGCCTGTTGAGGAATTGAATGGAAGCGGCCACCGTTCGGCATTTCGCCAGATACAGGGAAGCATGTACGCAACTCGGCGATTACGCGACCCCATACACCCGTCGGCCCCACCGAATTTTCAACAAGCCGCAATCAACACAGGTTTGGAGAGGAAGAAGCGCATGGCACACCTCCACGGCAGGATTTCCATCGGCGGAATCGCCGACGCCATGACAACGACAACAATGGACGATTCATGGTTCGCGTTCTTACTCACAAGATCGTATGCCATTCCGGCGGTCGACCGAGAGTTCAATATCCGCGGACATCGCGATTTCTACTGCCGCTCGAAAAAGTAATGTCGGGGCCAGGTGCTAACCCATGGACGCCGCTACTCGCGGTTAGCGCCAAGGCTCTCCACGCGACCGGACCGGGGAATACGACATTACTCTTCTGATGCTCTAAAAAAGGATTCGAGGATGCGAGTGACTTTTGCCGGGCGATGAATCAACATGGTTAGATTCTGAATCAAGTTTTCTAACCCATATATCCATAGGATGTCCGTGGAAATATTCCCCGGACGAGACGCGCCGTACCCGGTTAGGACAAGACGACGCTCGTAATTCTTTTTCGCTGAGTTGCTGCCCGCGCCTGGAGAAGGAGAGAGTCGATGGATTGGTTCATTCTTGTAATCGCGGGGTTGCTCGAAACCGGGTGGGCGATTGGACTGAAATTCACGGACGGATTCACGCGGCCTCTCGAGCATCCTGACCGCGACGGCGATCGTGGCGAGCATGTACCTCCTTTCCCTGGCGGCAAAAACGCTCCCCATCGGCACCGCCTATGCAGTTTGGGTCGGCATCGGCGCGGGGGGACGGCGGTCCTCGGCATGCTCCTGCTCGGAGAAGCGGCTAGTTTTGCCCGCCTCTTCTTCCTGACCCTGCTGCTCGTTTCCATCGCCGGCTTGAAGTGGACCGGACATCAACCCTGACACGACGTGGATCTGCCGAGACGTGGGAAACGGACTTCCGTTTCGGGTCTATTCATTGATCGGCGTCAATCTCGGCAATTCCTCTTTGCCCAGGCCCGTCGGAGGATAAGGATCAGTGACTTGACCTCCCAGGAGCATGATCTCCTCCGCGAGCGCGTCGTGCCCCTGGGAGACCAGGCATTGCATGAGCCGAACCATGGTCTCCGCGTGATCCGTCGTCTCTCCCGCGCCGGTACCAAGGATTCGCAGTGACCTGGTTCCAAGGTGCGTTTGGCTCGGCGAATTGATCCCGGTTCCCTGAGCATCGCCTTGGTGTTGCGCCTCCGTCGAAGCCGCGAAACGGAAATAGTTCGACGAGAAAACGACCTCCAGTTCGTGAGCGAGCTGAGCCTCGGCTCGTTGCAAAGCATCCTTTCCTTCGCCGGCGGTCGCGCCCTCCTGGGAGCTAAGGAGAAAGCTCGTGGCATTCAAGCCGACTGGGCCAGCCAGGTCGCCGACGGGGGGACCCCATTCCTGACGAAACGGATCCTCCAGGGGAGACCCAATCCATGCCGGTTGACGCTCCACCTCAGAATGGACGGCGGCTGATTGGTTCTCGACGTTACGCGATGAAAGGATGGCTCTGCTAAACTCTTCGTTTATCAGATGAAACGCCGCCGCCCGCGAGTTGACGGACCGAGACATGACGTTTACCGCATGGAGGTAATCGCTTGGTCTCAAGGGTTCGAGCGCTTCCTTTTCAAACCGCGCGGAGAGTTCCTGGTTCGTGCCCACTTCGCCATATTTGAAATCGAACGCCACTCTGCAGGCGCCCGGATCAGACCAAGGCTGTACCCGCTGAAAATCCCGCCCGACCGGTTGCATGAAGGAGGGGTTTTGCCAGCCAGGAATCCGGAGATTGGTGCCATAAATATCGGTCTGTTGGAAGGCACGGATCGTCAGTTGCTTGTCTCCCAGCGCGCCATGCCCAATCGACAGCACGCCGACGATGACCGCGACCACCTTGGCAGCGACAAAAGAGTTCGAGGAGCGATGGCTCATGCTGGCTCCTTCGATCGTAACGCGTGGTCCACGGGTAGACCCTTGAGATTTTCGCATCGTCGCTCCAACCACCCAGGCAAAGCGTCAAGTCCATGCAGGCCGGGATCATGCCGAAAACTCCGAAATCGGGCAATAAGGAAACGAAGCCCCCCATCAGGACACGCGGATCGAAGATCAAACCAAGGGTTGCGCCTTGTCGATCGAATCTGGATGCGGACTCGTAACTCCATGTTTTCCATGGGTTGCATCCCGATCGACGGCATCCGTCGGCAGCCGTTCCAATGTCACTTGAATGCTCGACTACCCCTCCAGTCCGCGAAAGAGTGGCGTTTTCCCCGGGAATCCCTGAGTTTTCTCAATGTCATTGGCACGGGGGGCAACGAGTCGTGGCGTCGTGGTCGGTTGTCAGTGGATTCAATTTTGCAAATCCGGCTGGCGGAACCGGAAACGTGACGTATGTTTCAGTGGGACCCCTCTAAACTCCCACGCACGTTCGGAATGTTGACGATACTTTTCTGAGCATTGACCGAGGGGGCATTGTGTACAGGAACGCCATACCCGCGTCACAGCAGACGACGATCACGAAATCGATCGCGGACGAATACCGTCGCAGGATCCGCGGCAACGGCTGCCTCTTAAAGATCTTTCCCGCCGAGATCAGCCAAGGGCCGTTGGAATTGCCGTCGACCCGATTCGTGATCGGACGGGGACTCAATTGCGAGATGGTGCTCGGCGACGAGTCCGCCTCGCGTGAGCACGCCTGCATCGAACTACGCGAAGAAGGTTTCTTCATTCGCGACATGCGGAGCACGAACGGAACGTTCGTCAATGAAGTACGCATTACGGAAGAGATGCTCAAAGACGGCGATCGCATCCGGATCGGCAGCAGCATACTCAAGTTCCTTGCGGGCGATAACCTCGAAGCCGAATACCACGAAAGCATCTACTCGATGATGATCACGGACGCGCTCACCGGCGTCCACAACAAGCGCTTCCTCATGGAAACGCTGAAACGAGAACTGGTCCGCGCGCAACGCCATGATCGGCCGCTCACCTTGGTCATGTTCGACTTCGACCACTTCAAGAGCATTAACGATCGCTACGGCCACGTCGTCGGCGACATTGTCTTGCGGGAAATCGTCGGGCGAATCCGTCCGCGGATTCGCGGGGACGAAGTCTTCGCTCGCTACGGCGGTGAAGAGTTCGTGATCCTGCTCCCGGAAACCTCCCTGGACGACGCGATCGGTTTCGCCGGCAGGCTCCGCGCCTTGGTGGCGGAAGCCCCCATCTCCGTCAACTCCATCGACATCTTCGTGACCATCAGCATCGGGATCGCGGTCTGCACGGGCGCCATCGAGATGGAGCCGGACGACCTCATCGCCGCCGCCGACCATAAACTCTACGACGCGAAACGGGCCGGCAGGAATCGAGTCAGTTCATAATCGCCCGCTCCGCCTCGCCCCCCATGAAATCCGACGTGGGATTCTCCCGTTCGTAAAAGGACCCGCGTTCGATATTCCCGAGCTTTATCGAGCATCAGAAAAGTGGCTCCCTGGGTCCGGCCGACCTTCCGGTTCGGATTGCAAAAGTGCTTTTCCAATGCCCAATAACGCGCGCTGGACGCCGAGGGGTGAATGCGTAAACTCTCGGCATGGAAAACGCTGAAATCCCCTCCCCCACCGATCGCCGAATCCTTTCCATCGATGCACTCCGCGGTTTCGACATGTTCTGGATCACCGGCGGCGCCGAACTGTTCATCGCCTTGGCCGCCTGGCTCAAATTCCCGGGCTGGGAGTCGTTCTCCGCGCAATTCGAACACGTGGAATGGGAAGGGTTTCGCTTCTATGACCTGATCTTTCCACTTTTCCTATTCGTGGTTGGCGTCGTGCTTCCGATCTCCCTGTCGGGACACCACCAAGGCCAGAGTCGCTGGATGCTTTACCGTCGCATCGTCCGCCGAACCGTGCTCCTGTTCCTCCTGGGTCTCGTGTACAACGAAGCTCTCAAATTCGACCCCAATACCTTTCGCATGTCGGGGGTGTTGCAGCGTATCGCGATCGTCTATTTCTTCTGCGCGCTCCTGGTGCTTCATTTACCGATCGTGGTCCAGGCACTCGTCGGCGTAATCCTCCTTGGAGGCTATTGGTGGATACTGACCACCTGCGCGGCGCCGGGGTTTTCGCCCGGAGATTTCACCATGGAAGGGAACTTCGCCGCCTACGTCGATCGCCTCTACCTGCCAGGCGTCAAGTATTACAAGTTCGGCGATAACGAGGGGATTCTCTCGACGATTCCCGCGATCGCGACCGGTATCCTTGGAGTACTTTCGGGGCATTGGCTCCGCGGGTCGCGGTCAGGCAATCAGAAGTCGCTCGGGCTGTTCCTGGCGGGACTGGTTTGCCTCGCGGGGGGCTACGGCTGGGGAATCTCGTTCCCGATCATTAAGAACATTTGGACCAGTTCATTCGTGCTCGTCGCGGGGGGCTGGAGCTTATTGCTGCTCGCCCTGTTCCACCATGTGATCGACGTGCTTGGCTTTCGCAAATCGGTCTTCTTTTTCACCGTCATCGGCGCCAATCCGATCACGATTTACTTGTTGCAGGAGTTTGTCGACTTTCCCCGGATCGCGAACTTCTTTTTTGGTGGACTGATCTCCTTCGCCGCCACGTCCTTTCAACCCTTCGCCGTCGCGCTTTCCATCGTCCTCGTCAAGTGGCTTCTGCTCCTCTTCTTGTACCGAAAGAAAATCTTCCTTCGGGTGTAAGCATTCCCGGCATCGCCCGCCATTGAATGTCAGAAACGCAATGCCGTGACGCCCGGGCCAACGGGCCGGCCCTGTTCCGGAGCAGCCTGCTTTCCAAGGCCCCCAGCTCCACGCCGGCAACCCTTGCCGACCGAGCCGAAAATTCGGGCGGGAACGATCGCGCGGACGAGGAGAAATTCCTCGATTTTTAACGCTCCTTCCCCGGCTTGCCGGGGTCTCGTTATGAGCATCACCATGGGAATGCCGCTCGGCGGCATCGGCGGGAGTTTTCTGACTCTGATTCGAGTCACCGCCCGCCACCTTGGTCCCCTTGCATGGCAATTTGGCCTCATCGCCCACGCGAGTTTGGGGTTTTACGCTCGTCCCATACCAAGGAGAACTGTCCTCATGATTCGCAACACATGCCGATCCCCGATCGTCTGGCTAGGTTCCTTGATCCTCGTGGGAATCGCCGGTTCGGGTTCAAGGCGAGCACAAACATCGGATGTAAAGATCGAGGAAGATTTGTCCGCAATAGCCATTCCCAAGGGGCTCCGGCGCCCATCTCCCAGTCTCCGAACCAGCGCCAAATAAGTGCCTTCGCGGCCCACGGGTGTCCCGAAAATTAAGATCTTTTTAAGTTGCCCCGACCGACGGCAAAGAGAACGCCTGTCCCGCCTCCATCTGCATACCCACTGGCGCGACGTTCTTCACGCAGCTCTCCGCGCCGGCGCTTCCCGAGCCACCCGTCCCCCCAGCTCCTTCCGCCCGCGTTCTGGACAACATGACTTTGACACTCAAAGCGGAAAATGGGATCTTTGCTTCAGCATGCTGGTATTTGAGAAAACAGGCGTCGCGGTGAACTGGAGGATCGTGCTTTGGGACAGGGAAACGGGGCAGCCGATGTATCAATTCGCTCCCCCTCCCGTTCGTTTCGCCCAGCCCGGCTTTTACAAGGATCGCCACATCGCGGCCAAACGTGCGAATGTGACGGGTGTGCTTCTTGCGACGAAATCAACTGTGAACGGGTTTTCCTCGATCGCTCCCGATCGGTCGTGATCGTCCTGCCGGAAGATACGCGAAAACACGTGTACGGCTACGACGCCGGCTGCCCGGATGAACCGGACTACGCCTGCAGGGGACCCAACAAGTCCAAATGCGATCTCCGCCACGGACGCGGAGCACCTCGGTACAGCAGCTGCGGCTCGCCCTGATACTCCCGTTCCACCGCTCCTTCCCCATCCAAAATTCCGAGTAGTTCAAACCGATGGGCCGGTCGCGAGACCGGCCCAGGTTTCTTCCCCACATTCCCTCAATTCACCTGCGCCAGCCGTCGATACGAACCTTTGAACGCTGCCGACTCCCCACACGTTCCTCCAGGAACCAGGCCGTTCCATGGGCTTGCCGATGATTTCGTTGATTCGTTAAAGAATCGGCTCCCTGCGAACCACGTGGGACCAGAGATCCAATCGCCCGAGGACAAACAACATGCGTTCGACGCGGCTGAAGATCGCTACTTTTCTGACCGCCTTGCTGGTGAGTTCCACGACAGTACACGGGGACTTGCCGGGGAGATCTTGTCGCGTAGGTCACGTACGGCTGTCTTCCAAACCAACCGTACGGCGCGGACGCCAGACGCAGCCAGATCACCATTAATTCGTTTCCCGCAATAGAGGACAAACTTGTGCTGCAGTCATCGAATCGCCGGCTGTTGCCGACGGTGCCCAGTGCCACCCCTGCCCGCTCCGGCAGTCACGCCGGCCACCGGCTCGGTCCTACCAGAGTCCAGCCTGGATTCAAGGCGGCCCAAGACCGGCTTTTTCAAGGACCGGTCGCGATTCAACTTCCGACACAACAAACGCTCGACCCCGCCAGTGCCGAGGCAGCACCCTTGATCATTCGCCGAAAACGTTTCATTGCCGGGGCGCCGCCGCTCCAAGCCGGGCCGGTGAACGTGGATCAGATTGGACTGGCCATTTATGAGACCGGCGAAATCGCCTGCAACGGAATCGCGTATCACAACGGCGGCCCGGAGGGGGCGTTAAAGGGAAACCACATCGAGGTGGGCATCCGAGCGCTTTCGGGGACCCCGGGCCCGGATCCACTTAATCAAGCCGCGGGCCCCGTGGTCTGGCAAAAATCCCATAAACTCTGGCTGCCACGAGGGAAGCAGGAATCCGTCTCCTTCGTTCCCTGCCCCCCACGATTCGGGGATTCGACTGCACTTTGACGAAATCGTGCAACTGCAGGTCAATCTGGAGGTAATCCGCGACCGATAATTCAGTGGATGACGATCCTGCCAAGGATGCGCGGGATCGAGTGTCCGTCGCATGGAGGCTCACATGTTTCGCGCGTCTTTCTCCCGGCGCGGATGGCTCGCCCTTGGCCTCTGCCTCTTCGCCTCCCCTTGGGTCCGAGGAACGGAACCAAGAGTCGCGAGGCTCGACGATCTCGTTATCTTTCAACCCAACGACCACGAACGAGGTCTCCCCAAAGTCGAGTTCACGCAGACCCCCGAGGGAGGCCTAAAGGTCGACCCCCCACCGTCCACGTCCACCGCTACTACTACAGTGGCGATCGCGAATTTCAGGGTCCACTGCTTCAAGGGGGCCCCTCGGTGATCGTGGCGAATCACCCCAAGAGCAACGAGCGGATGTACATCAACGTCATGCTCCCTTCGGGTACCCCGGTCATCTCCTATGACAAAGACAGCATCACCTACATCTACCCCAACTACCGAGTGAAAGTCTGCTTCCTCTCCCCTTCTTCAGGAACAAGTTCTCGGTGATATCTGCAAGGTGAAGGCTTAGCAGCGCAAGGTCCACGGGCGGGCGGCACGTGTCGGCGGAGTCCGAAATGCGTTCAGGAATTCCAGGCTTGCGAGTAACCTGGGGAATGCCGCTCGGGGGACCGGCCAGGTAATGACATCGACGGTCGGGTCCGCGGCCACCACCTCGGCCAACGCCAGTATTCAGACCGTGGGAAAAGTGGTATCCGTGGTTCCCGGTGTCCGCCCTCTACAGAGCGCCGCCGAGAACCGGCCGGACGAGAAGTATCTCAATTCAATCGCCGACGCCGAAGCGCGGAACACCCGCGGCCGCGCTAGTTCGTTCCCACCAACCGCTAACTTGCGCGCTCTGCACGTTCCGGACCTCCCCGTTCCCATCCGTGGCAAATCCCATCGATCACGTCCCTCCCAACGCATGTTTCCCTTCCACCCGTTCGTCGCCCGTTCCAAGCCGCGACCGCCCCGTTCTTGTCTTCAACAGGCCGGCGGCAACACTCCGTTTCTGTTCGAACACCGTGATTCAACCTTGCAGTTTAAGGGTCAATCGCCCCTCCAAACCGGATTTCACGCCCGGTCCGCTTAATCCGCAAAGTCCGAACCTCGATTCGGACGATATCAGGAATTAAGGCAACGTGCGCCCCGGACCACGTCTCTCACGCGAGGACCAGCACGTGACCGATTTCCGATCTTTTCGTCGGGAGAAGAAACGTCATGTGGCGAAGTCAGAAGTTCGTGATCCTCGTCTTTAGTTTGTTCCCTCTCGTCCACTCCGTGAGTGTAACGGGGGAAGAAACCGTCCGCGTCACCCTTTCCCTCAAGAGTCCTCAGGTCGGGGAGACGGCCTACTACGACGACAAGAGCAATACCCTGCGCGTCCGGCCATTGATTACTGCAACGCCGCGGAAAACGACGGAAATCTCGCTTACGGTTGCTGTCGCCGTGCCGGACAAAGCTCCCAAGCCGAACCGGATTACGGTGAAAAACCCCTTTACCGGTGAAACCAAGGACATCCTTGTATCCGGCGCGGACGTCGATTTAACCTTGGGAACTCTTCCGAACACCAAGTCGCCGTATTCCATCGTCGCGATCGCCGAATTCGCGAACGGGCAAACGATCGAGTCCTCGCCGTTCCACGTCATTGTGGACGAAGAGGCGCCGATCATTAAGGATCCCAAGGTGGATCCGACACTGAAAGACAAGGTCCGCGTCACCGTCGACTTCGGAGACAATGACGTCCTCCCTGGGACTCTCGTTCCCGCGAACGTCATCTTGGCGCCCGTGGAAGGCTCGTCCAACGCTGCAATCCGCTTTGCCAAAGCTCCAGTGATTAGTGACGACCGGAAGACTTTCTTCTTTGAAGTCGCGACACTACCTCCCGCGACTTACAACCTTTCACTCAAAGGCGTTAAAGACCTCGTGTCGAACACCGAAGAAAGGAGCCTTGTTTTCACCGTCAACCCGGACCTGGAGCAATTGGCGGAGGAAGCCAAGAAGCTGTCCATCCAGAAGCCGGAACTCGATGAAAACTTGGTCCAGTTACCCAGCGACACGACTTCCAAAGCGAACGTGGCCGCGCCACGCAAGGATGAGGACGGAGCCATTCGAGTCGCGAGACATCCCAAGAACAATCGTCCAGAAGGAAGCTTGGACCTTGGGCTCAAAGTCGGCGTGATGAAAGGGACGACCCATTTCACGATTTCCGGCGTTTCGTTGACCCGCGAACCGGGGGGCCTCGCGGAGCCTTTCGCGCACAACTATGAACAGGTAGCGAACGGGGACAAGTTAAACATCCGCATGCGCCTGCCGGCGAACAATGCTCTGCCGGTCCTCTACAAAATCTCCGCGAAGGCAACCTTCGCCAACTCGATGGTTCCGAACTCACCCGCAGTGGTCACCTCGGAACCGTTCCTGGTGCGCGTGGATGAGCGGCCACCGACTCCGACGAGTGTCACGGCCAGCTCCAAAGCGGACGGTTCGACGGAAGTAATCATCTCACTCGACGACAACGACATTCTCGATCCTCTACCTGCCGAGAGTTTCAAGCTGAGCAAGGTCGCTTTGGACGCTACCGGCAGCCCGACCATGGTGGAGGTTCCCGCCGCCGCTCCCCCGACGATCGCCGAGGACCGGCGCTCGATTCGGCTGACTTATTTGGGTGTCCCCCCGGGCGTTTATACCTTCGTGATTGAAGGTAAGGCCCTCACCGACATCTTGGGAAACACGAATAGCACCAAAGGCTTCGAACTCAAAGTCTCGGCCGCGCCGCCCCCTCCCGCCAAGATCACACAAACGGAATTCCCCGAGCACGTGCCGCGCATCATGGACAACCAGGAATTTAATCCAGGGGACACGGTCGACACCCGCGTGATTCGGCTGTTCTATTTCCGGGACGCGCACCGCGTGGTGCAAATCATCAATCGCGACGTGCAACAACTTAACAAGTTGAGCTTCGACAATGCGCGGATCGAGGCCAACAAGGCTCGAACGTCCGCGGATGAAAAAACCGACGCGCGGCGCCTCAAGGAATTGGAGGCGATTGACGCGGCCTCGCGGGCACAAGAACTTCAAGCAAAACTGGAAGATCTACAAAACCAACTCGCCGCGGAACTCGCCAAGCCGCAGCCGACGCAAGCGGTCGTCACCGACCTCCAAAGGCAGATTGCAAGCACGACGGAAAAACTCGCGAGCACCGAAACGGAAGCGGTAAAGCGGCAAAACGAACTCACCAGCGCCCAGGCGACCGAGGACCGGGCGCGCGAGGATCAATTCCGCAAGGAAGTCGCCGCCGGGCTCGCCGATCCGGATACCTACGCGAAGGGAAAGATCGATTCGGTCGATCCCGTCCTGCAGGTCAGTCTCTCCGTCATCGGCGAAGGGGTAATTCAAGCGCGCGGACCGCTACGCGGCATCTTCAAAATCGCGCGCATGATCCATCAGATCGACACCCCCGTCGGACAAGTCAAGGTCGGCATTCACACCGTTCAAGTCAACGGCGAGAACGGGAACCGCATGGAACTCGTCTACGAGAAAATCGACAAGCACCTCGCCCAATCCCGATTCCTAACGACGCAGTCTCTGGAGATGTTCCGCAAGGCGGTCGTCATGGTTGCCGACCAGGTGGCGTCCCAGGTGGATGCCGGCTACCTCCCGCCCGGAGCCCCCGCGGAAGTCGTCGTCGTGCCTGGCAGCGGTCTACCCCCCGACCTACGCGCCGTCCGGTACGGCTACGCCTTTTTCGGACCGGACTTCATCCGCGAACTAGCGCAAATGGATTCCGAACTCCTCAACGCGGAGAACAAACTACTCGCGCTCAACTCGATGGACACCATCAGCCTGGCGGGCGCCATCGCGATGGCCGCCCTCGCCGACCACCCCATTCGCCAGGACATCATCCATACGTTCCTTTCCCTCGTGCAATCGGAATTGCCGCGCATCGAGACGGACTACTACCGAGCGCTGACGCGCATCCGTCACTCGGACCGCTTGGTGAACGCGATTCTGGTCGGCCACTTCCAGGACAAGCTCGACTTCAAGGACATGGTCCGCATCGAGGAAAACGCGCGCCGGACGTATCAGTTCTCCGGACTCGTGAACCACATGAACACCCAACTTTCCGGTCCGGGAACGTTGAACAGCGTCCAGTTCGCGACCGTACGGCTCGCGCAAGCGCTCAAGGCGCAGCTCGCCGCCGAGCTGGAACTCAACAACCTCCGCGTCGAACGCTCGCTCATAGAGACCCGCGAAGGACAGATCGAGGAAGAAGCCAAGAAGGCAAAAGAGGCGGCGGCCGAGGCGGAACGAGCCGAGAGGGACGCGGGTGATGCCAAAAGCCAGGTAAATGACGTATTCGATCTTCTCATTCGATCGACCATGACTCGAGCGATTGCGTCTCTTGAACAAGAAGTCGTGAAACAAAAGGAGAATTGTGCAGCAACCGTGAAGGAGATGCGTGTCAACGATTCGGAGATGGAAACGGCTTCGTTAAAAGCTTGGAATAATTGGTTGCAAAGCGCTATACCGGCGGACTCCGAAAGTCGGATTTCTGACGCTTCTAAGGAGAAGCTTGACCTAAACGAGCGAATGGCAATCGTCGAATCAGTGGGTAGGCTTTTGGCGGGACTTAAATCGCGATTCGAAGCCGTGGATATGAATGCATCTCTTCCGTTGATGCGATCTGCGTTGCAAGAACAGTACCTTCAATCGCTTGCCGCCGGACCCACGGCAAATGTGACGCTTGCCAATGAAATGATCTCTTCTGCTCAGGAATTGCTTTCCATTACTTACGATAGTGTGCCTGGATTCAATGATGCGAATGACAGAGTCAAAACAATTTACGGCGAGATATGTATAAAGATCTTGAACGACATCAGCCAGCAGTTGGCAGATGACGGTATGGTCGAGCTCCGAAACGGCGCACGACGATTGCGAGACGGCTTGAGAGACGTAGAAGCCACCCGTAAAAAATCGATCGAAGCAAGCGAGAACCTTCTCGAGAAACAAGAAAAGCTCTTCGCGAAGCGGCTCTTGGATCAGTTGATCGACGAGCAGGAAGAGAAGGCGGTCGAGTTGCTCGAGGCGATGCGCTCCCATGTCTCCAACATCGATAACTATCTCAAACGGATCGCGACGGCGATCGAAGACGACGTCAACGCGCAGTTCTATAACCCCGCATTTCTCGACATTCGCAGAGCCTCGCGCTTCTGGGACGTCTCTCTCGGCCAGATCGAGACGACCACCATTCTGACCAACAACCGGACCTTCGCGAAGGTCCAGCCGACGGCGACCATGGAGTTCGATCTCCCCAAACGAGGGATCATGATCCAAGAGGGAATGCTCGGGGCCAAGGCGCTGGTGCAGGACGTTGGCAACCTGGCCAACGATCCGACCTTCCTCACCGCCGCCGCCATGCTCTCCGGCCAGCCCGCCGCGGGGGTCAAGGGTTCGCTCTCCCCCGTGCAAACCGTGGGAGGGACACAGGGATTTCCGCCGAACCCGGAATTGGGCGCCTCGCTGCAAGCGCTTGTCCCGGATCCCGAAGTCTACAAGTTCGAGACGGGGACCGGCTTCGAAATCCGCCCCGTCATTCAGCCCGACGGCCAGTCGATCGTCTATTCGTTCGACTACATGTACACCACCAATATCCGAGAACCGGTGAACGCGAACGAAAAGCACCTCGGCCGAGTGAAACGGCACTTCGTTCACACCGACGTTCAAACCAGCAGTTACGAACTCCGCGAAGTTAGCCGGTACACCGTCGCGCTGCGGGCGGCGAGGACAACCAAGGGAGTCCCGCTTCTCGAAGACATTCCCGCCGTAGGAGCCTTGTTCCGTCCTCTTCCGAGTGCCGAGTCCTCCTTGCAGGAGAACATCATCCTCGCCAGTTCCGTCGTCTACCCGACGGTCTACGATCTATACGGCCTGCGCTGGTCCCGCTATGCTGACGCCATCGCCTCCACCCGACTGGCCGCGGACAAGAAGAACGAACAGCATCGATATCACGAGATGCGCAATCAGATTCTCGCCATCACTCGCAAGCAGGTGAACGAGCGGATCGGCATCCCCAGCACGGCGCGGATGCAGGAAGACCCGCGCGCGCTCGTGGCTCCGCCCTCCATGCTCAACGCGCCTCGTTTTCAACGCCCACAAGCTCTTCTCCACGAAGACGATCCTCAGCGAGGAGGCATGCCCAACATGTCCCCCCACCCCGGCGGATTGATGGAAGACGTCCCCGCCCCAGGCGTCGAAACCCCGCAACCGGGGCTACCTCAAGTTCCGCAGCAAGCAGTTCCTCAAGCACCGCAAGAAGGGGTGCCGTCCACGCCACGGCAACTGCCGAGTGAAAGTCATGACGTGCTGACCCCAACCACGGAAAAAATACCCCCTACCGCGCGTCGAACGTCCGTCGAGGTTCATCCCCTGCAAGCGCCCGTGCAAAGGACAAGCTACGTGCCACTCACGCCACTCTCTCCGGCGACGTTGCACGAGCAACGCCTGGGCTCTCAGCCTCTTCCCGTGGAGCCAGCAACTTCCCCCTCACGGCGTCTGGTACCTCGCCATGAATCGCCTGGGGATGGCCATTCCCGAGATTCACAAAGTTCGTATTTCTCGAAGCCGAGCGGGGATTGGAAGTCCATGGACGCGAATAAGAATGGGGCCGGCAAGGAAGTCGAGCAGGAGGTTTCCGAGCCCGCGCGCCCGAAGGGACTCGGAAGCCGTGTCCGAAACGTCTTTCGCAGCACCCGCGCCAAGGCTAATTGATCGTTTCACTCGAAGGGAACGTTCCCGTGCTATTGGGCCGAATGCTTGACGAGGTGGCTTTATGTTCCCCCCAAGCCGACGCACTCTGGTTCAAGGATCGCCGCTGGACCTTCGGCGAACTAAAGGAATGGGTCGATCGATTGGCGGGCGGGCTTCATCAAGCGGGAATCGGCCACGGGGATCGGGTCGCGTTCTTTCTTCCCAACTGTCCGGAACTGATCTTCGCGTACCTGGCATGTTTCAAGCTCGGCGCGGTCTGCGTGCCCCTGAATTACCGTTACCTCCGCGCCGAAGCGGAATATGCGATAAGGCATTCCGGCTCGACCTCGCTCCTCGTTCATCGCGAAAAGCTCTCCATCGCGAATGAACTGCCCCTTGATGAACTACAAGTCCAACAAAGATATCTGGTGGGGGGAACGGATGACGTCGACGGATTTGCGTCCTTCCACCGCCTGCTCGCAAAGCCAGGCGAATCCGCGACGACACGCAAATTTTCCGAAGACTCCTCGTGCGCGATCCTTTATACCTCCGGCTCGACGGCGAAGCCGAAAGGAGTGACGTACTCGCATCGAACGCTCTATCGCAACTGTGACATCCAGGTAAAGACCGGCGAGTTCACCGCGAAAGACGTTCACGTGGTCATGACTTCCGTCAGCCATGCGGCGGCCCTTTCCGGGCAACTTCTCCCCAACCTGCTCGCGGGGGGGACCACGGTCCTGCTCGATCGTCCTACTTCCGCGGACATTCTCGAAGCAATCACGCGACATCACGCAACCCGGATCCAGATGCTCCCCGCAAGCCTGGAAGACCTCCTGGAGCACATCGAGGATCACCCGACCCCTTTGCCAAGCCTTAAGAGCTGCTTCGTCGGTGGAGACTCGGTGCCACTGGATTTTCACCGGCGCTTCGAAAAGTACTTCGGCTGGCAAGTCAGCGAGGTATGCGGCATGACCGAATGCCTCACCTACAGCATGAACCCGCCCTTCGGAGAAAAGCGCATCGGCTCGGTCGGCAAGCCGGTCCGCGAAACGGTCATCCGCATCGTCGGTGACGAGGGCCAGGATTTACCCATCGGAGAGGTGGGCGAGATCTGGATCAAAAACCCAGCCGTCATGGTCGGCTACTGGAACGATCCGGAGGCGACTTCAAAGGTTCTGCGCGCGGGGTGCATGGCATCCGGCGATCTCGGCCGACTCGATCCGGACGGGTATCTCTGGTTCGTCGGCCGCAAAAAAGAAATCATTATTCGGGGCGGATCGAACATTTCACCGCTCGAGGTGGAAGCGGTGATCAATGAACACCCCGCAGTTCATCTCTGCGGCGTCGTGGGGAAGCCGGACCCACATTTCGGCCAGGTGGTCGTCGCCTTTGTTGCGATGCGTGATAATGTTTCGAATCCCCCCTCGGCGGAAGAGCTACGCCAATTCGTGGCCGCGCGAATCGCCAGCTACAAGGTCCCCGAACAATTCCACTTCCTGGACGAAATGCCCCTTAACCCGACGGGAAAGGTCGATCGAAAGCAACTCCATCGCTGGGTGGAATCCATTTCGTAATCGCTGTCGCGGCGTGATCGCATCCTGCTATTGGCGTTCGCTCGCCTTGAGAAGCCATTCGTGTACGAGCAGGTCATGCTCAAAGGAATAATCGGGAGCTTTCTTCCCTCCCACGACGGCAGCGAACTCGCGAAGGTCGGCTATTTGCAGCTTTGCCGCGGGAAGATCCGTGTGAACCCAATCTCCCTTGCCCAAGCGATAAATCTCGATGGGTTGCACCTCGCGATTCCCCAGGTGACCGCTTCCCAGGTGCGGAATAACGCAGGAGCCCCGGTCGCCATGCGCTTCGATTCTTCTGGACCGAGGGGCAACCTCGAGCGCGGGGACTTCAACGATGCCGTAGGCGTGAGGGAACTCGAACACCGCGATGCCATTATCGACGAAATCCCCCGGCCTATCCGCGTGATGACTTAGCATGGGCACCACGCGCGTCGGCTTGCCAAGGATCGTGATCATCATGTCCACGAGATGCCCCGCCATTTCGTAGAAGATCCCGCCCGGATGCCAGCCCATCGTCTCGACGTAGTTGTCGTAGGTCCGGATGTCCTTGGGAAGTCTGCCGCGAAATTCGTGGATCCTGCCGATCTCCCCTTCCTTGGCACACCGGAGCATTTCCAGTACCGCCGACATGTATCGAAAGAGGTAGATCATCTGCACATGAAGATGCTTTCGCCGGGCGAGGTCGATGACTTGTTCGAAGGCTTTCAAGTCCGCCCCCGCCGGCTTCTCCAACATCACGGGAAATCCGGCTTCCAAGGCGAGCCGCGCCAGTCCGACATTTTCGTACACTTGGCCATCGACGACGACTCCGTCCGGCTTTAATGAGAACAGTTCGTCCGGACTGCCGACCACTTTCATGGGAACCAGGGACTTCCATTCCTCGGTTCGTTGTCGCATGACGTTGGGATCGGGATCAAAAAAGCCGATCAGTTCGAACTCGTCCGGATGTTCCTTGACCCGCTGAACGATGCCGGTGGCGTGCGTATGCCACAATCCAAGCATGGCAAGTTTCATGGCCACGGCGCGCTCTCCGATGAAAAAGGAAATCAGAACCGCTTCAAGAACTCCACGGCCTGGGTCACGTCGCTCAAGGGATCGTTGGACGTTTCCCGCTCGACGGTGAAATAACCAGGATAGTCGATCTCCGCCATCGCGCCAAAGAATCGATTCCAGTCGAGTTCCCCGTCTCCCATCCTGGTTTCGAGATACCCACTGACCGTGGTGGCGCTTCGCAAGACGTCCTTGACATGCACGCCGACGATTCGGTCACCAAGCAACGGGACTCCGCCGTAAATATCGAACCCCCGCACCAGCAGGTTTCCCGGGTCATAGTTGACAGCCAATCCGAAGCATTTCATGTCGTTGAAAAACTGAACCATTCGTTCCGGACTGTCCCAGCCGGTCTCGAGGGCAAATCGGGTTCCCACCCGTTCCGCCTCCCTGCCGATCCGTTCCAGGGCATCAAAAAAATGTCGGGACTTGGGGTCATCGGCCTTGTCCGGGATCTTCCCCGGCGTGCCGATGACAATCGGCGCGCCCAATTCGTGAGCAAAGGGAAGCATCCGAAGGGCCGCCGCCTGCCTGGCCTCCAATTGTTCCAGGTGATCGAAACCCCTGCGGGTCGGAAAGCCAATCCCAATGATCGACAACCCGTGGTTGGAAAGAATGTGTTTCAGCTGCCTGCGGCCAGTCTGCGACAGTTGCTCCGGCGCGAGCTCTCCCACCGCGTCGAATTGAACCCCCTGAGCTCCGATGCGTGCCGCGAACTCGACCGCCTTGCGAATCGGAAGTCCCAGCGACTCCAGACGCACCGCTATTCTCCTGGCGAGCATCATCCCTCCCTTATTCAGCGTTGAGGTTTTGCCATGGGTCCGTTCTCCCCCCCCGACGAAGAGATCGCCCCGAATCGTTTTATCCCATGGGAAACGCGGGCGGAACGGCATCGACGAACACGGACGCCCGAAATCCGACGCCGCAGCGAAACGTACGCTTCGATTCCCCCACGACAGCGATGATTTCCGGCCCGGCCGGCCGCGAAATTCGCGCAGATCCGGCCCTGGGACAAAGTTGCGCTTGATTTTCTCGCCAAATTCCGCAAAGCTTTGTTATACAGCCAAGAGGGGTCGGCAACGACCGCCCCTACCCCTGGACCGGCGAACGCCGGGCCTGCCCGAGATCGTTTGCAGTTACCCACCAGTCCGGCAAGGACTCCGGAAGACGACGGAGAGGATCGCCGATGATGACATTCCGATGGATCACCGCGACCAGCATGCTACTTTTCTTGGCGACGCTACAAGCAGGATTGGCCTGGGGCGCCGACGAAGCCGCCAAGCCCTCGGAACCAAAGCCGGTCGATTTATCGAAAATCACCGCCGTTCAGGTCGACCCACCCGCGATCCAACTGTCCGACCCACGCGCCATGCAGCGGTTGCTCGTCAATGGCATGATGGGAGAGCGACCGGTCGACGTGACGGATATCGCCATCCTGAAGTCCTCGAACGAACAAGTGGTCCGCATCAATGAACGACTCGAAGCGGTCCCAGTCGCGGACGGGACGGCGGAGATCCTG
The DNA here is from genome assembly GCA_046350335.1 of Planctomycetota bacterium. Taxonomy (GTDB): domain Bacteria; phylum Planctomycetota; class Planctomycetia; order Kolteriales; family Kolteriaceae; genus JAXMAQ01. Next base: position 59,979 of record JAXMAQ010000022.1, read on the forward strand.
GTTCAGGTGGGGGATCTGACCGCCAAAGCGCCCGTCACCGTCGCCAACATGCAGGCGGGCAGGCCCATCAATTTCCCCAATGAGATTGTCCCGGTCTTCACCAAGCTCACCTGCAACTCGGGAGGCTGTCACGGAAAGTCCGGCGGGCAAAACGGCTTCTCCCTCTCCCTCCTCGGCTTCGAGCCACAGAACGATTACGACTATTTGGTAAAGGAAGGACGAGGCCGACGCATTTTCCCCGCCGCCCCTGAACAGAGCATCGTCCTTCGCAAGGCGGTGGGAAGCTTACCCCACGGCGGTGGCAAACTCATGAAGGAAGGGGACGACTACCACCGGCTCCTCGTCGCCTGGATTCAGCAGGGAATGCCCTATGGCGGGGATAAGGATCCGATCGTCACCAAAATCGAAGTGCTCCCACCTCAGCGGGTGCTCGACCGCAATAGCGTTCAGCGCTTGCGCGTCTCCGCGACCTACTCCGACGGCCGGGTCGAAGACGTCACTCGGTTCGCCCAATTTCAAAGCAACGACACGGCGGTCGCCAACGTGGACAATTTTGGCAAAGTGACGACGAGCGAATTGGCGGGCGAGTCCGCCGTCATGGCCCGGTACATGGGCCAGGTCGCCACCTTCCGCGCCAGCGTCCCCGTCGGCGTCGCGATCACCGAGGCACCCAGCTTCACTCCCGTCAACTACATCGACGAATGGACCTCCAAGAAGTGGGCCGACCTGGGTCTCGTGCCGTCGCAGCCGACCAGCGACCAGGAGTTCGTCCGCCGCCTGTACATCGACCTCTGTGGAAAACTCCCTTCACCCGAAGTTGTCGCTCGATTCCTCGCCTCCAACGAGTCGACGAAACGGGAACAGTTGATCGACGAGGCGCTCGCCGATCCGGACTACGCGTCTTTCATGGCGATGAAGTGGGGCGCCATCCTGCAGAACAAGCGATCGAATCGCGCCGACTTTGCTCCCGGCACCCACGCCATGTCCCTCTGGCTGAAGGAAGCGTTCTACAACGACATGCCCTACGACGAGTTCGCTCGCGAAATCCTGACCGCCAGTGGAACGCCCGAAATCAATCCTCCGGTGGTTTGGTACCGAAGCGTGCAATCGCGCGAAGATAACGTCGACAACGTCTCGCAACTCTTCTTGGGCACGCGCATTCAGTGTGCAAGGTGCCATCATCACCCGTTCGAGAAATGGAGCCAGGACGATTACTACTCCATGGCCGCCTTCTTCTCGCGCATCGGCAGGAAAAACCAGGGCATCTCCTCGGCTGGCCAACCGATCGAAGCAGTGTTCGTGGCCCGCGGAGGAAACGTGCAACATCCCAAGACCGGCCAGGTGGTCCCGCCCAAGGGACTCGACGGCAAGCCGATGGACATTCCCCCCGGGGCCGATCCTAGGCATGCGCTCGTCGATTGGATGACGCAAAAAGACAATCCGTTCTTTGCCCGCGCACTGGTCAATCGACTCTGGGGTCATTTCTTCTCGCGCGGGATCGTCGAGCCGATCGATGACATGCGCGTGACCAACCCACCATCCAATCCGCAACTGCTCGACGCCTTGGCGAAAGATTTCATCGATAGCGGCTACAGCATCAAGCACGTGGTCAAGATGATCTGCATGTCGTCGACGTATCAGCTCAAGAGCGAGCCGAACAAGTACAACATTCACGACAAGCAGAACTTCGCCCGTTACTATCCGAAACGGCTTCAAGCCGAGGTACTTCTCGACGCTTTGGATCAGGTGACGGCGGTGCCGACGAGCTTTGGCTTCCCGGCGGAGATGCGCGCGGTGGATCTACCCGACGAGCAAGTCGGCTCCTACTTCCTGGACATTTTTGGTCGTCCCCAGCGCGCCAGCTCCTGCGAATGCGAGCGGGGAGGCGAAGCCAACCTGAGCCAGGCGCTCCACCTGCTCAATTCCGGGGAAATCCAAGGCAAGCTGACGGCGGAAACCAGCCGGGCCGGCAAATTGGCCGCCGACTCCCGCCCCGACGCCGAAAAGGTCACGGAACTATTCCAGCGTTTCTTCGCCCGCCAACCGCGCGAGGAAGAATTGAAGACCTCCCTCGAGTACATCGCCAGCAAACAGGACAAAAAAGTCGCTTACCAGAACCTCATCTGGGCCTTAATCAATACCAAGGAATTCCAGTTCAACATTTAATTGCCGGTTGAGAAACCGAGATACTGTCGAGCGGTCCATAAGCCATTGGCTGTTATCAAGATCGTGGTCACTATACACCATGGACCCAGGGCAATCGCATCTAAATGTCAAAATCTCCCGAATATTCGGGCGAGAAACCGAGAAAGTCAGTCGTGCGCCCACTTGCCAGTCATTGAATTGACGCAACAATGGCGCCCGCGTAAGTCAGCGGGATTTCGCGTCACCTTTCAACGACGCTCGACAATCGTTTGCCGAGGGACGCATTTTTCGGCCTCCATCGTGGTATGACAAGGGACTGACGCAAGAAAATCCGCGCCGATTTCCACACGTCCATCGATAGGATCGTCAAAGTTCAACATTTTTGATGCGATTGCCCTGACCATGGACCGATTCCGCCTTACCGGGATTGGATTGTTCAACGGGCTCCTTGGCTCTGTCCGGCAACGACTCGTGCCTCCAATAAAGTACCGCGTCTTAATCCCACGCCCTCCGGGCGCGAGAAGGATCTCGGGACGCGGACGATCTCTCCACCCTCTCCTTGAGGAGAGGCTCGGGACCATCTCTCCACCCTCTCCTTGGGGAGAGGGCAGGGTGAGGGGTTCTTCCCGTCGTTCCCCTCCCCTCGCCTACCAAACCCCAATCCACGGGCCTTCATGCGCGGCGGCAATCATGCCAGCGCGCTCCGCGAATCAACATGCCCACCCACGCCGCCGAGACTCGGCCGGCAGCGCCAGCGCCGGCCTTTCTATCGGATCGCGCGCTTTCGCCATACAATGCCAAATCTTGGGAGCGCGTCTACTGTTCTCCTTTCAAGGTTCAGGAGTAATCTCGATGCAATCGCGATTGATGCGGGTATACTTGATGCTTGTTGCGGCCGGCTTGTTCCATAGACCTTCCAGCGCGCAACTCCCCCCAGAGATCACGACTCCAGCGAAAGTGGATACCCGGCTGGGAACGTTGGAATTCAAGGACGGGATGCCCAATAAGGAAACGCTGGACAAAGTCTACGACAACCTCTTTTTCAAGCATGCCTTCGACGCGTTCGTCAACGCCATGCAAGGGGTAAACGCCGCCGCCATCCACAAGGGATTCCTTGACGCAGGCGTCAAAGACAACGAAATACTCGTGTATTCGAAGCTGATGGACGCCAATTCTCTGTTTCTAACCGCGAACGCGGACACCGTCTACTTCATCGGCTTCATCGACCTCGGCAAGGGACCGATGGTTCTTGAAACGCCCCCCAAGGCACTCGGCACGCTCGACGACGAATGGTGGCATTGGGTCATCGATTTCGGCTTGCCCGGGCCGGATCGAGGCGAGGGGGGAAAGTATCTCATTCTCCCCCCCGGCTACGAGGGAACGATACCCGAAGGGGGCTTTTACATCGCCCGCTCGCGCACCCAACGCGTCCTCATCCTGGGTCGCATGTTCCTGGAGAACAATGATCCCGGCCCCCCCGCCGAGACGATCCGAAAATTCACCAAGATTTATCCCTATCAGCCGGGAGGATTGGGAACGTCGATCGCGTCGTTCCTGGATGGGAAAGCCAAACTCGGAAGAATCACCCCCCCTTCCCCGACCGTCTTCCATGAAGGGAGCGGCAAGGTGATGAACACGATTCCGCCCAACGATTTCCGTTATTACGAAATGCTTAACGAGGTCGTCCAACAGCAGCCGGCGGATGCGCTCGATCCGGAACTCATGGGATCTCTCGCGGCGATCGGCATCGTCAAGGGAAAACCGTTCACCATCGACGCCCGAAAAAAGAAGCTTCTCAATGACGCCGTCGCGCTCGGCAACGCCACGTCCCGAAGCCTACTCATGAATCCTCGGGATCCCAGCTGGTATTACTATCCCGACTCCGCCTGGATGAATTTTCTCTTCATCAGCGGCTATCAGTTCGAAACCCCGATCCCAATCATCGAAGGTCCCTTGCGGGGAGGAATCCAGATTCCCGAAGGGGTCAAGCCATTCCCCCCCACCGGCTATCGCACGCTCGACGCGCGCTCGGCTTTCTTTTACGGAATCACGGGCATCACGCCGGCCATGGCCATGCGCATGACGGCGATCGGTTCGCAATACTTGATTGCGACCCTGGACGCCGACAAACAGTACTTCGACGGCGGCAAAACGTATCGAGTGACCCTCCCCAAGGGAATTCCGATGGCGAACTTCTGGTCCCTCACGCTCTACGACAATCAGTCCCGCTCGATGCTCAGCACCCCGCAACGGTATCCGCGTGCCGGCAGCCAGAGTTTTCCATCTCCTGCCGCCGAAGCCGACGCGGACGGAACCACCACCGTCCATTTCGGTCCCACGCAGCCGGAGGGAGTTCAACGTGGCAACTGGATCCAAACCGTGCCGGGCAAGGGATGGTTCGTCATCCTTCGCCTCTATGGCCCGCTCGAACCTTTCTTCGACAAGAGTTGGCGCCCCAGTGAAATCTCACTCGTCGAATGAACGGACGGCAAAAACGGAAGTCCGGCAAGGGACACGACTGCCCATCGTGTCCCTCATCGTCATCCGCCGCCACGTCTCGTCGCGGCCCGCTGGACCGGGAATCCCTCGGGGAGGACCGATCGCGGGCTCCCACTGTGGTTCGCGAACGGGCGGTGTCGACCCTTCCGGAAGCTCTGGATGGTTTTTTGTGCTCTATTGCCGCTCAGAAAACTAAAGCGGCGAAGCCGCATTGAACTCCCTCTCCCTTTGGGAGAGGGTCGGGGTGAGGGGTTTCTTTTTCGCATGGCAAAAATGCGCACGCCGCGCGCCATCGTTCGCCCTAACAACGTAATGTCGGGGCCCGCTACGCGTTTGCCGTCGACGTTATAGACGTAGGAGAAGAAGCTGAGTCGAGAGGTAGCGCGGTCGTTTACGCACAAAGGGGACAGGTGCATTTGGGCCGCGCCCTCGCTTGGGCTCGCAAGGCAGTCCGCGAGGATTCCAACGGAGCGGAAATGCTATTAACTCCCATTCCCTCGGAGTGATTCTTCGTCAATCCCCGACCGCTGACCACCAGGTCCTCTACCGCTCCGCAAGCCTCGGAACCGTAACCCAGCTGAACTGGACGCGGAGTACCGTTACCTCGCCGGGGCCCTGGTTCCTCCGTTTTCTTTGGGTCCTTTGCCGCCTCCGAAAGCCTCGGAACCGTAACCCAGCGAGCTGACGCGGAGTACGCTACCTCGCCGGGGCCCTGGTTCCTCCGTTTTCTTTGGGTCCTTTGCCGCTCCGAAAGCCTCGGAACCGTAACCCAACGAACTGACGCGGAGTACCGCTACCTCGCCGGGGCCCTGGTTCCTCCGTTTCTTTGGGTCCTTCGTCACGCTCGAAAGCCTCGGAACCGTAACTCCAGCGAGCTGACGCGGAGTACCGCTATCTCGCCGGGGCCCTGGTTCCTCCGTTTTCTTTGGGTCCTTTCAGCCGCTCCGAAAGCCTCGGAACCGTAACCCAGCGAGCTCACGCGGCGTACCGCTGGCTCGCCGGGGCCCTGGTTCCTGCGTCTTCTTCGCTCCACCGGCCGCACATTCCGCAGCCCCGGAGGGGCACGACATAATAGCCCAGGGTGAAACCCTGGGAACCGGCACCCAAACCACTCCCCGGCCCTGCCAAGGGCGTCACTCACGGGGCGGGCACGGAAGAAGATTCTCACGCAGAGGCGGAGACGCGGCGGGGAGAAAAAAATGATGAACGATGAATGGAAGACAGGGGCGGAAACTCAGAACCCATCTTGCTGGGACGCTTCCGTCGCGGGTGTTGATCCCTGGCTCGTTCTTTTCAAATCGCGATCCAAGAGTTCTTCTCGGCCAAATTCTTCCAGAAAAGAGTAGATAACGCGGGTTCGTCCAAGTACGATTCCCTATCGTCGTCAATCGAGCGTTTGGCAAACGTTCCTCCTTTTGTCCTGGAGAAGCCAAATCGAGCACTACGGTCCGGCCCCTTGTCGCCCTTCCCATTGCCTTCGCTCCACCTGCGCCTGTGGGCGCCATCACGGTCAAATCAATTCCCTCGTCCCCGGCACGCTCCTCGACAAGGCCGGCAACGACGCACGGCACTGGCCATGCCCGTGTTCTCGATGTGTCCCATTACGAACCCGCTCGGCACTGTGGCTATTTTGCGAGGGCTACGGCCCGCGAGAATGGGGATCGAGCCGACGACTAAATCCAGTCGGTTGGATCTTTGCAGAGGCCTGACGCTCGGATCGCGCCATGTTCGGCGGCCGACAAATCGCGCTGGCACACTCACTCTTCGACAGTGCCACCCGGCCGTTGTCTGGCGTTAATCAGTCTGACGGTGAGGAATTTCTAAGGAGGTAATACAAATGCTGAGTCCGATCCTTCGTCGAACAATCGCTCCGTTATTTATCCTATCCTTGCAAATCATAGAACCTACTCGGAGCAGCGCAGGTACGCTAACCCTCGTAAGCGATCAATATGGCGCCGTGGTCCGCGCAACCGGGCAACCTATATATCCGCTCACGGCAGATAGAGACGGAAACGTATATTTCGTAACTGGGACGGCCTTTAACGATCAATTACGCCGAGTGAATGCGGACGGCTCGATCGATGTTGTCGTCAATTCGGTAAACAGCGTGATCGGCACTGTAGCGGATTTAGAGTTTGGATTTGACGGTGCATTGTTTGGAAATCGAAGCTACCCAGGGGGTGTTCAGCGCCTAGGCTTGAACGGGACGTCAACGTTGTTTTGGAACGGTCCGATCGCTGCCGATGGCGGAATGGCATTCGACGCAGCCCGTAACCGCCTCTATGTATCGGGGGGACCGACATCAAACATTTGGCAACTTGATTCGGCGGGCAACGCGTCCGTCCTCGCACCTGTTGGAGCAGGTCTCGCTCTTGCACTCGAACCGTCTGGCGACCTATTATCGATGGCGGGAAACGGCCTCCTTGCTCGGATCAGATCTCGACTGCATTGTACAGTTTTCCCATTGATCTCGGCTCGATGATTCCTAATTGGCAGCAGTTTAAATCCATGGACGTTAACCCGGATTCCGGAAAAATAATTTTACAGTTGAACTCAATGACTCACCAACTCATAGACAATTGTATTCCATATTGCCCGACGGAACCAATTTGACCTTGATTGCTGAAGGAGGTGGAATTACTGGCGTAGACGGTCCACTGAACGCGAAATGGGGCCGGGCATCTGATGGAAGCAATTTCAATAGCATCTATTTAGGCATGAACGAATCTCGGCAGATTATCGAACTTCGACCCATACAAAATGTACCAGAACCAAGCACATTCGTATTATTTGGCCTGTGGATTCGCTGCGGCATCTTTTACTATGGCGTGGCAAATCAGCTCATTCGCCCGAAGAAGCAAAAGAGGCTCTTCAAGAATCAGTGTGGGTAAAGTGACGTAGGGTGAAACTATGTAAGCGGAGGTCGAGCCAACTTCCGGTGAACTTGAAAACGTGATAAACGGACCACGTTGTTTGACAAGGTTCGCTTTCACACAAGGAGCATCGGATGTATTTCGTTGGCATCGACCTCCACAAAAAGCTTATCGTTCTTTGCGTCATGGACCAGAATCGCCGCGTCATGCAGACGCAAAAGTTTGCGTGTTGCGAGGTCGGTTTGATACGTAAGTTCTTTGAGAGTCTGGGGAAGTTCCGCGCCGTCGTGGAGGCAACGGCAAGCTACGAGTGGCTGGTGGATCTTCTGGAGCCTCTCGCGGACAAGATCGTGTTGGCGCATCCGAGCAAGCTACGCGTCATTGCCGAAAGTTCGCGCAAGATTGACAAGCTCGATGCAAAGATCCTTGCCGAGTTTCTGGTGTTGGACATGATTCCGGGGCGTACCGGCCGACGAAGCGCGGCTTGCGAGCATCGGATGCTGGTTCGTCATCGCGTGTCCATAAGACGGGCCATCAATCGAGTGAAGTGTCGGATTCGGCGGGTCCTTTTCGGATCACAACACGGATCGGGACAATTTGTTCAACGCGAAAGGACTGCAATTTGTCCGAACGCTGATCTTGCCCGAATCCGAGCGTTTCGTGCTCGATCAATTGCTGGCAAACTACGATCACTTGAAAGAACAACTCGGCGCTATCGATCGACGAATCAAGCGATTCCGCGGAAGCGCCCGACGAAGGAAAAGGAAGCACGCGAATTATTGGCAACGGTTCCCGGAGTTGGTGAAGTGGTCACCGAGGTGATTCTCGCCGAGCTGGGAGACGTCAACCGTTTCGGCTCGCAGAAAAAAAGCTTGTGCTTATGCGGGTCTGGTTCCCTCGAAGCGAGAGTCAGCGGGAAAGTCGAAGGACTTGGGCATTACCAAGGAGGGTTCTGTCCTCCTCGCGGACGATGTTGGTGCAATCCGCCTGGGTGGCCGTGCGGCATTCTCGGAAGTGGGGACGAGTTTACGATGATTTGCGGCGACGGTGCGGTCCCAAACGTGCCATCATCGCCGTCGCCCGGCGTTTGCTGACCGTCATCGTGGCGGTGCTCAAGGGCCGAAGAAGGGGACAGGCGCTATGGCTTCGTGCTGGGGACACTTCCGGCGAGCTAGCGGTACTCCGCGTCAGCTCGCTGGGCCGAAGAAGGGGGACAGGCGCATCGGCTTCGTGCTGGGGATGCTTCCGGCGAGGTAGCGGTACTCCGCGTAGGCTCGCTGGGTTAAGGTTCCGAGGCTTGCGGAGCGGCAGAGGACCTTTCCTCCTCGAAGAGAATACCGATCTCGTACGGCGAGTCCTCAGAACCTAGAACCTGCCTCACTTGCCCGTCGAAAACGCTTTAACCACGGCATCCACAAAGGCCTTGGAAAACGGCGGCGATATGTGATCCTGGCCGTCGAGAACGATCGTCTCGATGCCCGGAATCACCGCACTGACGGCATCCGCTGCTTCTTTCAACGGATCGCGCGCCCCGACGACCGCGAGAACCGGCACGTTGACCTTGCGAAACTCTTCCAAGGGAATGGAGAGTCGCTTGAGACCGCGGGCGACCTGGGCCACTGCCTTGGGATCATTGGGGCCGAAGAAGGGGGACAGGCGCGCTTATGGCTTCGTGCTGGGGATACGTCCGGCGAGTTCGCGGTACTCCGCGTCAGCTCGCTGGGTTACGGTTCCGAGGCTTGCGGAGCGGCAGAGGACCTTTCCTCCTCGAAGAGAATACCGATCTCGCGACGAGTCCTCAGAACCTAGAACCTGCCTCACTTCTGCCCGTCGAAAAACGCTTTCACGGCATCCACAAAGGCCTTGGAAAACGGCGCCGATATGTGATCCTGGCCGTCGAGAACGATCGTCTCGATGCCCGGAATCACCGCACTGACGGCATCCGCTGCTTCTTTCAACGGATCGCGCGCCCCGACGACCGCGAGAACCGGCACGTTGACCTTGCGAAACTCTTCCAAGGGAATGGAGAGTCGCTTGAGACCGCGGGCGACCTGGGCCACTGCCTTGGGATCATTGGTCAACAACATCATTCGGCTCAAACCTTGAATCTGTACTTGAGGCATCCGCGGTCCGCTGGTCGGCTGCAGACTTTCGAGGAGCGGAAGGAAACCTTGCCCGGTTTCCAGGGAGACAGCAAGTTCATCGAGCATCCCACCCCACTTGCCGTCGATGTCGATCCAGCCAGCGCCCCCTATGACCGCGGACTTGATTCGTTCGGGATGAAGAATCAGCAGCTTGCCCGTGATGAATCCTCCCATCGAATACCCCGCGACATGCGCTTTCTCGATCCCGAGATGCTCCATCAGCCGAACCACATCGAGCGCCATCTCGTCGCCATACGATGCCGCATCCTTCGGCTTGTCGCTTTTGCCATGTCCTCGGCAGTCCATCGCGATCACGAGATAGTCTTTCGAGAGGACCTGCGCCCCTCGCCACCAATCGCGGCCGTGCGAGCCCCCGTAGCCATGGATCAAAATAACCGGTTCCCCCTGCCCCGAGACGACGTAATGGATCTTAACGCCGTTGGAATCGAATAAATATTCGCCTGGCTTGGGGGGTCTTTGCGAGACCGCAGTTTCTTGGGCACTCCCAGGAAGGCCAAGGAGCAGGCAAGTGAACAGACTCACGCTGAATTGACGTAGTGGCATCGGCAGTCTCCGCAGTCCGCTGGTTCGTTTTGAATCCGGCCTCGCTCCTGAAAGCCGGACTTCGGGCAGGGCGCCAACCTTCTAATCCTGCCCAAAAGAATCGCGAGTTACAAGGGAGGAGCACACAAAGGGGGACAGGCGATTAGTATGGGATCCAACTCCGCGTAGGCTAGCTGGGTAAAGGTTCCGAGGCTTGCGGAGCGGTCAAAGAGCGCAGAAAACGCAGGAACCAGGGCCCCGGCGAGGTAGCGGTACTCCGCGTTAGCTCGCTGGGTTACGGTTCCGAGGCTTTCGGAGCGGCAGAGGACCCAGCGGTCAGTTTTTCGGGGACGTTGGCACGAAGAGGATGCGAACGACGGCGATGCCGAGCCGGCCGTCGGTGTAATACGGATCGCCACCCCCGTTGTGGCCTTTGCGCACCGTTTGAAAATCGTCGATCCAGTAGACGTTGGCGATATCGCCGGTCCCCTGGATATCCTTTAACAGAAGATCCCGCTCCGCGTCGACATCGGGAGAGATGTGGTGCGTGATCTGGCCGGTCGTATGACTAAAGCCAACGCGCACGTCGAGGGTCGCCGACCCGATCCAGAGAGGCCGACCGTCCTCGTCCAGTTTTTCCGACCTCCAGAACCGGACATGGTTTCGCTTGCGCGGATCGTGGCCGATCGGCTTCTCAAACGCGAGGTCCTGCTTCCGCCCCCAAAGATAGAGATTGCTCACGGGAGCATCGGCATAGGGGCGACGCAATACCGTGGCGTCGGCGATCTCGATGCAGCTTTTGAACGAGAGGGCGTCCGCGGGGCCCCATCCCGCCTGAATCATGACCGCCTTGAGTTGGGCTTCGGTTGCGACCACGCCGACGTTGAGCGGGTCGCCGGGAATGCCGCTCCCCGTGTGCGTAATTCTTGGGGCATCGTCAATGGCGGGGTGATGCCGTTCGTAGGTCTTCCAAGCAAACGGTGTCATTAGATAAGCGGCGACAAAATAGACGATTAGTATCAAGAACACCAGCTTGGCGACACGCCGATACGTATTCCTTTTACCCCCTGCCGATGGATTGCTCGCCGAATTCATTGCCGCGTCGCTCATGCTCCGTTCCTTCATTCCCCGAACCAGGATGACCCACGAACTTCGACCTCGTTCAGGCCGCCGCGAGGCTGCTCCCACGGCAATCGGGTTGCGGCAAGGCGGCCCGCTGGCTAAAAAACGGATGCCGATCAATCGTTGGTCTGGATGACAGTGTATGGCAAAGAAGGTCGCAAATCACGGAGTTGGCCAAACGGCGTCCCCCGCGCCCCTCCCGCGCGAGCCGGCGCTCCACGTGATCGATAACGTCGCCTGCACGATGTGCGGTTGCGTTTGTGACGATCTGAGAATCACGGTCGAGGGGGAACGGATCGTCAAGGCGGAAGGGGCCTGCGTGCTGGCGGAACCGTGGTTCCTTGGCCAGGATCGCGTTTCCCCCGCCAAGGCCACCGTTCGGGGCGCTGAGGTTCCGTTTGATAGCGCCGTCCGAGAGGCAGCGAAGATCCTGGCTCAAGCGAAATCTCCGCTGATTTACGGTTTGTCCCGAAGCAGTACGGAAGGTCAACGGGCCGCCACCTCGCTCGCGGACGCGATTCGCGCGACGATCGACACGACCGCCTCCCTCTGTCACGCCCCCTCGATCGTCGCCTTGCAACAAGTGGGGGAATCGACCTGCTCCTTGGGCGAAACCAAAAACCGCGCCGATCTCATTATTTATTGGGGAAGCAACCCGGTCGAAAGTCACCCCAGGCATCTGGAGCGTTATTCCGCGGACAGCGTCGGACAATGGCGGCAGGGAAGAAAGGACCGCTTCCTCGTGGTCGTCGATGTCCACCCGACGGCATCGAGCGCGTGTGCCGACCTCTTCATGCCCATCGAGCCCGGCCGGGATTTCGAAGCCCTATGGACGCTGCGCGCTTTGGTCCGCGGCATCCCTCCCGGCAATGGCCAAGTCACGGGCGCCCCCCTCCCCCTGCTCGCGGACCTCGCCGAGCGGATGAAGACCTGCCAATCGGGCATCGTCTTTTTCGGACTCGGCCTGACGCGTGGAGCCACGGGACATCGGCATGTGCAGGCGCTTCTCGAACTGGTGACGGATCTCAATCAATTCACCTGTTTTTACGCCCGCAGGATGCGCGTGCCCGGCGACGTGAGCGGCGCGGACAGCGTCCTCTGCTGGCAGACGGGATATCCCTTCAGCGTGAACCTGGCCCCCGGCTTCCCCCGGTACAACCCCGGCGAGTTCTCGGCGAACCACATGCTCGAACGGGACGAAGTGGACGCATGCCTGTTCATAGGCAGTGAAGGAGTGCAGGCGTTTTCGCCGCGCGCCGTTGAACGGATCTCGCGGATACCGACCATCGCGCTCGACTATCCCACCGTTCCCTCCTACATCCAGCCGACCGTCCGCTTTACCACCGCCGTCTACGGCATCCATAGAGAAGGTACCGCGTACCGTATGGACGAAGTGCCGATTCCCCTTCGCGCGGTCCTGAAATCCGACTATCCCAGCGATGCCGACGTTCTTTCTAAGATCGAAAACGCCATTACCTCCTCGAATATGATCAGTAGGGCTCTCGATGACCGACGAAACACCGCGTCCTCCCCGCACCCGTGACATCGCCGCGATCCTTTTTGCCAGCCTGTTCCCCACCCTGGTCACCTGGGTCTATTTCGTCACCCTGGCAAAATCGGAAGCGAGTCTTCAGCAGACCGCTTACTCGATCGGCAAAACCATGCAGTTTTCGTTTCCACTCCTCTGGGTATTGCTCGTCCAAAGACATTGGCCGCGATGGCTTTGGGGAAGTGGAAGATACGTCGGCCTGGCGGTGGGATTCGGAGCATTGGTGAGTGTCGGCATGGTGGCACTCTATCAGGTCGCTGCCGGTTCCACCAACCTCCTCGCCGGGGCAGAAACCGAGATACGGGCGAAAGTCGAGGGGATCGGCATTCATTTCCTTTGGCAGTATGTCGCGGCCGCGGTTTTTTACTCACTCGGTCATTCGCTGCTCGAGGAGTACTACTACCGGTGGTTCATTTTCGGCCAAATGCGCGCCATGCTTCCCCTCGTCCCGGCCTTGATACTCTCCAGCCTGGCGTTCATGGCTCACCACGTCATCGTACTCGCGATGTACTTCGGCTGGAGCTCTCCGGTGACGTATTTATTCTCTCTGTGCATTGCGACCGGCGGATTGGTTTGGGCATGGATCTATGAAAAGAGCGGCAGCCTGATCGGCCCGTGGCTTAGCCACATGCTCGTGGACGCCGCCATCTTCCTCGTCGGCTATTCGATCGTCGGGTCGCTGCTGCAGCCATCCGGCGGATGACTTATCGGAACGCTCTTTATTGATGCATCCCCGAGAAATCACGGTCCAATTCAGTCTCCCATCCCATGGTTGACTGTTCATTGGATGGTATCGAAGGACTCGGAGGCACTCTTCTGGCCAAAAGGCTCCCCAGCCGCTCTCCAAAGACGCTTGATTTTGGAAAGGTTGATTCTGCTCGAGCACTTTTCGGGTCAAGAAAAGCCACGACCCGGGGACCGTGCATCCGCACGACCACCCGGGTCCGCATTGACGGAAGGGTCCCGTCCATCCCTTCGGCAACCTGGCGACCACGACGACGAGCCCCCTCTTGCCCCTCGCCTTGGCCCATGGCTTTGCGTCCCAGCCTCACGACTGGTTTGCCTTTGTCGGTGATGAACATCGTTCATCTCTGACATTCAAACTCTAGGTTCCATTTCCACCGTGGTCAAATCGACTGCGGTGATTTTCTGATTGCAGCTTACCCAGGCCCGCCGACCTCGTTTTCCACCAGGTTCACGCGCGATCCGGAACACTCGCCCGCCCAGACACCCAAAAACGCAATCCAATACAGACAAGACACTTACAACACACGCCTCCACGTCGAACAACCGCCAGTGAACCTCTTGGTCAAGTAGGGACGTCTGTTGACACCCCTTCCGAAAAGGTCTATAGACTCGCGAACGTCGAGTTCCATGCCGGCACTCGCAACAAGGAGTTACTCGATTGGCCTTGCTCCACTCCCCCGAGGCACTGCGGCGCCAGGACTTATTACTGCTTGGCGTCTTCTGTGGCGTGCTCTTCGGTTATTCGCTGATCGGTGGTCGTTCGCTGACCATGCATGAGGCGGTCTTGCCGCAAAGCGCGCGCGAAATGCTGGCCGACGGCGATTGGATCGTCCCCAAAAGCGGCGGACGCCCTTGGCTAGAACGGCCTCCCCTCCCACAATGGATCACCGTCGCCATCGCGTCGCTAGTCGGTCGCTGCGATCAAGAATGGATCGTCCGCATCGGCCCCGCCCTCATGGGTACTTTCATCATCCTGGCACTCGGCGCGTTCGTAGGCCGCCAACTCGGCCGACGCATGGGGCTCCTCTCCGGAATCTGCCTCGCGACCATGTTTCAGTTCACCCGCTATTCCTGGCTGGCGGAACAAGATATTTTCTTGTCCGCCATCGTGACCTCCGCGGTACTCCTCTTCGGCGTAATCGAGTTCCAAACAACATCGACGGAAAACGAAGACCGATCGTTTCTAGGCAAACGAAGCCGGCTGGTGCTCGGGTTGTTCGCCGTACTTGCCACGACCAATCTCGCGAAGGGACTATTGTTCGGCACGGTGATGGCGGCATTACCGATGGCCGGATTTCTCCTCTGGAATCGCGACTGGAGCCGGATCGCTCGGTACGTTTGGCTGTGGGGTTGGGCTTTGTACGGGGTGACCAGCGTTCTCTGGCCGATTGCATCCATGGTTCGTTATCCGGACGTCGTGGACCTTTGGTGGTTCGATCTCGCGGGGAGACTCAGCGGCGAGTACACCGATATCAATCAACCCGCTTGGTACTACTTGACGACGCTTCCTTGGGTGATCGCCCCGTGGACACCGTTGGCATTGGTTGGTCTTTGGCAGACGCGCAAAGTCGCCTTCGGGCAAAAATACTCCTTCGAACGCTTTCTCTGGTGCTGGGCCATGCTGCCGCCGCTGGTTTTCTCCTTCGCGTCGGGCAAGCATCACCACTACCTATTGCAGTGCATCGCTCCTTGGGCCATCCTTGCCGCTTTCGGATTGGTTTGGCTCCAGGAGAAAGTCGTCTCTCTCGGCCATCCCCTCCGGCGCGTTCAGGTGGCCACAGCCGGTTTCATTGGCGTCGTCGTGGTCCTTTATTGCGTCGGTTACACGGTCGCGGGCCGATACTTCGACCAATGCCGCCACGACACGAAGTTTCTGAAAGGGGTGGCGACACACGTGCCCGCCGAGGCGCCGGTGTTCGCCTGCGAGGACCCCAAGGCGCTCGATGCCTTTCGTCTACTGTTCTACCTGCCGCCAAAGACGACGCTGCTGCACAACACCACGTTCCTTCTCGACGAGAGCATTCCGAATCGGGACCTGTATCTGGTGACTCGCTACGGGGAAATCGAGCGGCTGTTGCAGTTCGCGGACGTGGAAGTGCTGACGCAAAGCGAGTACAGCCGGCGCGCCAAAACAAAAAATGACCTGCTCACTCTCTTTAAAGTCCGCGTGCGTCCCGACGTCGCCCGTTATCCTGGCTCTCCGCGCGTTTCGCCGATGCAGGCGATGGGCCGCGAGCCGGGACCCTACCTCGGGAGACCGCTGTGATGGCAAGTTCGACCTCGAGTCTGGCGGCCGATGCGGAGCGCGCGCGTTCGTCGCGGTGGTATGTTGAACCAGAATTCGCCCTTCTCGTCCTCTTGGCGTTGAGTCTGTATTTCGCGCGATTGACGACACTCACGCTCCGAGGCGAAGAATCAAGGCGGGCTCAGGTCGCGCAGGAGATGCTGCAAAACGGCGACTGGATCATTCCGCGGCAGCAAGGAGAACTCTTTCCCAGCCGGCCGCCGCTCGGCAGTTGGGTGATGGCTGCCGCCGCCGTGGTTCGAGGCAACCTGGACCTGGCGGCCGTCCGGATCCCTTCAGCCCTTGCCACCGTATTGACAGTGATTCTGGTCTACGCGTACTCGCGACTCTTCCTTACCCGGGTGGGGGCCTTTGCCGCCGGCGCCGCTTACGCCTCCATGTTTGAAGTGCTCCACCTGGGAAGACTCGGTGAATCGGAAGCCGTTTTCACGCTCCTCTTGGCCACGGCTCTGCTCGTTTGGCATGCGGGCTACCATCAGGGATGGCAGTCTTCCCGCTATTGGATCACGGGCTACGCGTTCGCGGGGCTCGCAACGTTAACCAAGGGGCCGCAGGGCTTCATCTATTTCTTCGCCGCCGTCGCCGCGTTCCTCATTCTTCGCAGAGATTGGCGGACGTTGTTCTCCCCGTCGCATGGGGGGGGTCTTGTTACCTTTGCCATCGTCTATGGGCTTTGGCAGGTGCCATTCTTCCTTCAACTTGGCATTCCGGGGATCGAAGCCTACTTGTCCTTCGAAATGAGTCAGCGGTTTAGCGACCGAACCGTCGCCACCGTACTCGGCCACCTCGCTGTATTTCCCTGGAACATGGTGGGGAGCCTTTTGCCCGGCTCACTCTGTCTGCTGGCATTCGCGCGACCGAGCGTGCGTCGAAACCTGGGATCAGCAGGCCCGGCGGTTTGGTTCTTGGTTGCCGCCATCGCCATCACGTTTCCCACCGTCTGGTTTCCGCCCGGCGGCCGAACGCGCTATTTCATGCCGATGTATCCCCTGTTCGCCGTGCTGATTGGCGTGGCGATCGAACGCTGGAATGCCACTCGCGGAGAGAATCGCTGGTCCAACCGCCGACTTCTGGGTACCGTTTTCGCGGCCGCGTGCCTCACCGGCGCCATCTACATCGGGCCCGTGATCAACAATCGGGCAAAAGTAAGCGTGCAAATCGAGCCGGAGGTCGCCGCGGTCAAGGAAATGCTTCCCGAGGGAGAGCCGTTCGTGAGCTTCGGCATTCTGCACCACAAGTTCACGTTCGTCTATCGCGATCTCATTCCGCCCCTCCCCTGGCCGCAAGCGAGCGACGATCTTCCGAACGAGATCACTTACTTCTGTTTCCACAAGTACGACGATTTGCCGATCCAACTCCCGTTCGATTGGGAGCCGATCGCCGTCGTCAATTGCGACCGGAATCGGAGCGAAAAGCCGTTCGATCGCGTCATCGTTGGCAGGCGGCTGAAGGCGGGAGAAGTAGCCTCTCGTCCCTCGAGTTCCGATGGACAACGGAACTGAGCATTTTCGAAAAAGGATTCCGCGTGACGAATCTGCGAAATCTGCGCGTCGCGCTGGTTCACGACTGGCTCACGGGAATGCGCGGAGGCGAAAAGGTTCTGGAAGCATTCGCCGACCTCTTTCCGAATGCGCCCATTTACACTCTGCTTTACCGTGAAGGCTCGGTCAGCGAGACCTTGGCCTCGCGCGTCATTCATACCTCCCGGCTGCAGCGGCTTCCGTTCGCGATCTCGAAGTATCGCTATTACCTGCCGCTTTTGCCTCGGTTTATCGAACAGTTGCAACTCGCCCCCGTCGACCTGGTCTTGAGCACTAGCTCTTGCGTCGCCAAGGGAATCGTGCCACCGGCCGGCTCGATCCATGCGTCCTACGTGCATTCCCCGATGCGGTACATCTACGATCGGCATGACGACTACTTCTCCGTAGGCCGGTCGACGATCGCGGCGCGTCTCGCCATGCGAATCTTTCGCCGATACCTGCAAGATTGGGACATCCGCACCACGGATCGAGTCGACCGCCTGGTCGCCAATTCCTCCTTCGTGAGTTGGCGGATCTGGAGCCTCTACGGACGGGACGCCACGGTCATCAATCCACCGGTCAACGCGGACGAGTTCCACCGTGCCCGGCGAACGCCGGAAGACTACTATCTCATGGTGTCCGCCCTGGTCCCTTACAAAAACGTCGACGTGGCGATGGAGGCGTTTCGGCTTCTGGACCGCCGACTCGTGGTCGCGGGAAGCGGTCCGCTTCTCGACTCACTTCGCGAGAATTGCCCGAAGAATGTCGAACTCCGGGGCTGGGTGGACGCCGGTGAATTGCCGAGCCTGGTGGCGGGCTGGGGCTTTTCTCCTTTGAACGTGAAGACTTTGGCATCCGCGCCCGGTCGAAGCGATGGCCGCCGGCCGGCCGTGATCGCGGCTCGGCGAAGGTGGCGTACTCGACAGTGTTCGGGATCTCGATCGGTATCGAGCAGGCGAACTGGAGGAAATGGGGGCCGACCGGGCTCTTCTATCGGGAAAACACGCCGCGCGCCTTGGCGGACGCGATACTCCGCTTCGAACGGGAAGAATCCGTCTTTTCCGCCGACGACATGCAAGCCTGGGCACGCCGTTTCGACCGCCAGCACTTTCAACAGCGGATCGCGGAGTACCTGGACGCCCTCTTCGCCCGTCCCGCCCTTCGCCGAGCCGCCTAGACTTTTGCAACCTTTTTGCGTGATCTCATCCGCTTCACGGTCATTCAACACCTAGGCGACGACGGGCACGATCAACCAGGCGGTATCCACCGGCAAGTTTGCAAGCGGTCACCGAATACAATCTCCCGAATTCGAAGCCTCCTTCGAAGGCGTTCGATCCCCGAAGATCGCGCGCCAAGTCCTCGAACCGGGCCACGAGTGCCGACTGTATGTCACCGACGGGGATATCGTCCGCGATCCGCGAACGCTTTTAAGCCATTCCATGTCACGATGGACGTCGGCGACAGTACAAGCCGTTCGCGGGCGTCCCCAAATCGGCAAGCCGGTTTCCGATCCAAGAAGCGCTTGGATGTTCTCGAAAGGGGTCTTCGCCCGCCAAATGATGCGCCGCCTCGCGCAATTTGAATAACGTCCGAATCGTTCGCTCGGTCCGATTGCGACATTCCGGCCAGACTTCCCAACCGGTGAGAATCAATCGCCCACCGGGCCGGAGAGACCCTGCAAAGCTCACCGAGACACTCCATTTCCCGATAGGGAGAATACGCGGCGACGGCAGCAGTAAGGAAAGTCCGCGCTTTACAACGTCGAAGCTGGCGCTTCGGGATCTCGGGCATTTTCGTCAGGTCGGCAACGAGGAACTCGACCCGATCGGCGAAGGCTAATCGCTTCCTGGTGGCGGGAATCTCCTCCTCCAAACAGGTCACGGAGACCAGCCGCTGGGGAGATCGGCACCGGCCAGGAAGCGGGTGAAATGCCCCTCCCCGTCCCAGCGTCGAGAACGTCCTTCCCTTGGACATCGATCGGTGCAAGGTGTCTTGCCAAAGCTGCCGGCGGCGTACCTGCGTTCGTTTCACTCATTCGAATCGGCTACCCTTGCCCCAGAATCGCATTCAGATCCGCGCTTGCAGCGTTGGAACATCTCCATCATGGCGGAAAACTCGCCGCCGTAGTTGAGCAGTCGGGCGCCCCGGGCATGAAGATTCCGATACTGTTCGGGAGTTCCTGCGGGCATGCCCCATGCCTTGCCATGCTTGGCCGCGGCGGCGGCGACGCGGTCAATGGCTCCGTCCAGATCGTAGGGCGCCTTACCACCCACCCGTAATCGAAGTCCCATGTCCGCGGGACCCAGGAAAAGTCCGTCGACCCCGGGAACCGCGGCTATTTTGTCGACCTCGGCCATCGCTTCGAGAGTCTCGATCTGAAGGACCAGAAAGGTTTCGCGGTTCGCCAATTCCGTATAGCTGCTCGAATCGCCGAGATAAAAGTCATTGTCGATGCCGGCGCCATCCAGTCCGCGGTTGCCGATCGGCGGGAATTTCGTGGCGGCGGCGAGGGCCTTTGCCTCCGCTTCGTTCGCCACCAGCGGAATCATCAGTCCCGTCGCGCCATCCTCGAGGTAACGGTAGAGCCCCGTTCGTTCGAGAGTCGGCGCCCGGAGCATGCAATCGATGTCGTAGAGATGAAAATAGGCCAACAATGCCTGGACCTCGCGGACTTGCATCGCGCGATGTTCGAGATCCAGCCAAATGACGTCGTATCCCGCATGGGCCGCATGCTTGATGAACGCCGGCATGAAATGGCCGAGATTGCACATCCGGACCGCTTTCCCCGCCCGCAGCTTCTCCAGCACTCTGCTCCGTCTCATTCACTCTCTCGCTTTCCATCCAAACTCAACTTGGTCGTTGATTTGCGTTCGTTCACTAAATTTGAAGAATCTCTCGGCTGACGTCGTGCCGTCTCCTCGAACGTTCCAAGACTTTGCCATCGTCCAGCCTTCAGGGCACGAAAAAAATCGGCCAAGTCCCATCAATTCCTCGAACCAGCGCGCGCCCCTGGAACCTTTCCCTTAGGTTCGAGATAATGGCCTTCATGCTACGCATGCCACTACCTTTGTTCGACCATCAATCCTGCAAAACCACCGGCTGGTGCGTCGACACCTGTCCCACGGATTGCCTGGATCTGTGGAACGATCGTCCTTACTTGAATCTTCCTCAGGCCTGTATTTCCTGCGGCCTCTGTGAACAGGTCTGCCCCACGAGCGCGGTTTCGCTCCCCGCGGTGCCTCCCTTGCGCTCCAGTTCCGTGGAGGGGAAATAACAGGTCGTCCGCGCCGGGTACCAGGGTCCACGCTTGCCGCAGCCATGCGCATTCAACCGCCTGACATCGGTGACGTTCACTCCGGAGGAAAGGAGGAGATTGATCGCGAAGTAGCCAGGTGCGCCGTGTTAGCACATTCTTCACACCTCTTCGCGTTCCTGGCGTGCTTGCGGTTCAAAATTCTTGGCTTTTCCGCGACACCCACCGACCCCACCTCGGCCTGGAGGGCCCGCAACATGTCAGCGAAGGGCACAGCCCTGAACAATCGCATTTCTTCCCACTTTCGAAAAGATTCCTGTCGCAGCTAACATTGTAATCCGCGCACTTTAGGGTAATATGCTTGCCTGGTTTTGTTTCTTTTTGAGCAAGCGCCGGGCCTATTGCCGCTCAGAAAAGTAATGTCGGGGCCCGTTGCTAATTCATGGACGCCGCTTCTCGCGGCTAGCGTTAAGGCTCTTCAAGCGACCGGGCCGGGGAATACGACATTATTTTTCTAATGCTCTGTAATCCATGGACTGGTGCGTATATCGTCGCCATTTTACTCGTCTCGCGGGCATAAAGCTGGGGAATAATCGCCATGAGAATATCAGAATTTGGGCTATCGCACTCGGAATGTCGGTACTGACCTTTGGCGTTGCCCATCGCGTAAACGCCGGGTTTCTCGGCGATACCGTTTCGGTGAGCCTGACGGTTCACACGACGGGCGCGGTGGTCAAGACGTTTGGGCAAATGAACCGGCGGTGATCGGTTCCGGGCGTGGAACTAACTGGAATTTCAGTTCCTTCCCACGGTATCCTCTTTTGGAGTCTCGATCTGGATGACCAGACGATTTCGTTGACCGTCGATTCGTTTCCTTACGACACCATTTATGCGGGATATCTTACCTTGGTCATCAGCGGATTGGATGCAATGCCGACGACGATTGCCGTGATTAGCACGGTCGTCAACGACTTTGAATTCATGAATTCCCAGCTTTCCATCTCGGGGGATACGCTGACGCTTGGTATCTTTCCGGGTATCGACAATTTTCAACCCGGTACGTCGTATACGACCACGATTATTTTGGCGGTTCCCGAAGCGTCCTCCGTCGTCATGATGTTGCTCGCCGGTGGCGTGGCAGGCGGACTGACATGTCGTCGCCGCCGTCGGGCGAGAGCTTAAGTATTTAAGCGACGGTGTTTTGCCTCAGCTGATTCTGGAATAGGTCGATTTGGGTTAGCATAATCCCAAAGGGAGGCAGCACTCGGGAGCACTTCGCCGTGCCACAATCGTTAGTCCACACTCTGGTGCATTTGGTTTACAGCACTAAACATCGACAACCGTCCCTCTTTGATGATGTCCGCCCTGGCTTGCGCGCCTATCAGGTTGGCGTCTTTGCGGAATATGATTCTCCCGTTCTCGAAATCGGCGGCACAGCCGACCATGTCCACGCGCTCTTTTTCCTTATCAAAGAATCACTCGCTTGTATCGGTTGTCCAGGCGGTAAAGGCGGGAAGCTCCAAATGGCTCAAAACACAAGATCGTCGCTGTGCCGAATTTCAATGGCAGACTGGTTACGCCGCATTTTCCGTCAGTCAATCCAATTCCGACGCGGTCCGAACGTACATCGTCCATCAGGAGACACACCATCAGCGAAAGATGAGCTTCGACGAGGAACTGCGTTCGCTTCTCAACAAGCACGGCATCGTGTTCGATGAACGATACGTCTGGGGTTAACATCGTGCCGCACTTTCAGTGTTCAAAGAATGGGTGGGGCCGCGATCACCCAGGACGTTGTCCTGGGCTAGTACGTGCTGTCCCTTCGGGACGGAAGAACGCGCGATGCCAGCATGCCCTCCGTTGGGACAAACACTCCAACTTGTGTTGCGGCGCGGATGTCGCAACCCATTGGGATGACGTTCCGGTAAGACGTTGCCAAACGGGACGACCATAATTGCCGGATGCCATTTCGATGACCATTGCCGAACGGGACGACCATTTTTTGGGGATGCCCTACCGTGGACGGTGCCATGGACAAGTCACCACCCCCGAAGGGGTGGAACGTAATAGCCCAGGATATCGTCCTGGGAGAAAAACGAAATATTCCCGAGTCCTGAAAGGACGACACGTCCGTCCGGCGGCGGTCCGGCGGGTGTCTCGGCGGAATACCAAGTCGCTGACTGCGCACGGCAAGGCGCGTACGACCGGGGAATCGTGCCGCACTTTCAGTGCTCAAAGAATGGGTGGGGCCACGCGATCGCAGGACGTTGTCTGGGCTAGTACGTGCTGTCCCTTCGGGACGGAAGAACGCGCGTGCCGAAAAGCGTGCCCTCCGTTGGGACAAAACTCCAACGTGTGTTGCGGCACAAGATGTCCCGGCAAGAGCAAACTCTACGGGAGTCCGCACGGGGACGGGAGCGGAAACGAGGCTTTGCAATATATGTCTCAACTAATTGTAACCAGAAAAGCTTACGCCAAAAGCCGCAAAGCATGCTCATTAATACTATTGGCGATGCGCAAACCAGAATCTCCTTTCTTTCCCCATGCTCACTAACCGTCCCAGGGGTACTCAATCTGCTGGGCCGTTCGCCTGGCATGTTCGGCTCCGAGGAGTCTGCGGACGACATGGAAGGCCATGTCCACGCCGGCGGCCACCCCAGCCGACAGAATGATCTTGCCGTTGTCCACGTACCTGCGATCGCGTACGATCCGGGCCCGAGGGCGACCTCCGCCAACAGGTCCAGCGACGCATGATGCGAGGTCGCCTCCAGGTCGTCGAGCAACCCCGCGGCCCCGAGAATCAGCGAGCCCGTGCACACCGAGAGGACCAACTCCGCTTTCGCCGACACCTTTTGAACCCACTCGATCAGGCGTGGATTCTTCCCGCTCCCGTCCGGGTCCCTTGGCCGCCCGAGATCACCAAAAGGTCGATCGGGGGGGATGTATCGAAGGCATGGTCGGCACGGACGACGAGTCCGTTGTTTGTTTTCACGTCCCCCGCCCGCTCCGCGACAGTGAAGACTTCAAACGCCGGCTCCTCCGCCAGTCGGCTCGCGACGGAGAACTTTCAAAGGCCCCGCCAAATCGAAGAGCTCCACTTTGTCGAATAATACGATTCCCACGTTCCTCGGCTTCGCCATGAACGATGCTCCCACTTCTCTCGAGGCGTGCGCCGCAGGACCAACCCTACGGGGCGCCGATCGCTCGCCTCCCATTTTAGGGTATGGCGCCTCTGACTTTGAATGTCGCGGCCGATCAGTCATGGGATCGCCCCTCTTCGGAATCCCCCGTTGTGAGAAGCGACTATTGAAAGCCTCAAAAAGAGTCGCCGACGAGAGTCGGAATAGGCCGCCGGAAGGGCAAGGAAAACACGCCAGTCATGAGAATGAACCAGAGGCGTGGAAAAGTGTCCCTTTCCTGGGCATACTGGACATCCAAAGCATCGCGGTGGAGAACTTGGCACGCGCCCATCGCCGGCGGAAGAGTAATGCCGATTTTGAACGATAGGGCAAGATACGGGACGGTGTCTCGAAGGAACGAAACAATGAACACGTTGGACGTATTGTCGAAGAGCTACGCGCTTTTAACCGCGGCCGGACGTTGGCACTTTTGGACGAGGTGGCCAAGGAACCGAACCCGGCGGCCCTTCTCGGCTGGCGACCAGGCCCCGGCCGGGCGCACATCAGTTGGCAGATCATGCACATTGCCGTCACGGAAGAAATCTTCGCGACCGAACGGCTCAATCCCTCCAAGACACCGAAGTGGACAGACCTTTGGCCTCGGTTCCGCGGCGGCAGTACCCCCGACGACAACATTCCCAGCCTGGACCAACTCCGCGAAGTCCTCGCCGGCGCGCGCGAACGCTTGTTCGAGACCCTCCAGGGATATACCGAAGATCGACTGTCGGAGGTTCCCGAGGCCTTAAAGGCGCGCGGCCTCACGGTCCTCGACGTGCTTCACATCATCAGTTGGCACGAAGCCCACCACCAAGGCCAGGCCCACCTCACCCGGAACCTCTACAAAGCCAGCCAATCGAAGTGAGGAAAAGGGATCGTAACCGTTCACGGGGCCAGAACTGGTCTTCGCCGTTTTTTGCGCGTTCGCATAGCCTACATTCGCCATGAGCGAGACGAAAGATTTACCGCCGTGTCCCCGTTGCTTGTTGCTCGAAGCGCGCATCGCGGAGCTCGAAAAACAAGTCGCGGAGTTGCTCGAGCGACTCAACAAAGACTCCTCCAATTCGTCGAAGCCGCCGTCGAGTGACTCCCCCGGCTTCAAGCCCGCGCGACAACGTTCGGGCAAAAAGCGGGGTGGCCAGAGGAGCACCAAACGAATGCTCCCGCGGCCCTGGTCCCTCCGGAAAAGGTGTCGGCCGTCATCGATCACTTTCCCGAACACTGCGAACACTGCGACAATCCCTTGTCGCCCCGCGAGAACCGTCGACCCGAGTCCGCTCGCCATCAAGTAGCCGAGATTCCGCCCATCGAGCCAACGGTCACCGAACATCGCCTACACCAACTCTGCTGCAAGCGTTGTGGCCAATTCACGCGCGGCTCGTCTTCCGCCGCGGCGTTCCAAGCGGACAATTCGGTCCGCGACCTTGACGGCCATTCTGGCCTTGTTCAGCGGCGGCTATCGGATCAGCAAGCGAGGCGTCCAGCAATTGGCGGGCGATCTTTTCGGCTGTCGATCTCACGGGAATGGTCTGCAAATTGCAACGACGCGCAGAGGCTTTGGAAACACCCGTTAACGAACTGGCCGTTCATGTCAAAACCCAGCACGTCCACGTGGACGAGACCGGCTGGCGGCAAGGGGGCCAAGGGCTTGGCTTTGGGTCGTCGTCGCTCCCCTTGGTGACCCTCTTCCGCATCGCCCGTCACCGGTCGGGGGCCATCGCCAAGGAACTCCTCGGCGAAGACTACCCGAACAGCATCGCCATCTGCGATCGATACCGTGCCTACCATTGGATCGACAAGGTGCAGCTGTTGGGCACTTGCGACGCGACTTTCAAGCCATGATCGATCGCGGCGGAACCAGCCAGGAGATCGGCGAAAGGTTAATGCATGTCTCCGATGCTTTGTTCGAGTGGTGGTACCAAGCGCGCGACGGTACCCTTCACGCCGGCTCGACCTTCCAAGGCTACGTTTCGACCCTGCACTTTGGCAGATGCGACGACGCCCTCGAGCTTGGCGCTGCGGACACGGGGAGCACCGCGGCCACCTGCCGGGAAATGCAGGCGCGGCAAAAGTACTTTGGACCTTCGTTGGCAAACCGGGCTTCGAGCCGACCAACAACGCGGCCGAGCGCGCCCTTAGGCATGCCGTTCTTTGGCGAAAGTGCAGCCATGGCACCGACAGCGACACGGGAAGCCGATTCGTTGAACGGATCCTCACCTTGTCCGCGACCTGCCGGCAACAGGGCAGAGACGTCCTCGAAAACCTGACCGCCTGCATCACCGCGCGCCAAGTTGCCGGCATCCCTCCCTCGCTACTGCCCAAAACCGCTCCCACTCACTCCAACGCCGCCTGACCCCCGTGAACGGTTACAAGGGATCGACTTTTGACACGACGCCTTCCGCCAGGAAGCTCTGGCTAAGGGCTCGTGGTTTACTTGTCGCGACCTATGGAAACCAAAGTCTGGATCGATCACCAGACTCGACCTTATTCGAAACACTTCGTACAGTGTCCCTTTAACCGAAAATCGCCCAGCGAAGCATGCCCCCGTATTGCTTCGTTCGGTCACGTGGGAGTCAACGATGCCAAGAAAAGCACTGCTCGGATATTGGATTCTCTGTTCCGTCGTCCTCTTTGTCGCGGTCGTTGAAGGGGGCGTGTTCATTGCCAGCCTAAAGTACGGACAACCGCATCGGGCGCAACTTGGCCGCGTATTGCTTTCAGGCTGGCTTCTTTGGCACGTTTGGCAAGGAGCCAATTGGGCGAGATGGATCCTGGCTGCATTATTCCTCGCGGCAGCCGGACTCGTCGTCGCGGTTGTTCCGGGCTCGCCGCGATTGGAGGGGAAGCCACTATTTACCATCTTGGCCACGGGTTTTGGAGTACTCTGCTTTTTGGCCTCGTTCGCCCTGGCCTCTCCTTGGTTCTCCGCCTATCGGCAACTGAGGACGTCCGAAAACACGGATTGTGTAGAGGCGGCTTCCAGTGATACGCCTTGAATCAGGTCAATAGGCAGTTAGACTGGCAACAGTCGAAACCGTCGAATTGCAAGCGTCGTTTCTTCCTGAAAGGGAGGTTGCCAATGCCCGCGACACAGTTCGATCGCAATGCGCTTGTGGAGTGGTATGCCAGAGAACATCTCAAGACCGATCCGGGCATCCTCGCGGTGCATTTTCTTCCCGCAGGAGCCGATGAGCGAGAGATCCGATTGATCGAGGTGAATCAATTGATGGGGGAGAGAACGGACGATTCGCTCGAACCCATCGACTTTGGCGTGGATTCGGGGACGGAAACGGCACATCGTCTTTTGGTGCTGGACGTCACCCCCGACCAATGGCGTCGGATCACGAGCCAGCAATTGCGTCTGCCATCGAATTGGTCTCTTAAGGGTTCCATTGAATTCGCCAATGAATAGCTTTCAAGAGAAATGGTGGGAACAGGCATTATCCGATTACCGAGTCTTCCAGCGACTCCGAAGCGAAGGATTGGGTCAGTGCCACTCTCTCCATTACCTGCAAATGGTGACCGAGAAATTGGCGAAGGCCTATTTTTGGCGATCAGGTTTTCCTCCACCGAGAAGCCACGCGGCATTTGCACGGTTCCTTAGGTTTTTGGGGCATGCACGTCCGGCAGAACGCGACCGGATTGCACGTTTGTTTTCCTTTCAACGGTTTTCGGATTTTCAGAGCTGGATACGGAGCGCCCTTCCCATCGCGTATGCGTTGGAACGACTCGCGCCGGATCTAGCCAACGATGGTCCGAATCCCGAATACCCTTGGCCCCATGACCAACCATCGTATTCGCCGGCAAAGCACCAATTTTCCATTTGGAACACCCTCGCCACAAGCCGGGGCCGAGATCTGATGAGGATCGTTGGCATTGCGGTCGAGCGTTTCGCGGAGTTCGCCGACAGTTAGCCGCCACGGCGAACGATAGAGGATCGGCCGGTCGTAAATCCAAGCAAAGCTGTGCGCGATGTAGCGGTTATTTCGACCCTTAAAGAGTCCGCGTGGACCAGGCGGGCGGTTTCCCGTTGCAACTCGTGACCCCTCTGAACTAGCATCGAATGGGGTGACTTACGCGCTCCGTACCCCCGCTACGCCTGGTTGTCCGCGGAGTTGCCGACCGGCGTGACAACGCCTGAAAGGGTAACGGTCGGGCGGATTCCGTTCGACAATACTTTATGTGGAAACGCCGGCTTCAGAGCGGAAAACGGCCCACGAAAATCGGGCGGTCGGGAACGTCACTCGGACTTTGAAATCAGCTCCCGTTGGAACGACAGGAACGGAACATGGAAAGCATCTTTGGAGTACTGACGCTGGTTTTCGTCCTCTTGGTCGGTGCCGTGGTCTACCTGTCCCACCGAGGCTGGAAATGGACGACCCTTTTGGGCTTCACCGGCGTTTTCGCGTTCGTGGTGGTGGAAGTCGGTGCGATTGGCTTTTCCATTGCCGACGTCCGGACGAACAACATCGGCTGGACGGGTCCGTCACCCACGGTGTCCGCCGGCACCGCGAACGCTTCCCCCGGTTCCAAAGCGGCCTTGTCCCCTGCCCCGAAAGAGGAGTCCAAGTCATCGCCGAGCGTTGCCGCGACCTCACCTGCCGCCGAGCCTCGAACGTCCCTCTATCCGGCTTCGCCGGAACCGACGCCATCGACTCCCGCAGTGACCGCGACGGAGGATGGGAGCAAACAGCCAAGCGAAGCGCCGGCGAAGGCCGCGCAGAAAAAGCCGGAAATCGCCGAGCGTGTCCAGCGTCTCATCAATCGAGGAACCGACGCCTACCAGAAGAAAGACTACCTGTCGGCAATCGCCGCCTATTCCGAAGTCATCGGTATCGATCCGGAATCTGCTCGCGGATACCACAACCGTGGACTCGCGTACTACATGCTCGAAAACTTCGACGTGGCAATCGAGAACTACAACGAGGCGATCCAAAGGGAACCGAACAACGCGAGCCTGTACTACAGCCGTGGGCTGGCGGCGTTGAGGAGCAAGGACTATCCGACGGCGACCCAGGATTTCGACCGCGCGGTCGAGTTGGATCCCATGTATGCCGCCGCGTTCCACAATCGCGGCATGGCGTACTATTACCAGAATGAAATGACCAAGGCCCAAGCCGATTTCGACAAGGCCGCCGAGCTCGATCCGCGTTTCAAGCGGGGAGAGAAATAAACCTCACAGACTAAATACCCCGGCTCGGCAAACGCGAATCAAGATGACGAGGCCTCGAATGCATTGCTAAAGCCGCTCGCGACCGTGCTTCTCTTCGCTTTCTTTGGCTGCTGGGAAACGCTTCGTCCCTTCCTTCCCATGCAGACAGGTCGTCTTCTTCACGCCGCGCGCAACCTCGCGATCGCCATTCTTAATACCTTAATTCTCTCCTTCTCGCTCGGACTCCTTACCGTTTCGGCCGCGTCCTGGTCCGAACGGCGATCTTTCGGCGTCCTTCATCAGTGGCCGCTGCCGACCTGGATCCGGGTCGCGGTCGCCATCGTGTTGCTCGACGGTTGGATGTATCTCTGGCACCGCGCGAACCACCAACTACCGTTCCTTTGGCGTTTTCATCGCATGCACCACTCCGACGACGCCATGGACGTGACGACCGCCACGCGATTTCATCTCGGCGAGCATCTGATCGGCTCGACGATCCGCTTGGGCATCATCCTGCTCGCGGGGCTGGCGATCCTCGAAGTCGTTATTTACGAGACGCTCGTGGTGGCGGTCACGATGTTTCATCACGCGAACATATCCATCGGCCGCTGGGATCCCTGGGCGAGACTGCTCGTCGTGACACCCGACATGCACAAGGTGCATCACTCACAAATTGCGGTAGAAACAAATTCCAACTATTCGACCCTCTTTTCCTTCTGGGACCGGCTCGCCTGTAGCCTGCGGACGCGCGGAGACACACGCGACGTACGATTCGGTCTGCGGGAATTCGCGGGTCCAGGCTGGCAATCGCTTCGCGGCATGTTGCTCACCCCTTTCGCGACGGTGCCACGGGATTCCACCTTCGACTCCTCGCCGGGCCCGACTCCGCCCGATAGTCTAATTCCTTAGTCGAATGCCTCACGCGGAGGGAGGCCGTTTTGGAACCATTGATCACTTCGAAAGCCGGGAACCAGGCCATGACGAAGACCACCAAGCCGCGGACACGACGGTTCCCCATACGCCGTCGTCTCGTTCAACACTGTTTGGTTGCAGCGCAAGGCTTGTTGCTTTTAACTTTCGCAGGCGTTGGCCACGCGCAAGAGAAGAGCGTCAAACCGGGCATCAACGATCCGTTCAAGGATCCGGATCTCAAGAAGTTTCAAGAGACATTCGAAGGAGAGAGCCGCGAGATATTTGCCAAGCGTGCCGAGATTGCCTCCGCGTGCCACTTGAAACCTGGCATGAAGGTCGCGGACATTGGCGCGGGGACGGGACTCTTTACGCGTCTATTCGCGACCTCGGTCGGCGCGGATGGTAGGGTTTATGCCGTCGATATTTCGCAGAAGTTCCTCGATCACATCGCGGCCAAGTGCAAAGAAGAGAAACTATCGAACGTGACCTATGTGCTATGCACGGCTACCTCGACGGAGCTTCCTCCCGCAAGCATCGACGTCGCCTTCGTCTGCGACACCTACCACCATTTCGAGTTTCCTTACCGCACGCTCGCTTCAATCCATCAAGCGCTCAAGCCGAACGGTCAGCTCATCGTGATCGATTTTCATCGGATCGAAGGGAAGAGCCGCGATTGGGTCCTCCAACATGTCCGCGCCGGTGAGGAGGTCTTCAAACGCGAGATCCTCGAAGCGGGATTCGAGCCGGCGGGCAAGGAGACCATGCTGTCGGAGAACTACTTTCTCCGGTTTCGCAAACGGCCGATGGAATCCAAGGCTGGCGAACCCTGACGTTTTGCCTCGTCGAATGCGACGGCTCATTCAAACTCGCAGGTCCGCGGGTTGAGATACTCTTCACGCTGACCTAGTCAAAAGCGCCCGCAATGGCGGGATTGGCTGGGGAGCGGCATCAGGAGCACCCCTCACCCCAACCCTCTCCCTCCGGGAGAGGGAGTTCAGAGGAAGACGAATTACGAACCTGCGGGAACGGTACTGCTGGCTGGAACGGCGGCGTTCTCCATGTGCGTTACCTCTTTGCGCCGAGCCCACCATTCATCGAGCCTTTGGAAGGCGACGAAGAACGCGGGTATGAAGAAGACCGCGAGAATGGTGGAGGCGATCATGCCGCCGAACACCGCGGTACCAAGCGCGCGTTGCCCCCCCGCGCCAGCGCCCGTTGCCCAAACGAGTGGGGCGACGCCGAGAATGAACGCGAACGAGGTCATGATGATCGGCCGAAACCGCATTCGTGACGCTTCGACTGCAGCTTCCAGAATGCTCTTCCCCTGCTTGCGGATGTCGCGCGCGAACTCGACGATCAGAATCGCGTTCTTGCTCGCCAACGCAATGATCAAAACGATTCCAATCTGCGTATAGATGTTGTTGTCCATGCCGCGCATGGCGACGGCGGCAACCGCGCCCAGGAGCGCGAGCGGCACCACCATGATGACGGCGATCGGAACGATCCAACTTTCGTATTGGCCGGCGAGGCACAAGTACACAAGCAGCACCGCCATCGCGAAAACGAAGACCGCCTCTCCGCCAACCCGCTTTTCCTGGTCCGCCATGCCGGTCCACTCGTAGCCCATGGTCTGCGGCAACTTGCTCGCCGCGATCTCCTCCATGATCCTGAGCGCCTCGCCGGAGCTATATCCTTCCGCCGGCGCGCCCGTGATCGCCGCCGAGGGGTAAAGGTTGTATCGATTGATGATCTGCGGCCCGAACGAACGACGAACGTTCACGATCGTTCCCAGTGGGATCATCTGCCCTTTGCTATTGCGGACCTCCAGGCGTGCGATATCCTCCGGGCTGGCGCGGAACTGTTGATCCGCCTGCACGCGGACCTGATACGTGCGGCCAAACCGATTGAAATCGTTGACATAGGCGGCACCGAGATATGCCTGCAAGGTTCCGAAAACGCTTCCCAACGGAATGTCCAGCGCCTTGACCTTTACTCGATCGACATCGACGTAAAACTGGGGAACGCCAGGCCGGAACATGGTGTTCACGCCGAAAAGCGCGGACTGTGAATTCGCCGCCTCGACGATCGCCTGCGCGGCTTGCTGCAAGTCGGCGATCCCGACCCCCGCGCGATCTTCGACCTGCATTTCAAAGCCGTTTCGCACTCCTAGTCCTCGAATGGCCGGAGGAGCGATCGGCAGGAGAAACGCATCCTGGATCACCCCGAACCGTTGATTCAAGTCGGCGAGAATCGCCTCTTGCGTCAGTCCCTTGTTGGCGCGTTCCTTCCAACCACGGAACGTAACGAACATCGTCGCCGCGTTCGGCGCACTACTGTTGTCCAGCAAGGAAAGACCACCAATCGTGATCCAGTCGTTGATGCCCGGGGTCTCGGCGAGTATCTTGTCGATCCGCTCGGTCACTTCGCGCGTCCGGAATTGGGAAGCGGCGTCGGGCAACTGCACGATGACGAGCAAATACCCTTGATCCTCGACGGGGAAAAAACCACCTGGTAGCCGGGTATACCACCAACCGGTCAGCGCGACCAGGCCGGCAAAAAACAGGAGCACGACGGTCACCTGCCGGACGAGCCGTCGAACGATCGCGGTATAAAGCCCTTCCACCCAGCCGTACACCCGTTCAAAGCCGCGGAAGAACCAGTTCCGCTTCTTGTCCTTGTTCGTCGGCCGCAGCCATAGGGCGCACTGCGCGGGCTTCAACGTGACGGCGTTGATGGCGCTGATTAAAGCCGTTGCCGCGATCGTGAGCGCGAACTGACGGTAGAGCTGGCCCGTGATGCCGCCGAGCATGGCCGCGGGAACGAAGACCGCCATGAGCACCAGGGTGATGCCGATGATGGGCCCGAGCACTTCTCCCATCGCCTTGATGGTCGCTTCCTTCGGCGGCAAGCCCTTCTCGATGTGATGGACGGCGTTTTCCACGATGACGATGGCGTCATCGACGACGATGCCGATGGCAAGCACGAGGCCGAAGAGGGTCAACATGTTCACCGAAAAGCCGAGGGCGGCGAGCGCCGCGAACGCGCCGATGATCGTGACGGGAACGGTCGTGGCGGGAATCAGCACGGCGCGCCAATCCTGCAGGAACAGCAAGATGACGATGAGCACGAGCACGCCCGCTTCGATAAGCGTTTTGTAGACCTCATGAATGGAAGCTTCGACGAATTTCGTGGTGTCGAGCGGATAGTCGAAGGAAACGCCATCCGGAAACTGGGGAGCCAGCCGGTCCATCACCTTTTTGACGTCCTCTGCGACCTGTAAGGCATTGGCGCCGGGGAGTTGAAAGATGCCGACGTTGGCGTTGGCCTCCCCTTTTTTCTGCGTGTACTGGTCATAGGATTGGCTTCCCAGTTCGACCCGAGCAACATCCTTGAGATAGGTGATGCCACCGTCCGCGCCGGTTTTGACGACGATGTTCTCGAACTGTTCGGGATCGCTCAGTCGCCCCATGGCGGTTACGGTGTATTGAAAGTCCTTGTCATCCGGCGCGGGAGGCTGCGCGATCTGGCCGGCGGCAACTTGAACATTCTGCTCGCTGAGCGCGGCGGCAATGTCTTGCGCCGTCATCCCCCGCGCCTTGAGCTTATGGGGGTCCACCCAAATGCGCATGCTGTAATTGCCGGTTCCAAATACCGTCACTTCCCCAACGCCGGCGACCCGGCTGAGTTCATCGCGAAGGCGAAGCGTCGCGTAGTTCGCGAGAAACACACTGTCGTACATCCCGTCCTTCGCCGTCAGCGAGATCACCAGAATGATGTTCGCGGACTGCTTTTTTACGGTCACTCCCTGCCGTTTTACTTCCTCCGGCAATAGAGCCTCCGCGATCGCGACCCGGTTTTGAACTAGTACCTGCGCGTCGTCGAGGTTGGTTCCGATGTCAAAGGTGACCGTCAATGAGTACGAACCATCCCCCGAGCAAACCGAGGACATGTAGCATGTTCTCGACGCTGCTGACCTGCTGCTCGATCGGAGAGGCGACTGTGTCGGAGAACCTGCGCGTTCGCCCCCGGATAGGTCGTCGTGACGCGAACGGTCGGCGGCGGATTTCGATACTGCTCGATGGGGCAGCTGCCATAAGCGCGACCGCGCTAACGAGCATGGTGACGATCGCGATGACGCTCCGCCAACACCGGGTCGTTCAATGAAAACTTCGAAAACATAGAGGCTCCAGTTCGATTTATCGGGCGGGAGAGGGATTTTCCCGAGGCAATGCCCCGTTTTGGTCAATGTCGCGGTAGGCGTCTCCATGAACGGACTCGTAAACGCCGGAACACCGGTCGTCAGAGGTTGTGACACCCGGATGGCATCGAGTTCGACAAGGAAGCCGAGTCGCTGGCGAAGATCGACGGTCCGCGTCGATCGGCCGCGTCCCCGAGAATAAGACGCTTCTGGGCCCAGCGAACCTCAAATCCACCTTTCGAGAGGGTTTTGCGCACGCGTCGCGGCGTCGCTGGAGATCTGCGTCGACCGATTGGCCAACTCCGCCTTCGACGACGGTGGCTCGACCGTTCCACCGGGCCAGCGCGCTGCAGGCCATTGACCACGACTCGATCCTCCGACCGGAGCCCTTCCTCCACGACCCGAAGGCCGCCGTCCAAGATCCCGAGCTTCACCGGGCGGTATTCGACGACACCTTGTCGTTGACCACGAGCAGATACCGCCAGATCGGACGCGACGGCCCGCTCTTCCACGAGCACCGAGGCCGGGGACCGACGGCGGCCCGAACGCGAACGAACAAGCCGGGAACCAGACTCTGATCTGCGTTGTTGAAGACGGCTCGTCGAAGGATGGTTCCCGTACTGGGGTCGACGCCGAACTCGCGGTAATCGAGCTTGCCTTGGAACCGGAAATCGGCGGCGTCCCCCAAGCCAAGCTCAAAGACTTGGGTATCAGGCGTAGCGGACTCGTCCTTCGCTTTTTCCATGGAGCGCAGTAGAGCGTTCTCACTGACGTTGAAGTAGGCGTGGATCGGATCGACGCTTTCAATCCTCGCGAGCAGCGTTTCTTCCGCCTTGACGAGGTTGCCGATATCCACGAGATGTCTGCCGATTCTACCGGAAATTGGCGCGCGAATTTCGGTGTAGCCGAGATTGAGTTGGGCTTGGCGAAGCTCGGCTTCCGCGGAGGAGACGGACGCCACCGCGCCAGCACGTTCGGCAAAGGCAATGTCATGTTCTTCCTTGGAAGCGGCGCTCCGCTTGACCAGTTGTTCAGTACGCAGGAGTTGAGCCTCCTCCAATTGGAGCATGGCTCGAGCCTTCTCGAGGTTCGCCTTCGCGGACTGCAACTGAGCTTCATACGGCGTGCGATCGATGACGAAGAGAAGATCCCCTTCCTTCACCAACTCACCGTCGTGGAACCTGATTTCTTGCAGGTAACCGTTGACCCGCGTCTTCAGCTCCACGGACGCCGCAGCGCGAATCGTTCCGGTGAACTCGGCATATTCGGTGACGTTGCGCGTCAGCGGCTTGGCCACGGTCACCGCGGGCGGCGGGGGGGGCACGTACTGATTCCCTGGTCGACACCCAGCGGACCCCACGATCAAGAGCCAGGTCGACCCGAAATAGATCCAATGCTTCCAAGGCATAAATCGCCTCCTTTTATCGAGCATCAGAAGAGTTACATCGCCATGCCCGGCCCGGTCTTTCGGAACGCGCGCCGGGAATTGACTTTTACTTTTCTGAGTGGCCATAAGTATCGTCCGCCTGCCGACCCGAGGCCTCTATCGCCTCGAGTTTCTCCCTTGGCATGCGAACCCACCACCGATTCGTTATTTCCTGGTCAGGTCGGATGTCTCAAGCGAAGCTGGCGACGAGACCGTTTCCGCTTGGTCCGACAGATTCCGTTGCACGATTTCGAGAAGATTCCGCAATGTGAGGACCTGTTCGGCAGTCATTCCCTTGAGGGCTCGCTCCTCGACTCGATCGCCACACGCAGTGATTTTCTCCCAAACGGGAATCGCGCGCGGAAGCGGCCGAACAACTTTCTTCCGCCGGTCCGTGGGGCAGGCGTCTCGCGTGATCCATCCCTCGCGTTCCATGCAATCGAGCACTCGCACCACGGTGGGAGGCTCGATGTTCATCCTGTCCGCCAACTCGACCTGGGACATATCCCCCTCGATCGCCAACCATCCGAGGACCTGGCATTGACGGTAGGTAATTCCTTCGGACAAGAGTTCGTTGTTGACGGTTCGCTCGAAACTGTGAGCCGCCATGTGCACCCAGTAACAAACCCTGGCGCGGAAATCGAAATCGAGCACTTCGATACTCCCATCAAGCCTGTTTCGTTAGAACAGCAATCGTTAGATTTCTAATTAATCGGCATTTTGCCGTCAATACCAAGAGCACCCGGCACGGAAAACGGGCAATCGGGACTTCATCGAAAATCTTAAAGCACAACAAGATTTAAAGTTGCAACTCACACCACGTCTGCGAAAGTGGGTTCTGTTTCGTGGGACTTCCTGGACTGGCGATCGATTCCGACGCGTAACCAGAGGGAGAATAACGTGCCATCGAAGGTCGGCAGACGACGGTTTTTGTCCACCCTGGCATCGGCTTACGCGCTTTCCACCGTCCGTCCTTCGCCGGCGTCGACGGTCAAGGACCTGATCGAAGGAATTGCCGTGGAGACCCCATTTCCAGGCCGAAAGCTGGGCATGACGTGGTTTCACCCCCGTCCTTGCGTCCTTCCCTCGGGCAACGGGCCCACCGTGCTGATGACCATGCAAACGATTCAAGGATCCGACAATTTTGGGCCGGTACATTGGACTTCGACCAGCGATCTTGGCAAGACCTGGTCAAAACCCACGCCGATCCCTGGGTTTGAACGACGAGAGTTCGATAAGCCCAACCGCGGCAAGGACCTGTGGGAAGAAGGAGTCTGCGACGTC
>JAXMAQ010000023.1:0-96161 GCA_046350335.1 Planctomycetota bacterium
CCGATTACGCGAAGTTCACTCGACGACATCGCTGCCACCAAGTCGACATTTTTTCAATGGATGCAAAATTCCGCTCACCAAGGGCGACTTCTGGCAAGTGAGCACGCGGCGAGCGCACCAATCTTGCCAGCGTGTCTCCTTTCTTCCCACCTCCCCCCGCTCTATCTCCCATTCCATTGCAGACGTTCACTAGGTTCACTCACCTTTCAGCAACAATTCGGGACGAACGCAACTTTCGTTCCCTAAACGGGACCTGGTGACAGCTTCCCCACGGAGAACGCCTGGCGAGCGGGAAAAACCGCGTTGGGAGCCTTCGGAAAATCTTTGTCTGAAAAAAAAGGCAAACACCGTCCGCCCGACCGCCCGGTTGGACCTCGCACAAGATGTCTCGTTGTCGCTTGCTTGGCACATCGCTTGCATCACGCCTCCCAGCCGCACAGCGGCAGGCGAAGGGAACGTTTGCGGGAAAGGAGAAAACAATGCCAATGCTAACCGCGGATTTCCTCGCAAGCATCCCCATTTTTCAAGGGATGACCGAAGCGGAACGGAACCAACTCCTTCAAGTCATGGTGCGCGAAACGTTCGCCCCGGGAGAAGAAGTCGTACAGTCGGGGAAAATCGGCCGAGGGCTCCACCTCGTCGTCGAAGGGTCCGCCGTCGTGTTGCTCGACGTCTATGGATATGCGAATCCCTTGGTCGAGAATGAAGTCCCACGCGTCGTCGACCACGCGGACGTGGCGCGGCTGGAAATCGGTAGCGTCTTCGGCGAGATCTCCTTCTTCCACCCGACCGAACATAGCGCGACGGTCCGGGCGACGAGCAAACTCGAACTGCTCACGTTGTCCGCCGCCGCCTACGACGAAATGCTTTGTCGAGGCAATTCCGCCGCTTACAAGATTGCCGTCAATGCCAGTCGCATCTTGGCGCGTCGCCTTCGGGGCGCGGACAAACTGATCGAAGAACTGGTACTTGCGCAACAGGACTCCATTGCGAGAACACGATGGTTCGAAAGTCATGTCGGGGTGCATGTAGGCACGACTTTGTCGCCGCGCTTCGAAGTGATTTGAGAGGCTTCCGCGACGACCCGGCAAGAGGTCGGATCGGACGGCGTGTGACGCCAAGAAGAATCGACCTTGCGGCAGTTCGGCATGGATGCCCCGCGTGGGCTTAATTCAACGTTTCGCCCTTCGGTTCCATTTTTGATCTCCATTGTTCCCAGGACGGTGATACCCGAAAGGAGCCAACCGATGAAAGAGAGAAACGCCGAACTGGTCGCCCACGCCATCGAAAAGGAACATCAGGAATTGGGGGAACGATTCCGCAGAATGCGCGAGTTGATCGTCACGGATTTCTTCTGGGACGAAATCGAGCGCGCCTTGGAGGATTTGCACGAACGCGTTTGCCGGCACTTCGCGCTCGAAGAGGAAGGGGGATACATGAGCGACGTGTTGCGCAACAACCCCAACCTCGATCCCGACGTGAACCAATTGCGACTCGAGCACGTGGAAATGCGCATTGACCTGACGGATCTGGTCGAGAAGACCCGAACTCGTTCTGGCCGCGATGTCGTGCGCCGATGCTTCCAAGAATGGCTTCACCGCCAACAGCGTCACGAGGCGAAGGAAAACCGGTTATTTCAGCTTGCCATGAACACGGACATCGGCAACAAGGATTAGGCCAGGTCCGGCGCCTCTTGCCGACTCTTTCGGAGTGACGAGGAGGAATGATTCACCCTCCGTCGCAAAGTACCCCCCCTTGGTTTGTCGGAAAACGAAGGCTGGGGCGCGCCCCACGGGAGCACGGATGGTTACGACTCCGCTTGAGCTTTGCCGAGCGCCTGTTCCAGTCGCTCCGGAGACCATGCACCCTCGTGGCGCGAGAAGAGCATCCTGCTTTTGAAAGTGGCTCCCTGCAATTCCACGGGCATCTCCGGCCAGCGCCCGACAAACGTACCTTTCTCGGCGCCGCGACGCCCCTCGAGCCACGAGGGAATCCCCTCGCCCGCATTCGCGAACCATTCCTTGACCCGATCCACGTCCTGGGCGGCTTCCAATCGGCCAATGATCTTCGTGCTGCAATTGCCAAACACGTTGTAATCCAGGGAACGAGGACTTTGCGTGCAAAAGAGGCAACTCACGCCGAATTTCCTCCCTTGCGTCAAGAGTCGAAGGAGTGGCCTCCTGGTGGGGGGAACCTTTCCCGTGGCGGGGACGAAATCCCGCGCCTCGTCAATGTAAAACAGCAGTCGCGCCGAATTCCCGGCCGACGTGCGCGAAATCATCCAACGGTAAATCTCCTCCGCGAGACTCGCGAGGAAAAAGTATTTTTGTTCATCGCTATGCATGGCATTGAGATAGATGACATTGAGAGGCACTTTGCCTGCCCTGGTGGTTCGCGTGAATCGATCCAGGTCCAAGATTTCGCCGCCGGAATACAAGGCGGAGGCGGGACCATGCAATAAATTGTTCAATTTGCGCGCGAGCTTTTCTCGCTCGCTCTTTTTGATGAATTGATCCGGATCGTCGATTCCTAGCGTGTCCGGGCTTTTAACCGCCGCCGCGATATCGCTGAGTTTGAGTTCGGCGTTTTGACCTTGAGAAGTCATGGCGCGCACCAATGTTTTAACGAAGGTCTCTTGCGAATCGACTTCACCTCCCATCTTGGCCAGGGACACGAGGCTACTTGCCAACGCGCTCAGCGACGCCATTCGCTCTTCCTCCCGGCGCGCCGGGTCGGGAATCGCTTTCAATTCGTCTTCGCGGAGCACGCGAATGGGACTTAGTGACAGTCGCCTGGCATGAGAAGTCCCAGGCGTGAAGATTCGCGTTTCGACCCGGTTCCCAAACTCGCGGTAGGCTTCCCTCTCTTCCTTGGGAATCTCGGCGGGATCCCGCCTCTCGATGAACTGCACGAGATCCCCTTGCGGATCGATCGCAAGAACGGGAATTTGGTTGCGAATCGCCTCTTCGGCGATAACTTTCGCAATCCACGTTTTGCCGCTGCCCGCCGCTCCCACGACGGCAAGATGCATGGTCAAGAGATTGGGTTGGAGAACGACCGGCATTCCCGACTCCGCGCGGCCGAGGACGAGTCCGCTCTTGCCCGAGCTGACGACAATCGAATCGTTGTCCCTTTTTTGCTCGGATTCCGGCACCGATACCGTGACTCTTCTGGCGGCTTCCTTGCGAGGCGTGACGGCGACTTGTTTCGCTTGTCTTTCGTTGGCGGAATCCGCGCCATCTTGGATTTCCAGGACTGGCTCTTGAGTCAGATCGGCGAGCGACCGGTGCTCCCATTGACGGATCCGATCCCCATCCGTTTTGGGTCCTAGGAGTTTCTCGCATTGACCCTTGTTATTCCATTTACAGCCGTCGCAATATTCCGGGCTGCCGGGCGGTTTGAGACCGCGCTTTGTCTCCGGATCGTATTCTGCCCATTGAACCATGGAGGCGAGCAAGTCATAGACGATCCCTCGATCCGCGTACACCGATTCCCATGCTTTTCCCTTCATGGATCGCCTGGGGCTGAGGTAAAGCACGCCAACGTCCGGATGCGTTTGATGTTGTATGTCATGCATCAGGCCGTAAACGGACACTTGGAGCAGATCGCGGCTTTCAAACTCCCCGCCGTTAAGCTTGTAATCCAGGATGCGGTTTCTTCCACTTCGCCAATCGTGGAAGACATAGTCGAGAACTCCGCTGACGTGGATCGGCTGATTCTCGGGACCGACATAGAAGGTAACGTCGACTCGACGGCGCCGATCGCCGAACACCTCGTCCAAGATTTCGTGGGCCGGCCTTTTTTCTCCAACCGCGAAGAACAAGACCTCCGCCAACTCGCCCACGTAACCCCGAAGCGCGGCCATGAACCTGGACTGTTCGTCCCCCGTTTTTTTGAGCAGTGCGTCGCGATTGACGAATCGCGAATACACATGACTGAGGAGTTGGGTTTGCAACTCCTCGGAAGAGGGCGCCTTGAGGAGCATTTCCTTTACGGCATCGTCCTTGAGCACCTGCCCGTTAAACGCCTCGATGGCGTGATGAAAGAGTTGACCAGCGGCGGTCGCGTTCCGCGCCCCACGGACCCAAACCAACGTGGAAGAGCCCCCTCCCGTCTTTGTCGAGTCGAAATAAAACACGCGCGGGCAGGTGGCGGCAACGCGCACCTGGCTGACGCTGAAATGAGCAAGAGGCATGAAGCGATCACCATGTTCTCAAAAGGAAGTATCCATCTTCATGGGCGGCAGCATGAAGTTTGCCCCGTTTGTGCAACTCTTTTGCAATCTCGTCAAACTCCACCCTGCAAGAATCGATCGACCAGGGGCATGTCGGATTCTCCGCGACAAATTTGCACGCCATCTCTTTGGTCGTCATCCCAACCACCAAGGCAATCTGCGCCATTAAGTATTGCGCGCCTGCCTTGCGATTGAATGCATCCGGAAAGGGGGCGGCTGGCGGCGTCACCTTGGGATTCGGCTCGGTAAGTAGATCCTCCAAGAGGGGGTGAAGTCGATACGCGTCCCGCCGGTGGTGGGACGCCACTACCTCGTCCGCCGACACCGAATGCGCGACACCCACCGGGCATTCGATCTCGATGTCGCCGGACTTCGCCAATCCGACCACGGACAACAATGCATCCAAGGCGGCATACTGATCGAAGAGGAGATCGATGGATTTGAAATCCGGCTTCGAGCGGCTCTTCAACGCATCAAAATGCTCCTTGCCCTTCGCTCCCAGCCGAAGAGGCCGCCGAGCATCCGTCACCATAAGCACATGATCGATCGGTTGTTTGTCTTCGCGGAGTCTACGCAGGGCATGAGTAACCGCCAGCGCGCTTCCCTCGCAGAGAAAAAGGACCCCGGTCTTCGTTTCTCGACCGTCCGCGCGTTGTTCCTGGACGAGCAGGGAATAAGCCCCCTTTTTGCCCCGCAAGTCCTCCACCTTGCGCAACGTGTAGCGATCGACGTGCGGAAGACATTGGCGCATAAGCGCCAAGACAAGTCCCGCCATGTTCTCGGAGGATTCCGGCAACTGCGCAGGATCGACCTGACGCATGCGGACTAACTCACCAAGTTTCGCCTCGATCTTTTGATCGATGAGCGTCTCCAGCGGAACTTCGACCCCGACCGGTTTGATTCCATCGCGGGTGTTCGGGAGCTGCCAATACTTGATCCACGCGTCGACCGCTTCGTTATTCAAGCGTTCCTGTTGAACTTTCCACGCGGATTTCGCCCAGCCGATAATGTCCCTCGGCCGAAAATCCTCCACATCCTCCGTGGCGGCCTCCAGCCACTCGTGTCCCAACGGAAAAAGGTCGTCGGTATCGACGGTCTCGCGAATTTCTGGGACTTCCATGAAGGACGTTAGAAAATTCTCGATTCGAGCCTGCACGATCATTCGCCCTTCCTGCTTGCGAATGCGTTTCAGCCGAACCTCTTCACCGCAGATGCGCGCCCACGACGAATCCAGAATCAATTGTTGGTCCACGAACTTGATCAGTTCGTCGCGCACGCCACAGGTAACGACCAGGAGATTCCGCGCGCGGTCAACCAGCGAATGCACGAAGCGCCCGTAGGCCTGCACGCATTCCTCCGACATGTTTTCAACCTGATCGAAACAGAGGATGAAGGGCTGGCCATCCTTGGAGGAAAGCCGGGCAATGTTCGCGAGCGCGACGAGGATCTCTTGCACCATCTGATCGTCGGCGGCGGAGCCCAACTCTTCATCCATTCTTTGGAGCGGGAGGTGAAGTCTCTTCGCCTCTTCGCCGTCCAACGTTTCGCCCGACAACCAGCGGACCACCAAGGCCGCGTACCCGTCATCCTCGCGTCGTTTCGCCTCGTACGCCGAACGGAAGAACTCGAAGAGCAAACGATAAGTGATGGGACCATGAATACCGGCGACACCGTTGTCGCGGCTGAGTTGCTCCTCGATGAAATCTTGATATTCCTCGTAGGCAGATTTCCAGGTAT
The DNA here is from genome assembly GCA_046350335.1 of Planctomycetota bacterium. Classification (GTDB taxonomy): domain Bacteria; phylum Planctomycetota; class Planctomycetia; order Kolteriales; family Kolteriaceae; genus JAXMAQ01. The sequence goes on from JAXMAQ010000023.1 coordinate 5,972, forward strand.
CCGCCCGGGTGCCGGTGCTTTTCTTGATGCAGCCAGAGACCACCGACCCGACGATTTCGAAGAGGACCGTCTTGTCGAACCTTCGGGTCCGATTGTCCGTCAAATGGCTGACGACGTAACGCAAGACGGTGCGCGGCCATTGGCCGGCGCTCGCCTGGAGATTGAGCAGGTAGACGAACGCCCCTTTGCGCACTTTGGACCACCGGGCCAATCGAGCGAGGAGGTGGCTCTTGCCGATTCCCGCTTCCCCCCAAACAACGACCCCGGCTCCTTTTCGCTCGCGGGCACATTCCGCCGCCAGGGCCTTGAGACGCTGAAACTCCTTATGATGAATCGGCTCGACGTCCGCTACCTTCGCCTTCGTATCGTTGACGCAGTCCGACGAGAAGGGATTGACGCCGCGCACATGTTCGGCGAAACGGAAAATGTCGGGCCGAGGTTCTTGCGAAGCCGTCGAAATCGCAATCTTGGTGCTCATGGCTGCTCCTTGGAGACGTTCAGAAGCGGGACGCCCGCTTCCAAAATCGCCGCGCGCCGCTGCTCCTCGCTCAAACCTTGGCGCTCGTGCGCCGCGCTCAAGCTGAATCGACGCTGACGTCGTAACGTCCTTAGATGTTCGTCGAACGATTCTCGCGAATAGTTCGACATCTCCCTGCGGAGTTCCAGCAGACTTACCGAGTTCCATTTCCGATCGTCAAGCCGACGAAAGGCCTCCTCAAATGCGGTGGCAAAATCCGCGAAGGAATCGTCCCATGTCGATGAAGGGACGTCGCTCACGGCTCCGGAAGAAAGATTTACCCTGGGCAAGGATGCGGGCGGCACCGATGCTGAAGAAGGCAGCCGAGGACGGGCCGCACTCGCCGCCGTCATGAGTCGTTTCGGACGCAGGTCTTCCAAAAGAAGTAGTTTGACGCTTTGTTTGTCTTGGATCCACGCGACGGTGTCGGGTAATCGATCCTCTGCGAGCGATCGTTCCAGACCGAGGCGAAAGGGCGTGCGAATCTCGGCTGGCATGACTTGCGTTACTCGATCGAGAGAAACGAGACCGGACTGGGCTCCTCGTGCCCGGCGTATGGCGGACTCCACAAGAGGTGGATGATCGATCAACTTTTCGACATCCTCGCGAAAGACCACCCACGTACCTGGTTCGGGTTTAGAGTTCGACCCGACGATTTTCTCGCGAAGGAGAGTCGACTTGGCGAAAAGGTCCAGGACGGACTTCATGCTCCCGTCGATCGCCGCGAGGTTTCGCAGCGATTCGATCGTCGGAGGATAAGCGTCCTCTCCCAATTGACGTTGCGACTCGAGCACGGCGAGCAGTCTTTCGCCGAGTCTGCGGGCGTTTTCCTCGGGTGAAGGGGGCCTCTCGGTCCCGAACTTGGTTTTTCCATGCGGGAAGAGTTTTCCCTCTCGAACCAACTCCGTCAAAACCGGGCCAAGGTCCTTGGCGCTAGGATTGCTTCCCCAGCGCTGGCCCAATCCCTTGGCAATCTCGGAGGCGCTGAGGGCCAAAACAGCCGGCGAACGGAGCATTTCGACAACGGCGTCGGAAACGACGACGCGAGGATCTCGCGTAAACAAAAGTCCGCCCAAAGGAAATACGGATCCGTCAGCAATGTACGCTTGGAGCGCTTGCTGCAAGGACTCCTTCGGAAAATCCGTCGGTCCCCCCATTTCCTTCAGCGTCCGCAAAAGATCTGCTTCCTTGCAGGGCCGATCGGAAAGCACTTCGAACACTTTTTCGCGAAAGTAATCCGCGGGAACGTGCGTCCAGTATTTCTTCAGTTTCGCCGTCGGAGTCGACCAAAGATGAACCTCGCCAGCGACAAGCAACGCTTCAAGGTCCGCATCCAAATGAGCCGTCTGCTCTTTGGATAAGTCTTTCGTCAACCTCTTGATCTGCGTCGCGGCGAGCGGTCCGTTGGATTGACGAAGGATTTGGAGAAGGGATTCGCGAACCATCGCGTTGGTGTTCGAAGAGAGATCCGTGGCCATGTTTTCCCCCCATCGGCTGAGAAAACGCCCGGTGGAATCGCGCATCCTGCGAGGCGAGAAAAATTTAAGACGCGAAATCGACTTCGTCTCTCTGCCTGGCGAAAAATGCCATCTCCGAGCGTGCGAGATTTCGAATGAAATCAAGGTAATCGGGATCGGGCCCGGGATCAATTGGATTCCGGCGGCCCAACTGCTTAACCTACTCGGGTTCGGCCAGCGAAATAACTAAGATCGACATTTGCAGAAAACTCGACGTGAAAGGGGAAATGGAGCGAAAGGGATTCGAACCCTCGACCTCCGCATTGCGAACGCGGCGCTCTCCCAACTGAGCTATCGCCCCTTGAACGAGTATTCATTGTAGAAGCCAACGCGTTGTCAGCAAGGGAGGATCTTTAGATCCAACGCTCCCTCGGCAATCCCTTCCGGACAACCGGAAAAATCCAAGAGCGGCGAACGTGACAACTCCGCGACTCCCTGGATCGTCAAGTTTCCAAGGGCCGCGAAAACGGCAATCGGAACCAAAACAACACACCAAGGGCATGCCGCGGCGATTACCAGACGTCGATCTGCAGATCCAGCACCACGCCCGTTCGTTGCTCGACCTTGCTCCGCACCATGTCGATGAGGCGAAGGACATCGCGGCTCGTGGCCCCTTCGGTGACGAGAATAAAGCTGGGATCGCGATCGCTGAGCGCCGCTCCCCCAACACGGGTATCCACGAGTCCCGCCTTCTCAATGAGTTCGACGGCACTTCAGGCCGCGGGGATTGCGAAAGATGTAGCCGACCGATTCGGGCTGCCAGCGGCTGGGTCGCTTTTGGCGATCCAGATCTTTTTAATCCTGCGAACGATCACTTCCGGGTCATCCTCGACCAGGTCGAAGGTGGCGTTAAGAATGACCGAGTCATAGAGGCTGCTCTGTCGATAGCCAAAGCGTATATCGGCCCGCATTAAGGAATTGGGCACGCCGGCGTCGCTTATGACTTCGACGGAGTGAACGTGTTGCCCGATGTCACCGGTTCTACCGCCGGAATTCCCACAAAGTGCGCCGCCGACGGTCCCAGGAATCCCCACCATCGCTTCCAGACCGGAGGCGGACGCCTTACAGGCATTGCCAATCAGTTCCCCCAGGAGCACGCCGGCCCCCGCCGTGATCTGCATGCCACGCACTTGGATTTCAGAAAAATGGGGAGCATTGAGCCTTAGAACCAAGCCGGGAAATCCCTCTTCTCCGACGAGGATGTTCGAACCCGCTCCGAAGATCCGGAATGGGATACTTTCTTCCCGCGCCCTGCGAATCAACTGTCCCAACTCGTCGGGGTTTCGAGGACTTGCCATCCATCGAGCTGGTCCACCGACCCCCAGCGACGTCAATTTTCCCAGCGGTTGATTTTCCGCGAGGATCTCACGAAATTCGTCCCATGCACCCATGCCAACCTCAGGATCCTGTCGCGGTTCTTCCCCGGCGCGGATATTCCGCCAGTCACTCTGCCGCATTGTATTTTCAAATTCGAGCAGGAACAATCCAACCCAGCGAAAGGGAAGAAAATCCCTTTAGGCCCTTTATCGTATCGAAGTCCATTGTCCTACGCCCGACGATTACCCGTACCCCTTGCCTGCCTTGACCATCGGGTGCTTTTGCCGCTCCGAAAAGTAATACTGAGCCCGGATGGCCTTGTACGTAGGCTCTCCGGTCGCCCGGGCGGGGAAACACGCCGTAACTTTTCTGATGCTCCATGGACATCCCCAGGGTTCGTTTCGGATACTCGTGGTGCTCCCTTGGCTCGCCTATCGCGATCTCGCCAGCGACCGTAGAATATCGACGATTGGAAAAAATTCATGGAATGGGGAAAAGTTGGGATGTTGTCATCGCCAAGTCACGCCGACATTCTCGACGCCCGCCTTCGCATCGAGCCTTGGGCACACCGAACGCCGGTTTTGACCTCGTCGACGTTCAATCTAATGGTTAATGGCTCCCTTTTCTTCAAATGCGAGAATTTTCAGCGGGCCGGGGCCTTCAAATTTCGAGGTGCCTGTAACGCCGTCTTCAGTCTTGAGCCCGATGACGCAAAACGAGGAGTCGTCACCCATTCCTCGGGTAATCACGCCGGCGCGCTGGCGTTGGCGGGAAGATTACGTGGCATACCCGTGGATGTCGTAATGCCCACGTCGGCCCCACGCGTCAAACAAGACGCGGTGCGAGGCTACGGCGCGAAGATTACGTTTTGCGCTCCGACGCTGGCGGCGCGGGAGGAAGCGACGGCGGCCATCCTCAAGGAATCCGGGGCAACGCTTGTTCACCCTTTTGACCATCCGAGAGTGATCGCCGGCCAAGGGACCGCGGCCATGGAATTCATGGAGCAAGTGCCCGATCTGGACGTTTTACTTACACCCGTCGGCGGCGGCGGACTTTTGAGCGGCACTCTTCTCGCCGCGAAGGGAACACGCCCGAACATGGCGGTCGTTGGCTGCGAGCCGGCGAATGCCGACGACGCCTTTCGGAGTTGGAAGTTCGGCGAGCGGATGCCCCCCGTGCCACCCAACAGCATCGCGGACGGGTTGCTTACCTCCTTGGGCGAACTGACTTTTCCCATCATTCGCGATCTGGTCGACGACATCGTGCTTGTCACCGAAGACGAGATACGCGCGGCGACGCGACTTCTTTTGGAGAGAATGAAAATCGTCGTTGAACCCTCCTCCGCCGTCCCTTTTGCCGCCGTCCTCTTCGGGAAGTATCCCCTGCAAGGCAAAAGGGCAGGCATTATCCTCTCCGGGGGAAACATGGACTTGGCGAGTTTTGCTTGGTGAACCTGCCTTGCGAACGTAATCCGAGTTCCAGGGACGACTGCCGTTGGCAGAAGGTGCCAATCTTGACATACTTCTCGCCGCGAGCGGCCTGAGAACGATCGTGACGGAAAAGAGGCCGCCTCCCTGGGAGACATTCCACTGAAATGTTTGATCGCTACCACGAATTCGAGAGTCTTTTCGCGTCGATACAGGTTGTTCTTGTCATGCTCGGCATGGGAATGACGATTTCCCCCGCGGAGTTCATGGCGATCGCCAGGCAACCTCGGAGCTTGTTCGTCGGCTGCCTTTGCCAGTTCCTGCTGGCGCCGGTATTGACGTGGATAACGATCTCGCTGATACCGCTCGACGCGGGAATCTCCGTTGGTTTGCTGCTGATCTCCGCCATGCCGGGTGGCCCACTTGCCAATCTCTACACGTTTCTCGCGCGTGGGAATGTCGCGCTATCGGTCAGCTTGACCGGCATTGCCACCATCGGGTCGCTCTTGTCGGTTCCGTTACTGCTTGAGACACTGGCTCGCGGTCACGTGCCGCCCGAGATTCCCATGCCCGTGGAAAAGGTCCTGGTGGACGTGCTCCTTTTTTTGCTGGCTCCCCTCGCCTGCGGCATGGTGTTTTTGCGATTAGCGCCTCGATGGGCGACCTCTGTGTCCCCATGGCTAATACGCGCTGGCTTGGTCATCCTGGTCCTGATGGTAACCGGCTCGCTTGGCAGCGGGCGAATCGAACCTTTGAGCTACGGCTGGACGACCCCCGTCGTCATCATCGTCCTTTGCGTCGCGATACAGAATCTGAGCATGGCGCTGTTCCCTATTTTCCGTTGGCCGGTCGCCGATCAGACCGCGGTCGGGATCGGGGTCACCATTCGTAACGTGAATCTCGCCCTCCTTCTCGCCGCCCGACTCTTTCCGAGCTCAACGGAGAGCGCGTCAGGAAAGGCGATTGGCGGCGGGGTGCTCTACGTCGCATTGTTCTGGGGCGCACTTTCCCTTGTCGTCTGTCTCTCTTCCATCTTCTTCCAACGACGCGCTCTTGAAGCGGAATCCGCCAGACTTCACGCAACGCAAACACCTTAGATTGCCCAGGCTTCCATCTGTGAAATTTGTAGTAGGTACCCCCTAGGCGCTACAACACTCCGTGGTAGATTCCGGCGCGGGGATTCGAATGGCGTCGAACTTCAGCCACCGAAGCCCACTCATCCTGCCGCTTTACGCGTCCCGGTTCCGCATGGAGTGAGGATTTCCATGACATCGTTCCGCGTCTCGAAATGGTTTTTACCATGGTACGGCTGCGTGGCGTTAAGCTTGGGGTTGTTGGCGGCATGTCCGACCGCGCACGCTCTTGAACTGACGTTCACGAACAACACAGGGCTATCGAACAACGACGTTTACATCTGGTTTCAAAACCCTTTGAACGCCACGTTTCACGGGACGGGGCACCACGTTCAAAGCGCGAAATCCTATTCCCTCGCGGAAATCGGCGCGGGGATTGATTTGACCTCGTTCGTTGGGGGGCGAGTGTTCGTGAGCTTGGGAGCGCCGTTTCCCGAACAAACGGACAATGCGCGGCCTCCGCAGTTCAATAACCCCAGCCCGCCGGCAGTGAACAACTCTTACAACAATAATCACCAACTCATCGGCGAGATCACCCTCATTCCTTCACCGGGCGACACCGCGAACATATCGGAGATCGACTGGTCCTCCACCCCGGTGGCCATGCGTACGTTCGATGCCCAAGGGAACCAACTTCGGCGAATCGGATTCGCGGACGATTTGAATGTCACGGAATACAAGAATGCCCTGAGAGCACTGACCAACGGCGGCGCGGTAATCCTCTCGGGAACGAACGTCGCGGGAAACCCGCCGACGGCAACGAGTCAAACCGGCGGCTCAACCGTTCACCCCCAAAACCCATCTCCCGGAAGCGAAGTTCGAATTCTCTCGCCAACGTCCAACTTCATCCTCGAACAAAACGGCAAACAAACCTATCCAAGTTTCGCCAGTTATGTCGAGCATATCCGAGCGACCCACACCGCTGGGAGCCCGATCGCCACGCTCGAAGGACGCTTCTTTTCTGGCAGCGCCCCTACCTATCACTTTACGGTCGATTCCATCGAAGCGCCTGGCGCCTCCGATCCCTCGTGGAGTTTGGGAAAAGTGACCCTCACCGGGACGTTATCTGATAGTGGAACGGTGCACACTATTGTGATTCCCTTCGAAAGCTTCTCGGATGTCACTATTTACGGCGGAACCACCGGAAGCCCCGTCAACCAGGGGCATAGCACGGAAAAAGGCATTGGTTACTATCTCGACGGCGTGCTAACCGACGGTGGCGCGAATACCGCATTCACACTCCCCGTTCGTGACTTCCTCGCCGGGCTCAATTACGGCTACATCGCGAGCACCGTTGCCAACCCCAATGATCCCGGAAAAACCTACGGTCAGAGCGCCAGTCAGTACTGGGGAAGCACGAACCTCGTCACCAATCATTCCCAGATTCTCAAGGCATTTTCCGCGGTCCAACCACTACACCCCTACTACAACCCTTGGGCCGCGATCGTGCACGAATATTCTCATGCCATGGCGTACGGTTTTGCCTACGACGACGTCTTCTCGAAAGTAGGTCTTGGGGTGGTCCAAGAGCAAGGGACCCCCGTGGCGCGGTTGGACATCGTGCTCTTCCCGCAGCAGACCGTGCCCAACGCGTCAATCCCCGAGGTAAACTCGGTCCTGCTTCTATCGGCGGCAGCCTTCGGATTTCTTTATCTCGGCAGGAAACGAAGAATGTAACCACGTTCGATCGCGACGAAACCTGAACGCCTCACGGAAATGGCATGGATATGGTTGGCGTCAAGTCGCGAGAAGAAAGACCGTCAGCCAAGCCGCGAGCATGGTGGCCATGACCGACGCCCCCGTCACGGTCGCCCAGGCGCCGGTTTGGCTGGAAGGACACAACCACTTCGCGAAACACTTCGTTAGCAGTGGCATGACGCACCACTGCAAGATGCAGATACTCGCCATGTTGCTCAGCAGCATGCCGACGGGCATCGGCAAGGAAGCCAATGGTCGGGCCAAGCCGATCGACAAGAGCATGACCGTTGGGTAGAGGCCCAGGAGGACGGTAAGCGCCATTTTCCAGCCGGGTGGACTGGCAGAGGGAACGTCTCGTCCGGGAAACCATCCATCGAAGCCCTTGATCTTTTGGATGGTGAAGTCGCCAATCTCCGTGGGCCGACGCGCAAGCCATTCTTGACGCTTGGAGGAGTTCAGCCAGTTTTCGAGCGCGTCATGACCCCGGAAATGGACCATGACGTACCATTCCTCCCGCTCTCCAGGAACTGGCGGGAAAACATCCGTGCGTTCATACCCCTCGAAATCCTTGGCAAAGTTGGTGATTCCTCGTTGCCATTCGATGAACGCATCCCGACGACCATCCGCGATCTTCTGGATGATGAGCGCGCTACACCGCGTTTCAGGGGAAATAAAGTTCAAACGGAGTTCACCGTCATGAGCGGAATTGGCTGTCATTTTCTCTGATCCCGTTTCCTTCGCGTGGTGGACGTCACTCACCAATTTCGACGGGAACGCGCGTTGACGACACCCTCGACCACGCTTCCCGGATTCGTCGCTCGAATGCGTCGAGAACGCGCGTGCTGCCGATGGTGCTCTCCATCAACCGATCAACGCGAACCATGGTGGGCGGAAACATCAATACTGGATTCGGTCCGCTTTCGCGTGGTATTCCTTCCACACTTCGACGCATTCTTCCTGCAAGAGTTGCTCCGAGGGGATGGATCGCTTTTCCGGCGATAACGCCAATTGTTCAAAGATGAAGGTGTCGTCGAAATTACCATATTTCAAGGCATCGGCGACGGTCGCGGCATAGTAGATTTTTTCGATGCCCGCCCAATATGAGGCGGAGAGGCACATGGGGCAGGACTCGCCAGCGGTGTACATTACGCAACCGGTCAACTTGAAACTCCGCAGCGTGACGCATGCCAGTCGAATGGCTTCCATTTCCGCATGCCAAGTGGGGTCGTGACTGGCGACGACCCGATTCATGCCTTCCGCGACGACGCGCTGATCCTTGACAATGACCGCGCCAAACACCCCACCCGTGGAGTATTCGATCGCGGCCTTCCTCGCGAGCGCAATCGCCTGGCGGAGGAAGTCTTCATGGGAAGGCATGCAAATTCTCCCGTTATAGGTTCCAAGTGCGTTTCTCTATGGGTTCTGTTCGGATGCGGTGGGAACTCGACGCATCACGTTCACCGGCATCCATGGATCGCGTGCCCTTGGCCCGGGGACAAACCATGGCTGCGCGTCCGTCGTCGGGAACGATTCATCCACGCAAGCATAGTGCACGAATGACGGCGGTCTTGGAAAGTTTGAACGGCCCGTCGCGTGAATGAAGACAATTGCGAGTTTCTGACTGGCTAAATGGGTGCTTGAAAAGAGAATCCCGCCGCGATTTAGGCCAGCGGAACTTCCTTGCGAAGAACGCCATCGGCGGCCTCGCGTCGCTCCGGTCTTACGGCAAAAACCACGAGACGGGGCTGGCGGTAAAGCCATCCCGGGATTTTCTCAGGAACCACGGTCACCACGAGATCCGCCCCTCGCGCACCGAGTCGCCAGTCGAAGTGCTGAATATCGTTCCAGGACAGAAAGCCGGTATTTGGAAAACTGCCGTACCAGATCCCCCGTTCGCGAAGTTCGACTCCCGAGGAGATTCGCCCAAAAAATGTCGCGGAGAGGAAGAGGCACGAACTGGCCATCAATAAACGTTGTCCCCGCGAGGACGAGTCGCGGAATCCGTCGGCGAACGCGATGCCAGACGCGACGAGCATGGTAATCCCGAGCAAACCATCGAACAGGCGCATGGGTCGGCTATAGAGGTTGTAATGCCGACCGACGCGCGTGAGCAACTTGCCCGCTCGTCGGCGTGCCCACTGATAATAGACATAATATCCCAACACGCCCGCGGCGATCAGCGCGATGAGTAATTCCAAAAGCATCCGCACTGGTCTCCCCGACCCACGTCCCAACGATGCGGCGCCGATCATTTGCAAGCCATGGCCCCTGGGCGGGAACACCAATTGCCGCTCAGAAAAGGAATGCCAGGCCTGATGCCAATTCTTGGACGCCGCTACTCGCGGCTAGCGCCGAGTCATAGGCGCCGCTACTCGCGGCTAGCGCCACGGCCCGATAGCCGACACCGGCCGGGAAATACGTCATTATCTCTCAAAAACTCAATATTTCCCAACACGGCATCGACACGATACCGACGATCGCGTTCATGAATACTTCACTCTCCCCACACCTAATTTAATGAATTTCCGATCATACCGCCCATGCCTGGCCTCGGGAAATCCGGTCACGTACCATGGCCGCCCAGTCATGCAATGGCATAGCCCGGCGTGCTTCGTGTTAGGGAGAATCGAGTGACTGGGGCGGGGTTACAACATCACTTTTCGGATGCTCAAAAATCCAACGGAGAGCCCCTGGATGCCGAATTCCCGCACGCAATTCTCCGGATCCCCTTCCCCCTTCTCCTTCTCGCGGGTGGCGCGGAATAATTCCCGAGGATTTTCATAGAATAGACGTTGGCGACGGTTTCCTTCTGGTCGACGATCCTGCGTCGGCGACGGAAACGTCCGGTCAGGCCTATTTGTCACCCCCATGAGAACCGAGATTATGTCGGAAAAAGCCAAGGGCACCTATGCTTTCGTAAGTCTCGGCTGTCCCAAGAACCTCGTCGATTCGGAGCGCATGCTCGGGATCTTGGCGAGTCAAGGCTATGTCCCCGTCAGCGATCCCCGCGGCGCCGACATGGTCATCGTCAACACCTGCGGATTCATCGAATCGGCTCGTCAGGAGTCGCGCGCCGTCATCGATGAAATGGTGCAATTGAAGCAGGAGGGGCAGACTCGGGGGGTCATCGTCACCGGTTGTCTCGCGGAGAGGCTAGGGGATCAACTGATCACCGAGATTCCGATGATCGATCACGCCGTGGGTGTCTTCGGCCGCGAGGATATCGCTTCCGTCGCCGACCGCTTCATGAACGGAGCGGTCGAACAACGGACCGTGTTCCGCCCCGCCCCGGTGCGAGCACTCGACGACACCGCGAGACTCCGCGTCACGCCGCGGCATTACGCTTATCTGAAGATCTCCGAGGGATGCGATCGAACGTGTACCTTTTGCGCCATTCCCAAGATGCGCGGCAAACATGTCACCAAACCGATCGAACAGATCCTTGCGGAGGCGGAGGAACTCGTTGCCGACGGCGTTCGCGAACTCCTGTTGGTCTCGCAGGACACGACGTATTACGGCAAGGATCTCTATGGCGAAGTCCGATTAGCCGATCTTTTGCGACAGCTTGACGCCGTCGAGGGACTGGAATGGATTCGTGTGCTCTACGCCTACCCGGAATACATTGACGACCGGCTGATAGAAACGCTGGCGTCCGCGCAACATATTGTTCCCTACCTCGACATGCCGCTACAACACATCGCCGACCGGGTCCTGAAACGAATGCAACGACGCCACAATCGCGCACAGACGGAATCGATTCTAGGCCGGCTACGCGCGGGATGGCCCGGATTGTCGATGCGCACCACTTTTATCGTTGGGTTTCCCGGCGAAACGGAGCAGGATTTCGCCGAACTCGAAAGTTTTGTGCGCGAGTACCGTTTCGAGCGCGCGGGAGTATTCACCTACTCCTACGAGGAGGGGACGCCAGCCGTCAAACTCGACGGTCATTTGCCGGACGAGGTCAAACAAGAACGCCGTGAACGGCTGATGCTCGCACAACAGGAATCGGCGTTCGCGAGCGCCCAGGATCAGCTGGGACGGGAGATCGAAGTCATTGTCGACGCCGCCGATCCGGAATTCGACGGCGGCTGGATTTGTCGATCGACGGCGGACGCTCCCGAAATCGACACGTTGGTCTTCGTTGCTGGCGAAGACCTGGCCCCCGGCTTGTTTACGAAAGCCAACGTCGTGGACGTGGACGAATACGATCTTATCGCCGAGGCGGTTGGCAAGCCTTGGTAATGTCCGTTGGGGTTGTCATTTTTCGATCCCGTTCTTGCCCAGGGTAATGGGGTCGGTTAACTTGGGCGCGGCCCGAAGATTAGGCGAAGAAGCGGACTTCCATCGAGTTTCGGATTTCGAGTGTCGCGGCAGTAATGTCAATCGACGTCCTGCCTTCGTGGTTTTCCGCGGTAAACGCGACATTCCGTTGCTGAGACACGGTTGAAGTCGAAGTACAATGGTGGACCGATTCATTCACGTTCATGGGCCGCCGGGGAATGGGCCCGCGTCGAGGCGAATGCATGGTGACGATCAAGAGCCGCAATCCGGCGGCGAGCCTGTTTAATCTGCCTAACAAACTAACGTCCGCGCGGCTCGTGCTCTCATTCGTCCTTTTCCTCCTCATCTGGTACCACCAATGGCTGGCGAGCATGCTTCTGTTTCTGGTGGCGGCGGCGACCGATTGGCTTGACGGCTACATCGCCAGGCAGCAGGGACTCGTCTCTTCCCTGGGGCGCGTCTACGACCCGCTGGTCGACAAGATTCTGGTCTGCGGCGCTTTCATCTTTCTCCTGGATTGCAAGGACACCGCCCTACCCGGCGGCGCGGGTGTCAATGCATGGATGGTCACCATCATCATCGCGCGCGAGTTCATTGTGACGGGAATTCGCGGGTTCCTCGAGGACAAGGGCGTTTCTTTCGGCGCGGACTGGCTCGGCAAGATCAAGATGTTTCTGCAGTGCGCCGCCATCCTCTGGATACTGTTCGCCCTCTCCTTGGCGAATCAGGGTTCCACGGCACCGGTACTCGTTCACGTCAGGGACGTTCTCAACTGGTCGACGGTTGGCATCACGTTCATCAGTGGAGCCAACTACGTGCGTAGGGCGATTGAGCACCTTTCCTAGAGATCTGTCATGCCCGTCACTGAACAATTGGTTGAGTTTGGCGTCTATGTCGACGATCTCGACGAATCCGAAACATTTTACCGCGATGTATTGGGCTTGGAGTTGATCGCAAAATTGCCCGGACGACACGTCTTCTTCAAGTTGGGGAACACCGTTCTCCTTTTGTTCCTTGCGGACTCGACGCTCAAAGGGGACCATTTACCCGCGCACGGCGCGCGCGGACCCAGCCATTTCGCGATCGGAATACCCACGGATTCACGGGAGGAATGGCGCCGACATCTGGCGGCTCATGGCGTTGCCATCGAGCACGAGGTCACCTGGCCGCACGGCGGAAAATCCCTCTATTTTCGAGATCCAGCGGGAAACTCGGTGGAACTGATCACGCGGACCATATGGGGACTGCCCGACGGTTGGTGATTGAATGGAAATGGGGTCTCGACGGCGATTCCAGAAACCGGGCCTCAACGTCGATTTCACCGCGGTTCGTCAATCCCCGTGACGGCGAGGGTGTTCATCAGCGACTTTGTCCGCGAACTTCCTCCCGATTCGTTGCGCGCCCCGTAGTAGTATTTGTACTTCGCAGTGGGAACCGATCCGTTAACCACCAGGCCCGCCGCTTCGATTCCCACGGATTCCAGGCGATGAATGGCTTGCTGAATCGCGTAGCTCTGCGAGTAATTACACATTACGCACAAGAGCGTCTGTTCCACCTGCCGGCCCAAGAGTAACGCGTCATAGACGGGCAAGACGGGCGGCGCGTCAACGACGATCGTGTCATACTGCTTGGCCAAGTAGCCGAAGACCGCTGCGAGTCGTTCGGGGACGAGAATGCCGGTCAGATCGTCCACCGGAGATCCAGCGCAGAGCAGGTAGAGCCCCGGATAGCGCGTTGGATGAATCGCCTCGGACACGTCAAGGGTACCCTGCAAGGCATCCGAAAGTCCTGGTGTCCGGTCGACCTCGAATCGCTTGTATTGTGCGGGCCGATGCATGTCCGCTTCCACGAGCACGACCCGGCTTCCGGCCCGAGCCATGCTCAACGCCAGGTGCGCGCTCAGCGTGCTTTTCCCCTCGCCGTCCCGCGGACTGGTGATCATAAGGCTTTTGAGGCCTCCGACGCCGCTTCCACTGGCATTGCTCATGCGGTGCGGCGAGAAGGTAAGCGTGATCCGCAAGCTGTTGATCCCCTCTTGCATTGCCTGCCATTGGCGATGGTTTCGATTCGATTCCTGGAGATCTTGCTCGCTGGGCAGTGCCACGTCCTTGGGAATGGTCGGCAGGATCCCAAGCACGGGAATGGATAGAGTCTGTTGCAAGTGTTCCGGCCTGCTGACGAGTTTCATGCGAAAATCGAAGAACCAAAAGAGCAAGACCACCAGTGAAAAGGAACCAACGCCACCACCGAAAATGGCCGCCATCCTCTTCTTGCTGGTGGTCGCGATGCGTGGCAATTCTGCCTTGCTGACGATGGTGATGCTGTTTGCGAGGGTATTGCGGCCTATGTCTTGAAGCTTTTTATTCACCTCCGCAAGCGAGTTTTGAGCGTCGGCGATCTTGGTTTTGAAATCATCGATTTCGGTCGCAATTTTTTGCAGCCGGGCGATTCGCCCCTCGAGTGCCAGCCGCTGGGCATCGAGCGTTTGTTCCGTTTCCTCGAGAACCTTCTCGTTGCCGCGTGCCGCGTCGATCGCCTGATCCCGCCGTTGCTTGGCGCGCTGGAGCATGTCTCCGCGGCGAACATTCTCGATCTCCGATAGCTTGCCACGCTGCTTGGCGACGTAAGCGATCACTCGCAGGTACTCGGGATCACGATCGCCGAGCACCGAACTTTGCCGAATGCTATCCGCGCGGAGTTCGAGTTTGGCCAACGCGTCCTCAACGGGCTTGTCCCGGTCACTGCGAAGCTCGCGTTCTTCTTCGATCGTCAATTGCGGTGGATTCTTCTCGAGCAGGTCGAGTTCGCTTCGCACGGCAATCTTTTTTAACCGGACGTCGTCCCGCTGTTTCTTTTTCTCCGCGAGTTCCTTGTTCAGGTCCTCCAGGTCGTTGCGGAGGGAATCGGGATCCGCCTGGCCCACTTCGTCGGCCAGGCTTCGCTGGGACCGCCGGAGCCGCTCGATCTCCTGTTGATAACGATCGACCTCCTGACGGAAGATCCTTTCCTCTCCCTCCAGAGCCACCGTCTTTCGGTCCTTGGCGTTCTCGACGTAGGCATCAACAACCGAGTTAACCAAGGTTTGAATTTCTTGAGGATCCATGCCGGTCATGGTGATTTCGACGATCTCGCTATTGGCCTGACTCTCGACCTTCAGTCTGGTTCTCAACATGTTGACGGGATCGAGCGAGCCTTGCACGAAAGGCAAGGCTTTGGCTTCCGGCCGATCGAGAGCCGCGTTGAGAACCGCGGGACTCGTGATCAGCATTCGTTGAGTCTGCAGGAACTGGTCCGGGTAGCTGTCCTTGGGTGTGGAGATCTGCACGACGGCGATCGCTTGATATTCCTTGGGAAGCAAGGAATAGCCCGCGAAAACAACCGCGCCCGCCAGAAGAGTTCCCAACAGAAACGCGGGAAGTCCGCGCCGTCGGAGAAAATCGATCCCCATTTCGAGAGCCATTTCCGGCGACACTCCCAAGGTCGCCGGTTCACGACGACGCGGGGTATTGGCGCGCGGAAGCTGTGGCATCTGCGGCTGCTTGGGGTACTTGGTGCGCACGGCTCCGCCCTCGAATGGGTTCCTTTCCCTCCACACGGGAGAGGGGTATCTGCTGAAATATAGGTGCCAAAAAGTGTTTACGCAAAAACCGCCGTTCTCCGCGCCCAGGAACTTAAGGATCCGCGTTAGTCAAGTTTCGGCCGAAAACCGATGGCCTTACCCGCGGTTCGACAGAATTCCCGCGTCAGCGGATCTCCAGGCATGAACGGAAACGTATTGCTTGAATGGAGGGCACAGTATTCTGAACCCATGTCTCGGAGAGCACTTACTGAACTGGCAACGTCCGAAAAACGTCGGACTTTCGCGGAAATAGCAGGTTACGCGGCGTGAAAGCCAACACCGAATGGGGAGCGGTTGAGAAACGAGTGGACGTCTATGATCGGGTCAGCGAAAAAGAGCGCAACAGAATAGCAGGTACGCTGGGACATTTGCCAAGGAGGAGGTCACGGTTCCAAGTCCGTGATTTCGTGATGGCAGATTCAATATGCTGAACAAAGTCGTCGCGGTCTCTGGCGATATCACCCACTTGCTAAACATCCTCGCCATCTGCTCTGCCGCGGAACGGCCACTGCACAAACCAAATTCGACGTAGCCATTTTCGATGTCCAGGTCACTAAGTGCATGAATACAGTTGACGGCGACTCCCTGACGGCGAGTTGACTTGTCGAGCGCCTGCCAGCGAAGCTCGCCGGCGTGGAGTTGTGAAGCGCGAAGGACCGCCTTGTCGTAAAACTCCTTTTTAATTTGGACCGGCCCCCATTTATAGAGGTTCATGCGCGCTTTTTTGCACCGCTCAATCGTGATGTCCAGGGCGGAGTTCACCCCCTCTTCAGGTGGATGAATCACGCGGCACCGACCCGCTGCCGGATACCAGCTGATGGTGTGTATCTCGGGCTCCTCCCGCTCGCCATCCTCGCCGGCTGCGGGAACCCGAACGAAGGATGCAAAACAATGCGCCTTCGGTTTTCGCCAAACCGGCGTCTGGGAGGCAAACAAGACCATGTAATAGGTCTCCTGTTTGGCCTCGGACACTCGAGATTCCGAAGTCTCCGAAATCACCGGCTTAATGACGTTCATTTCTCCCCAGGCCTTAGTACTGAATGCATTTACAGCAAAAAGGCCGGCAAGGAAAAGACGCGAAGCTTGCAACATGGCTTGGCAGGCTCGGCGGCAGGGTAAGCTGGCTTGCATCAAGTTCGCAATGATTCCCGCGGCGAGAATGCCGGTTTCGACCATCCGCACCCGGGAGGCCGACCGTTCACTCTAGGTAACATCGCCGTTCATTTGATGGAGTCCGGTATCTCATCGACCGGACGACCGAAGTGGCTTTAGCCATTTTTGAGTTTTTTTGAAATACTTTCTTCCGGCTTGCTGACGATTCGACCAAGGCGGCAAAATGGTCAATGGGCCGCCTCCCAAGCAATTTGGCTAGAAGGGAATACTGGGCCCTCCAGGCAAACACGCCGGTAATCCCAACCGGAATCGTCGCGAACCGGGCAGACACAACTAAAGCAAACCCCGTAACCACACGCCATTTTGGTCTCCAAGGAGACCCAGGCGGGGACGCTTCGATCCCACGCCATCTTCGCGAGCCGTTCGAGCATGGGCTCGGGCCCGCAACCGAACAGGATTGTCGGCGGATCGTCGGAATCGAGCTCCTCTTGGACAAGATCCGTCACGAAGCCTCGGTGCCCCGCGGATCCGTCGTCGGTCGCGATCCGGACGATCGCGCCGGTACTTTGAAAATCTTCGACGCCGGCGAGGTACTCCGCGGTTCGAACACCGTAGGTCACGGTAAGTTTTCGCGGCCGGATGACCTGACGACTGCGACCAAACGAACGCTGGCCGAGCAGTTCCTCCAACACGGCGACGAACGGTGTTTGACCAATTCCACCCGCAACGATCAAAAGGTGCCCGTTCGACAAAGCTGGAACGTCGACCGGAAAGGTGTTCCCCATTGGCCCCCAGAGATCGACCGCGTCTCCTTGTCGAAGAGTCGCGAGAGTTCGGGTCCCATTGCCTAGCACGAGGTAAACGATGTCGACACAAGATGCCGACACCCCGCCATCTCCAGTAACCGCGTACAGGGCATACGGTCTTGCAAGCAACGGATCGGTTCGCCCCGTGGGGCGAACCATGATGAATTGGCCCGGAAGGATGGTCTCGGCGACTTGGGGAGAGTGAATTCGAAGGCGGAATGTATCCTTCGCTATCCGTCGATTCTCGACGACCTCGGCTCGGACGACGCTTGCTGATTCCTGGACCAACGCGGGTGAATGCTCGGTCATGGCATGCCTCCTTCCTTGGCTGCGTTCACACCGACGATTTTCGTTACGGGGGCTGTCGAATCGACGAACAATAGGGGTTCAAGTTGTTCGTTAAACCATCCCCGAATAATCCAAACCGTTCCCACGCAAGCGGCAAGCAAGAACAAAAATCCGACGATCGGCAAATCGCTCCAGCGCAGCCAACCCACCCCCAAGGCCAGCAGCATTGCGGGCCAGTAGATAAGCAGAGCTCCACGAACCGCGGGGAACAGCAACAAGGCGATGGCGATGACGCACGTGATTGCTTCGATGGTTTGATCGGGAGTGAACCTTCGCGTGGGAAGCACCTCGAACCGGGAAAATTGAACTCTTCCCGGCGGACCATCGACGAGGAAGTAGTCAACACTATCGGCACTTGCCCAACTTTGCGTGCGATCGAAATCATCCGCGCTGGCGGATCGCAAGGTGGCCCGGCGAGCCAGCGGGGCCGCGTGATACCGAGTCAGCAGATCTTCTCTCCGCGCCACGTCCTTCGTCAACTCGGCCTCAAGGACTTGAGCCCCTTCAGGCGACATCCGCAACGATTCCCGAAGTTGTTGCTCTAGTATTCTGGCGCGCGACAGCAGATCAATAATGCGCTCCTCGATGAACGGCCCTGGACGTGATTCCCATTGTCCGAGCCGTTCCGCGAGCCGATCCGTGATTCTTTGGAGCTTGAAGAAGAGCCACTGGGAACGATCCATGCTCTTTGCTTGATCTTTTTCCGATGCCGGAACGACTGCTCCTTGTTGGTTTGCCCCTAAACGAAGCGCGACGAGCGTCGTGTACCGATTGCGAGTGACGAGGCGGGGAAACGCCACGCCGCTTTCCGTAGCGATCCTTTCCGCGGAAACGAACCAGTAGAGCACGATTTCATGGCGGGAAGCCTTTCGGAATACGGGAAAATGGAGCTTTCCACCGAGCAGTTTCGGATAGGGAACCGCGACCCCTCCCACCAGAAGCTGCTCCACGTTGGTTCCGGGAGGAATTTCGATGGTCACCTCCCCCGCGGACTGGTCGAAAACTTCCCATTTCGACGCGCCATGGATCGAGCCATCGCTGGATTGATAGACGTCAACGTCGGAATGGTGGACGATCAGCGGTTCGCTGGACGCCCGCTGTCGACGCGGCACGAGTATCAGTCGCCAGTCATTCCCACTGGCGCGAAATGTGGTTAACTTCGCCGGCGAGAGAGGTGCCGCTACTCCGGCCGGCCAATTGCCGAACCCTGCGGGCAACTCCGCGGCGACCAAACCCTCGACATCCACCGGCTCCAGTACGCCCGTCGACAGATTGTGCAACAAAATGCGTTGATCGCTTGCGGGATGGCCGACGAACTGGACGTCAGGCACCGCGAGCCCGCGCTCGTCCCGCCCTTCGTAATTGACTTGCCAATCCACTCGGATCGGCCCGGTAAATGCTTGGTTCGGTTCAATGGTCCAAACCAGGTCGCGGCCGCGAGATTCGCTGGTCGGTGGCCGTGCATCCGAGATCTGCCAACGAATCTTGCTCATCCACCGCGGCGTGCGGAATTGCAACCGGTCCGGCGACCCTTGCCCATACTGAATGTCGAATCTGCCATCGAGAATGATGCCGTCATCCCCGACCGTTACCACCGTAACCGATCGGACGTCGACTTTGGGTTCGATGGGCTTGAGAAGTAGACGGAAGGAATGGCTCGCCGAAGTGCTGGTGAGAACCTGACTGTCGAGCTTATTCTCTTCGACCTGAACATCTCGCGGCGCGTCAACGCTTAATTGAAACGTCGGAGGAATGTCGATCGTCCATCGCGACTCGATGCTCTCGACCCCTGGCCATTCGAAACCGGCTTGGGCAAATGCCACCTGGGCCTGCCCTTTGTCGGGTCTGCTATTGGAAAGAAACCGCCCGAGGATGCGCGCCTGCCAGCCCGCGGTTACCTCTCGCGTCGGAAGGAGAATCAAGTTTCTGCCGCGCGTGAACCATTGGTAAAGTCCATCCCCGGTTACTCGCTGCACCTGAAAGCCGGCGGGTAATCGAAGCAGGACTTGTCCCAGGGGGCCCTCGACCTTGGTGATTTCGATCGCCGCCGTGACGTCCGCCACTCGAGAATGGGGACTAGGCCGTTCGTAAAACACCTGACGAACGGCATACTTTGGGCTTGGTCGCTGAAGATTGAGCGTCAACTCGAGCGGTCTTTGACTGTACTTCTTCGCGATCGCGATTCCGTCGGGCGGCACTTGGCCGAGGCTCTTCCACGCTTCCATGAACTTTTCGACCGTCTCGGGCTCCGCGTTCCGCCAAGTTTGGTTCGCTTCCGACCAACCCGGCGGAAGCCGAATCCCCACGGCCCCCTTTTCGGAACGAATCTCCAGGGGAACGATCTCCGGCAACGAGACCTCTTCGGCGTTGGCCACACGAACCATCGAGTGAACGCGTACGTCGAAGGGCATGGTCTTCGCGGCTTGGAACGTAACCAACAGTTTTCGGCGAGAGGTCGTCCCCGCACCCTGCGAAAGAGCCCCCTCTTCCACGACGCGCCAAGCTCGCAAACCATCCCCCTCCAGTCGGCGCACGACAAGGTCCGGCGATATCGCAAAGCTCAAACTACGGATCCCGCCACCACTCATGTCGTAACGGAACACGGAAAACAGGTCCCGCGTCGACGGGGTCACATTGAATAGGTGAGCCGACACGACATCCACATGTTCCGGCAACTTGGTGTTTTCGCTCCCCTGTTGCCAGCGAAGTCGAACCCGAGACGTCGGCCCTAAGTTGCCGCGGAGAACGACCCTGCCATCCTCTTGCTCCACGGCGATCCCCGATGGCTCACTTTCTTCCGCCAGCGTGATCGCGTCGGTGCCCAGCAAGAGCCGAAAATTCGCCGTCGGTGCCGGTGGGATTTGGAAGTCCATTTCTCGCCATGGTGGAGTTCCCAAAACGGGAGAAAGAAACTCGAACTGAACGTTGGAAAGCCCCGGATTGGGAAGCTTGAAGTCCAGGCGCGCGTCGAGGCCCGGCGGGAGGTAATCGACCGGTTGTCCATCCACGAGCAAGGCGATCGGGCGAAGCTTGCCGAATGCCAGCGATACGGACCGCGGGTACGTCTCCGCCGGATCCGAAAAAACTTCCAGGCGGGCGCGCCAACGGATCTGATTGTCATTCTCCAATATTCCGTCGTAGTCGGCATTGGAGATTAGGAGCGGAACCCCGGGAGCAAACGCGTTCTTCTTCGTAATCAAAGCCAGGAGTCGCTCCGAGAGTATCACCTGATCAAGATCCTTTGCCGGCTGGAGAGGATCGTAAGGAACGAGTACCCGAAAAGTGGCTGAATCCGTCGCAGGCTCGCCGACGAGCGGCTGAGCCCTTCCCTGATCCGTCACCGCCAAGGCAAGTACCATGGCCGCCCCGACGGCGGTAACCTTTGCGTTCACGGGGCGATGGCGCCAGGCCAGCCACGCCGACAGTATCAACACCGCAAACCAAGCGGCCAACCCGAAACAGGCTTCGGCCAAACCACCCACGAGCACGAGCAACACGACGAAAACGAGGCCTGAAAGTAACAACTGCCGACAGGTCGCGACGTCCCAGTGTTTACCAATGTAAAAGACAATAAGCCCCACGAACAAAGCCAACCCGCGCGAAAAGCCGATAGACCAAGTTCGGGGCACCATGGCGACCCAAGGAATCCCCGCTGGCGACGGGTCAACCACCGCGAAAGACCAGGTTTCGAGTTCGTCGTTCCCGCTCCGCTGCTCTTGAACGGGGCCCCACGCGGGAACCATGGGATCTTCGAATCTCGCCGCAAGTGCCGCAGGCGTCATGAACCGTCCCGTGGGATCCACGCCCTGTTGACGGACGACCTCGAGGGTTCGAAAAAACCAACTGTTGTCATGGCCCGGCGATGGTTCCGAACCGCTTGCCGAAACGACCTGCCGACTGGAGAGCACCAACGTTTTATCGACGATCCGCGCCCCCAATCCCAGCCGCTTCAGCCACTCCAACAACCCGGTTCCGGACGGAAGCGCGATTCCGGACGGAACGCGTTCGGGATGGGGCAACGCTGAGGGGTCCACCAACATGGTCCATCCTGAAGGAAGCGCCGCTTCGAGGAGAAGAAGCACGCCGAGGGGATCCTGTTGTTGCCGGGCATCCAGTTTCGCAAGGACTCCGTCCAAGGAACGGACCATGGACGAGCCTTCCGTGGACGGGTTGAGCGTCCCTTCGAAATCGTGAGCATGGGGGCCCGAAGCATGGAATCGCGCCTTGAGTTCAAGCTGCCCGGTCGCTAGCAGATGCGCCTCGCCATACCGTTCGACATCCCACAAGAAAGCAGTGATCTTCCAGCCCTTCAGCGGGGGGTCCAATTCCGCCATCGGCATTCCCCACCATCGCGCGGAATCCTGCGAATAAGCAATTTCGACCGCGTGGGGGCCTTCCGCGAGGCTCTTGGCGATTTCAATCTTTCCTTCCTTGACTTGCGGTTCCAATGATTCGTCATCAAAGAGGACATACCAGAGCTTTGCGTCGCGAGGGACTTCCAAGACCAAAGGTTGCGGCGAGCGGCAATCGAGACGAAGAAAGACGTGATGCACCCAACGAGCCTCTTCAAGAAACGTTCGGGCGTGAATCAACGCCTGACTCGTCCCCAGCGGGCGGGCCTCTTTGGGAATCGAAGGAGCCGTCAACGCCACGCTTGCGTCCTTCGGCAGTCGAACGTAGGCACCCGTCCAAAGCAGGCCGGCGTTCGCGCCCGCCCCGATTTCTCGCGGGTCAGCGTCGATGATTCCCTCGGCATCGATCCCTACTGTCTGGCCGGTGGCACTAAGAACTTCAAGAACGGCCTGGAAACGTTCCGCCTCCGGTGCCTCGAAAAGTGGGAGATCCGCGTCCGGCTTGGCGAGGGTCCACGTGGCGAGTAGCCGAATCCGCTTTTCCGTCGGTACCGCAAACTCCACGCGATAACGAAACAAAGGATCGTCCTTCTCGGTGGGAAGCTGCTCCATCCGTTGCACGCGATTGCCGGGCCCCTCCACGCTCCATTGAAAATCCGGGGGTAGTGGCCGCGTAGTGGTGAGCAAGAGGCTTCTCACCGCCCCCTGCTCCACCGTGACCTCCATGCGCAGTTCCGCCTGCCAACGATCGAGCAGCCATTGCCAACGTTGGCTCTGTTCGACGTGATAACGGGGTCGTTCGGCAAGAACCGTCAAAACCGCTTCACGAAGCGGCGATGCGAAATTGAACGAGTACTGGTTGGCGTCCGGCGGCTTGGCAATACCGCGAATCTCAACCGCACCTTGCCGTTCCGGCGGGAGGCCATCCTTGCCATGGGAAACCAACGAGTCGAGATAAATCGTGTAAACGCTCGTACCGGTCGGAGGGAACTCCACGGACCGGATCTCCGGGAGCGCCACCTCGCGCGGTCCACCCTCCGAGAGTGACATTTTTTGTTCCGGCTCGGCAAAAATGGTCGCGACTAAGCGCTCACCCGCGGGGAGCCCCTCCGTGAGTTGAAGCCATACCAGCGTTCCGCCATCGTCGGCGGGTTCCGTCCGGTACCGTAACAAGCGACTTTCCGGCTCCGCCTGCACGCGGGATACCAGCCAACCGGGAGGAACCCAGGCGACCGGTTGATAAAGCGTTCCCTGCACGGGCCGCCACTCGAGTTGGCCGATGAGCGCGATTTGGTCCCGCCGCGTGTCGAACAAGACACTTTGCCGAACTTCCACGTCCGGACGGCGCGCGGACACCACGATGCTCGGAGAAACGTCGACCGTGTTGCCACGAGAGACGTCATCGGGAAACGCATCCTCGAGTAGCATGCGATTGAGACGCGAGTTCTGGGACTCCGATGGTTGGCGATCGGCGAGCGCCTCCTTCGTCTGCGGCCGAAGCTCTACTTTGGAAAATGAAGCCTCGTCGTAAAAATCACGCCGCGCCAACAGCCGTTGAAAACTCGCGAGGAGCTTGGCTTGAGTCCCCGCATCTCCTCCGTCCGCCAGATCCTCCACCAGCCGCCTGGAGGGCTCGTCCATGAGGGAGAGAATTCGCTTGGCGACGCTCGGCGCCGCCTGATCCGACTCCGCGTCGAGACGGGCGCAAAACCTGCGCCAATTGACGACGTCCATGGCCCGAAGCAAGCCGGGACCCACTCCCGAGGCAGAACCGCCGGCGCTCGTGAACACAAGCCGGTAGTTCTTGTCATCCCCGAGGCCCGAGAAGGTCTGCTGATACTTGCCTGGATCGACGGCGTCGATACTGAGCGTCGGGGCAAGCGAAAAGGTAATCGTCTCACCTCGGGGAACCGCGTTCTCGACAACCAACAGTGGCGGATTCCACGGCTGCCCCAACGTGACGGGCAAATGCCCTTCCAGGCGCACGTGAAACGCGCCCAGCGGAGGCCTTCGAAATTCCGCGGTCCAACGTACGCGCCCATCCCCCGTCGACGAACGACGCCACTGCGCGGGCGTGCTCTCCTGGAGTTCGCGGGGTCGAAACTGCTCGTCGAACAAAAGACTCACCGATTCCGTCTGTTCATGCAGCGCTTCGAACTGAATAAGCGCCTGCATCCTCACACCGGCTTCGTCGATGTCGAACGTTTGATCGCTTTGCCAGGTCACGATGCTTCGTCCCTCGCTGTTCGCCGAGGGGGGCGATAGCTCCACGGTCAGGCCAGGGGAACCGCCAAAATAGATTTCAAACACCTCGGGGTTCTTCTCCGAAGGAATCACCTTCGCCAAAGTTCGCACCTTCCAACCACGGGGAACGGTCAACTCCATGACGGCTATGGCGCAACTTGGAATCCGAGGTTCAAAAATCAATGAATCTCCGACCGCGCGGGCGGCAAGTTCCCATCGGATCTGGAACAGAGAGTCCCTTTTGTCGCCGGAGCGCACCAGGAACGTTCCGTCCGGAGTGATGCCCGCGACCGTGGTGGCGTCTCCCCCCTTGAACTCGATGACTCCGAGGTTCCACGGCGTGAATCGGGTCTCGACGGAGTTGCCCGCCGGCACTCG
The DNA here is from genome assembly GCA_046350335.1 of Planctomycetota bacterium. Taxonomy (GTDB): domain Bacteria; phylum Planctomycetota; class Planctomycetia; order Kolteriales; family Kolteriaceae; genus JAXMAQ01. The sequence goes on from JAXMAQ010000023.1 coordinate 30,722, forward strand.
CCATTCGGAAGTTCCCTCGATCCGGCCGGTTTGAAGATTGAGGCGCGCTTGCAATCGGCACTCGACCGGTTGGCGAGGAACGGCGGCGGCGTGGTTCGAGCGATATTGCCGGAGGAGTTGCTCGAACTCCCCCTTCGTCCAGAATCGCGCCACGTCCGATTTCGGAAGAAAAAGCCCGATCCGGTCGCGAGGAACGTGAAGTCGTTGAATGGAAATCGGACCCCATTGGATCGACGGTTCGCTTAACGAATCCCGCTCCGCCGCCGACTGCATCGGCAAGGACAAGAGCAACAAACACGCCGATATGAGGCTCATTTCCACCTGCCCAGGACCTATTTCACGTCGATGGTGCTGCCGATGGGGCGCGACGACTCGACGGGCTGAGATTGGAGTTTCCGCAGCAAGGAGGAAGCGGAAAAACTCAAGTCTTTGGTAACGGTCGATCGCCCCCCCATCGCGAATCGCAGGCGTCTACGGCGAGCGAGGATCGCGCTCAAGGCCAACGCGGTCACCACCATGTACACGCCCCACTGGGCGCCAAGCCAAATCCAAGCTCCCCACTCCGGCGCGATTGCGGCTAGCAAAATCGCCCCCCCCAAGGCAACGCCTCCCACGCGCAATTGGCGGGCACCCGACGCGCGCGAAATCGCAAATCCCGCCACGAGAACCAAACCCGAACACACGAGGAGCCAGAAAGGTTCGCGAACCCGAACCAGGTCCAATCGACCGGTATGCCCGCGTTGCTCGAAGGCCCACGTCCGTTCGGTTCCCGCAGTCGATTCGCGCGTCGAAAGAAGTGGGGCCCCCCAACGTAGACTCGCGTCGCCAGCATGAAGCCAATCCAGGCCGACCGATGCCGGATCCGGAGTGCGGGGAGAGAATAGCACTCCGCGAAACCGCCAAACCAGGTCGCTATACTCCCCCGTGTTCAAATTTATGAGCAGCCGATTGGGATTCGTTCGGATAACCCAATGTACCTCGCCGACCGCGATATCCTCGTCCAGACTTGGGACCTCGAGCAATGTTCGGTCCAAGACGCCGAGCGTACGACGGCCGGTAAATGCGTACCCCACCTCCAGGCTGCACGCGCGGTCGCCAAGGGGAAGTCGAACTTGCCATCCTCCGTCGGCCAAGGCCTGATGGGGGGCCGGTTCTCCGTCAACCTGAATTTCCGTAAGCTTGCAATCCACGGGAACTCTCACCACCACGGCGCGCGTCCGATGCCGTGCTACCAACATTCGAACCCTGCCCAACCGCTGTCCTTCCTCGGTCATGACCTCTTCCACGAGGACCCGGGGAACCACCACTGCCGCAAGGCTACCCGTGGATTCGAATCGGAGATCCAAAACTTCAGGCGGACTTCGCGAACCGATGACGAGACTCGGCGGATCGCTGGTGGCAACGTCCCGCGTCGGTTGCCCCGTCTCCCAGGGTGGGCCTGCCACCGCCCGGACTCCCGCCTCGCAACGGACTTCCCCTTTATAACTGGTCAGCGATGCCTCAACAGGAAGCACGAGCGGAACCCGTGCCTCCAACGCACCTGGGTCGAGGCTTATCTGATACTCGACCCGCACTTCGCAACGATCGACCGGATTGGTGAGCGGCAAGGAGACCACGCCCGCACTGGCAATGCTCGTGTCCGACATTTTGTCCCCGTCGACGTTCACTTCACGAATCCCGGGCGGTATCCGTAGCGATACCTTTTCCATGGGCTCATGTTTCGCGCGGAAACGAAAGATGCTCTTGACGAGGAGTCCGCCGTCGCCTCGGCGGAATTCCGACGTGACCGCGGCTTCAATCTGTCTCGGTAGTCGATTCAACGAGAACGCGAGTTCCGCGAGACCACGCTGGTGACGGAAAAACCACAGGGGCTCGGTTTGCGCTTCTTCCATCGCCGGTATGGGCTCCCTGCGAAGATTCTTGGTTTGGTCCGGCTCGAAATTGATTCGAACGTTCGGCGCCGCGCGAACTGCGACCGTCCCGGAGTACTCGATATCCTCGCTCGGGAGCGGAACCCGAAGGATCTGGGTTCCCTCCGGCTTCAAGGGCACCATCCCTTGCAGCGAGATATTCACGTCGCCGATCGTTGGTTCGCTCAAATTGAGGACGACGTCGGAAACGCCCGTCTGGGGATTGGGACGAATGGACTCGACTTCCACGAGTTCGCGGGGCGACACTTGCAAATCCGACATTTCAATCGGAATCCGAAGCGCGAGCTTCTCGGTGTGTGCTTGCCGTATGGAGAAACGGAGTCGGGTCTGAATCTCGGCAGAATCGACGACCACTTGCACGTCCGTCGCGGACGACGCGGTGAGGATCGGCCGCGCGTTTTCCACTTCCAATTCCAGTGAAGCGGGTTGCGTGGAATATCGAAATGCGCGGTGTGGCTGCGCCCGTTGCAGCGCCGGATCCAACTGAGCCACGGCGACTCGCTGCAGGCCCCGTTTCGGCGTGAAACGGATCCAGAGATCGGCAGCGGTGAATACGAGAATCGATCCCGTCTGGGACTCCGCATGCAACATTTCGCAACGGCCTACCTCCAATGGCCCTCCACTCGTCGGCCGAGGACGGTCGGAGAGGATGCGTAGTTGAACGCCGCTGGAAACCGGCTCGGCAAAATGGATCTTCAGGAGTGAGAAGTTCTCTTGCGTGGTTACGACTTCACTTTGCAAGGAAAGTGACACTCCTCCGCGGTCCGCGGTGACGCCTCGAAGCCGTTCTCCGACGGGAAGCCGAAACGTCCAATCGCGAGAATCCGTTCGGGCGTCCACGTTCAGAATCGCTTCGGTCTCAACCTGTTCCTCGTCGAGACGGTAGGAAAGCGTACCCACGACGGTAAAGCTGTTGTCGGAACCGGTTTCACGATCGGCGGCCATGCGCCAGAGCAGATTCAGCGAATCTTCCGGCCGAAGGTCGGGACGCAAGCTTTTCTGGTCGGCGCTGATGGCGACTTCCTTGCCCGTCTTGCCGTCCCTAGCCATGACGAGCGGAGCCTCACTTTGCAACTCAACACTCTTGACTCCGGAACTCGGCAAGGTCAGTTGTAACCGCTCGTCCGCAGGCGTGCGGTCTATTTCCGCGAAGAGTTCAAGGTGGTAGGTATGCACGCCCGGCTTGTCGATAGTCAACAAAAACGGCCCGCCGTCTTCCTTGCGAAGCGAAGGTTGCTCGCCGGAATCCGACTTGGCGTTCTGACAAAACGCCTCCTGCATCTGCAGATTCACCTCGACGGGTCGAAAATCGGCCGCCGTTGGGGTCCCAGCGCGAATGGTGACCGTTGCCTGAAGACGCGCATGCGGCTCGCCCAGGGTCCCCTTGAGCGAGAAATCGGTAATCGTCCACGCGTCCCCTGGAGCGCTCCGTTTGGCCATCTCTTCTTTGAGAAAATCATCCCAACGTTCGCTGGGAATGATGATCCAATTGGGATCCTGGAATTTATCGAGTTCGTTGTAGAGCAAGAAGATGGCGTCCGAGAACTTCTCGAACCGCTGGAGTGGATCGCGGCCGGTCTCGCTCGGCAGCACCACCGCAGGCGTGGGAGCAATCGGCGATGGGGGAGGTATCGTGTCCGAGCTGGTCGGAGGCTGGGCCGCCACGGACGAAACCCCGACGATCATGCCCATCAGCATCCATGCCTTCATGACAACACCGGCCTCCTTGCGCCGACGCCCCGCCCCAGGCCGGGTCGTGTTCCAGGTTATTATTTGCCAAAACATTCGGCGCCTCGAGGAACCCCTGACGAACCTCTGCCACGGCTAATCATCTTAATCGAGCAACCATTCCCATGCACGCGCCGACGCCGGCCCCCCCGCGGTTCATGCCGTCAAGGGAGCGCGCGGTTGGCATCCACCTCGGAGGCCAAAGCCGCGTGAATCAGGCCGTTGGACGCGACGAGGTCAGGCGTGTAGAGATCGAACTCCGATTGATCGAAGTTTGTTACCCTGCCCCCTGCTTCCTGGACGATCAATACGCCTGCCGCGGAATCCCAGGGTTGAAGGGACACCGCCCAATATCCATCCAATCGACCAGCCGCCACGTACGCGAGCGCCAAGGCAGCTGAGCCGAGCCGACGAACCGAACGTGCCCGGCTCGATATTCTCAAAAAACCCGCGTTGGCGGCGGCATGGAATTGTGGATCCGCGGGTGCTCCGCCGCAGATCAAGGAATCGCTTAAGGTCGCCGTCGCACTCACCTGAATGGATACACCGTTGCAACTGGCACCGCCGCCGGAGGCCGCGGAGAAACATTCCTGGCGCACGGGATCGTAGATGACCCCCACTACCAAGCGTCCGTTGACTTCCAATCCGATCGACACGCAATAGAACGGCAAACCGTGCACGAAATTCGTCGTTCCATCCAGCGGGTCGACGATCCAACGACGCGGAGCCGAGGCATTGGTCCGCTGCTGTCCTTCTTCGCCGACAAACCCGTCGCTGGGAAAGCGGCGGCGAAGAAACTCGCTCAATACCTCTTGGGATGCATGGTCCGCTTCCGTCACCAAGTCATTGAGTCCCTTGGTCCTGACGGTGATTCGGCCCGACCAATCCATGAGGACCCGACCGGCCTGACGGGCCGCCTGCACCGCGGTCTCCCGTTCCAGGTTCCAAGCTGACAATCCGATCCTCCGTTTCCATACCGGGCAAAAATTCTAAAACATGAACGGCGTTTCGCTCTTTTTTATAGAGAGGACTGGGCTTGATGGCGAAGCAGGTGATTCGGGTGGGACATAGTCCCGATCCAGATGACGCCTTTATGTTCTACGCATTGGCGCATGAAAAGTTGGATACGGGGCCGTACGAATTCCGCCACCAACTGGAGGATATCGAGACACTCAACCGGCGCGCCCTTCATGGCGAACTGGAGGTTTCCGCGGTCAGCATTCACGCCTACGCAAAACTAACCGACAAGTACGCGTTACTTCCCAGCGGATCGAGCATGGGGGACCGCTATGGCCCACTCGTTGTCGCCCGGGAACCCATCGCGCGCGAATCCCTGACAAAGAAGTTGATCGCGGTTCCCGGCACTCTGACTACCGCGTTTCTCGCGCTGTCCCTCTACGTGCCCGGCAAATTCCAGTACAAGGTCATGCCCTTTGACGAGATTCTGGATGCCGTCGCGCGCGGCGACGCGGACGCGGGGCTCATCATCCACGAGGGGCAGTTGACTTATCAAAATCAAGGATTGGTCGCATTGGCCGACATGGGGGAATGGTGGTTCCAGGAAACGGGACTCCCACTGCCCCTCGGCGGCAACGTGGTTCGCAAGGACCTGGGCCCGGCCGCAATGCGGGAAATCAGCCGCCTGCTCAAAGAAAGCATCCGCTACGGTTTGGAACACCGCGATGCCGCCCTGGACTACGCCATGGGATATGCGCGCGACATGCAACGGGATCTGGCAGACCGGTTCGTCGGCATGTACGTAAACGATTGGACCCTCGATTACGGTCCAACCGGCCGAAAGGCGATTCGCGAGTTACTCGACCGCGGGGTTCGTGCCGGCCTTCTCGAAGGCAAGGTGGAAGTCGAGTTTGTCGACTGAAGTATCGTTGTCGTCGAAGAGGTGGCGGGAATTCGCCGGATCCGAGGACCCTCCTCGGCGTTGAATCCCGCCCTCGGCGCGTTGGAAGCTCCCGTCTCTATGCGTTTCAGGTTCTGAACGTCGCGGCACGAATACCACTGCACGGCCTGACATCGGCCTTCTCAGCCGCACGACGGATTCCAGGCCCCCTGCCAAGCCCGCATGAAATCGCGTGCTTGCCATTACGGCGCGCGGTAGGCTTGATGGCCAGGGATGGAGACGTTCGCCAAGCGTGAAAGGATCGCTGGAGATGGGAACCCCGGTCTGGTTATTGACCGACACGCTGGAACCGAGGGGGAGCACCTCCTATACGCTCCGACTCGGCCTCGGGCTACCTGAACATGGCTTCGATCCCCTCATCATCTGTCAATCCGCGGAAAAAGTCCCCGCGACACTTCGCCAGCAGCTCACCATTATCGAGGCTCCACGCCTTGAAAACCGCTTGATGAGAACCATGCTTCCCCAGGTCTGGCGGCGCCAATTCCCCGTAGCGGCCCCGGCAATTATTCACGCGCAACGCCGGGGACTCGATGATTTGGCAATCGATCTGGTGGACCGTTACGATTGCCCTTACTTGATCACCGTACACGACTTCATTGCGCCTGGAGAATCCCTTTCCGTGCTCCCCCGCAGACTGGGAGCCATCATAGCCGTCAGTCCCAGCGTAAAACGGGATCTGATCGCGAATGCCTCCGTGCCGTCGGCGCTGGTGCATGACATTCCCTCGGGAGTCGAGGTCTCTCTCATCCCAAAACTAATCGCCCCCAGGGATGAAACGAAAATACCCATCGTCGGAACCGCCTGCGCGCTGGAACCGGAAAAGGGGTTGACGTACTTCCTGATGGCCGCCGAATTGATTCTCTCGTCGGGACACGACATCGAGTTTGTAATCGCCGGCTCCGGTCCCGAAGAGGACACGCTCCGGCGAATGGCTCAACATCTGGACATCGCCAACCGCGTCACCTTCGTTCCCTACGTGCGCGAATACGGCGAGGTTTTGGAATCCCTCGACCTGTTTGTCTTGCCAAGTTTGGAGCAAGGACTAGGGACGGTGATGCTGGAGGCGATGGCGGCGGGCAAGCCGGTAGTCGCGACTCAGGTAGGGGGCATCGCCGATTACCTCGTGGACGGGACTCACGCCTTGCTGGTCCCGCGGGCCAATCACGTCGCGCTCGCGGAGAAGATACAATACCTGCTCGACAATCCGGAAAAGGCGCGTCGACTTGCTTCGGCGGGCCAACAATTGGTTCGCATGCAGTTTTCCGTGGAACGCATGGTCTTGCAGACGGCGGCACTCTACCGTGAAGTGATAGCGCACAAAGAAGAAGCCCCCCTCTCTCACGCGGACGCCTCATTCTTGGAGGAATGACTTCGTCCCCCCTCTTTTTCGTCGCGCGGAGAATTGTGGAAAAGGGCCGTTCGACAACGGAAAGTCGCGTTCTTTTCGGCCCATGCCGCAGGACTCGTTTCTAAAGCGGAAAAATCGAATCGGAGCACCATCCAGCGCCTCAATCAAGCCAATGGTCGGCATGCTCCTCTTGCGCGATTTTGCCCCTCGCGGAGACTTCGGCGGAGGATTCTTCCGCCGCCTCAGGCTCCGTCGACACCGCGTGCTCCACGGCTGATTTGGCATGACTCGAACGGACTCGCAAAAGTTCTTCGGCGGCATGATGACACAATGCGACCCGGTCTTGTGGCAACATGCCGCCGATCAGGATCAACGCGGTTAACGCAAGCACCGCATATCGTTCTCGAACGCGGATCTTCAAGGAGACTGAGGAGGAGTAACGGACTCCCGTGAATAACCGCAAATAGGCGGTCACGATGGCTATGCCATTGAGAGCCGCCGCGAGAACGACGGCGACACCCACGAAAGGGTAGGTCGCCACCGCGCCGTCCACCAATAGTTCCGCACCAACGAAGCCCAAGGTGCCGGGAAACCCAACCGCCGCAAGCCCGGTGATAGCAAAGCACATCGCGAGGTTCGGCGTATGTTCGTACAGCCCTTGAAAGTCCATGAGCGACAGTCGGCCGCGACGCGCTTCCAAGGCTCGAAGTGTCAGACCGAACCCGCCCATCGCCAAACTCACGGACAACCAGATGCAAAACGCGCCGGTTAACCCGATGGGCGTGACCATTTCAAGGCCCACCAGCACCAATGCCGAATGACTAAGGAACAAATAGCTGAAAAACCGGCGACCCTCTTTCTGCACGAGCGCCATGCCCGCAGCGTAAACCGCCGTGATCAGTGAAATCACCCCCATGCTGCGAAGCACCCAATCGGGCGCGATCGGCAGCACCAGTCGAACGGCGCCATAGGCACCGACGATCGGCGTTACGAAAAGAAGCGCTGACCCAAACGTGGCGTTTTCGAAAAGATCGGGAACCCAGCAGTGGAATGGCACTATTCCACTACGAATGAGCACCGCCATCAAGAGACACATGATCCCGACGAGGGAATGATGGTTACCGACTCCTTCGGCCGACACGATGGCCCAGCCAGCCACCATGAGCACGACGAAGAGACCCATGTGAGTCACGTAGACTCGCGTTGGGGCGCCGCGCGCCCGCAACTCCCGATAAGGCGGCAGCGTTCCCGCCGTCAACAAGCCGACCACCATCCACGGTTCCTGGCAGCTATACATCGCCAGCACCATGGACTCGGCGAGCAAGGTCCAGGCGAACGAAAACTTACGAACTGTGGTTCGCAGGGTGGCAAGAGCCGTCAGGAAATACAGGAGAGCCGTCATCGGCAACAATGGCGCGCTCACCTGATCGATAACGAACAGTTCCCTACCGAAGATCGATCCCATCCAATGCCAGTGATCTTCCGCCTGGGTTGCGTGAAGGAATTGGAAATCCTGCCACGCGCCGGCGCTGCATAGGAATGAAATGCCGGTGAATACCATGCACCAGATTCGAGCACGATGTGGGTCTCGGAGCCTGCCGACCAGAATCGCGCCCAGCAGCGGCGAAAAGATCGCCAGTTCCAACCAAGGTAAATGGAGTTCTTTCAAGGTACGTCCTCCAATACCGATGGCGGCAAGATCCGGTCTGGAGTCCGCGTCTCGCTCCCCGCCAAATAGGTGGTCCAGCGGCGTTCCAGACGATCGCAGTACCGAAAAACGTTCAGGACCGGATCCACGATCCAATGCGTGAGCGCGGCGTCCAAGAAGCCCCGTTCCATCGCCAATCGATACAACCAAGCCTGGTGACGCTCGGGAACCCACCGCATCCAACTGCTCGCGAATTGCGGCAAACGATCCCCGAACGCGTTCTCCATGTTTCGGTAATCTTGCAAGAGCGTGGGCGCGCGTAGGAATTGCAACGTCCGAAGGCAGGCGTGGCCGAGAATGTGAATCAACGCAATATAGCGGAACCCAAAGCCAATTTCCGCGACGATGATGCCGACTTGCGTGAGGGACGCGAACGAGAGAGCGCTTTTTATATCGGTCTGAACTCGACCCGCGAACGACGCAAACATCGCCGTCAACACACCGATGGCAATCACCAGGTTGGACAGCAGCGGAGATGCGTCCAAAATTGGACTCATCCTCAAAAGCAGGAAGGCCCCCAGGTGGACTGATAGCGCGCCGTAAAATACGGCGCTCGAGGGGGTCGGTCCCTCCATCGCGCGCGGAAGCCAACCCGAAAACGGTACCAACGCGGATTTGCCCGCGGCCGCCACCAACAAAAGGATGCCCACCACAAACGCCTGCTGACCGTTGACGAGCGCCTGTCCACCAGGCCAGGGCCCGGTACCGACGAGTTTGGCGAAATCCCCCTCCCCGGAAAGATGGTGCATTACGACGGAGGCCACCAAAAGCGCAGCGTCTGAAACTCGATAAACGATCCAGACGCGAAGTCCGTTCCGCGACGGTCCCAACCGATCCTGGTAAAAGGCGACGAGAAGTGCGGACGAAAGACCGACGAACTCCCAACCGCCAAACAGAGTCTCAATCGTTCCAGCCAAGGAGGTCGTGACCATGCCCATCATGAAAAGAGCGTAAAAGACGAAAAAACGATTGAACCCCGACTCGCGATGCATGTACTTGTTCGCGAATGCTCCGATGGTTCCGCAAAGCACGTAGGACAAGATGACGAACGGGACCGAAAGACGATCGAAAACGAATTTGATGTAAAAGTGGTAATGAGGGATCACGACCCAACTTCCCAACTCAATGGGAACATGGCGGGTCCCGGTGACAAGCATCGACACCAGGATAATGAGAGAGGCGACAAGACCCGTGACGGTGGCGAATTGAACCAGGCGACCAACCACCCGCTCGCTGAACGGCTGCCCAACCAAGGAAGCGGTTCCAAGAACGCACAACAGAGCGGTGGGCGCCCCCACCGCAATGAGACCCAGTCCGTGAATCACCGATTCCAACATGGCGCGCCTCGTCCTTTTTTACCGCTCGCTACTTCCCCAACCAGGACTTCCATGGCCCCTCCAACTGCCGCTCAGAAAAGGAATGTCGTGACCCGACTCGCATGGCACGACGGCCCATCCAGCGATCGGGCCGCGAAACACGCCCTTCCGTTTTTGCCAATAGGACTTGCAAACTCCCTGCGTCAACGACCCCACGCTCGATCCACTGAGCCACTTTTTATCCCATGGGAACTGGAGATTGAATCTGGGCGAAACCGAGATGATGCCGCCAACCGCGATACCAATCGGTCGAAGTCGACACCTGAGGCAGTTCTTTAATCTCGGGCAAGTGATCGACAAATCGATTCTTGCGGAACACCCGGATCCGTGACGATTCGGGGTCCAGCACCGCCAATTGCGCCCAGCCGTTGCGGAAAATTCGTCCGACCACCTCGACTCTATCCATGATTTTGAACATTGCTTCGGGAGTGGTCTCGATCACGAAGAGACAACGAACCGGTTCGTGGATCTCCACTCCTTGCCACGGCAAACCTGGTCGCAAATCGCTCGCCGCTCCGTCCATGACCCCCAAAAGGGAGGTCACGTTATGGGGCAACTTGGTCCCACATCCCCACCCCGACGAATCGACGTAGGAAAGGAAGTATTGCATGTTGATTCCCTCGCAAACCGGGACGACGGGCGTGAGAATTCTCGCGAGAATGTGGGATTCTTGATCGTCTTGGGTGGGATCGTACGAGTGCTGGAAGGCTCTCCGGTCCATGAAAAGACCGCGGAAACGTTCGCGCCGCCCCACGATGCACAAAGCGTTCGACGCATTGCCGAACTCCGGGCGAGTTTGCGCGAGGTCTTCGGACCGCTCCTCGACATGGCGGAGTGCCTCCTCGAAACTCAGGTCTAGTTTCGCGGATTCAAACCTTCGACAGCGCTCGTGCGCGTTCCTTTCGCCCGTGGCGTGCAAGGTGGCCTTGGCCGCTTCAAAGTCGCGAATGTGCGATTTGGGCAAGAGATCGAGATCGTAGAAGGTGACGGAATCATCACAGGTATTGTGAAGTCCACCGAGAAACACCGTCTCTTTTGGAATGGCGATGCCGCGCTTCGCCAGGATGTCGCGAATGCGTGGATCATTGAGCATGGCGGCGAGCGCCCGTGCGTTGGGCCCACCTGCGCTTCCGGTGCAGGCTCCGCAGTCGTAGGCGGACTTATGGGGATTATTCAGGCAGCTCGATCCATGTCCCAAGAAAAGAAATAGACGCGAAAAATGAGAGGTAAGTCCGATGTCGCGAAGAACCCGCTCGGAAATATCGGCCATCTCCGTCACCGAAAAGCCGATCTGGTCCCCCTCTGGTCCCGGGTTCGGATCGAGCCGTTCTAGCCGAAGCCGCGTGACTTCGGGAGGTCCCACGAACTTACTCGCCGCCTTGCGAACGTGCGCGGTCAATCGGGGAAACAGGACTCGCGCGACCAAGGGAATCGAGGCAAGCACGCCAATCCCCGCGGTGAGCAAAGCGCCTAACGCCATGTTTCGGCTTCCGACGTGAACCTGATGGGTGGCTGCGCCAAGCGCTCGCCGCGTCTTCGCTCGTCGCCGACTCGCTTCCTCTAGCGAATAAACTGCTTCCTCGACGACCCAGTGCTTCGGCCGAACGACGATGGGGCAGAGGGCGGCGAAATGAGCGTCCGCGACGCCGCGATAGTAGATGGGGACGCAAAAAAAGCCCGCGGCGCTGAAGGTTTCCACTTCGGGAGCGATTTCCTCCAGGTGCCGCCGGTACGATTCTTCGCGGGCATCAATGCAAAAGGCCGCCTGGAATCGAGGAGACTCCACCCGACGAGCCGGACGACTCGTCTGAATCGAGATGGCGTCGAGGGCTTTTAACCGGAAATGCCGTTCAAACGCGGCATGAAATATCCGGCGCCGTTCCAGACCGGGAAACGTTTCGATCTCCGCGACCAACGCCGTCCACTGATTCTTGTACAGCCGAAACAACTGGGACGGACACCATCCCAAGAGCTGCGCCAGCTGAAACACCAGGTACGCGCGCTGCTCGACGCTTCGCGAATGATGCTTCGCGTTCCTGGACCGCGCTTCGTCCCGCACGCGGCGCAAGGATATCTCAGGATCCAAGGTCTGCCGAGCCACGAATTGCACCGCGAAACGATCCAGAATCAGCCGGATGGCAAGAAACTCCACCAAGCTGTTCGAAGGAACCGGCGAAGCGACGCGGTCCGGGCGAACCTCCATCTGACGAATCATTCCAGCCCAGCCACGCAAAGCCAGCAATGTCGCCGAAACGTATTCTTCCCACTCACCCTCGTCGACGCCGAGCATGTCAAGCGACTCCAGAATCGATTCGAGCGGCCCCATGCCGCTGGACTCGATCCGCACAAGCTCGTCGGAAAGCCCCCTCATCCACGAAACGTCTGGCCCGAAGGGACTTCGATACAAGGCAACAAAGGAACGGAAAAACCCTTCACCCCGTTTCGGCAATGACCAATGAGCCATTCCCTGATCGGTGAACGCCGCACAAAAACGGATCAATACGTCGTGCACGAGCAAGTCACTGTCTTCACCCGTCACTTCCCTCATGAGGTCCCGATGCCGTACAGGGCCGTTCACCGGGGGCACGAACGATTCCACCCCATGGACGCCCAACCGGCAAATGCGCCAGAGCGCGTGCAGGGCAAACGCCTCCCAGGTCGACTCACTCCAACTCTCGATCGTCGATTCACCGAAACGCTGGATCAGTTCGCCGACGGTCATCCGGCTCCGTTGATCGCGCAGCGCAGGATGAGTTTCAAGACTCGAACCATCCCCCCGTAAGTCGCGCATCACCCAGTGCTTGGTGTCCTCGATGAATCGGATCCTCTGAGCGTCGGGGACTTCGGAACGCATCTTTGCCAACGCGTCCGCTTCCGCTACGTGCCAACGCAGTTCTTCGGTCGGACCGAATTCGAGAGAGTACTGCAGCATGGCCATCCGCAGGGCATGGCGCGTTACCAAGCCACAAATGGACGCATCTGCGCTACTTTCCAGATCTTCTCGGAGAGCAGCCGAGAGATCCTCCACCCGGATCCGACCACGCGCGATACCTTCACGGTACCGATCTTCAGGAAGATACGGATGCGCTCCATACAGACGTGCCCCCTTGTTCATCCCCTCGTCAAAGGGAAGCCCCTCAAGCGCTTCGAGGGTGTTAAGGAACGCAAATGCACTGATGGGACCAGAGATGGGAAGAAGCTTGGCGACTTCTTCGATGATTCGACCAAGACCAGCAATCCGAACGTCTTTGGCGTCCATCCAAGGAATTGGTGGAGCATCAACCGCTTGGTGCGTATCCATCTCTGACTAGCTCCTTTACGAGCAAACGCTAGCGCATGCCGGATCAGCCTCGAAGCAGACCTCGCGGTGAGAGTCGAACTTGGTTGAATACGGGAATAGCGTCAACGGCGGCGTAACTCGTGCGGTCCATCACCCTCCGGCCAATTCAATTGTTTTCATCTCCCATCGGCCGGGCAATGTAACACAAGCGAGACTTCGCGAACAGTTCAGAGGGTCGATCAAAGCTCACGCTTCGTTATCCTATGCCCTTTCTTCGGGATTCGACAATGACCGAATCATTACTAATCCGTAAGGGTTGGACGCTCTCCAAACCTGCAATCATGTAACGACATACCGCATTTTCACGGGTGGCCGGAGCGACAGACACATCGAAAATATCTATAGGTAAATAAGATACGATGAATGCCCCGACGGCGAAAGGGTCGAATCTGAAGGCAAGAATTCGCTAGGCATTCCTTCACAAGGATTCCTTGTCCGGGAGGGCTTCAAGAAATGAAATCGAGCCCTCTGCCTGGTGCCAACTTCCCTTTCGCTCTCATGGAACTCCAAGCGGGATGCGGACCGCCCCGTGATTTTACGTGTCCGAGCGGCAAAAAGAGAGGGTTCATTCCGGCCATACCGCTTCACGTTTCTGCATGGCAACAATCGCGCGAGCATACCTTTCGACAAAAAATGCCGCTTGATTATGGCCACTTTCGGCCGTTAAAGTGATGGGGGCCAATTATGTTTTCATCGGTAATCCATCGAATCATTCGGAGGATCGTCGGTCGTGGATACCCGTCGTCCACGCCCATCTCCAGCCCCGTGGTTCCGAGACGGCTGGAAATTCTTTTTTGGGAGGAGAGTGTCCCCCGCGACACGACTGCATGAGTAAAACGCTCATCATTGAAGACGACAAAGACGCGAGCTTGATTCTCGCCGACCTGGTCCGCGACCGCGGATTCGAACCCATCCAATCCCACAGTGGCGAAGAAGGCCTCGGACTGGCGCGCTCGATACGTCCGGAACTGATCTTCCTGGACGTCATGCTCCCCGATCTGGATGGCTACAAAATCTGCGAGGCCCTCAAGCTGGACAAGGAAACCAATCCGATTCCGATCATTATGGTCACGGCCTTGACAGCGGAAACGGACCGAGTTCAAGGGTTTCGCGTGGGCGCGGACGCATACGTCACCAAACCCTACACCACCGACGACATCGCGGCAGCGATCGACGCCGCCTTGGCGCACCGCGAGCACTTGAAGAGCAAGAGCGCGGAAATGCATATCCATTTCGACGTCGCCAGCGAAATCGAAAACCTGCAAAACGTGAACGAACTCTTTGGTGTGCTCTTGCACAACACGACCCTGTCGGAACGCGCCGTCATTCAGTTGCGCACGGCGCTATTGGAGATGGGGTCCAACGCCATCGAATGGGGAAACCGCCACGACCCCAATAAACTGGTGCGGGTCACCACCCAGGTTCGCGACGATTGCGTGGAGATTCAGATCGCGGACGAGGGGGGCGGATTCGATCCCGGTAACTTGCCGCATGCTTCCGATGGCGGGGAAGACCCCACGCGGCATTTCCCGGTTCGCCAGATGCTGGGACTGCGGGATGGTGGATTCGGGATCCTGATCACCAAGGGCCTGGTGGACGACGTTCACTATAACGCGGAAGGGAATATCGTTACCTTGATCAAACGCATGGGGTAAAGTAAATCGTCTAACGTTCCCCTCGAAATTCGAGTGACGAATGTCCGAGTCTCGGCGATACCGACAAATGCCCCAGATCGCCTTGCCCTCTCCTCGACCGGCTGCCCCCGTGGATGATACAAAACACCCGTCCTCGCGTAAAACGCGATCAAGCGCGCCCGTATTCCTGACGGAGATAACATGCCTGCCGTGCTTATCGTGACCCGTGATGCCGTCTGTGAGCAGCTTGGCACCTACCTGGCGTCTTGCGGATATTCTTTCGAACAGGTTTCCGATCTCGAAGCCGCGACGTACGCCATGCGGCAATCGACTTGGTCCTGCCTACTGGTGGATCGTCGGCTTTACGACGATGCCGCCTCCTTTACCACCTGGTGGGAAAACCGGTCCGGCGACACGCGCAACGCATTGTGTCTTTTCTCCACGCTCGAGGCTTGGCAAGCCTCCCCCCTGCCACGCGAACCTCGTTTGGATCTGGTGGTGTTTCCCGAATTGGGCAAAGAGCACGTCCTCCAGGGAATCCAACTGGCGATGGAACGGCAACAGTTGCATCGCAGGTTCTACGAGGTCGAAAAACTTGCCATGCTCGGCACGGTAAGCGCCGGCGTGCTCCACGAACTAAAGAACCCGCTCAATAACGTCCTGGGGGGAATGGAGCGGATGCTGGCCTTGGTGGAAAAAGATTCCGCCACCCGCCGATGGGGAAACATCATCCAACGCAATGGCGAATTGCTTCGTGATTCGCTTCACGATCTCCTGGCGGGATTTCGCGAGGAAGCGACATTCACGCCCATTCAACTGCACCCGCTCATGGATCGCGCGGTTACTTACGCATTGAAAGGGGAAATGGCGTACCGATCCATCACGCTGGATCGGCAGTATCTCGATCGAGATTTAACCGTTCTCGGCTCTGCCGGCCATCTACTGCATCTATTTCTGAATTTACTCGTCAATGCGAGACAAGCAATAGGAAAACAGCCGGGGACCATCACGCTACGAACGTCGCAAAACGCCGACCAAAGCCGCGTGGTCATCGACATTGAGGATACCGGACCGGGCATCTCACCCGACCTGGAGGGAAATCTGTTCGAAACGATCCAGACGACCAAGGTGGAGGGAAGTGGGTTTGGTCTCCTGCTATGCCGCAAGATCGTGGATCGGCACCGGGGACGCATTGAAGTGGAAAACCTGCCTACGCGCGGCGCTCGATTTCGCGTTCATTTGCCGACCGAATCCGCGAAGTACGCCGACGCGAGCATTCTTTCATAAGATGTGGGAATGGAGCGAGTTCCACGAAGTTCGCCAAGTGAACTGGCCGAGGAGCCCCGACGGAAAACTTCGCACGACGCCTTTGCAGGCAAAGCCGGCAGGTTCGCTACGGCGCAAGCGCCAAGCGGATGATTTGCGACACTCCCCGGACGGCGCAGGCCAAACTCCAACGGGACATAGAAAACGGGCCGGGAAGATGCCTCTCGTGACATGCACGCTTACAAGCGATAGGCGGTCGACTTCGGTCACCGACGCCGCCGACAACGCGGGTACCGGAAACATTCATGGGCGAATTCAAGAAACACACCCTGTTGATCGTCGATGACGAACCCGAGGTTCTCGCTGGCCTCCGCGGCATGTTCCGCCGTCATTACGACGTCGTGACAACCGAACGTGCCTCCGAGGCGCTCCAATTGCTCAAGCAACGCGAGGTTCACGTTGTCGTTAGCGATCAACGCATGCCCGACATGAGCGGAACCGATTTTCTGGCCCGCGTCAGCGAAGAGTTTCCCAACATCGTTCGGCTCATGATCACCGGTTACGCCGACATCGATTCCGTCATTGACGCCATCAACCGCGGGCATGTTTACCGCTACATCAGCAAGCCCTGGGATCCGGCGGAGTTGGAAACTGCGGTCAAACAGGCCTTCGATCAGTACGACCTCATCGCGGAACGGCGACGCTTGCTTCGCGAACTGGAAGAAGCCAACCAGTTAAAGACCGCGTTCATCACCATCGCCAGCCATGAACTGAATACCCCCTTGACGATCGTGACCGGAATGCTCCAACTGGCGATCGCCAAAAGCCAAGATCGCCTCATCACCAGCTATCTCGAACGCTCGCTGCGCGCGGCCCGACGACTGCAGTCGCTTTTGTCCAATACCATCAAATTGCTCCAACAGCGAGATTTCCACCGCTCGCTTGAGCGCGGGAGAGTGGTTTGCAGCGAACTTTTTGCGGAAATCAAAGAGGATCTGGAACCTTACCTTCGGGAACGCAAACAAAGCCTTATTCTTCGCGTTGAACCCAACGATCTCGAATTCCGCGCCAGCCGCATTCACCTTCGCGACGTGCTCGAGAACCTCGTGACGAACTCGATCAAATTCTCTCCCGATGGCTCCGTAATTCATTTGGCGGCCCGGCAAACCGACGGAAGTGTTTTTGAAGTGGTGGACAAGGGGTGGGTCCACTTCCCGATCAGCCCACGTCTTCCGAACCCCTTTCGGCACTGGACGCATCCACCATTCTTCCGGGGACTATGGTTACTGCGGCCGTGGCATGGGACTTTCCGGCTTGGCGATCGTCAAGAATTTGTCGAAATGCACGGCGGGGTTATTCCCGCTTTCAAATCATCCCCGAACAAGGTACGACTTTCCGCATATCTCTCCCCGTCGGCGAGACTGCGGCCGCTTGCTAGCAAGTCCGTCCCGCAGTCGAAACGACTCGCTTCAATAGTTGGATACTCCGAGTTTTTCCCATTTCGATGATTTCCAACCTCAGCGACAGGAATTTGGACAGAATACCGTCAACGTCATTACAATTCCACGAGTGACCGGTGGAGGTATCCGAGCCGTGCCCAAGGTGGACGCCCGTCCTCAATGTTGCCGAGGTACGCGCGGATTCCGTCCCTGGCGGCGACCTTCCACGGGAATGACACCACCCGTGGACATTGGTTTTTGAGCGTCAAAACGACAATGGCGTGATTCCCGGTCCGGTCGCCTGGAGCATCTTGGAGCTGAGAAGTACTCCATTCGCGGTTTCCATGAATTGGAGCCGGGCAAGACATTACTTTTCTGCGGCACGATGAGGGCCGCGCCGTTCGATTAATCAGTAAGGAAAACTGCATGAATTGCCTCTCGCGAATTGCGACGCGTCCATCGCCTGGTTCGTCGTTCTGGGTATCCTGGGTTGCTCTTCCAAACCAGGAAAAGCCGGCGGACGCCGTCGAGCTGCCGCCCCACTGGAAAAAGGGGAAAAGCGTCTCTACGACTTCATCAAAACCACTGAGCGAACCCAAGGGGGATCGCTCGCTAAGAAATCCACCTCCGAATCCGAATTAGAGATCGAGGTGCAGGAAGTTCATTCGGACGGATACACGCTCGTCTGGACCACTCGTCCGAAGAAAGTCGACGTTCCGAAAGATACCGATCCCGCGCTCGCGGACGACGTGCAACGCTTCGCCAAGGAGATGCGGATTGTTTTGCGGGTGGGGTCAAACGGCAGCGTTCAAAAGGTGGAGAATTGGCAGGAAATCCAAGCTTACTTGATCAGCCAAATGGAGCAGGCGGACGCCGTGGCCGCCAAAGCGGGACAATCCGCCGAGCAGCGGGACAAAATGCGTTCGGAACTCAGCCGAATGTTCGGCACCGAGGCGCAAGTCACGGCCTTGGCCGGGCGCGAGCCGACGCTCTTCTTCTCCGTGTTGGGCAAGACTTTCTCCGCGTCTAAACCGCTTCAGTACCAAGACTCCCTTCCCAGTCCATTTGGTGGAGACCCGATCGCGACGCTCGCTGCCTACACCGTGGTCTCCCAGGACGCCGAAAAGGACCTTACCACGATCCGCTGGCAACAGGCCACCGATCCCGACGCCATGTCGAAAAGCTTGGAAAAGTCGATGCGAGAGATGGCGGAGCGGCTCAAGAAACCCGTGCCGCCCGACTATGCTTTTCCCAAAAACTCGGTGATGAAGGACGAAGCCGATTTCGTCGTGAACAGTGAAACCGGTTGGATCGACAGTCTCGTACAAACCCGCACGATGTCCATCGGCCCGGAGCTCAAGGTAGACAACATCAGCATCCGCGTCCGACCCAATTGAGCGTCAGAAAAGTTTTTGCGTATATTCCGGCGCCGGGCGAACGAAGGGCATTGGGGCTAGTTGCGAGTAGCGGCGTCCAGAAATAGGCACCGGGCTGCGGCATTACTTCGCTCGGGGGCGCTAGACGCGCAAGATCACGCAGCGGCAAGGTCAATCGCCTTCCGCGTCGACCCTGAGGAAACAATCCATCCACCGACCCCGAGGAATTGCTTTGCACGAGGACATTGAAGTACGAGGTGCTCGCGAGCATAATCTTCGCGACGTTAGCCTGACGATCCCGAAAAATAAACTTATCGTCTTCACGGGGGTCTCCGGGAGCGGAAAGAGCTCGCTCGCTTTCGATACGCTCTACGCGGAGGGACAACGGCGGTACATCGAGTCTCTTTCCTCGTACGCCCGACAGTTTCTCGGCCAGATGCATAAACCCGACGTCGACGCGCTCAGTGGTCTTTGTCCCTCCATCAGCATTGAACAAAAGACCGGTGCCGCCAATCCCCGGAGCACCGTCGGCACCATACCGAGATTCACGATTATCTTCGCGTGCTCTTCGCCAGGTCGGCGACGGATTCTGTCCCGTCTGCGGGAAGCAGATTCAGGCTCAATCGCGCGAACAGATTCTGGCAAGGGTCTTCTCCTTTGAACCGGGCACGCAACTGCTCGTCTCTTGGCGCCCCGTCGTCCGCAATCAGAAAGGGGAGTTCAGGATTTCTTCGACGAGATGACCCGGCGGGGTTACGTCCGAGCGCGGGTCGACGGCCAGGTGGTACGGCTCACCGATCGCCTTCAATTGGACCGTCAAATGCGGCACAACATCGAAATTGTCGTCGACCGGATTCGCGTCGACGAGAAATCGCGCGCCCGCGTCGCGGAAGCGATCGAGGCGGCATTGAATCTCGGGGAAGGATCACTGATTGCCCTCCCCGAAGAGGCTGGCGGGACAGATCGACAACTCCTTCTCAGCGCGCGTTACGCCTGCGCGACCTGCAACCTTAGCTTTCCTCCGCCTAGCCCGCAATTGTTCAGTTTCAACAGTCCGACCGGAATGTGTCCCGCTTGCGATGGCTTGGGGAAATGCCATACCTTCGTCCCCGAGCTATTGGTCCCCGAACCTGCAAAGTCGATCCGGGAGGGAGCCATTGAAACGGTGGGAAACTTTCGCGAGATGGGACGCTGGCGGCGACACATCTACGAAGGAGTTGCGGAAGCCGTGGGCTTTTCCCTGGACACCGCTTGGCAAGAGTTGACCGAGCCGCAACGCCGAGCGATTTTGCACGGCACCGGCGACCTGCATATCACCTATGCCTGGCGGTCCCGCGGCCGCGTCCACTATCATGGCGGCACCTGGGACGGCGTGATCCCGCAATTGCTCTCCAAGTACAAGAAGACCAGCAGCCCCATGCACCGGGCCATGTACCAAAAATACATGCGCGTCATTCCCTGCGACGAATGCGGCGGAACCCGCCTGAATCCCCAGGCAAGGAACGTGCGCATCGCGGGCAAGACGTTGATCGAGGTCGAAGCCATGCCGATCGACGACCTGGTCGCCTTTTTTGATGGCCCGCTGGATCAATCGATGTCCGCCGTCCAGCGAACCATCGCCGTGCAGGCCATCCGGGAGATCCGCGCTCGACTCGGTTTTCTGCTCAATGTCGGGCTTCACTACTTGTCGTTGGATCGTGCCGCCACCACGCTTTCCGGTGGAGAAGCACAACGAATCCGCTTGGCGGGCCAGATCGGCAGCGGACTCGTCGGGGTGCTCTACGTCCTCGACGAACCCTCGATCGGGCTGCATCCGCGCGACAATTCGCGTCTCCTCGCGTCGCTCGCGCAACTTCGCGACCAAGGAAACACGGTGCTCGTCGTCGAACATGACGAAGAAACGATGCGGGCCGCCGACCACATCGTCGACTTCGGGCCCGGCCCTGGCGTTCGAGGTGGAGAAGTCGTGGCACAAGGATCGCTCGAGGACATCCTCGCGGAACCACGGAGCGTGACCGGGCAGTATCTGCGAGGAACCGCCAAAATTGAAGTCCCTAGCGAACGGCGGCCCGTCGATCCCGCGACCACGCCCTTTATCAAAACCGCACCCGCCAAGACCCGGCGGAGTTCAAAAAGGCAGTAATCGGTCGGCAAAAGTTCCTTTTGTTCGGCATCCAGATTTCCGTGAGCTAGACTTGCTTGGGCCCTTCTCCCCTGCGAGGCCGATATGACCTGCCAACACGACCAACGATACCCCACCGACACCACTTGCGAGATTCGTTATCTCGAAAACTCGCAACTTCGCGGCGGAGAAGCGAAAATTACCGATCTCTCCATCCACGGAGTTAGACTCGAATTCGCGTTGCCCATACCCAATGGTACGCCGGTTCTGGTGCAGATTGCCGACCATGAACCCATCTATGTGCAGATCCTCCGGGTCGCGGCGGGTGAAGGCGAACGGCGAATCTACGGCGGAAAGTACATTGAGGGAAGCATCTCCTATTCGCTGTTCACGGAGCTCGCGTTTCCCAAAAGTGAAGTTTCCATGCAAACGGTGGGATTGGACTTCGTCTGTAGTCGACGCTAGTCGTCAGTCTTTTCGCAGACGCCTTTCTCCCGGCGGCCACGCGACATCTCACGCCAATAATCCGCTTGTGCTTTCCCCGCGTCGACCGGCTGATCTTTCTTCGTCACGGCTAGGAAAACGCCGTATCAATTTAAACACTTCTCCCTTTCTCACCACGATTCGGCTCTTCTCTCCTTTGGTGAAAGCGTTTTGCCCAAACGGATTGGCCGCGATAAAACCGTAATCTCGCGCATGGAACCAGGATCGACGAACGTTCCGAGGGTCGGGCATGAGCACGATGCTTAGAAATCCCACTTCGACGCGAGTTTCAACGTTGCCCCCGTAGAGGCACCAATCCGCTTGCTTACCCCATGCCTGCGCTTCGTTGACCAAACCATCGCTATTCAGGATCTTCCCACCCTGTTTCACCGAGATGGGAGTTGCCACGCGAATGCCCAATCCCATCTCCTCTTGATCGCCGAACGCGAAATCATGATCTTCCGAGAGAAACTCCGAAGCAATCGTGAGCAACCAGCCCTCCGAGCAAGTCACGATCGAATAGCGAACGCTTTCTTCGCACACCGTTCGATCGCCGTCGACATAGCGGTTTTTCACGGCAAAGCCTCCCTTCCCGACATGTCCGCGGGGAACGTCGAGAAAGTCAACATGTTCGATCCGTGCTTTGTTTCGCCAAAAATCCCCGCCGTCCAAATCGCCAAACGCGACCCAAATTCCGGGATGCAAACGGTCGTGGTCCGTCAGATCCTTGCCTGCAATGGGGGGATGGTTGCGAGTCGCGCGAATTCCTCCCGGCGCGTGAACATCCACGAAATAGGGACGAGGAATCAGCGGGTCGCGATAGACGTAGGTGCCGAATGGCTCGCCACCGATCGAAATGCGAATCTTCCCCCGCTCCTGGTCAAAATGAACTTCCGGCTTCGCTCCCTCCGTGGTTTGCGTACCGATCCCATGGCCAACCGCCAGCATCATCAAAATCCACGGTCGAAGCTTCGGCATTCGTTCTTCTCCTTGCGCCGCGGAAAAAAATGCCTGGCGGCACCGCGTGCGATCGACAACGAATCAGCGGTCTGCGTCGGCGTCAAAGACACGAACGGATTTCCATCCCTCTTTGTTCTCCGCGATGAAGCGCAGGTGATCGGGATGTTCCTGATAACTGTCGTGGGCCGCTCGATCCGTGAAGACGAGGTGCAAAGCGACGTCAAACTCTTTGTCGTTCACGGGTCGCTGATAAACCTCCGCGCGCGTCCCCACCGCGAAGAACACGATGCCGTCCTGATGAGACAGGTATTTCTTGCAGGCGGACACGAGATTCTGCTTGGAACTTTCCGAGTTGTCCTTGAGGGTGAAGTAGACCATGTGCGCTAGCATTGAACTTTGCTGTCTCCGTGTTGAGTATTGATTCGGCATTACTTGGCTTGGCAATTATGGCAGAGCGAAGGCTGCCGATGCAAAGGGATTCACCGACGACGATCGCTCCTTGGACCGAACATCCATCTGCGAAAGAACAGAAAATACGAGTCCGTGGAACGAAGCCCACGCCAGTGATCTCTCATCGGCAGTTAGCCGTGGTCGTTGCGCATGAACTGATGGACGGTTTCATAGGCGAGAATTCCCTTGCGAGCACCGATTTCTCGACAAGCACTCGCGCCCGCCCAGGAAGCAAATCGCAGGATCCGCTGCATGTCCCAGGCAGCCAACAGTCCATAGATGAATGCCGCGTGAAAGACATCCCCCGCCCCGGTGCTATCCACCACCGGTACTCCGTACGCGGGCTGATGAAACGCGCGGTCCGGCGCTCTGGAAATAGCTGCCATTGGCCCCGTCGGTGATCACGACCGGCTTTTCCGCGAGCAAATGCAGCGCGTAGGCCGCTCGACTGGGGTTGTCTTGATGGGTGAATTCTTCCGCGAAAGACCGGGGAGCTATCACGTAGTCCGCCGCGCGCAACAGATCACGAACCTTGGGGGTGACGCTATTGGCCTCCAATGTCACCGTAAGGCCCGCGCTTTTCGCCATCTTCGCCACGTCGAGCGCGCATTCCTCCTCCGACGTGTCCAAGTGAAGCACGCGCGCCCCAGCAAATAATTCTGGACGAATTTCGCGAGTGTCCAGCGGCGAGACTCGGTGGGGTGATTGAATCACGCATCGGCCGCCGGTCCGATTGTCGACGATGATCGTGTTGCATTTCGCTTCCGCGTCGGAACGGCGAACCAGCCCGTCGAGAACGATCTCTTCGCGAACCAGATCCTCGACGATTCGATCGGAACCCTCGTCGTATCCGAGAACGCCGATATAGCGGCAGTTGAGTCCCCATCGTCGAAGGGCCACCAACGCCGTCGAAACCGCCCCCCCCGCGGACTCCTCCGTGCGAATCGCACGTATCTTGTCCCTGGGAATCGGAAACCAAGGAACAACGAGGAAACGATCCCAGCTCACGGCCCCGATGCCAACGACGTCCGTCCGTTTGTTGCTCATGGATCTCCGCGCGCCAGGAGGTTCGAGATCCGAATCCCTGTACAACCACGTCACAAGGACCGTCTCTGCTTGGACTGTTTCAAAACCCAACGTATCGCGCAACACCTTCCCGGACAACCATCTATTGCCGCTCGGAAAAGTAATGCAGCGGCCCGGTGCCAATTAATGGACGCCCCGCCGACCCTACGCGGCCGGGCCAGGGAACACGCCATCACTTATCCGAAGTTCAATAGTGTCGCGTCCTTGTTTCGCGCGTGGTCGTTTTGATCCCAACCTACGATGTCGAATCCGCGTGAAAACCGCCAAGTCTCAACCGCAGGAATTCGCGCGTCGAGGACATG
Source organism: Planctomycetota bacterium (assembly GCA_046350335.1). Classification (GTDB taxonomy): domain Bacteria; phylum Planctomycetota; class Planctomycetia; order Kolteriales; family Kolteriaceae; genus JAXMAQ01. The sequence goes on from JAXMAQ010000023.1 coordinate 55,189, forward strand.
CCTCGGCCCCTTGACCCAAAATCGGAAACCGGCTATAGCGTCGCGCGAAGAGGCAGACCCGCTGGATGCAGTGCACTAAGCGGGGAAATTCGATCTTGACTGACGCTTTGAAAAGTAATGTCGTGAGCCGGTTCGCATTACGCCAAGGTTTTCCATGCGGCTGGCATTACTGTTACGACTCTGCTTTTCTCATGCTCCATGAGATTCGCTGGAATAACTCGAATCCGAGGGAAGCCGAATGGCAGGTTTCAAGACACATATCGGGACGAGCACGGTGGTTGGGGCGGCATATGCGTTTTATGGGAATTCGCAGCTGCAATTACCCTTGCCGGCGTGCCTGTTGGCGGGGGGCCTTTGTTCCGTTGCCGGCATGTTGCCCGACTTGGACAGCGATTCCGGCGTTCCCGTGCGGGAAATGGTGAGTTTTTCCGCCGCCGTCGTTCCCATGCTCATGATGGAACGTTTTGAAACGATGGGAATTCCGCGCGAGACCATGATCGTGGCCGCCGGCGCCATCTATCTCGGTGTCCGATTCGGCTTCGGAGCGATACTGAAACGCTTCACCGTGCATCGGGGAATGTTTCACAGCTTGCCGGCGGCGGCAATCGCAGGACTGGCGGTCTTCCTCATGTGCCAAACCAAAAGTCTAGACAAACGGATCTTCGTCGCGTCCGCCGTCGTCCTCGGCTTCCTGACGCATCTGATTCTAGACGAGATATGGGCCGTCGAATGGCATTTCGGCAGGATCCGATTCAAAAAATCGTTCGGGACCGCTCTGAAGTTCTTCGGCCAGCAAACGGGCCCCAACACCGCCGCCTATGCCACGCTGGCACTCCTCGGTTACCTTGCATTCCAAGACGTGGAAGCACTCAAGGACCTACCACAAAACAAAAACTCTCACCTACCGGCCGCTGTTGCGAGAGAAAAACCCGGCGATATTTTTCGATAACGATGCACACGGATCAACCGATCATCGAACCAGTCTGCGGAAATACTCTTCCTGCAGACTCGCTTCGATGAGTTGATCGAGCGTCCCTTTTTCCACTCCCACTTGCATCAGCGAGAACGTTTCTCGCGCCGCGTTCTCCGTCTGATCGAGTTCCGCTTCCGCTTGCGCTCCATTCAGGTAGAACGACGGATAGCCATGGCAGCCACGTTTGGCCATCTCTTGCATGTAGAGCGTGGCCAATTGGCGCTGTTGTACCCCGTTCTTGGTGCCGAAGTGTAAATGCGGATGGATCGCAAGCCCACCACACTTAACGTCGAGCCCGGTTTCACCCGCCAGGCGGTTCAGTCGACGTTGAATGTCAGCCCCCAACCGAGCGAGGTAGGCGGGAGTCTCGCGTCGCCGAATCTCTCGGAGGGTCGTGAGCGCCGCGCGCAAGCCAATGGTGTCGCTCCAATAGGTGCTGGAGATGAACATTCGCCCCGCCGGTTCCATCACCTCGCGGCGACCGACGACCGCCGCCATGGGATAACCATTCGAAATCGACTTGGCAAAAACGGCGATATCCGGGGTAACGCCCAGCGGCGACTGTACGCCTCCGTGGTGCAATCGGAAACCGGACGAGACTTCGTCAAAGATGAGGACCGACGCGTGTTCGTCGCAGAGGTCCCGCACCCCTTGGAGATAACCAGGCGGAGGCATTTCCGACCGAAGGGGCTCGAGGATGACGGCGGCGACTTCCCCTCGATGTTCCTCCAGTAGCGCGCCAAGGTGCACGAGATCGCCGGCGGCAAACGGTAACGCGGTACCGGCGAGCGCTTGCGGAACCCCGATGGGTTCGATTCCTGGAAACAAATGTCCATCCAGGCTCTGCCGGGCATCGAGATTGGCGGCGAGATACCAGTCGTGCCAGCCATGGTAGCCGCAGAAGAGAACCAGGTCGCGACCGGTCACTCCACGAGCGATGCGGACCGCCATCGCGCACGCTTCCCCGCCACATTTCGCGTACCGAACCATTTCGGCACAGGGAACCACCGAGGCGAGTTCTTCCGCCAATTCCAGTTCGAGTTCGTGATTGATCGAATACATGGTCCCGCGCGAGATCTGCTCGATGACCGCTTCGTCCACGACGGGGTCGGCGTACCCCAAGATGATGGCGCCGATGCCACTGACCCAGTCGATATACTCATTGCCGTCAACGTCCCAAAATCGAGCTCCCTTCGCTCGGGTCGCATAGACGGGCGACACGCCGCACGCATAGCGCGTGGGGCGCCTGCGGATCAGTTGCGTTCCGCCAGGAATTCGCGTCAGAGCCTGCCGATACAGTTCCATCGACCGCTCCACGCGCTTGTTTGGCCCAGTCCGCGCCATCCGTCGCTTCTCCCTTCAATCACCCTGGCGGGACCCAGCCCAGCCGTGTCCATTGGACATCAAGGAGGCGCTTGGAGCAAGCAGGAACGAAGATCGGAAGGATCCTTATTGACGCACAGGAAAGCAACGGAGAAGGCCGGTCCGCTTCCCGTAAAGCGACGGTACCATGACTGACACCCTAAGGCTTCTGATGCTTACTAAGAGAAGCGGCAAACAACCGTCACTTGCCGTCCAGCCAATCGTAAGCGGCGATGGCGTTGAGTTCGCGAATGAAGATCTGATGACCACTGACAGCGAGATGCCCCCAGGTCGGCTGATCGCTGATCTTTCGCGAGTCGAGCAATTCGAACTTGTCGGGATTGGCCTTGAGAAGGTAGAGGGTGCCATCCTCGTCGAGTGCGAGGATTCGATTTCCCTGGGCCACCATGCTCCAGTACTGCCCGAAACGCTTGTCGCTGATCCAGCGTTCTTTCCCCGTCGCCAGGTCAAAACAAGCGACGCGCTTGTTACGAAGATGCACGTAGATAAAGCCATCGATCACGACGGGCGAGGACATGTAGCCTTGTGCCTTATTCGTCCATAACTCGCGCGCCTGAAATTGATCGTCCTTCCGGTCCACGCCAAAGAGAAAAGTGCGTCCGCCGTAGGTACTGGTGAAAATAGCGTCCCCGATCGCGGTCGGAGTCAGGATGTTCATTCCCCGAAACGCCGGCACCTCTTGCGTCCAGAGGACCTTTCCCGATTCGGTGTCGACGCCGGCGAGAGTGGTTCGCGTCTGAAAAAGCAGTTGTTCCCTTCCCGCGACGGTCGCGACCGTCGGCGAAGAGAAGACGCCTCCGTACATGCCACCTTCATCGCGTAGAATCCGCCAGACCTCTTCCCCGGTCTCCTTCTTCAATTTGAAAAAAGATGCGCCCGCTTGGACGTAAAGATAATCTCCCAGCACCATCGGAGAACTGACGAAGCCGAAGTCCGGAAGTGGCGTGGAAAATTTCTTAACGAAATCGATCCGCCATTTCTCCTTGCCGGTCTCGGCATTCAGGCAGACAAGAACATCCCGCATTCCGCCGACATAGAGATTTTCACCGTCATAGACGGGGGTAGAACGAATCCAACTCCCGTTGGCGGCGGCAATGAAAGGAACCTTCATGGCTCCGTCCCATTGCGTCCTCCAGACTTCCTTGCCCGTCTTCCGATCGAGCGCCAGCACGACCTCTCGAGATTTATCCTCCGTGGCCGCTACGAACACGCGATCCGAAGTGACAATCGGTCCCGGATAACCGGGCCCCAAATCCACGCGCCACGCCTGGCGCAAATGGTCTCCGGAGATTTTCGCTGGCCAGACCGGACCTTGTACCGTCGAATCGCGCTTGGGACCACGCCACTGCGGCCACGCCAAACCATCGACGGAGCCTGCCTCGACGGAAACTAAAGAAAGCAAAACAGTTAACGAAACCAAAGCCAAGTATTGCATCCAGTGTTTCATGACGGCTGTGTCCCTCCCGGGTGGAACTATAGTCGTCGGCAGTGGTTCTGCAACGGATTTTACCCGGATCCACCAGAATGGTTGAGTGCCGCGACGGTAGGCGTGAAGAGGTGGTCCGCAGACAAGCTATTCCGTCGGCGCGCCGCGGGGGTCCCAAACCAGCAGCGTTGTATCCCTACTCGCGCTGACGAGCCGACTCCCATCGGACGAAAATGCCAGATCGTGAACCAGGTCCGAGTGACCTCGAAAAATATGGGTATTACGATGGGTGCCCAGATCCCAAAGGCGTACCGTGTTATCGAACCCACCCGAAGCAAGGGTGCGACCGTCCGACGCGAGCGCCACGGTAAACACTTGTCCCGAATGCCCATTGAGCACCGCGAGATCCTTGCCGGTCGCAATATCGATCACGTAGATAGAGCCGTCGGCGCTGGAGGCGATCAGTTTGCGACCGTCCCGAGTAAAGACCACGTCATAAAAGGGCCACGCTCGGCCGTCGCGCCGGAGCAATTCACCTCCATCCACGACATTGAGGACGCGAAGCACGTTTTCATCAGCGCTCCCCACTCCCGCGGCGAAGAGTCGGCCATCGGGAGAGTATTTCAGACTGTGAATGCGCCCCTCTTGATCGGAGATTTCGCCACGGACTTTCTGCTCCGCGATGTCCCAGAAGAGGATCACCCGCTCCAAACCGCCGGAAGCCAACGTTTTCCCATCGGGCGCGTAGGCGAGGGACAAAATGGATCTCTGATGACCCTCAAGCACCTTCAGAGGCTCGCGGGTGGCGTAATCCCAGATCCGGACCGTGTTATCCTGCCCCCCGGACGCCAAGGTTTTACCGTCCGGCGAGTACTGGACGGCAAACACCTTCAGTTCATGCCCCGTCAGTGCCCCCTCCTGACTACCGCGGGCGACATCCCAGAAACGGACCGTGGAATCCCAACTCGACGATACCACCGTCTTCTCGTCGCGAGAGAAGTCGCATCCCGACACTTCGCTTTGATGCCCGCCCAACTCGATCGAATCCTCGCCCGTTTCGAGGTCAATAATCCGAAGGACTCGCCCCCAACTTCCGGGCCCCGCCGCTAGAGAATGACCATCCGGCGCCACCGCCAATGAAAGGACGGGCCAACGGCTCGGAGAAATCGCCAGCGTTTCCGCTCCCGTCTCCACGTTCCATGCGTGGATCGAACGATCGTTTCCCCCGGAAAGGACCGTTTTGCCATCCGGGGAAAAGGTCACACAATTCACGGTGAATGTGTTGCCTTCCAATAACTGCAATTGCTCCTGGCTCGAAGCGTCCCAGACGCGCACGGTCCAATCAAGAGACGCCGTCGCGAGCTTCCCACCGTCCGGCGAAAACTGCACGTCGGTGACCGCGTCCTCATGACCGACAAGTCTGCCCAACATTTCGCCGGTTTCCGCATTCCAGAGAGCCACCGTGCGGTCGGCACCCGCGCTCGCTAGAAACTTCCCCGTCGGCGAATAATCGATCGAGCGGACTTCTCCCACGTGCCCTTCCAGCGTCAATGGTTCCGTCCCGCTCGCAATATCCCAAACATGAACGCGACCATTGTCTCCCGCGAATGCCAGTCGCGTGCCATCCGGATGGTACGTCAGGCATAACACCCGATCCCGACTCGTGGAATACTTGGCTACTTCCAATCCGCTGTCGACATCCCAAAGCCGAACGGACTTGTCCATGCTCCCAGACGCCAGTTTGCCCCCATCCCGGGAAAACGCCAGAGAAGTCACGGGTTCCGAATGCCCTTCAAAAACGGCGATCCGTTCCCCCGTCGAGGGATCCCAAAGCCTAAGTGACTTGTCGTAACTTCCCGATGCCAGGAAGCGGCCATCGGGTGAAAACTGGAGGGCACTAACTTCATCCATGTGTCGTAATCGCTCAGTGCCCAGTCGGGCGAAGGCGCGCGGCGGAAGGGGATCGCCAAGCTGATCCACGCGCGTGCCTTGACCCAGCGACGAGGAGGAGAATCCTAGCATCCCCAGCCATAGGCAAACCACGGTTCGCCCGCCAGGTATTCGCATGTTCGGCCTGCTCATGACTACCTCGTTGATACAGGATCGACCCGCTTCTTCGGCGGCAGGGACGCCACCGACTCAGGGAGCGCACGTGCTGTGGAAAACATAGCACGACGTCGGAATTACGGCACGGGGAGAGTTGGCTCAAGCTGCGACGGTGACAAGAGATGTCTTCTAATCGCCGCCTAAAAGAAAGGTGACGCTGGACTGGGAGATGGCCAGAAAAGCACCGTTCCTATTGATGGAGAGAGCCAAGATTGCAATGCGATGGACGCCCAGCTTGCCCAAGACTTCCCCTGGGACCCCTTGGGCGGACAGAGCGGAGACCGCCCACCTTATCTCCGCCCCATCGGATATTTCGGGCAAGCATGGGGCAAAATCGGAAACGGCTTCGGCTGGCGAACGAACTAACTTTGGCTACGGTTTCGCGGCGCCCACGGGTGCTGCCGCCGCTCCACCGGCGTTCAATCGATCGTAAAGAGCCTGGGCGTCCTGACGATACACGAATTGTCCGGGCGTATCGAGCGCCCGCTTGAGAACGTCCTTGGCTTCATCGAGCCTCCCTCGATCGACGGCAATCAACGCGAGGTAATAGGCAGTCTCCGAGGACGCGCGCCCCGTGGCGATGGCTTGCCGCAGTGCCTGTTCCGCGTTGTCCACTTCGCCGAGCCGATACAACACGCGACCTAGGATGGTCAGAACGTCTGCGTTCTTTGGATACTGGCGAAAATTCACCTCGGCGAGTTGCCGGGCACGCTGATGCTTGGCGCGATCCTCTTGTTCGATCAGCGAGAGAGCCAACTGATTGCTGTAGAGCATTTCCGCGGGGAATTTCTGATTGAGGTCGGAAAAAATCTTCTCCGCAGAATCATACTCCTTGAGGTGGCGGAAAATCTGCCCCTGGAGCTGTTGATAGGCGATCGATTTAGGATCCCTTTCCAAGGCTCCACGGATGTGATCCTTGGCTTCCTTCGCTCGATTCTGCTGCAAAAGCCAATTGGCGAGGTTGGCGTGCGTGCGTGCGTCTTCGGGATTCTGTTCGACCGCTTTGCGCATCCAACTCTCGGCTTCTTGGGCATTGCCTTTTTGGGTGAAGAACCAGCCCATGTTCACTGCCGGGGGGGGAAGCTCGATATCGTTTTTCGAGGCGGTCTCAAGTTCGCCAAACGCTTCGTCCGGCCGTTCCTGGAAGAACAACGCGCGCGCCAACCTTTGCCGGGCAACGCTGTTCTTGGCGTCCAATTCGAGCCAGCGGACTAGCGATTTTTCCGCCGCCTTCCAGTCCTTGCGGACCTCCGCAACGGCAGCCAAACCGTTGAGGCAGTCCTTTAGAAACCGCGTTTTGTCCTTCTGGCTCCAGCGATCCGTTTCCGTAAGAGAAAGGGACTTGGCGAAATTGAGATCCGCGTCCGTCAGCCGCCCCTCGCGTAGCGCGAGTCGGCCGAACAGGTTATAGGTCTCCGGGTATTCGGGCGAATCCATCGCCGCCACTTCCAGATTTGCCCGCGCTTGCGGCAACATGTCCTCGGTGAGATAGAGTTTCGCCAACATCAAACGGGGAGGAGGAACTTCTTCGTTGGTCTTTTTGGCTTCTTCGAGCAGCTTAAAGCATTTGTCGTAATCCCGCTGGCGGAACGCGTCGACCGCCTGTTCGACCTGCGGCACTCCTTCAAACGTCGGCGTTTCCACCGGAATGATCGAACCGGACTGAAATCCAGGCGCCACCACCGCCGCCTCCGAAAGAACGGCCCAACTCCCAGCGGCAATCATCAAACCCGCCAACCAGGTCTCCAGGCGCCCCATTCGGCGTCGCGGTACTCGTCGGCATGGAACAAGCATCGCGAGTGTACGGCTCGGTGCCGCTGCCTCGGCTAGATTCACAGTCACGGGTCCCCTCCCGCCTTTCCGTATCTGGACAAATGCGCGGTAATGCGATAGTTTCACCTTGATTATTACGCACGAAATTGACCCGTTGTCAATTTATTGGCCCTTCGTTTTGAAAAGTCGTCGCCATTCAAGCTCCGCTCGCGCGCAAATGCGGCGACGACCGAAGGTTACCCGCGCGGCTGTCCCTCTTTAACCATTCACGAATAGGTTCGCTCCATGCAGGTCATCATCACCGCGGTCGGACCCGATAACCGCGGCCTGGCCGATCCCATCGTTCACCATGTCACCTCGGCGGGAGCCAATATCAGTGAAATCCAGATGTATGACCACGACTTGGAGCGGGTGTTCGCCATGCTTCTACGCATGGATTGGCCCGCCGATGCCGTCCCCATCGCGCAGCTCCGCGAAAAGATGACAGCGATTGGCCAGGAGAAAGGATTGTCCATTCGTACTTGGTCTCGGGACGAAAAGCAGGGACCTCCCAAGCTCGCCATTCTGACCACCTATCGTCCGGAACCCGCGCTCGCGCTCCTGCGCGCTATTCGTGACCGTCGGCTTCGAGCCGTGCCCGCCGTCATGATCGGAAACCGATCGGCGTGCCAAGGGGTCGCGGAACAGTTCGGCGTCGACTGGAAAATGGTTGGCGACGCGCGGGGAAACCCCGATAACGACGCCATCGTCGACATTTTTGACGAGTATCAAGTCGACTACATCGTGCTCGCGAGGTACATGCGCATTTTGCCGGCGGCGACCTGCTGGCGATTCGCTGGAGGCCGAATCATCAATCTCCATCACGGCCTGCTCCCCTCCTTTCCAGGGGCCCGACCGTACCATGACGCCTATGGCCATCGCATGCTCACCTATGGCGCGACCGTGCACTTTATCGTCCCGGAATTGGATGCGGGGAATCAGATCATCCATCAAGGGACCTTCACCGTTTCACCTGGCACGCCGCTTCAAGAAATCATTCGCATGGGGGAGGGAGACCACGAGCCAACCTGTCTGGTGGAGGGAATCCGGCGGGTCGTGGATCACGAGGTCGAGCTCCATTTTCACCGAGTCATTCGCTCGCCCGGCGCGCGGGCCGAATAGTCCATTGTTCGAGAGGAACCTTCGATGAGTACTGCACCGCAAGTCGTCCGCTGGGAAAAGGAAGGGCACGTCGCCACCGTTTGGTTGTCGAGCCCCGAACGCCGCAATGCCATGGGGCCCGAGTTTTTCGACCAATTGCCCAAGGTCATGAAAGAAGTCGGCGCGGATTCGGAAGTTCGCGCGATCGCGCTCTGCGCGGAAGGCCCCGCGTTCACGGTCGGCCTGGACCTTAAGGCAATGCAATCGGTGTTAGCGCCCGCGGGCGGCCAGATCGCCATGCGCGCCAAGATCCTCGCGGACGTGCAACGATTGCAGGGCTCCATGAACAGCGTCGCCGACTCCCCCGTTCCCGTCGTCGCCGCCTTGCATGGCTGGTGCATCGGCGGGGGCGTCGACCTGCTTCCGCATGTGACATTCGCCTCGGATCCGCAGACTTGAAGCTCTCGATCCGCGAGACGAGGTTGGCATCGTCGCCGACCTCGGTACCCTCCAACGTCTGCCGCATCATCGGCAAGGGGCACATGGCGGAACTCGCCTACACGGGCAAGGACATCGACGCTGATCGCTGCAAAGCCATCGGACTCGTCAACGACGTTTACGAAACAAGAGAAGCGGTCATCGCGGCCGCCCAGTCGCTCGCCAAAGAAATCGCGGATAACTCGCCGCTGGTCGTTCGTGGCGTGAAGGTCCTGGCCGCCTGCGAGGACAAAACCGTCGCCGAGGGCTTGGACTACGTCGGCATCTGGAATGCCGGCTTTTTGATGTCGGACGACCTGATGGAAGCGATGATGGCGTTCATGCAAAAGAGAAAACCGAACTTCACCGGCAACTGACACGGGTGCCCTCGGAAACCGGTTGAACAATGCAATCCCGGCGCGGAATCAGTCCTGTTTATAGTGCCTGCGAGCTTAAAAGCTCCCAATAGCTTTGGGACCGATCGGCATTATCGCAATTTCTCAATAGACAGCTCGGGTACCTCCTGCTCGTCCCGAGTCAACCACAGTCGAACCTTTGCTCGTTCGGCGGGAAACGCAATGACCGTGGAATGCCCATGCGGGCTTTCTCCGCGAACCCGGAATTGTTGTTCCGCGATCCCTCGCACTTATCTCCCGCAGGCATCCAACGCCTGGCCCAATTGTTCGCGAAAACCATTCTCGAGAGCAACATCCCGCCGGTGACGGGATTACACATTGAAATCGAAGGAAAGAAACTCATGAAGGTGATAGGAGCGGGGTTCGGTCGCACGGGCACCATGTCGATGCAAGCAGCCCTCGAAATCCTGGGATACCGCTGTTACCACATGAAGGAAGTGACGGAGCACGAAGGTCATTTGAGGGCTTGGCACGAGCACGTCGCCGGTCGGTCTCCCATGGATTGGAAGTCTCTTTTCAAAGACTTTGAAGCCACGGTCGATTTTCCCGCGTGCCTCTATTACCGAAGTCGATGCGCGAGTTCGAGGCCAAAGTGGTCCTCAACGTTCGCGAACCCGACCGCTGGTTCGACAGCTTCTTGACATTGCAGCAAACCACCGATCCAGTTTCGGATTTTTCGGTTCATTCCCCGCGCGACGATTCCTGAATTTCGTGGACTTGCTCTTGCCCAAGGTATTCGGCGATCCGCGCGTCGAAGCCGTTGCCTCGAAGTGTTCGAGAAACATAACCAAGAGGTGCGCGAGACGGTCCCCGCGGATCGACTGCTGGTCTTTCGCGTCCAGGATGGGTGGGCACCCTTATGCGATTTTCTAGGTTGCGAAGTACCGGCTGGAGTCCCCTTCCCGCACTTGAACGAAGGGAGGGAAACACTCAAAAAACTTGCGCGTGAACGGCTCTTCGGACCCTGGATCCGTGGTGGGAAAATCGCGGCTCCGATCGGTGTGATCCTGGGAATACTTTGGTGGCTGACTCGTTAACTCTCGCGTCACCGATCAGCGAACCCGAAGGCCAGAAACGGATAGCTTCCTAATGGTTATTGGAGAGATACCCGAAATGTGAGCCACGGGCCCGACGATCGGATATTCGACCATGCGTACAAACAGGAAAGGATTAGCCGACGCGAGTAAAACAATACTCTCCAGGATTTCGCGAGGACCGAATGGCGCTTGCGTTTGAAACGTCGATATCCTGAAACTCCAGGCCGACGTACCATTCGTCTTCCCCAAGCTGCTGGATTGACCGAACGACGACGGAGGCAACGTCGGGCGTCGGCTTCAGCCATTCAAGGGAAACAAATTCTCCGACCGCAACGGGGGGTCGCTGACGAATTGTCACGCCGACGCCAAACGAAGATCGATTGACGAGATGAGCAGGATACAAACGATCGTTTAGGGAAAACCATGCCACGGAGTCTGCAAAGGGAACGCTGTTTCGCTCGAGTTCGCGTCGATCCGTCAACATTGCTGGTACCCACATCCTGCTGGTATCAATAACGCGTTTGGCAAGTGTCCGAAACCGCGGAAGTCGCCGCGGCAAAACCCTCGCGCGAAGTTTTAGAGTTTGTAACATACCCCAGTCGCCAACGCTAGAACTTTTCCGGGCCCTTACAGCCAATCCGCCGGAACCCACTGTTCCTTGGAACGTTGCAGCGACTTGAAAATCCACGCGCCCCCTGAGAAATCAAGAGTTTTCCACAGTTGGGGAGTCGCTTACGGGCACGGGAGGGACCGTAAGCCTCTGCTGGCGTGAGAGTTGAGCGTCAAGATGCTGAAAAAAGAGACTCTCGATTTCTCGATCGCCGAAAGTCCCGACCCGAATCTTGACTTCGCTTCCCTGCCCCACTGGTTGGGTCTCGACTCGAATGTCTTTTCCCGTGGAAGTGCGCGTCTTTGTTATCGAGCCAGCCTTGTCCTTTTCATGAAGTACGGGGGAAAGTTCCATTTCCACCAGACTGGCCTCGACGGCCGACGCAACCTCTGAAACTGGCTGAGGATAAGATCGTTCCTCGGAGCCTTTGGCATAGGCATATCCCGCCGCTCCCGCCGCCGCCCCGCCGGCAAGCACCGCTATACAGCCCGCGTTCGACACGCCAACTGCAAGCAGTAAAGTCAAAAGCAGCCACTTGTTCCATCGAATTTGCATGGTTTCATTGCCCAATGCCAAGCGAACCCAGCCGAGCGGTATCGACTTTCACGCGGGTTACGTCAACACCAGGCATGCCAAGAGATCGAAAGGTTTAACGCAGCGACGCGAGGATCCTTTGAAGTCGATCCATGATGGTCGGGACCTGAGATTCCAGCAAACAAAGAGGATGAATAAGGAGGCAGCCGTCCTGGAGCCTTGCATGCCCAACATAGATTGGCGGATCCCCCTGTCGAAGTTCCCTGCAGGCCCGAAAGGCACGCTCCGGCATTCCCCAGATGAATCTCCAACACGGGAAAAGATTCACTGTCCGATGCTCGATGAATCCGCGTTACATAAGACTCTGGAATCGATCTTTGATTTGCTCGAGGCGTAGCAGGTAGGACGAGACTTCCTCGTCATATTCTCCCTCGACAAACAGCCGTAACGCGGTCAGTAATGCCACGATCTCCTCTTTGGACACTTTAAAACCTCGTCCGATGCCATGGCGAGGAATACCGGGGATCTTCGTCCGGTCCATCCAGTCGCCCGGAGGGTCCCAAAGCACGGGATGATCGTCCATGTCGAGCATTTGCAAAGCTGCGGACTGAATGAGGTCCTTTCGGCCACAAAGAATGCCGGTGGACTGTGGCCCGCGAATCGCCTTGCCGCCACTAAAGGCCACCAGATCCGCGCCGGTAGCGGCGATGGCCTTTAGATTCGCACGGGGGGGAACCTCTGCCGCGGCATCGACGAGGACGGGAAGACCATGTCGATGAGCCATGGAAACCAACTCTTCCAAGGGAGGCATGGAACTTGGCGACAACACGTAGAGAACACCCGCGGTGCAGGGGCGAATCGCCGATTCGTATTCCCAAACCTCCGTGCGGCGAACGCCGGCATTGGCGACTTGTTCATTGAACCCCACGTCGACCAATCGCACGCCGGCCGCTCTCACCGCGTGATCATAGCCGTTACGTTGTTCCCGCGCGACAAGAAACTCTCGGGGAAAGCCGTCCGCATCCGGCAACTGTTCCATCCGACTCAAGTCGTATCGGGCCAGGATGGCGGCAGCACCCAACGTCAAGCCCGATGCCGCTCCCGCAGTCACCAACCCAGCCTCCGTCCCGGTCAATTCCGCAAGGATTCGGCTGGCGGCGGCCTGCATCTGTTCGACCGGCACGGCGAGTTTTGCCGCTTCGCTATACGCTTCAAGCACGGCAGAGGGCATCGGCGCCCCACCCAAACGCGTCACGGAACCGGTCGCATTGATGATCGGCTTTACGCCAAAAGATTCGTAAATTCCCACGTCATTGGCCTCTTCTGCATCGATTCGTTGTATTCCATCGATTCCACCAACGGGAGCTGGCACGGCAGTCGAACGGAAAACATCCCCGTCGCGAGGCTATTCCACAACGATTAACGCTGTTTATCACTCTTTCCTTGTATAATCAAAAGCTCGAAATCAAGGTATTGCCGCCAAAAGGAGATACTGCGGCAGTCCCTGGTGACTTATGAAGATTCAAGACGTCCACCGGCGTTTGCCATCGGATTTCCGATTCGAGAACAGGCTCGGTCCAGCGTATCCACGGAGCGAAGACAACCTCGGATAGACGCATAAGGAAAACCCCCGTCTTCACAGTGCGGTTGAACCGACAAATACAAGGACAGTCGATGAAAGCCATAGCGGCTATTCCTGAAAGTCGAATAGCGTGCATCTGGCCGACATTCCCCGACCGAGGGTCTCCGGCACTTGATGGGCGAGGCGTGCTGGTCAACCATTTCCGGGTCGGCGTCGAGGCCACGGACAAGGAAATCAACGAAGCGAAGTACGGCAATCCGCCCCCTGGTCATGATTATTTGGTCCTCGGGCATGAATCGTTCGGCGTGGTGGAAGAGGTCGGTCCCTACGTGCGCAATCTGAAGCCGGGGGATTACGTCACCGCCACCGTCCGCCGGCCCGGCACCTCCATTTATGATCACATCGGCACCTGCGACATGACCAGTGACGAGGTCTATTTTGAACGTGGCATCAATTTATTGCATGGATTCCTCACGGAGCATTACGTCGACCACGCCGACTATATCGTTCGCATGCCCGAAGGAATCAAGCATTTACACGTTCTCGCCGAACCGATGAGTTGCGCCCAGAAAGCCGTGCACCAGGCCTTCGAAATTCAACGCCGGCTCAAAGTCTGGCGACCTCGAATCGCCTATGTCCTTGGCGCCGGGCAAATCGGGCTTCTTACCACGTTGGCGCTGCGTCTTCGGGGACTCGAAGTTTACACGTTGGCGCGCAGCGAGCCCACGACGCTTAACGCTCACATCGCTCGTTCGTTCGGCGCGCATTACGTGAGCACGCGGCAAACGCCCCTCGCCGATCTACCCAAGCAGGTCGGCAAGCCCGACATTATCGTGGAAGCGACGGGAAACGCCGAGATGACCGTCCGTTCCATGGAAGTGCTCGGAAACAACGGCGTCATCGTTTGGACCAGCATTACGGGCGGAGGCGAGCGGATCGACGTTCCCGCCGCCAAAATCAACCTCGATTGGGTCCTTGGTAACAAACTCCTCGTCGGTTGCGTCAACGCCAATCGCGAGCACTTCGAAATGGGGATCAAGGATCTCGCGACCGCGGAGAGCATGTATCCGGGCGTACTCCGACAATTGCTTACCAGTCCCGTAAAGGGACTGGACCGCTATGACGAAATGATGCACTTGCTCTGCGAGGATAAATCAGCCCTCAAGGTCTTCGTCGAAATCGCCGACATGCCTACTTGAGGACAATCAGCAAGTCGCCGTTCTTGACCTGCGAGCCCGCCTTGACCGCGATCCGATCGACGGTGCCGTCCGTCTCGGCGTAGATAGTGGTTTCCATCTTCATGGCTTCGATGGTCACCAACTTCTGCCCCTTGGCGATCGGCCCTCCTTCCGCGACGGCAATCGTCGAGATCAAGCCAGGCATGGGACTACCGATCTGCTTCGGATCGTCCGGATTCGCCTTTTCCAATTCGGTATCGACGACGCCGATTTCCTTATCCTTGACGCGAACCTCTCGCGGCTGGCCGTTGAGCTCGAAAAACACATTGCGCGTCCCGTCCGGATGGGGCTCGGAAATCGCTACGAGCTTGACGATCAGCGTCTTGCCCGGCTGCAGGTCGATGTTGACTTCTTCGTTGAACTCCAAGCCATAGAAGAACTCGTGCGTCGGCAGGATCGACGGGTCGGACTTCTTCTCCTGAAAGGCGATGAAATCCGCGAACACCTTGGGATACAGGATGGATGAAATCACTTCCGTCGATTTGGGGGGGCGTCCTAGCTTGGCCTCCAGTTTCTTCGCCTCGGCGGCAAAATCGACGGGGGGAAGTTCCGATCCCGGCCGCGTCGTGATGGCGGGTTTGCCGCGAAGCACCTTCTTCTGCAGCGCTTCCGGCCAACCACCCGGCGGCTGACCAAGCTTCCCTTCGAACATGCCGACGACCGACTCGGGAAACGCGATGTCCTTGGACGGATCGAGAATATCCTCGGGCTTATAGCCGTTCGAAACCATGAACAATGTCATGTCGCCGACAACCTTGCTCGACGGCGTGACCTTGACGATGTCGCCGAACATCTGGTTGACCTGAGCATACACGCGGCCCACCTGATGGAATTGATCTCCCAAGCCCAGTGACTTCGCTTGCTGCATCAAATTGGTGTATTGCCCGCCTGGAATCTCGTTCTCATAAACGAGAGCTGAACTGGCGATCATGTCGGTTTCGAAGGGAGCGTAGAACTCGCGGACCTTGCCCCAGTAGTCCGCGGTGTCGTTGAGTACCTGGCCATCGAGTCCTGTATCACGTTCGGTGTATCGCAACGTCTCAACCAGCGAATTGAGATTTACCTGAGAGGTAAGCCCCGAGAGGGGCGCGAACGCCGCGTCCGCGATGTCGAGACCAACGTCCGACGAGCGAAGAATGGCGCCCGCCTGGACACCGGCGGTATCGTGCGTGTGGAAGTGAACGGGGATGCCGATTTCTTCCTTGAGCGTCTTGACCAATTTCGCGGCCGCGTACGGCTTGCAAAGCCCCGCCATGTCCTTGATGGCGAGAATATGGGCTCCCATGGATTCCAATTGTTTGGCAAGATTGACGTAATACTTCAGGTCGTACTTGGTCTTCTTGGGATCCAGGATGTCGCCGGTGTAGCAGATTGCGGCCTCGCAAATGGTGCCGGTCCCGATCACCGCTTCCATCGCGACCTTCATGTTCTCGACCCAATTCAGTGAATCGAAAACACGGAAGATATCGATGCCCGCCTGCGCCGCTTCCTTGATGAACACCTTGACGACGTTGTCCGGGTAAGTGGTGTACCCGACGGCGTTCGACGCGCGGAGCAACATTTGAAAAAGGATGTTGGGAATCCGCAACCGCAATTCCGCGAGCCGGTCCCAAGGAGACTCACCCAGGAACCGCATGGCGGTATCGAACGTCGCCCCTCCCCACATCTCCAGCGAAAACAGGTCGCTGTGATTGCTCGCGTAGACGTCCGCGATTTCGAGAAGATCAAACGTGCGCAGGCGCGTCGCCAAAAGCGACTGGTGCGCGTCGCGCATGGTGGTGTCGGTGAGAAGCAACTTTTTCTGATCGAGGATCCACTTGACCAGGCCGGCGGCACCCTGCTTTTGCAAGATCTGCCTTGTGCCGGCAGGGGGAGACGCGTTGATGGTCGCGGGAACGTCGGCGGGAGTTCGACGGATTTTCGACGGCTTCCGCGCTACCTGGGGATGACCGTTGATCGTAATGTCCGCCAGATAGGTGAGAAGCTTACTCGCTCGATCCTGTCGCCCCTTGATCTCGAACAATTCCGGAGTTTCGTCGAGCGACCGCGTATGGAACTGGCCAGCTATAAAGTCCGGGTGACGCACCAGGTTCACCAGGAACGGGATATTCGTCTTCACGCCCCGAACACGGAACTCGGTGAGCGCCCGTTCCATTCGACGGCAGGCACTCCCAAAACTCGATCCGTACGCGGACACTTTGACGAGAAGAGAATCAAAAAAGGGCGTCACGATCGCGCCGGAAAACGCATTTCCGACGTCCAAACGGATGCCCATTCCCGCCGCGCTGCGGTAATGGACGATCCGACCGTAGTCTGGAATGAACTCGTTCGATGCGTCTTCCGTCGTCACGCGGCATTGTAACGCGAAACCGTGCGTCTCAATGTCCTCTTGCTTGGCGAGGCCAATGTTTTCGGAGTCGAGCCGTTCGCCTGAGGCAATGAGAATTTGCCGGCTGACGATGTCGATTCCCGTGACCACTTCCGTGACGGTGTGTTCCACCTGGATGCGTGGATTGACTTCGATGAAGTAGAATTCGCCGGTGTCGGCATCGTAAAGGAACTCGACGGTGCCGGCGTTGTTGTATTTGACCTGCCGACCAATCTTGATGGCGGCATCGCAGATGGCGTCGCGAGCCTTCGCGGGAAGAAAAGGTGCCGGCGCGATTTCCGCCACCTTTTGATGCCGGCGTTGAACCGAACAATCCCGCTCGAAAAGATGGACGAGATTGCCGTGGTTGTCCCCTAAAAGCTGGACCTCGATGTGCTTGGCCCGCTGGATGTACTTCTCGAGAAAGACCTCGTCGTTCCCGAATGCCTGTCCCGCTTCCCGCCTTGCCTGTTCGAGACTTCTGCCCAACTCCTCCGGGGCGCGGACCACGCGCATGCCGCGGCCACCACCACCATGCGCCGCCTTGAGCATCACGGGAAACCCCAGTTTTTCCGCCAAGGCAAGCGCTGCCTTGTCGTCCTTGATGGGCTCGGAACTCCCTTTGAGCACGGGAACCTTTGCTTGCTCCGCGATTTTTCGCGCGGATACCTTGTCCCCTAGACCCCGAAGGATGTCGACCCGCGGACCGACGAACGTTATGCCCGCGTCCGCGCAAGCTTGTGCGAAATTCGCGTTCTCCGACAAGAATCCGTAGCCGGGATGAATCGCGTCCACTTTATGGCGAACCGCGAGCTTAATAATCTCAGGAATATTGATGTACGACCGGATCGGTTCTCCCGGTATGCCGACTTGATAGGCCTCGTCCGCCTTGAAGCGATGGAGTGCAAATCGGTCTTCATGGGAATAGATCGCTACGGTGGGAACGCCCAATTCGTGGGCTGCACGAAACACGCGGGTGGCAATCTCGCCTCGATTCGCCACCAAAAGCTTCTTAAATGGCATCGGCCCTCCAGTATTTCAGGGCAACTTGATCTATTCTGTTGTAGCTGAAACGCGGAGGAACGTCCTAAAATCTGGAAAATGCTCGAACATCACGCTCCGGATTCTCATCCTGATCCGAAAATGAACCGAATGGGACGACGACTTGTCCCTTCATCGCTCGGAGAATGCTCCTTTGAAATCCTCTAACGCACACGAATGCCAAGGATTGGTCACGTGTTCCGGGTCCAGAGTCTCGTTCTAAATCGAGAACAGAAAAGCGATTTGTTCATGCACGAGCCGTTAGAAATTCTCGAAGCCGATCTCGAGAGGATCGATCACCAGGATGCCGTCTGCGCCTTGACGGCCGCCTATGCCCTCGATGCCTTCGGCAACGGTGGACCACTACCCGACGACGTCATGGAACGGCTGATTCCAGGACTACGGAGTCATCCAACGACGATCGTGTTTCTCGCATACGCGGGGAAAAATCCGGTGGGCATTGCCACTTGCTTTCGGGGGTTTTCGACTTTTTTGGGAAAGCCGCTCATCAACATCCACGATCTCGCCGTGCTTCCCGAATGTCGTGGCCGTGGCATCGGCCATGCCCTCCTTCACGCCGTCGAGGCGAAGGCACGCGCCATCGGCTGCGGCAAAATCACGCTCGAAGTACTTCAGACAAACGAGCGCGCCCGCAATGTATACCACCGTCACGGCTTCGACGCCGCCACGTCCGACCACCCGAACGACCAGAGCTTGTTCTACACGAAGTATCTGTGAGCGTTTTTGCCGATGGAGAACGTTCGAACCTAGGTTTTCCGCAGAATCACTTCTTTGGTCACCTACTGAGGCATTTCAGGGGATTGATCTGTTTGCGCCGTCTGGTCGCCTGCGATACGCCTGACCTCGCATTCGTGGAACGAACTGACCTTGCCCAGGAAGGCCACCAAGCGATTGGCGGCTGTCGAGAACTCGCGAATCTTCATCGCGGCATATTCATGGGGGCATCATTACTCGGTCCAACACTCTCCATTCACTTTTTGAGATATGCGGCTCCAGTCACCCATCGCGGACTCTTCACGCGGCCAATGCAATCGCGTTCAGAGATCCGTCACCACTTCGCCTAGAGTGGCGTCGTTCAAATCGTCGGCAAGGTCGATGAGAAGCCAATCTTGATCCTCTTCACCGAAGGCGGAGTCGACGACCGCGGGGGGCGCGACATGGTCATTGGTCACGGTGGTGCCGATTTCGAGGAAGTCGCTACCGTTATTGCGCGCGCCAACTCCCGTTCCGGAAATGTTTGCGACCCGTTCCGAATACGTTCGGCTACTCACCCATTCCGAATGGATCGCCTGCACCGATAGCGAGTTGAAGGGAAGGTAGATGCCAGCGAGGATAATGTCTTCTCCGAATCCGCCGACAAGAGAATCAGCGGCGGCAGCCGTGCTCTTCACGGTGGGCGTTCCTCGATCGCCGACGAGGAAGTCCCGTCCGTCGCCGCCCAGTAGCGTGTCCGCCGCCCCTTCGGCTCCGTCCCCTCCGAGAAGGATGTCGTCATCGGCGCCCCCGTCGGCCAGGTCATTGCCGCCGCCGGTATCTATCAGGTCGTTACCTGCTTCTCCATGGATCTGGTCGGCGGCTCCTTCACCGCCATCTGCCTTGATGGAGTCATCGCCACTTCCGCCGTAAATGGTGTCGTTGGCGGTCTTCTTACCCTTCGAGCCGTCCGCGACGATGGTATCGTTACCGGCGTCTCCAAAGATCAGGTCGGCCGCTCCCACGGACCCGACACCGTCGCCATAGATCGTGTCGTCATCCGCGCCGCCATGAATCGTGTCGGCCGCGTTTCCGTGGCCCTCCGCGCCATCGCCGAAAATCGTGTCTTCGCCATCGTCCCCTTCGATCAGGTCCCCGACCCCTTCCCCACCATCACCATCGCCATACAGCGTGTCGTCGCCTACGCCGCCATACACCGAGTCCGAGCCGAGCACGGAATACGACAGACTGGCCGCCAAGGCATCCGACAGGTCGCCGTAGAGGATGTCGTCTCCGCTTCCGCCGTCCACGACATCGTCGCCGAGATCGCCGAATGCCAGATCGTTGTCCGCCTCGCCGTCAATTTCATCGGCGGCCTGGCCACCACGGAGCGTATCGTCCCCCGCGCCGCCGCGCGCCAGAATCGATATTGTCGTCACCAAGGAACCGTCGACGGCGTCCCCCCCGGCATGCGTGAAAGCCTGAAGTTGACCGGTGACATTGATCACGTCCCACGAATTGCTCACGATCACGCCGGCGAGCAAAGTCTCCGTAACTCGGATCGTGGTGGCGTCCAATTGTTCGAATTGGACTTCATCCGCTCCGCTCGTTCCGTACCAAATCAGGTTGCCACCTAAGACCTCATATCCCACGACATTCGTCGACCAGGTCGATGACATACTGACGCCACCGTCCTTGTCGGTGGCGCGAACGCGAATGGTTGCGGAGCCAAGGCCATCAAAGGCATGAGTCACGACGGTTCCTGTAAGTCCGAATACGGTCTGGTCGAATATGCCGTTGTTGTCCCAGTCGATGTCGAAGGTGAAGCCCGCCGCATTATCAGCGGATGAAGGATCCACCGCGGACAGCGTAAACGACGCGTCAACGCCTCGACCTATTTGTAACTCGCTCCCGACGGACGCCGTTGGAGCAACATTCTGAAAGGTCAGCCAGGTTGTGTCTTCGGCTTCGTTCCCCAAACCATCCGACACCCGAAGCGTGACGACATGCGTACTCGCGCCGTCGTTAAGCCCAAGCGCCACGAGTTGCGCCCAGGTCAACGTCGGCGTAGCACCAACGGCGTCACCAAAGACATCGTCGCCGTTCAAGTCCCACGAGTATGTGAGACCACTTCCAAAGGCCGAACCAACCAGGGAAACGCCATCCCCCTCATTCGTCACGTAGGCGGCGCCGGCAAACACTTCACTTGGGCCGTCTTGAAAAGTAACCGAGAGAATCGGCCGATCGGCAATCGTGGTTGTATTGCTCGAAAAGAACTGCCAGCCATTCGTTCCCGTCGTTGGCTGGAAAACCCATCCCCGCAAGGCCAAGGAATTGTCATTCGACCAGATTTGCACGTCCGCGGTGACGTCAAAACTTACAGTTCCCCCTTGGACGCTTGGGCCGTTGACCGTCGCCGTCGCCGTGCTTACCGCTTCGACATTGTCCAGCGTAACGCCGCTCGTCATGGTGTCCCAGGTCGCGAATTCCGACCAGGTCGCGATCATTCGGTGAAGCGAGAACACGTTACCGGATGGGGACTCGTCACCCGAAGACGTACCCGTCTTCACGGTTAACGTCGCATTGAGAATGGTCGTGCCATCAGGGATCGGCCCCCCGCCGCGGGAACCGCTCGTCGTGTCAAACATGGCGTCGAAACGGACGAGACCCTGCACCCGTTGTGGCGGCGCTTCCGCCGTGCCCAAATCGTCGTCCCCGTCGGATATCACTTTACTACTCGAACCATGGGTCGTGGATGGCTCGTCCTCATGAAGGTACGTATCTTTGGCACCGGTGTAGCCATTTTCACCGTTGCGGAAGGTGATCGTGCTCAGGGGTGTCGCATCCACCTCGACGGTCAACGCCGTTGGTCCCATGACATTGCCCGCCAGGTCCTCGATGCCCGAACCGATCGAGACGACATACGTTCCGTAACCAAAACTGGTACCCAACGCAGTCAAGGTGATCAAATTATTCGCTGCGTCGTAGGCGTAGGAAAAATGGATTCCCGCCAAGAGCGGCGTACCTTCGCGCGTCAGACTGAAAAGCCCGCTCGTCACTGTCGAGTCGTCCACCCCGCCACCAATGTCCGAAAGGCGTATCTGGATAGTCGCGAGCGGCGTGTCCACGAGTGCCTGGTTCACCAGCGGGTCGCCGTCCACCGGGCCGTTATCCAATGGACTGGCAAGCGACGCGACGGGCGCTTTGACATCCCCTCCCGCAGTGATCGTGAACGTATCGAGTACCTGACCCAAGGTGTTGATGTAGCTGTACGTCAATTGCGTCGCGGTCACGTCGACTTTGCCGAAGCCAAACTCTTCCGGAACGGTAGTATTCGAGTCGATCGCCTTGGCGAGATAGGTATTGGCAAACGTGGCGTCGGTATTTCCGTAGCCGAGCTCGACGCCTCCCGTTCCCTGGACGACGAGCGGCAGACCCGCCCCCTTCGCATAGTCGGAATCCGTATCGAGAACGTAAGTCGCCGTCGCTCCGGTATGGCCCGTCAGCGGCATTGAACGCTGGTAGTTGTGTGTGTGCCCCGCCAGCAAAAGGTCGACCCCCACGCCTCCCGCGTTGTGGCCAAGACGAGAGATCACCTGGTCATAGTAGTAATCGTCCGGCGTATGTTCGGTATGGCCCCCCAACGATGTAATGGGATGATGCACGAACACAATCACCCATTGAGGGGGAGTCGCCCGCGCGCGTGCTGCTTGGATGTCCGCGACGGCCCAATTGAGTTGCTTGTCGAGGGAGGCTGTGTCCTGCCAATTATTGGAATCGAACGTGACGAAATGAACGCTGCCGTAGTCGAACGAATAATTCTCCTCCTCTTGGACGTTCGAATCGAATAGCAAGCCCACGGGGCTGGTGACACCTTCGACGGGAATTGGCATGGAATAGTTATCGCGCGCTGCCTGGCCGCTGTTGTAACCGACGTCATGATTGCCAAATCCAAAATAATCGATGTGGCTCTTGTTGTAGTTCAGTGGAGCATTCTTCGACGGGTCGAGCCGGAGATCATACCGCGTGGGTGCCACTAGAATAAACGTTGTCGCCAAGTAAAAGCGGAAAACTTCGGATCAATGAGGTTGATCCGGTTTTGAACCTCGATGAAATTCGTCGGCGGGTCGCCAGACGCGGAATCACCGTAGGTAACGAAGGTAAATGCATCTTGCTGACTGGCGGCCATGCGCGTATGAAACGAGCTCTGATAGGTTGCGATCGGCGAACCGTCACGAAGATGCGTGATGACGTATTCGTAGTCATCGTCGAAATTCAGCCCCGTGAACGTCGCGGAATGATTGATGCGCCCCTCGACACCCGTGACGATGTCCGCATTGAGTCCGACATCGATCCACGAGACAGATCCGACCTCGCGCACCTTGGCCGTGAACGCGTCCGTTCCTTCCGTCCCGGTCGTCTGCCAGAGCACCTCGACCTGGTCGTAACCCAGATTAAAGCCGTCGAGGGACGCGTTGCCCAACTGCAAATAAGGGGTATGGTTGACCGTGAACGCCGGGACCCATCGGTCTTCCAACGCCTCGACGAAATACTTGCGGAACCCCTGTGAACGACGCCTCTTCCGTTGGCAGCTCATGGATTGAAATGTCCGATTTCCGCCGACACGAAATCGCCATTGGACTAACCGCTCGAGTGATTCCAAAATCTCCTCGATGAGGGACGGTAATCGGTTGGCACGATCTTTCGAGACATGACTTTGCCGAACAAGGGCGAGGTGATGGCTCCCGCAGACGCCTCTCGTCGATCGAACACCTCGTGCATCGGCTAGGCGGGAATACTACCGAGTATGCAATCGAATTACAAGATAATGTTCGCCACAACGAATTTGTGACCTACTTGACGGCGAAACGATCCGTGCGAAATATTTGCACGGAAGAGGTTGAAAAGGAACATTCTCGCAGAACTGGCGTGAAAAGAGCCGGCGTCCCTTAACCGAATGTCGGAGACGCCGGCTCGTGGAGTCTTGGAACATCGTTAGCCTGGCTTAGAAGTTGATCTCGTAGCCGACGCGGAAATCGATCCCCAGGGAGTCGACGCCGCTACCGACGATGCGATAGTTCTGGTCGAAGACGTTGTAAAGACCGCAGGTTAAACGACCATAGTTCTCGGTGTCGATGCCACCACGAAAATTGAACGTCTGCCACGCGGCCTCGCCGCCGATCGGAATGCGAATGTCGCGGCGGTCGGTCTCGTTCAACCGATCGTAGGCCGCCATCATCTCGGTCCAGAACTCGAAGAACAGTCCGATGTCGCCATATCGATTGGCCCAGCGACCTCCGAGCGTCATGTAGGGAGGAATCATCCGCAGCGGCTCGTTGCGCGTGATGTCGTCGCCGGTGGTATAGGCTCCGTTGCCAAACGCGGACCACTGATCGGTGATTCGAAACGCGCCTTCGATTTCCGTGCCGAGCAGGTAGCCACGCGTGTTGGTTCGCGTCGTAATGTTCCCAGGCAGATAGTCGCGGACGATCTGTGACGGGTTATCGGTGTAGAACGTTGCCACGCCACCCGAAAACCGTTCCCCCTGGTACTTGAATCCGGTTTCATAGTTGATCCCGTATTCGACCGCCAGGTTCACGTTCCCGGAGTCCGGCCCGATCGCCGTCGAACGTTCATTGGCTCCCAGATCCTCGAGGTTCGGAGCGCGAAAACCCTCGGCAATGCTCGAAACCCAGTTCAGTTTCTCCGTCAGTCGAACCACGGCTCCCGTCTCCCACGACCAATTGGTGAACGTGCGATCGAAGAAGATCGGCGGTTCGTTCACGTTCGTGCTGCCGCTTCTTGCCGTGCCCGAAGCGTGGATGCTGCTGTAGCGGACGCCGGCATTGAGCGTAAGCCAATCGAAAGCCTGGTAGGTGTCCATGAGGAACAGGCCAAACTGACCATATTCCCCGTCCGGAGGAAGCGTTGGCACGATCGGCCGATACGTTCCATTCGCGGCCCGCTCCGTTCGAGAAGCGTTGACCCAGTCGTGGTAATAAGTCGTTCCATAACTGAGCGTGTTCCGCTCCCACAAATTCGTGAACGCGCGAATATCCACGCCGCCGAAGAATACATCTTCGCTCGTAATGCGTTTTCGGGGCGTCGCGCGCGGAACCAGCACGTTGGCGCTATTTCTCTCGGCGTTGGTCGTCTCGTATTCCGTCTCGCTTCGCCTTTGAGCGTTGAGAGTGACGACCAGGCCATGGAGCCATGTCGCAGTATCGTCAAATCCGGAAAGCCTCAGGTAGCCGAACTCCCGCTCCTGCGGATTAATGAACGTAGGCCGATTGGTGAAACGAGTCGGATCGACGAGTGGCGTGGGAAATCGGTCGGTTCGGGGCACGTCATTCTGGCGTAGGTATTGATAGTCGAAGGTGACGGTCCAAATATCCCCGAGTTTCCAATCCAGCCGGATGTCGCCCGCCCCTTGATCATATCCAACGATGCTCTCGCCATACGTCCGCCCCTGCCCCGCGTACCAGGCGCCAGGGTTGAAAAGGCTACCACCGCCGTAATAGCCGAGGTTTTGGAAATTGCCCTGAAACTGAACACGATTGTAGGGACTGGTCGCCGCCGTGCTGTAGTTCGAAATCACGCCAAGACCAGCGTCGAATCGTTGAGAAAAGTCCTTTCGACTCTTCGTGACGATGTTCACCACGCCGCCAAGAGCGCCCGAACCGTAGAGCACGCTTTCCGGACCACGAAGCACTTCAATTCTTTCGATCAGGCCGGGGTCAATCGTGTTGAGGTATTGAATGTTGGAAAAACGCCAGCCGGAATCGTTGATGGGCACGCCATCGACCATGATCAGATTTTGGTTGCCATTGCGCCCCCGAATGATGAGCGAACCGCCCCCTGGGTTGGTTCGCTGAATCAGCACGCCCGGTAAACCCTCGAAGAGTTCCGGAGTCGTACCGGCGGATCGCTCCTGGATGCGAGGCAGATCGAGGGTTGAATACGCGCGCGGCGAGTTGAACGGATTGGTCGGCGCGCCATTCAAGAGACCCGAGGGCGCGCCGTCAAAAGATCCGAACGGAGATCCTTGATAGACGAAACCCAAACGCGAATCCTCCCCGGTCTGAGGCTCGAAAATCGGATCGGGGGTCAGATCCTGCGTGATCGGCGACTCTTGTGGCAAAGGTGCTTCCACCCGCACTTCCGGCAAGGTCGGCACGGTTTCCCCGGGAGCTTCCGGGGCTGGAGCGGACTCCTGCCCATGGCCAAGCGACGCCATCGCCAGCCATCCACCCACCAGCCACCGACTCAGACGCATAGGGGGCATCGCAGTTATCCTTTCACGTTACTTTTCCGTAATGCGGTTCCTCATCGCGGAAAAGTCACCGAATGTAGCGAAACTATCGGTGCCCCTAGTTAACCCGAATGATACCTCCCCTTCAAAAATGGGTAAACGAAAGGAGGGTCTGCCTGCCTGTTGCTTTCAACTCGCATAGGCGGAATGACCTATTCCCCTCGGCAATCATCGCCTGGCGAAGAATTGTCCAGTCACGGCCAAAGTTAACCCAACGCTCTTGCTTGGCTTTCCTTTCGCCGATTCCATCGCAGCGATGGTTTCGAGTCATCGAAGTGCTAATACATGAGGTCCGATTACGTTGCTTGCTGAGCCCGAAGAGCTGAGCTGAAGACATGCATGCCGGGTACCGCGGGCCCGCCTGCGACCGGATCTATTCTCCCGATCGGCAACAACTCCGCCACGCGATCCCACGGGTGGGGCGGGTGATCCGGACGCGCCCCGGTGGGCACTCCGGAACGGTTTCATCGCCCCCCCACCCGTCGGCCCGCGTCTCCTTCTCGACGCAACACGAACGCAATTGGCGATTCGCCGATCAATCACTGCCAATCCGTCGACATTCGAATTCGAACACGCTGAAACATCGCAATCTCAATATCGAACAATGCGGTAAGTCGTCCCTCAAGTCTTTCAGCTCTTCGACGGGCGCTTTGCAAGTAAGGAGATGGGCATCACCGGAAGTACCAGCACATGGCGAGGGTGGCGGCGACGAGAAGGCCGGCGAGCAGTTTGTCGCTTTGCAGTACGTTTGGCTGGACGGCGTGCGTGTCGCGGGTCTGCTTATGGAAGCGAGACCAAGTGTACAACTCACGGTCGGTGTCACGTTCCCGTTGCGTAACCAGGCTTACCAACAACACGACCGTGTAGCAGGCCGCCGTCGCAAGCCCCGCGCGATGGAAGCCTTGTAGATCGTGCTGAAATACATGGCGTGCCACTTGTTCAAAAAGAATCGACAGCAAGGGGCCCGCCAAGATGCAGAGAAAGGAGGCGGTCGGCGTGATGAACGGCTGCAGAATGCCGGCCACGTACGCCACGATAACCCCGGGAACGAGGTAGGCGTTGTAGTCCGCCATCCGATTGAAGATGCCTCCCTTGGTTTCGCCAAAATAAATCGAGAGCCAGATGGCGGTACCAACCATAAGCATCATGGCGGTCCGGCCGACCCATATGAGTCGTATCTCCGAGGCATTCGGACGAACGTACTTCTTGTAGATGTCGAAGGTGAAGAGGGTGGCGGTTGAGTTCATCATGGAATCGATGGTGGAAAGAATGCCGGCGACCAATCCCGCCATCACCAGTCCGACTAAGCCATAGCCGGCGGGAAGCAGTTCCCGGGTCAGGCCCGCGAACGCGGTGTCGCTTTCCGTGGCGGGGTCGATGTTGAGGATGTATCCAGCCGCCATTCCCGGCACGATGCACAGAAAGGGGATGAGCAACTTCAGGAATCCCGCGGATATGATGCCGACGCGCGCGTCCCAGTCACTTTTGGCTCCCAAGGTACGCTGCACGATGAATTGATTGGTTCCCCAGTAATAGACGTGCAAGACCATGAGGCCGGTAAGGACGCCACTCCACGGCAGTTCGGGATGGCTGGCGTCAAAAAACACATGGAACTTCTCGGGCTGTTTTTCCAGGATTCCGGACACCCCCCCGACATTCGGATGCCAGATCGCGAGCACGGCCAGCAGGCCACTACCGATAAGTAGAAGCACGCTCTGCACGACGTCGTTGAAAATGTCGGCTTTCAACCCGCCGTACAGAGTGTAGGCGGACGCGACCGCGGCAAGCATCCAGACCGCGGAACCGTAGCTAATGGCGTAGGGAGAATCCGCGGTCAAAGTCGCTATCGTCAAGGCTCCGAGAATCATCGTCCCGACCATCTGAATCAGGAGGAACGCCATGTTGGTGATGGAGTAGATGAGCCGACTTCGATCGTCGAACCGCCGGCCGAGATACTCGGAAAGCGTGTAGAGGCCCATGCGGCGATAGAAGGGAAGAAAGAAAAAGCAGAGCATCATGAGTCCGAAGATCGCGCCGAACTCGAAATTAGCTTGGGCGAACCCCTCCTTGAGCCCCGCCCCCATCATGCCGACCATGTGATGCGAACTGATGTTCGTTCCGAAAATCGACCCCGCGACGGCCCACCAGGCAACCGTGCGGCCGGCAAGGTAGTAATCCTTGGTGCTCTCTTCCTTTCGTCCGATCCACATGCCGAACGCCGTCACGCCGAGAATGACCCCGCCAACAACCAAAACATCGAGTAGCTGCAGCGGCACGCTCGCCGATTGGGCCATGAGCAGTGGAAAAATGCCGGTCATCAACCATCTCTCCGCAGGAAAGAACCATTCCAGATCGCCAATAAGTTACCAGTTTCGAAACACACGATTGAAGAACCGCGCGCCGATCGCCCGGCGTATCATCCGCGCACAAACAACAAAAAAACCTGAACCGCAGCAGAAGACCCCGAATGACTCTATCGACCTCCGCGGACGGATGAAAGAGAAACCCGTCCACGGAACAAACGGACCTCACTTGATCA
Source organism: Planctomycetota bacterium (assembly GCA_046350335.1). Classification (GTDB taxonomy): domain Bacteria; phylum Planctomycetota; class Planctomycetia; order Kolteriales; family Kolteriaceae; genus JAXMAQ01. The sequence continues at coordinate 83,858 of JAXMAQ010000023.1, forward strand.
TGTTGAAATTTGGCGGATGCGACTCCTGAAAACCGTCTGTCCTCGAAAAGGGTTCCATGAACGGCCCGTCTCTCGCGTACGAACACAAGTCCTGCTACCATGTGGAATTCACTCGTCCGACGAAACCAGAGCTCGGAATCATGAACGTTCCTGCGGCAAGGCGGAAGCTCCAAAATCGGGCCGTCAACGCCGCCTAGGTTATGTGGGGCACCATGCTACGATCTTTCACCGCATTTTTGCTCGTCGCATCCGTCTGGTTTGGAGCATTCCCGGCTCATGGGGAAGATGTTCCGGGAGCCATTCGAGCACTGCTGCTGGGGGGTAGCAGCGGAAGTCACAAGCCCACGGACTTCGCGAATGCCATGATCCCCCCTCTCAAGGAATCCGGAATCCAGGTCACGTACACCGACGATGTTGGCCAGTTCAACCGTTCACGACTAAACGAGTTTGACATGGTGATGATTTTCAAGGATGACGGTGAACTTTCCACCGGCCAGGAAGCCGCCTTGATCGAAATGGTCGAGGAAGGCAAGGGATTACTTGCCGTTCATTGTGCTTCGCACTGTTTCCGCAACAGCGCCGGCTACACGAAATTGATCGGTGGCCGTTTCGACCATCATGGGCACGGCGATTTCCGCCCGGCGATCCTCAACGCGCAACATCCCATCACGCGCGGCCTCAATAGTTTTGCAACACGGGACGAGACCTATGTGCACAATCAACTCGGCGACGATCTCGAAGTATTGATGGCTCGCCCGCATGAAGGAGGCTATGAGCCGTACACTTGGGTTCGTCGACAAGGCAAGGGACGAGTTTTCTACACGGCGCTCGGGCATGACGAGACCACTTGGCGAAATGCCGGGTTTCAAAAGCTGATGGTTTACGCTTGCCGGTGGTTGGCGGGAAAGCTACCGGAAGTCGAGCCGCCGCTCGTTGTGAAGGATGACAAACCGACGCCCCTTTCGCCGGCAGATTCCGTCCAGCGGATGCACCTTCCCGAGGGGTTCCATGTCGAACTTTTTGCCGCCGAGCCGGACATCGTCAAACCCATTGCCATGACCTTCGACGCACGTGGCAGACTTTGGATCGCGGAAAGCGTCGACTATCCCAATGACGTGCTTCCTCCCGGACGAGGTCATGATCGGATCAAGATCTGCGAGGACACTGACGGCAACGGCCGGGCGGACAACTTCACGGTATTCGCCGAAGGCCTCAATATTCCGACGAGTCTCCACCCCTACCGTGACGGCGTGATCGTCGCGTGCGCGCCGGACATTCTCTTCCTTCGAGACAAGGATGGCGACGGGCGGATGGATGATCGTCAGGTCGTATTTACCGGATTTGGACGCTTCGACACGCACGCGGTTCATTCCAACTTCCGGTACGGTCTCGACAATTGGATTTGGGCAACCATCGGCTACAGCGGTGCCGCGGTGAAAGTGGGAGACAAGGTTCTTCAATTCAAGGCGGGAGTCTTCCGTTTCCGGCCGGATGGTAGCCAGATGGAGGTGCTTACGCCGACGCAATCCAATACCTGGGGCCTCGGCTTTAACTCCGTGGGTGACCCGTTCATCTCCAAGGCGAACGACGACCACAGCCTGCACCTGGCGATTCCCAACCGTTATTTCGAATCCGTTCGGGGATGGTTTGGAGTCGGCAATACCGCGATTGCCGATCATAAAAAGTTTCATCCGGTTTCGGAGGACATTCGCCAAGTGGATTGGCATGGCGGTTATACGGCGGCGTCCGGCCAAACGATTTACACCGCCGCCGCTTTTCCAGAACAATACCGCGATCGGGCGGCGTTTGTTTGCGAACCCACGGGACACCTGATCCACATCGACTTCCTCGTTCCCCAAGGCACCAGTTTCGTCGCCAGGGACGGATACAACCTGTTGGCGAGCACCGACCCATGGACGGCACCGATCGAAACTCAGGTCGGTCCGGACGGAGCCGTTTGGTTCATTGACTGGTACAACTACATCGTGCGCCATAACCCCACGCCCCCAGGATTCCAAACCGGGGCAGGCAACGCCTATGTCACGCCCGACCGTGACCGTGCGCACGGACGCATCTACCGGATCGTGCATGAATCTGCTCCCGCGATCCCGAAGCCTCGACTCGACCAGGCGAGTAACGAAGAGCTCTTCAAGGCTTTGCATCATGACAACCAATGGTGGCGGTTAACCGCGCAGCGACTTCTCGTGGAACGATCGAAGGATTTCGATCTGACCCCATTGGTAAATCAGGCCGCCGACCCAAATCCGATCGCTGCGATGCACGCATTGGCCACGCTTGCAGGACGTGGGGCTTTCGAACAAGGGAGTCCCTGGCTCGAAGGGCTGAATCGATCGCTGGCACATCCGTCGGCTCAAGTACGCCGCATCGCCGTGTCGTTACTGCCGAAAACCGCGGAATCGACGCAACAAATTCTGGTCACGAAGAATTTGACGCAGAACGACGAGCCGCTCCAATTGGCAACACTCCTTGCTCTTGCCGACATGCCTGGCTCGGCGGAAGTGGCGCTTGCCATCAAGGAGTTGCTCTCGGATCCCGCGTTCCAGAAGGACCGCTGGCTACCGACGGCCGCCATCGCTGCGCTCGCTCCTTCCACCGCCGAGTTCCTTGCGAACACTCTCTCGAATACCGAGGAGCCTGCGTCTTTGGACATTAGTCCGGCCTTGCGCGATGCCCTGCGAATATTGGCGGAACATTACGCACGGGGCGAGACGCACGATTCTCTCCGTCAGATCACGCATGGTTTAGGGCACGCGTCACCGAGTATTACCGCCCCCGTCGTGGAGGGATTCCTCGCGGGCTGGCCGAGCCAGAAGCCACTCACGGACATCGATTCGGTTGACGCGAATCTGGCGGCCTGTTTGAAACACATGCCGCTTGAAAAAACGCCCGGCAGTTCTCTTGCTCGCGCGGTGGGGCGTCATGGGCGCGGCTCAAGACTCGGTCTCCAAGACGACCGCCGAACTCCGCAAACGTCTCCGAGAGGATGACTTGTCCGAAGAGAGCGTCTCGACGCCATCCGTCAACTGGCGGCGATTTCGGAAGATTGGGAGACGCTCGCGGACATCCTTGCGTCGCCCCCGACCGCAAGACTTCACCGGAATATGCAAACCGACTCTTCGGTATTCTTGCGGAACAACTCGCCCTTGGGAGCGACGGTGGTCGATCGTTGGGGAAATCTCACGCCCGGACCACGGCGAGCCGCGCTCCTTTACTCCTTCGTCGGCCGCCTGGACGAATACGTTATAGAGGCTATGGAAAAGGGTAAGATCGATCGGTCCGATCTCGCGATCGACCAAACGCAACAACTCTTGCGTATCCGGAGGCCTCCATTGCCTCCCGCACTGGCGACTGTTGGCGGAATCGAACAACGTGCCGAGCGAGGACCGCAAGAAGGTGCTCGCGGACCTACTGCCGGTGGCCAAGGACCATGGGGACGCGGCCGTGGGCAAGGAAGTGTTTGAAAGAATTGCGCACATCACCATCGATTCAACGGCCTCGGCCAGAGCATCGGGCCGGAACTTACCGGAATCGCGGCCCGCACGCGCGAGGACGTACTCGCCGATATTCTCGATCCCAATCGTTCGGTCGAGGGGAACTTTCGGCAGTATACCGTCGCCACCACTGACGGATTGCTCCGCACGGGCCTGCTTCTCTCGGAGTCCCTGACGGCTATCGAATTGCTTGACAGCCAGGCGGAAAAGCACGTGGTGCTCCGTAGCGATATCGAGGAAATGACGAGCTCGAAGTTGTCCGTCATGCCGGAAGGCTTCGAAAAACTTACCCGGAAAGAGTTGGCGTCCCTCCTCGATTTCCTGACGGCAAGGGGCAAGTTTTATCCCCTCCCCTTGGGAAAGGCTGCGTCCATCGTGAGCACGCGCGGAATGTTCTATGACCGGAACTCCACGGTCGAGCGAATGGTGTTCGACAGTTGGGGAGCCAAACAAGCATTCGGCGTCCCGTTCTTTCTGATCGATCCCAGGGATGACCGGATTCCAAACGCCGTCTTGCTCCACGGCCCGATTGGCGCCGTCAGCCGCGAGATGCCCTTTGCAGTGAATATCCCGTGCAATGGTCCAGTGAAAACCTTGCATCTCCTCGGCGGGGTAAGCGGATGGGGGTTTCCCGCGACTCCCGAGGGAACGGTATCGATGATTGTTCGACTCCACTATGTCGACGGCATAACGGAAGACCATCCGCTCATCAATGGCGTGCACTTGGCGGACTATATTCGCGAAATCGACGTTCCAGGCTCGAAACTCGCCTTTCGGCCGAGAAGTCAACAACTGCGTTATCTGAACCTCTCGCCGCGGCGTTCGGAACCGATTCGCGAGATCGAGTTCGTAAAAGGCCCCGACTCCACGGCTCCGCTGATCATGGCGGTTACCGCGGAATCGCCATAAACGATTCATCGGGAGTCCTTCATGAAGGGCGACCACACGTTTTCATTCAAAGATGGCGACGGCGGCGATGGAACAGCCGCGGATTGCGCGCGATGAACTCGCGAATCCATCGCTCGACGGCGGATGGCATTTTCCGCTTCGACAGCCGATAGCAGTAGACGACAAGCACGAGGGCGCCTATCGCATTAACGATCAGGTCCCACATCGTGTCCGTAAGGCCGGACGGGTCATCGAGTGTTGGCTTCTGCATGGTCGTCCCCACGAGCCGATCCATCGAGAACTCGAAGATCTCCCAAAGGGACCCAGCAGCGAGGGAAAAGCAAAACGCGAAGAATGCGACGAATGCCGGACGCATCTTGAGGTCGATGCGCGGACTTTCATTAAGGACGTACACCAAAAGAAAGCCAAGGATTCCGAGTAGTGCTCCCGCGGTGGAGTGGAGCGCGAGGTCCCACCACCAAATGCGATGATAAAAGTCCCGTCGCTCCCCGAGGAAGAGCGAGGCGAAGATGAAGGCGATGGCCCATAATTCGAACTGGGGGGGCAATTCGATCTTCGCGCCACGAGCAAGAACGGCGGGAAACGCGGTGAGTAATAGGATCGACGCGACGATCAGCGCGTGGAGCCATTGCCGTTCATAGAGTTCCAGCAAGACACTGACCGCCAGGATCAATCGCAGAACCAAAGCAAGCCGTCCGGGGAGCGGATTAGACGGGAGATTGGTCATGGATTCTCACCCTGGGGACACCATGCGGTTTTCGAGAGCCGCCTGAATGGCGACGAACTCCCCGACGTTATCCATGGTCACGATTCCAATCAACTCCCCCCGCCTGAGAACCGGAACGGTGTGACAGGGACATTCCTGCAATCGGCGAAATGCCGTCTCGAGCATTTCCGCGGCTTCGACGGTGAGAAACTCTCGTTGCATCGCGTCCTGGACCAGCGTCTCCGCTCCCTCCCGACAGGCCAGTAAGCAGATCTTGTCGCGTGAGGATGCCGACGACTGGCCATGGTCGACTACAGGAAAATCATGCTGCGAGCCCGCGAGAATCTTTTCCACGGCAGAGAGGGGATCCGCGGGGAGACGGCGTGTAAATCGGTAATCATCGCCTGCCGCACGAAAATTCCACCCGACGACTTCATTTGTGCCACGCTCGCCTCTTGCGCGCCCCAATCCAGACGAAAAGCGCGATAACCAGAGACGGGTTGAACAAAAACCGACAAAACCGAACAACGAGGCCATCGCTTGTCCGGTAACGGCGGCAATCTGCGTGGCGCGTGTAGTCCATCGCGTTGCGAGCAGCGCGCGCATTCCTGCCTCCGTCCATAGGAAACGCCGGCAGTAAATTGAAGACCACGAGGATCACGTTCACCACCAGGAGACGTTCGAGAAACGGGCCGCTCGTGACCGTGAGATGTTCCCAGGGGAGCCAAGGTCGCGCTCAGATGAAGCCAGGCATACAGCCCCGCCGCGATCACCACGTTCACCGCCGGCCCTGCGAGCGCACGACCCACAACTCTTGGAGTGGCTCTTCCGGCATGCGTTGATCGCCCAACCCACCGATCAGGTAACGTGATGTCCTTTGTGTGGATGCCGAATCAGGCGCCATGAGCAGGGTGACCGAACTCGTGAAACAACACGCAACTGAACAAGGCGAGGATGAACCCCACTCCTTCGGCCGTCTTGACGGCACTTTGACCATCCGTCCAATGACTGAGAATGACGAAGCCGATCAGGATGAAGAACGTCGCATGGATGTAAACCGCGATTCCACGAAACGAGCCAATTCTCCACGACCACTTCATTCCCGAACCTCCCGTGCTGTTTTCCCATTACCCGCTGCATGAGAAGTCGACTTGCCACCAATTGGTACCGTTGCCCGAGCGTAACTTCCCTGCGTTCAAACAAAAGCCTTTGATAGAAAAAGCTTAGGAACAACCGCAAAGAACACAACATTTCCTTGGCCCCTCCAAACCCCGGGCCAAGGATCTCACGGCCAAAACGACGTGGATTCAGGAAAAACCACCTGGTGGATTTGTTGTCCCACTCTGCCGTTTTGGCGACAATGGTTCCTTGTGACGGTTGGATGAGGGTTGGCAATTGCCTTTTGCCACCCCCTGCATGTCTCGTTTCGAATAGCCGACTTGGGATTCCTGGAGGATTCGAAGATGTTTCGCCGTTTGCCGTTATGCCTTTTGCTCATCGCTTTTTCACCGGTGATCCGCGCCGTGCCGGCAGCCGCGGAAACGGGTGTTGGAACCACGATTTCCGATTTCTCCCTCAAGGATTTTCGCGGCAAAACCGTTTCCTTCCATGATTTGAAGGACAAAAAGGGAATCGTCGTGGCATTCCTGGGCTGCGATTGCCCGCTCGCCAAGCTGTATGCCCCCAAACTCCAAGCCATCTCCAAAGAGTACGGCCCGCGTGACATCGCGGTTCTCGGCATCAATTCAAACGTTCAAGACAACAACACGGAGCTCGGCGCCTTCGCCCGCGTGCATGGCGTCGAGTTTCCACTTCTCAAGGACCCCGGAAACGTGGTCGCGGACCAATTCGGCGCTAAACGAACGCCGGAATTCTTTCTTCTCGATAATAAGGGGGTCATTCTCTACCGAGGTCGGATGGATGATCAGTATGACATTGGCGTCCAAAAGGCCGCTGCGATGCGCGAAGATCTCGTCCAAGCCTTGAAGGAGACCCTTGAAGGTAAGCCGGTCTCCGTCGCGAGCACCGAACCGGTCGGCTGCCTGATCGGAAGGGTCCGCAAGGTCAATCCGTCCGGCGAGGTAACCTATAGCAAACACATCGCCAAGATTTTTAATGAACGTTGCGTGGAGTGCCATCGACCTGGAGAGATCGCTCCCTTCAACCTCACGAAGTACGAGGAAGTCGTTGGTTGGGGAGACACAATCGTTGAAGTGACCGAGGAACGGCGCATGCCCCCGTGGCATGCCGACCCCGCCTATGGACATTTCCGCAACAACGCACGACTCAGCGACGAAGAGTTGCGGCTGATTCGAGAATGGGTCGCCAATGGGCAACCGGAGGGTGATCCCAAGGATTTGCCCGAACCACCCAAGTTCGTCGAAGGATGGACCATCGGCACGCCTGACAAGATCGTCTATATGAGCGACAAGCCGTTCAAAGTTCCTGCCGAGGGAACGGTGGAATATCAACACATCACCGTCGATCCTGGTTTCAAGGAAGATATGTGGGTGCGCGCCGCGGAAGCCCGGCCGGGGAACCGCGCGATCGTTCATCACATCATCGTTTTCGTGAATCCACCCAATCAGACGGGACTACCCTTCATGGGAGAACTGATCGGCGGATACGCTCCCGGCATGCCGCCGGTAACCGGCCACGACGGCATGGCGGCGTTGATTCCCGCGGCTCAAAGCTCACCTTTCAAATGCACTACACGCCCAACGGGACCCCCCAAGAAGACTTGAGTTACATCGGCTTCAAATTCGCGGATCCCAAAACCATTCACACGCGAGCCAAGGCATCGATGGCGGCGAGCTTCAACATCAACATCCCCCCTTATGCTCCGAACCACAAGGTGACCTCTCGCTATAAATTCCGCCAGGATAGCGAGATCGTGAGCCTCATGCCGCACATGCACCTTAGGGGAAAATCGTTCAAGTACGAAGCGGTTTTCCCTGACGGAACTCGTGAAGTGTTGCTCGACGTCCCCCGTTACGACTTCAATTGGCAACTTCGCTACGAATATGACACCCCGAAGAAGATGCCTAAGGGTACGGAGATCCAGTGCACCGCCTACTTCGACAACTCGGCGGACAATCTGGCCAATCCCGATCCGTCGAAAACGGTTCGCTGGGGAGACCAGACCTGGGAAGAGATGATGATCGGCTGGTTCACCATGACCGTCCCGAAGGACAGTCCGTCGAAACATTAATTGGGGCGATGGAAGAGGGGCTCTTTGGTCCTCTCCCATCCGTTCCGATGATTGGACCTCTCTGCGAGACCGGACATCAGGGAGTTCGTTCGGTCTCGCGGAACTGAATCGACCATTTCACCTCGCGTGCATCGGAGGATGAAATAGTTCCGCGGGCTAGACCTTGTTCCCCTGCCTTCTCTTCGATTTTGACCCCCGCCTTTTCATCCTCGGCACTCACCTTCATGCCCGTGACGCGCCAGTGGGCGTTCAACGCTCGGGTCAGAATCCGCAGTTCATAGGGATCGCCGCCGACGACTCGGCTGGTTCCCCTCAATTCCTTCTTACCACCATCCCATTCTTCAATCACCACGTCGACCAGGCCCTGCGTGATGTGCCGGGAGGTACTCAATATCTGCGGTCGATCCTCGAGCGGTCGAATCGCCAAAGATGCGCAGCAACGCCGCATCTTGCCACTCGACCGTTCCGCGGAAGCAAACTTACCGTCCCCCAATGGTTCGAGTTCAAACTGCAGCCTCCCGGTAATGGATGGCAAGAATTGATTGCTCCAGAACTCGTAGCCGGCATACTCGCGTTTCGAATCAAGATCGAGGCGTTCCAAAGGTTCATCGATCTTTAAGCGTTCCTGATCCCAGTTGAAGAGTCCAACGATCCTGGCCTCTTGTTCTCCCTTCGATCCCGCGACCCAAACGCGCGGCATATCACGATCGAGCCAATCCACGGGTCGAGCCCAGCCCCGATGCGTGGGCATGATCCGCTGGAGCACGTGCAGTCGTTCCTGGGGCAAGACCTGCAAGTCGTCGCTTGCCACCGTCAATTGCCCGGTGATCCCCACCCAAGTGCAACTGAGTTCCGCCTGACTGAGGGAAAGGTTGGTCCGCACATAGACCGGGTCAGGGTCATTCCACCAAACACGCCCGTTCATGAAGTAGTTTCTCGAACCGTAGCGAGGCCCGACCAGGAGCCCATCGACGGTCGCGCCGTTATCGGGACCAATGCGCATGGCGTCGACCATTCCATACGCCCCGCCGTAACTCCTCATGTTCTGAGGAGCGCAGCAGCCGAGCAGAAACACCTCCCTGCCCGCCGTCTCTCGAATCAGGCGCAGCCCATCGCGCAACGCCTCGATCTGCGTCTTGTTAGGATTCATTAGTCTGGAATTACCCAGTTGATCGTCCTTGTAGGCATCGTTGACGTACTGAATATCGGCTGCTGAGCCGGTCCAAAGTCCGTCCATCTTCAGATAGCGGTACCCCCACTCGCGGACGATTCGCTCGATGTTCGCCTTTAAATAAGCCTGGACCTCGGGATTGGTCATGTCTAGGCAAGTTCCCCCCCAATTGGTGTCGAAGGGGGTTCCATCCTCGCGTTTGGCGAACCAGGATTGCCGCTCGGCAAAGAAAGGATCGTTCCAGGTTCCCGCAAACGGCATCAGCCAAATCCCTGGCGTCAAAGATTCGCTGGAGATATCCATCGCCGTTTTTCGCATGCCCGCTCGATAGGGCCCGTTTTCCCGATGGGATGTGAAGTTTTTACGCGGTCCGTTCTTCGGCTCGCCCGCTTGCCAGCCGTCATCGATCTGCACGAAGGAGAACCCAAATGGTCGAGAGTTCGATGCAACGCGCTGCCCGAGATTCGTCGGGCGTTCGAAGACCCCGCGTGATACCAGGTGCAGTAGCCGCATGGGGGCGAACCGAGCCGAACCCCGTTTTGCAATCCCGCCGCGTTCGCGTAAGCTTCGAGCCCGAGACGAACGTCGTCAAATCGACCGACGACGAGCGTCTCCAGCGATTCCTCCTGACCAGGCGAGAGTCGCAGATCGCCAAACTCCAACCTCGCGGAAATCACCACGGCATTATTGATGACGCGAGGAATCAGGACGCCACTCCCCCGATTCGACGACAGCCAGCCCACGACCACGCCCCGCCGGGACTTCGGTTCCGCCACTGCTATCCACATGTAACTGCCCGGCGCGCTGGCGCATTCCGACAGCCCCCCCGTTCCCAATACGCGCAGAGAATCGGCGGGGCCCCCAAGATCCACGGGAAGGGTCACTACCTCCAACATCCGAGTGTTCGTCGTTTCCGCCGTCGTATTGCCAACCTGTCCCTGGATTAGCGTGAAGGGAGTTTTAGGATAGCGGGCGAAGCTTATTCGCCTTCCCTTCTCGCGTAACTCCACGCTAACGCCGTCGCCGAAGACGGAATGTACGTGACCAGTCGCCTGGGTTCGTTCCTGATTCAACTCGCCGAAAGCGGCACCTTTTCGAATAAACCACTGATCAGCCACAGAATCCTTGAGCGAAAAGCCTCCTTCCTCGACGCGAATCCAGGATTCACTGGCTGGCGTGGCTACGTTCGCACCTTCGTTCGCGACAACCCACAGACATCCAAGCAGAACGCTCACCAACGAGTTCATGGACCTCTGCCTCTCTTCCATCGATCATCAAAAAAGTGTCGGATTTCCCCACCTGGTCGCTGGGATAGCCTTGCCGCTAGCCACTATTCACGGCGTCCATGAATCCGCGCGGGGCTTCAAGATTGCTTTTCCGCCCGGCAATAGACACGACTCGCAGCATACCATCCGCCGGCATCCAGGTCCTCACGGAACCTGGCCGTTCATTGACGAGGAATCACGGGGCCGCTATCGTCCAGAAATGCTCCTATTTCAGCGATTCAAAAAAGGCGTCATGCCTGTAATCGCTCGCATCGCGGAGACACTACGAACCCTCGGAATCGCGATCTCGAGAAACTTTGCTCACAAAATAACGGGAAATCCAACATGCGCGACCTAGATCAAAAGATTGCCAAACTACGGGAACGAAAAGGGGCCAGGCGGAGAGATGAAGTTCCCCAAGAGGTGCTACGAGGGCTGAGCGAAGGTTGGCTCGAGACAGTCAACCTGGTCGAGTGGCTGGCATTGGACGCTCGGAAGTTATTGGAAACCACACTCGGCCAGGTCGGCATCAAACCCCACCGCACGGAAACACCGGCATTAATTCAGAGCCTTCCCGAACTCGGAGTCGTGAAACGAGACGCCGCCGTGGGAAGGCATCTCGCGGATCTCCTTCTTTCATCGAAAAAGGGTGAGGCACAGTTTGAGACCTTGGCCTCTCATGTCTCGGACACCGTACGCGCGTGGTGCGCCCAGGTGATTGCCGCCCGCGCCGACTTGAATCTCAAGGACCGACTTACCGCGCTCCGGCGATTCGCGGCGGATCCACATTTCGGCGTGCGCGAATGCGCCTGGATGGCGTTTCGACCTCATCTGGCGCGTGAGCTCAACGACGGCCTCAAATGGCTCGAACCGTGGGCAAAAGACAAGGACGCCAACGTTCGCCGCTTCGCGATCGAGGTTACGCGTCCTCGCGGCGTCTGGTGCGAGCACCTCACGGAGTTGAAATCCAACCCGGAACGTGGACTCCCCCTCTTGGAGATGACGCGCGCGGATCCCGTTCGTTATGTCCAACTCTCTGTCGCCAACTGGCTCAACGATGCGAGCAAATCGCATCCAGAATGGGTAGGTGAAGTCTGTAAACGCTGGCGCATCGAGAAGACCAACGAACATACCGCCTGGATCATTCATCACGCGGAGAGAACGTTGCGGAAGGAAAAGTCTCAAGGAACGATGCGAAGTCGCAAGAAGGCGCCTCGTCGAAAAACGTAGCAGAGCGAGCAAGAAATGAAAAAACGCAAATGAAAAAAACGGGATCGGAGGCCGACTTGGGAGCAGATCCCCCGATCCCGTATCCTCGACCGAAGGCGGTCGCCTACACCCGTCGAAAGCCAGCCCAAACGGGTCCGCCTGCAGTCTTCGGCTGGCCTGTCCGTTACGCACGTCTTTTAATTGCAAAAGGTATGCCAACGCGAAAACCGGAGAAAACGGGGCCATTTGCCCCCGTCGCGCTCCAATTCCTCGCGCGAGCCACGTCACGCCGTGAATATTCGTTCCACCAACAGGCAATCG
>JAXMAQ010000024.1:0-95258 GCA_046350335.1 Planctomycetota bacterium
TCGTCGCGTCGAGAGGAACAATCGGGACGCGACGCCTCGATGACTTAGTTCACAGGCAATGTCCATCGCACTGTTGCCGATCCCGACGACGAGGACTCGTCGCCCATGCATGTCCACCGGATCGAACGAGTCGATGTAGTGGTGCGAATGGATCTGAGGTCCAGCGAAGGTCCCCGGAAACGGCGGTTCGGGCATCCTTGGGTCCCAATGATGGCCATTGCACACGATCAGAAGGTCAAACGTTTTGGTCGTGTCGTCATCGAGCGTGATTCGCCATTTCCCGTCCCCTTGACGTTCCGCTTTGCGAACGCCCAGCCCCAGGTGAATCCGATCGCGGATGCCAAAATGGTCGGCGTACGCGTCGAAATACTCGGCGATCTGCGTGTGATGCGGGAAGTCAGGAAAGTGCTTCGGCATGGGAAAGTCATCGAACTCGATGGAATATCGCGACGAGTCGATATGCAAGGAACGATAGGCGGACGACATCCCGTTCTTGTTTCGAAAGACCCAATTCCCGCCGATTCGGTCGCTCTTTTCATACGCCTCGTAGGGTATTCCACGTTCCTTGAGGCACTTCATCATGCAGATGCCACTGACGCCCGCACCAAGAACGCAGATCGACGGAAATCTGTCCACGCGAGGCTCCACTGAAGGATTTCAAAGCGATTGAGCATCGAAAAAGAGTGCCGTCTGGAACGGGCCGGTCAGGCCGGAATAATCTAATGCCGTGAGGATCGGCCATCGACGCGATTGTTCTGATCGGCCCAATCAATGAACTTTTCACTCCGTGCCCAGAGGCACGTACTGAAGATTGCGAAACTCGACCTTATGTCCGTGATTCTGCAACGACACGTACCCGCGCAGCGGCTTGTCCTTGATCTCGGCAACCGTTGTTTGATCCACGTCCTGCACGATTTCGCCATTGATCTTCACGCGAATCTTCGGTCCTCTGCATTCCACTTCGAACGTGTTCCACTCCCCGGCAGGCTTGACGGCGTTCACCAGCGGGGGAACGTAACGATAAAGGGACCCGCTCGAATGAGCATTCGTCGGCGATCCCGCGTCATCGAGCAATTGTATTTCGTAGCCCGCGAACGATGGTCGCGTCGCTTTGGCGCCCGTGAAGGGAATTCCTCGGATTCCCACCCCGCTGTTTCCCTTCTTTGCAAGGCGGTATTCCATGGTGAATCGGAAATCGGAAAGTTCCGCGTCGAAACGAAGGAATCCAAACCCCCAGCCGGAACAGACGATCATTCCATCCTTCGCTTCCCACACGGAGATTCTCTTGTCTCCCTTGGGAAAGGACCGAACACCTTCGACAACCCAACCGGACAAGTCCGTGCCGTTAAACATCTGCACGGGTTCCTTATCGACGGCGGAAGCCGCTTTCACGTACGAATCGCCAAGTAACACGGTCGCGGAAATAACGATCGCCAGGACGGACATTGCTGATTCCTTTTTCTCTGGGTACTTTGCGACTACTATACTGGATCGCCGCTCGGGCACACAATGCTTCACAATCGAGCATCGGAAAAGTAATGTTTCAACGCCCGGGGCGGTCGCTTGGAGAGCGTTGGCGTTCGCCCCGTCCATGAATGGGCGCAGGGCCCCGCCATTGTTTTTCGGAGCGGCGATAGGTTCCCAACGTTAACCCCCAAACCTCGGCGAGGTGTTGGTCAAGGGTTCGGATCGGCAAGAAGCCAAGCAGGAGGTCGGTTTTGTCCGTCGAGCGCAAGACAAAAGCGAACGCACCGCGCCGACCGACCGACATCGAACTGGCCGGCGTTCGCGTTCATAACCTACGTGGCGTCGACGTCCGAATCCCACTGGGCAAGTTCGTTGCGATCACGGGCGTCAGCGGATCGGGAAAAAGTAGTCTGGCATTCGACACTTTGTACGCGGAAGGCCAGCGGCGGTATATCGAGAGTTTTTCGGCGTACGCGCGCCAATTCCTGCCGAAGTTTGATCGCCCATCGCTCGATCGCGCGGACAACATTCCCCCCGCGATCGCCGTGGCGCAGCATGCCGGAACGGCGGGAGGCGCCACCAGCGTGGCCGCGGCCACGGGTGTTCTGGACTACCTGCGCCCACTCTTCGCCTTGCGCGCCGGACCTCGCCCGTCCCAAATGCGATCTTCCCGTTCCTCGCGAATCGCCGGAAGCCGTTCACCGTTCGCTCGAAGGCCCCGAAAAGGGAAACCAGGTTCTTTGTCGCCTTTCCTTTGAACGATGAACGCGGGTTGAATGAGGAAGTCGTCGCCGAGCTTAAGGAACAGGGTTCGTTCGCGTCGGACTTGGAGAACGGATCATCCGGCTCGGGAGGAAGCCGTTCCCCCATGCGATGAGCGACAAGAGGCTCGCGTTATCTTGGATCGACTGACCGTCTCGCCGGAGAACGCGGGAAGGATGGTCGAAGCGTTCGAATTGGCCTATGCCCACGGAAAGGAAACTCTCGACCTCCGGATCGGCGATCGTTGGGAGCGTCACTCGCGCCGGGGAATTTGTCCGGGCTGCCGTTCCGAATATCCGATTCCCAAGGTCGGCCTCTTTGTGGAAGGGAGTCCATCGTCGCTTCCCTATCGCCTAACGCAACACACTTTCCTCGATGTGCTCGCCATGGCGGTCGAAACGGCTCGCGAATTCCTTGAATCTCAATCCTTCACGGACGCGCGGAGCCGGCCCTTGCTCGAACCGATATTGGCGCGAATGCGCTATTTGAGTCAGGTGGGGCTTGGATACCTTTCGCTCGATCGGAAAGTCGTGACCTTATCGACAGGGGAGGCGCCGTTGCCTTGACGTCGGTTTTGGGAACCGGCCTGGCGCACGATGTTCATACTGGACGAACCGACGGCGGGATTGCACCCGGTCGAGACCGAAGAACTCGTCGCGGCGATTCGTTCGCTGACGGAGGAACACAACACGGTGATCGTGGTCGAACACGATCCTTCGGTCGTCTTGGCCGCCGATCAAGTCATTGACTTGGGCCCCGGACCTGGCTCGGAAGGAGGTCGAATTGTCTACCAAGGACCTCCCACGGGCTTGGCGGAGGTCGAGGAGTCCTACACGGCCGGCTATCTCGAGCCAGCACCTCTCGAACCACGAAATTATCGGACGCCTCGAGGATTCTTGCATTTGGAAGGGGCCAGGCGAAACAACCTCAAGAGCATCGACGTGAAGTTCCCCTTGGGCTGCCTCTGCGTCGTCGCGGGCGTGAGCGGTTCTGGAAAAAGTTCGCTCGTCCTCGAAACGCTTTACCCGGCGTTTCAGCGAACCAAGGGAGGCGAACCCGTCCCCAAAGAGGACTGCGACCGCCTGATCGGCGCGGATCGAATCGACGAGATCGTGCTGGTGGATTCCCAGGCGATGGGGCGTTCCGCACGGAGCAATCCGGCCACGTACCTCCAGATCTTCGACGATATTCGAACGCTTTTTTCCGAGACGCTAGAGGCAAAGACTCGCGGTCTGAGCGGTGGCGATTTTAGTTTTAACATCGTCGGCGGTCGATGTGAACGATGCGACGGAAACGGCTACCTCGTCGTGGACATGCAGTTTCTCCCCGAGGTTCGCATGGCTTGCCCGGAATGCGATGGCACCAGATACCAACGGCGAGTGCTCGACGTAAAACTCCGTGGCCGAAACATCGCGGAAGTACTCGATCTGACCATCCGGGACGCTTTCAGCTTTTTCCGAGGTCAGATTCGAATTCAGGAACGCCTCAAACGATTAATCGACGTGGGCTTGGAATATCTGCGACTGGGTCAACCGTCGGCGACGTTATCGGGGGGCGAAGCTCAGCGACTCAAACTCGCCACCTACTTGAGCGCCAAGAAGAATAAACGGACCTTGTTTCTCTTTGAAGAACCCACGACGGGGCTGCATCCGGCGGACATCGAGACGCTGCTCGACTGCTTTTCCGCGCTCGTCGACGTGGGTCACTCCCTCCTCGTGATCGAGCACAATCCGCAGATATGGCAGGCCGCCGACCATATCCTCGAGTTCGGTCCAGGATCGGGTCCTCAAGGAGGCCGGCTGATCGGCGTTGGCACGCCGCTCGATATCGCCAAGCTTGAAACGCCCACGGGGAACGCCTTGCGCCGCGGACTATGACCCTGCGGCGAAAGAAAAAATCCGCGGAAACCGGCGTGATTGCGCCAGTTCCCGCGGACGGATTCGACGTTCCAACGAATGGAAAGGTTACAGCTTGAGGGCAGCGACGAGCGACTTGACGTGCTCGACGCTGTGCTGAAACGCGGTCTTTTCCTCGGCGGTGAATTCGATCTCGAAGATCTGCTCGACACCCTTGCCACCGATCTTGATCGGGACACCCACAAAGTATCCGCCGACGCCGTATTCCTTGTCGCAATACGCGGCAGCGGGCAGGATTCGTTTGCGGTCGCGAACAATCGCTTCCACCATCTCCGCGATGCTCGCTCCCGGAGCGTAGTAGGCACTGGTTCCCAGAAGCTTGGTGATTTCCGCTCCGCCGTCACGGGTCCTCTGAACGATCGCTTCAATCTTGTCGGGGCTCATGAGGGAAGTGAGCGGAATGCCGCCGACGGAAGTGTATCGGGGCAACGGAACCATTTGATCGCCATGGCCGCCAAGCACGAACGCGGAAACGTCCAACACCGAGACATTGAGGGCCTCGGCGATAAAGGAGCGGTAGCGAGCGGTGTCGAGCACGCCAGCCATGCCCATAACTCGTTCGCGAGGGAATCCACTCTGCTTGTAAGCGAGGTAAACCATCGCGTCCAAAGGATTGGACACGACGATCAGTATGGCGTTCGGGCTGTACTTGACCGTTTGTTCAGTAACCTGGCCGACGATCTTCGCGTTCGTCGCGATGAGGTCGTCGCGGCTCATGCCTGGTTTACGCGGAATTCCCGCCGTGATCACCACGACGTCGGAATCCTTGGTGTCCGCGTAGTCCTGGGTGCCAATCAATCGGCTATCAAAGCGATCGACCGGGCTGGACTCGAACATATCCAGCGCTTTTCCTTGCGGGACCCCCTGGACGATATCGACCAGGACGATGTCTCCAAGTTGTTTGCTGGCACAGATGTGCGCCGTCGTCGCACCGACGTTCCCCGCACCAATGACAGTGATCTTAGGCCGCCTCATTACCGCTCTCCTCTAGCCAGGAACATCGATAAAATTGAGGTGATATTCTAAAGAGGTAGCACGGAGAGAAAAGTACCCAGAAAGTTTCGCTATTTTGCCAACCCATGAGACCTCGCAGAGAGGCCAGGTTGGGCAAAATCGGCAAAACCTTCCACGTTTTGATATTCCTATCGTCAAGCAGGTGTTAGACTAAAGCGGGACCCACACCACGCGGGCGGTAGGGCTAGCGGAGTCGCTTTCGCAGTCGCGCCCGTGGTAGTAGCGCATCGCCCCATTTTCAAATATTACCAATGCTTTGATCGCGACAGACTTTCAGGGCTGGCCGATGGCGCTGTGGAATCCGTTGACACCCGATGCCCCTTCCGAGAAGACCCTGCGCCTCATTCGACAGATGGTGAGCGAATGCGTCGTCCTCGAGTTATTTCAGCTAGACAGGAATGACAAAGTCGTTGATGCGGGCAAATGCCGATTTCTGGATTATCGGGAATCGGATCATCAGTTGATTGTCGATATCCCCACGCGTAACGGTCAACCGATGCAAATCGGCGTCGACGAGAATGCTCGAATCTCTGTCGATTTGAATGGCAATTTGTTCAAATTCGAGACGACCGTCCTGGAACGAATGATTTACAAGCCCCAACGCTCGGGGAGTTGTCCCGCGTTGGTGCTGCGCGGTCCGCGTGAACTTCAGAGTGGCAACCGCCGACGCCACTACCGGGTCGAGCCGATGATCAAGATGTTGCCCACGGTTCGTTTTCGCCCTGCGGTGCCGGAGAATGCGAGCAAGAATATATTCCCATGGCAGCCTGCGGACCTGCGCGACATCAGTTGCCGAGGGCTCGGAATCGTGGTCGGCAAGGTATTCGGCGAACGCCTTCGGGTCGGCCACAAGCTCGAAATCGCCGTTCGATTCGAGGGATCGACCCAAGATTTCATCGCCAACGCCACCGTTCGGCGGATCGTCGGGCTCAAGGAACCGGACAAGACGGAAGCGGACCGTTTCCTGTTCGGCATGGAGTTTTTCGTGCCCGGCGACGATCCCGATGCTTGCATCGAGCAGTTGGCCAATTTCGTCGCCGAGTGCCAGCGAGAAATCGCCAAAGCGCGCAGGGACAACGGCTAGGCAGATTCGAATCACGAGTTTTTCCGACCCTCTCCTTTTCTCACGATCCACCTCTTGTCATGATGACGGTATGTGTGGTCGATTCACTCTCCGTAGTTCGCCGAAGCTCGTGGCGGAAATCTTCGAGCTGCCGACGTTGCCTCTTTTCGAGGCGCGTTACAACATCGCGCCAACACAAATGGTTGGCGCAATTCGCTTGAACGATGAACGACATTACGACCAACTTCGTTGGGGACTCGTTCCCTCTTGGGCCAAGGACCTTTCGTTCGGCGCTAAAACGATAAACGCCCGTTCGGAGACGATCACAGAGAAGCCGGCATTTCGCAATGCCTTTCAGCGCCGCCGCTGTCTCATCGTCGCTGACGGCTTTTACGAATGGCAAAAGACGGGCAAAACCAAACAACCCATGTACATCCTCATGAAGGATGAACGTCCCTTTGCATTCGCGGGACTTTGGGAGCGCTGGCGCGGCGACAATGAACTCGTCGAGTCTTGCACGATACTCACCACGACGGCCAATTCGTTATTGAACAAGCTTCACGATCGAATGCCGGTGATTCTCTCGAGCGAGGATTACAATTCATGGCTCGATCCGGAATGCGATCCCCAAAGGACTTTGGTCCCGCTCCTTCGACCGTTTCCCGACGAGAAAATGAAGATGTATCCCGTCAGTTCCCAAGTGAACAACGCTCGCCATGAGACCGCCGATTGCGTTGAGCCTCTGAACGTGCAGAATGAGTTCGGATTCTGACCAGAAGAAGTGAGCTTGGTGAGCGGCCTAGCCAACCGCCAGCGTAGGGGAGTTATCCGAGGACAGCACACGAGGCGGGTCGGATTCCGCGACGATAAAAACCGGTCGCTGCTGCACTTCCATGTAGATTCTTCCCACGTACTCCCCGACCAATCCGATGGAAAGCAGCTGCACGCCGGAAAAGAAGAACGCGGCGGACGCCACGAACCAAACGCTCCAAACGGCTCCGAAAACCAGGGCGGCCAATCCCGAGCCAAGGCCCAAGAGAAGGCTCAGGGCGCCCATGAACAGGCCTAGATGAGTGATCCCTCGCAAGGGCAGAACGCTCATGCCGCAGAAGGCATCCATGGCGAGTCGGAGACGTTTGAAGAAATTGTACTTGGTCTGTCCCGCCAGCCGGGGATCCCGATCGAAGAGGATCGCCGTCTGACGAAAACCAGTCCAACTGATCATGCCCCGAACAAAGCGGCTTCGTTCCGGCAGACTCGCGAAGGCGTCGACAACCTTCCGGTCCATGAGGCGAAAGTCCCCGGTATCCACGGGAATCTCCACTTTCGCCAGCCGCCGATAAGTACGGTAGAACAGGTGACTGGTCGCGCGCGTGAACCACGATTCTCCCGCTCGAGACCGTCTTTGAGCATAGACGATGTCGTACCCCTCGCGCCAACGCTCAACCATTTCCGGAATTAGTTCTGGCGGATCCTGCAAATCGGCGTCAATGATGACCACCGTCTGCCCCCGAGCATTCATCAGGCCACAGGTGGTTGCCGCTTCATGGCCGAAATTCCTGCTAAAGGAGTAGAAACCGACACGGGCATCGCGATCGCGAAGACTTCTCAAAACGTGAAGGGAACTATCCTTGCTGCCATCGTTGACGAAAACCAGTTCGTAATCGTCACGCAAGCCCTCCAAGACCGCGGTCAAACGCTGGTAAAGGGCGTTGAGACATTCCTCCTCGTTGAACACCGGTACGACCACCGAGACCAGGGGTCTCGCCTCGTCCCGCTTTCGAGCCGTAAACGATAACAGCCGTGACATTTGCATACAGAAGGCATCCCGATTCCGGCAGCATCCCCATACCGCGGTCTTGCACGCGGAGATCTCCATAACAATCTCCGTGAAACGCTTCAACACGATTCACGCCGTTCGACCGGAACAAGGAGCCGTACGGCACCATCACCTAAACAACATCAGGACAAAGACTTCCGCAACACGTCGTCAACAACAACGTAACCTTGGCATTGGTTGCATAAAACGATCGGAGTCATTCCAAATGGTTCTAACGCCAAGTTGCGGAACGCGTATGCAAGGTAACGATCAGCAAAACGAATTGCAGCGACGCTGGCGGCTCATCCTGGGACGGGATGCCGTCCAATCGGACGGCAAGCCGTTAGGCGGAGAGCCGTCGGAGGAAGACGCCGACATCGATCAGGCGCTCGAGTTCCTCTTCGATCGGGAATACGGCGAAGAGACCGAGACCTACCGCCCCCGTGCGGGAGGAGGTGAACGTAGCCGACTTACTGTCCCCTCCTGGCTGTCCAAAGTTCGAAAACTGTTCCCCAAATCGACATCGGAGCAAATGACGCGTCTAGCGCTTGACCGCTATGGTCTGACGGAAGTCCTCGCGGACGAGAAGGTTCTCGAAACGATGGAACCGAACATGGACTTGCTGCGCGCCATTCTCGCCACGCAAAACGTGCTGCCCGAACGTCTTCTTGGCGCTGCCCGACGCATCGTTCGCCAGGTAGTTCGACAACTCATGGAACGATTGCGCGTGACCATTCGCAAGCCCTTTAGTGGAGCGATCGACACCACTCGACCTACCTCCATTGCCTTGGCTCGTAATTTCGACGCCAAACGCACGATCCGTCATAATCTCAAGAATTATCAACCCGCCGAGCAGCGACTACTGATCGAACGAGCATACTTCCATTCGCGCGTTCATCGCCAATACCCCTGGGACATCATTCTTCTCGTGGATCAAAGTGGAAGCATGCTCTCGTCCGTGATTCATAGCGCGATCGTCGCTGGAATCTTTCACTCACTCCCCCATTTGCGAACTCACCTGGTGGCGTTCGACACCTCGATCGTGGACCTGACGGATCAGATCGACGACCCCGTGGAAGTACTCTTTCGCGTGCAGTTGGGAGGCGGAACGGACATCACGCAAGCCATGCGTTACGCGGAAACCTTGGTCCGAAATCCACGCCGAACCATTCTCGTTCTGGTCACGGATTTTTATGAGAACTCTCCCATTGGAGAGCTATTGGCCATAACCGCGAAGCTGGCGGAAGATGGGGTAACGCTTCTCGGGCTGGCGGCGCTCGATGATTCCGCCGAGCCGGCATATCATAAAGATCTCGCGCGTCGACTATGCAAATTGGGAATGCACGTGGCCGCCATGACTCCGGACAAACTCGCGGAATGGGTTGCCAAACGGGTGCGGGCATGAACCGACCGGATCTTACGTCCCTCACCGACGAGCAACTTATCCACGCGTCGAACCGTGGACTCTTCAATCGATCGAGACGCGAACTGGACGAGAGTAGTGTCACGGCAAACGTGACGGAAACGGACGGCTGGCTTCAACTCTCCTGGTCGGATGACGCGGTATGCAGTTTCCCCCCTGGCTCCTCGCTCCGCGGCGGCCGATGCACGTGCGCGGCATTGGATATCTGCAGACATCTCGTCCGGAGCTGCCTCTTGTTGCGCGATCGATCGTCAAAGATCGAAGAACCATCCGACACCCGCTCTGGCGATCCCTCCGCGCGCGACGTGTCCTTGGATCTGTTGCGCCTGGACGAATCGACCTTCGTTGCCAGGTACGGCCAAAGGGCAATCGACCGTGCTCGACGTCGCCTTGTCGAGAATATCGGTTCCTGGAAAGTAAACGACGGTTCGCGCGAGGTCCAGTTTTCCAGGCCGGAGGTGCGGGTTCACTTTCCACTCTTCGGAAATGAATCGTCGGTCAGCTGCTCCTGCAGGGAGCCTCAGCCATGCTCGCACTTATTGCCCGCGTTATTGTTGTTGCGCGGAGAGACTCCCTCGGCATCACCAACCTCGGTGGATCCGGGGTTGAGCGAATCGCGGCGTCATTCCGAAGACCGGCTTTACCGACTGCTCCAGGAACTACTCCGGGTCGGCCTCGACGGCCTCTCTCCCGGTTGGCTAGAATCGGCACGTAGCGTGACGATTGAACTTGAGAAAGTCGGATTGACAAAGCCAGCCTACCTGCTGTCTGCGCTGGAACGCGAGGTGGCGGCGGATTCGATACACAGTGGACGAGCGGACCCAAACCGCCGGCGATGGCTCTTGGCGGCCTTGTTCCTGCGGCTTTTTTTTGCGCGCAACGAACGTGCGAACGAACACGCTGCCAACACCGGCGGTGACGATCTCGTCACTGAACTGAGGGCTCGCTACTGGGACGGGGGGCCGAGAGCTTTTCTGGCCCTCGGTTGCTCCGGTTGGTGGACGGACGATCTCGTTGGAATGACGGTTCATCTCATGGATGAGCAATCGCAGGAGATCGTGACGGTGGGAACGGCCCGACCAAGGGATACCGGTAGTGACGTCGCCAGGCTCGCTGCCTCCATTCCCATCCTGGGAGAGTTCACTACTCGCGAACTCCTCTCGCGGCGGCTGGAATGTTCCGCGGTCGCGAGGTCAGAGGGAAAAGTCCGCCTCGCTGCCGGCGGCCGGTGCGTCGTTCAACCAGAGCTCCTCGACTGGCGACGCCTCGCCGAGGAGATGGGATTGTCGCGTTTTTCCGATGTTGCGCGGCATTTCGATCAACATTTTCCAACCATTCGGACGCTGCATCGACCTGATCTTTTCCTTTTCGTTCCCGCGTCTCTCGGCAAGGGCGAGTTCCAAACGGACCGGCAATATTTTCACTGGGACATGACCGACGACGAAGGCTTTTCGGCTCCCATGATCCTGCGCTATCGAAACGAGAACGTGAATGCCATTCGATCACTCGAAAGACTTGCCCTGAAGGTTAAGCCAAAGTTCGTTCTCGGCCAGGCGATGCTCACGGGTAGTTTGCTCTCCGTTCGGCCCATCACATTGATCTGGTATCAACAAGAGGAAATGTTCGTTCATAATGTCGACCTCGATCGTTTCAACAACGACAAAAGAACTTCTAGCAACAGGCGCGCCCGCAATGCCCCGTGACACCATCGAAAAAACGTTGATCGATTGCGAGCAATGGCTCGACCTGGTCATTGCCTTGGGGTGGTGCAGCCTCAGTCGAACCGATCTCGAACGCGGGAATACGATCCAGTCCGAACTCGAAGGAACCGGATTGCCCGAGCTTCGCGATGCCTTGGGCAAAGTCATCGAGAATTTCCACGTGGACCCGATCCAAGTCCAGGTTATGAACGATCCCACGGACTCGCTCGGCCGACTGTTACTCCTGCTGGAGACCACGCGCGAGGCTTGGCAGTTGGAACGCCTGACCTCTCCTCGCAATCGAGCGGATTGAAGACGAAAACCGGCGGATGGCAAGGGATGGCCGAGTTGGTTGTCATTGAAGAGCGAGAAAGATGACTGAGCAAGAAACTCGAACGCCGAGTAAAAGTGAACTGGTTCGTTGGCTCGAGGAGACCGGCAAAACGGTGAAGCTGCCGGCATGGCTCGAGGTCTCATTATTGCCAAGACTGATTTGGAACGATGGCGAACCAGTGGAAGAGGTCCGGTTGGTTGCAGCATGTCTGCGAAAACAAGCGACGGACGAAGAAGCCAGCGAACTCACGCTCGTCCGCGATTCCCTCGACCGCGAGGCCGCGGCGAGATTTGCTTGGGAGATCTTTCGCCAATGGGACTCCCTCGGCGGTCCCGCGGCGCACAAGTGGGCGGTTTATTCGCTAGGAGCCTTCGGAAACGACGACACCGCCCGTCGACTCGGTAGACTTGTGCGTGACTGGCCCGGCCAACGGAAGTACCGCCGAGCGGAACAAGGACTCCATGCCCTCGAAAGAATCGGCAGCGACGCCGCTCTTGCGGAGATTGACGGCGTTCGCAACACGTCGAAATCGGTACCCCTTCGCGATTTGGCGTCGGCTACCCTCAAACGCGTCGCGGCAACGCGCCATATGACGCTGGACGATTTATCCGACCGTCTCGTGCCTACCTGTGGCCTGGACCCAAGGGGTCGAATGAATCTCGATTTTGGCGCGCGGGCTTTCACCGCGAGCCTTCGGCCGGACCTGACATTGACACTCTTCGACGCGGATGGCAAACCCCGCGCCAACCTTCCTAAACCGGCCAAGGGGGATGATCCCAATCAAGCGACGGCGGCGACCGAACTTTTCAAAAACGCGAAAAAGCAGCTCAAAGAGATTCTTGCACAACAGACGATTCGACTCGAGCGAGCCATGGTGGATGAACGTTCGTGGCCCGTCAACGTCTGGAAGACCACGTTTCTCGACCATCCCGTACTCCGCATGTTGTCGCCACGTATTCTGTGGACGCTTCACCCCGCGGACGATTTACAACTTCGACTTTTTCGGATTGCCGAAGACTGGTCACTCGCGAACGCCGAGGACCGATCTGTTGAATGGTTGCGCGATGCCGCCGTAAAGATCTTCCATCCTTTGAACCCGTGCCTGGAGAGTTTGGATGCATGGAAGACGGTGTTTCGAGACTATGAGATCGTCCCCCTCTTCGATCAACTTGAACGTGAAACGTTCGAAGTCAGGGAAGTGGAACGGCTATTACCGGCGTTGGAACGGTACGTGGGACACATGGTGGACGGTCGCCAGGTGTTGGCACAGCTCGCGCGTCAAGGTTGGATCACGGGTACGCCACGCGAGTTTGGCAGCGTGTTTGTTCATAGTCGATCGTATCGAGGCGCCGACGTGACGGCGATCCTGTACCATGGCGGCGTTCTTTTGGGCTATTACCAGGAAGCGATTGAATCGGCGATCGGTCCACTCGCATTCGTCAAAGGGGAACACGGCCGAGTCCCAGCGGATGGATTTTCACCAAAGGATTGGCTTCCTCTCGGCTCGATCGAAAAGGTCGCCTTCAGTGAAGCGGTCCGGGACGTCGATCGTCTCGCCCGCGCGGGAAAAGGATTCGATCCCGATTGGAAAAGAAAAATGGGACTGGGTTAACGAATTTCAAGGCAATCGTTGACCCAATGGCTTGATCGCGAACGCTCGACGATAGCGCTAGCAAGTTAGGTGTAAAACAGCGCAGCGCATCGGCGAGAGCGAGTTTTCCGGGAACGGCTTATCACCGAAGCATGGGAAAGCTCATTTCCTCGGAGAGGGTTTCCGACCGACGATCGCGATCGGCGACCAAGAACACATGGGACATGTCGCGGGACATTGGAAGTTCGACGGCGATTGCGTTGGTCGGCTCCGTGGGCCAAAAGCCAACGAGGCGGGGTACATCGAGCGCGTCGAGGAGGGTCGCCGCCGGGATGGCATAGCCGACGCTTCGGCCGGAGGAATCCCGCGCGACGACCATGCCGAGGAATCGGCCATCGAGGGAAATGAGCGGTCCGCCGCTAAAACCAAGGCTGATGGAGGCCCCGAAACGCAGCAGTTCCGTGCCATGCGCCACGCGAGAGTATTGCACGGTATCAGTGAGTGCAACGACCTCCGCCGAGCGGAGCGCGCGCTTGCCACGTTCCGGCACTCCGGCGACCACGGCGCGCGTATTGCGCTCGATGGCCCCCTTCGCCACTTCTATCGCGGCATGTGGTTTGGCCGGCTGAAACTTGAGTATCGCCGTGTCGATGTCCGAATACCGCGCGACAACTCGCGCTGACACAAGGCGATTATCAGGAAGTCGGAGGATCAACGTACATCCTTCGGGCACGACATGAACGCACGTTGCGACCAGGCCGGAGGGGTGGATGACAAATCCGGCGCCGAAAGTGTGAATCTTGCGATTCCCTTCGCGCCTGGTCGCCGTCACTTCGACCGTCACCGCGCGGGCTTTTTCTATGCCAGCATGGGAGCCCGACGGCTCGGTCTCGCCCCACGAATGGCCGGCAGAACACAGGACCATCGCGAAAACGAGGGCGCGGACCGGGGGAGATCCTGCTCCGAGGGAAAGCATTTTTCTTCTCCGTCCAGGAGGAGTCGTTCCGTGATCCACGACTTAGGCACAATGCGGAAATTGAACCTACGTCGGCAGGCGATCCATCGAACCGTAGCGTTGACTCATGCCCACGCGACGGACGGAGAACCGAAGACCAAGTAAGCCTCGGCCTCGGCAATGGATCGCCCTATTCACTGTCTGTCACAGGGTATCGCAAGAAGTCGATTTGCCTAGAAGAATTCCAGAGAATTGACGGAACTTATAGAGCATCAGAAAAGTAATGTCATATTCCCCGGCCCGGTCGCTTGGAGAGCCTTGGCGCTAGCCGCGGCGTCCATGAATTGGCGCCGGGCTCCGGAATTACTTGTCTGAGCGGCAATAAAAAGCTGTTATGCCATAGGCGATTTTTTTTAGAAATCAGCGCTGCCGGGAGTGCGTGGAAAGGGAATTACGTCTCGTATGTTCCCCATCCCGGTGGCAAATTGAATCGTCCTTTCAAACCCCAAACCGAATCCCGCGTGAGGCGCTGTACCAAATCGACGGGTGTCGAGATACCACCAATAGTTCTCTTCGGGCAGGCCGAGTTCCCTGAGCCTCGACTGGAGGACGTCGAGCCGTTCTTCACGCTGACTGCCGCCGATAATCTCCCCGATCTTCGGCACGAGCACATCCATCGCCGCCACGGTTTTCCCATCGTCGTTTTGCCGCATGTAAAACGCCTTGATCTCCTTCGGGTAGTCCGTCAGGATCAGCGGTCGTTTGACATGCTCTTCCGTGAGAAATCGCTCGTGTTCGCTTTGCAGGTCCTTTCCCCAACCGACGGGAAATTCGAACCTCTTGCCGGATTTTTCGAGAACGGCGACCGCTTCCGTGTAGGTCATTCGCTCGAAGGGCGAGGCGACAATGTGTTCGAGGGTCTTGCGAACGGTCGGATCGATTCGCTGTTCAAAAAATGCCATATCGTCGGGACAATGTTCAAGCACGCTTTGAAAGATGTGCTTGAGAAATGCCTCCGCGAGGTTCATGTCGTCCTGAAGGTCATAGAAGGCGCATTCCGGCTCGATCATCCAGAACTCAGCCAAATGCCGCGTCGTGTTCGAGTTCTCCGCGCGAAACGTGGGACCAAAGGTATAAACGTCGCTAAGCGCCAGCGCCACGGTCTCCGCGTTGAGTTGCCCGGAGACGGTTAAATTCGCCGGTCGACCGAAGAAATCCTGACGGAAGTCGACTTTTCCATCGATGCGAGGAGGATTGTCGATGTCGAAGGTCGTGACGCGAAACATCTCGCCCGCCCCTTCGCAATCACTGGCGGTAATGATCGGCGTGTGCAGATAAATGAAGCCCCGAACTTGAAAGAACTCGTGAACGGCACGGGCCATTTGGTTGCGCACGCGAAGAACCGCGCCAAACGTGTTCGAGCGGGCGCGGAGATGGGCAATGGTGCGGAGGAATTCCATCGTATGCCCCTTCTTTTGAAGGGGAAAACCTTCCGCCTTGCCGAACATTTTTACCGAGGTTGCGCGCACCTCGTATTTCTGTCCCTTGCCAGGCGAATCGATGAGCTCACCTTCTATCCGAACGCTTGCGCCCGTCTGCAGGTGCTTGACTTCGGAATCGTAGTTGGAGAGATTGGCATCCGCCACGCACTGGAGGTTGTGGATCACCGATCCATCATTGACCTCTATGAAAGAGAACTCCTTGCTATGGCGAACGGTGCGCACCCAGCCGCAGAGGACGACCTTACCGCCCGCGCTTGGGCGACGAAAGATTTCGAGAATGCGATCGCGCGTCATGCCTCCCTGCCCTCGCATGTTGCCCGAAAAAAAAGTCGGGGCACGACCCTCCGTGCCCCTAATCAACGATGGTAGTTCTCGCGTTCGCGTTTTGGGAAGCGCGTTAGCGAGACGCGACGCCGGCCGCCAATGCGGACTGAAGCGCCTCGACCTTGTCGCATTTCTCCCACGGGAAATCGGCCCGGCCAAAATGCCCACCCGCCGCCGTCTTGCGATAGATGGGTCGGCGGAGATCCAAGTGCTTGATGATGCCGCCGGGCGTGAGCGGAAAGATTTCTCGCACGGCTTCGGCAATGCGCAAATCGTCTTCCTTGCCGGTGCCGAAGGTATCCACGAGCACGCTCACCGGTTCGGATACGCCGATCGCATAGGCCAGTTGAACCTCGCATTGGTCGGCGAGTTCGGCAGCTACGACGTTCTTGGCGACGTAACGAGCCATGTAGCAGGCGCTACGATCCACCTTCGTGGGATCCTTGCCGCTGAAGGCTCCACCTCCGTGACGGCCGCGTCCACCATACGTATCGACGATGATCTTGCGACCCGTCAAGCCGCAGTCCCCGTGAGGACCACCAACCACGAACCGGCCGGTAGGATTGATGTGATAGATCACTTTGCTGTCGAGAAGTTCCGCGGGAATCACCTTCTTGATTACCTGTTCGCGGATGGTCTCCTTGATCTCATTGAGGCTGACGTCCGGCGAGTGCTGGGTCGAAATCACGACCGTGTGAACTCGAACAGGTTTGTGACCGTCGTATTCAACCGTCACCTGGCTCTTGGCGTCCGGACGAAGCCAAGGAATCTTCTTTTCGAAACGAAGCTTGGCCAGGTGGTTGACCAGAGCGTGCGAGTATTGAATCGGCATCGGCATGAGTTCGGGCGTCTCGGTGCAAGCAAAACCGAACATCAGCCCCTGGTCACCAGCGCCAATATCCTTTCCGGCAGCGGAATTCTCATCGACACCCATCGCGATGTCGGGAGATTGGGAGTCCAGGCTGACCATGACCGCGCAGGTGTCCGCGTCGATGCCCATCGACGAGTCGGTGTATCCAACCTCGCGAATGACGTCCCGGACAATGTGGGGATAGTTGACCTTGGCCTTGGTGGTGATCTCGCCGGCAATAATCGCGACACCGGTCGTGACCATTGTCTCGCAAGCAACGCGGCTAATCGGGTCTTCCGCGAGCAATGCGTCGAGGACGCCATCGGAAATCTGGTCGGCAAGCTTGTCGGGGTGGCCCATCGCCACGGACTCGCTGGTAAACAGTCGCGTTCCTCGACTCATTGTTGCAAACCCCCTTCGATCCACGTGATTGTTGGTTGACTTCGCCAAGCCTAACGAAAGGCGAATCGGGTGCTGGTTTAAACGACTGCACCGATTATAGGTATTTCCCGAGAGCCCATCTACGGCGTATGTACGCAAAATCTTAGCATTTCGGCACGCGACAAGCGGTGAATTCTCCTCGACGCTCGGAAAAGAAATGTCGGGGCCCAGTGCCAATTCATCAACGCGGCTAGCGCCAAGGCTCTCCAAGAAACCGCCGGGAATCACTACGGTACATTTCTGATGTTCAATGGCGGCGGGATGCTTTCCAGAGCATTAGGGAACGACTTTCGGCCATGCCGTCCTCATCGCTTCAGAGTCCCGTCTCGCCCCTGCCGCGACGCTTCAGCCACTTACCCTGTCGCGCTCCAGGTTTCAAATGCCGGGGCCAGAAAGCCACTCCTCGGCTTCCTGCCATTGGCCTTTCCGGCCCGCATTAGTGGCATTAGAAACCTGAAGTGCGTTAGGCAAAAGTTGCCGCCGTTCGATCAACGCCCGTGCTCAGGGAACGAATCATCCAATCCAAGTCGAAAATTCTCGAAGTGAATCCCGGGCACCAACTCACTTAACATCTTAGCATTACTCACCTTTCGTGACCCCCGCGCCCGCCGGCCAGCAACTCCGCTGAATGTTGGACCGGGGGCTCCGAGCCATTGGCAAAGATAGCCATAGAACTCTCGCCGCGCGATGGGGTGGCCATCGGAGACAAGGTAGATTTCACCACCCTTTCCGCGAACGCAAGCGGCGTCCACGACGCGAGCAGCATCTTCGACGTGAATCAGATTCAGACATTGATCCGGATCCCCTTCAATCGGCGTCCCAGCTCGAAGTGATGCCGCTCCGATCAAACGACCTGGACCGTAAATGCCCGCGAGTCGAAGAATGATGCATGGAATTCCCCGCTGTGCTGACCACGCGAGTGCGACCGATTCCGCCTCTAAACATGCCTGGCCGGAATCGTCAATCGGCGCCGGCGGCCAGTTTTCATCGATCCACGCACCTCCCGCGTCGCCGTATACACCCGTGCTCGAAATGTAGATCAGACGCTCTAGGCCAGTGACTCGTTCGAGTGTGTTCCGCAAACCATCGACATAGATTTCACGTATCGGCTTGCCTGCGCTTCGGTCGAAGCCGATGCAATAAAGGAGAACTTCGGCGTCGGGTAAACGATTCGGCCCAGGATTCGTCACATCCCAAACCAAAGGTGTGACGCCCATTGCCTCCAGTTCGCGGATTCGGTCCGTGCTGCGGGTCGTGCCGATCACCTGGTGCCCCGCTTTAAGCCAACGACGCGCGACCACCTGGCCAAGGTATCCGACACCGGCAATGATCCGAGGTTTCTCATCCACCGAAAACATGACAATTGCCTCCCGCCGACGTTCCAGCCAGTCCCATCGATCTGGCCACCGGAAATGATTGCCGCTCGGAAAGGTAATGCCGGGGCCCGATACCGATTCATGGCCGGTACGAATCGCGGCTAGCGGCAAGGCTCTCCAAGCAACCAGGCCGGAGATTGCGATATTACTTTTCCGATGCCCCACGGACGAGGTTTTTCGAAGCCCCCCAAAAGGGCGCGTTGCTCCCGCGTTTCCAATCGAAGGCGATCGGAGAAACGGGGAATATACATCGAGCCGACCATCGCCATTTTATTGGCGTGTCTGCAGGAAGCGTCACGAACTCGGAATGCCTAAGCTTGTTTCACGCACCTTCAGTTCCGGCCGCGATCCCGGGGAATGTCCGCTTGATGAACCGACATCCGAAAGAATAGAATCCTGAGGCACGATCGCCGATTTGTCCGTGGCCGTCATGTTCGTTCACCGGTGGAATACCCGACCTGGTTCGTCATGCCCAAGATCACTTCGGTCAGACTAGGTTTTGTCTTCAAACGGTTGGGCGACGATAGGACGGGGAAAGTCGCGTGCCGAGGAAGCACGCATGCCTCGGACGTATCGGCAGAGAATATTGCCATTCGCGGACGAACGCGTGGTAACCGTGGAGAGTCCGTTCGCGGCACGCCGCATGATTGGGATCCAAGAGCCAGGAAACAAACGATTCGGTGGGGAACGTGCATGGAATGTGAGAGGCGGCATCACGAGCGAGTCTTTCCCAATCGCCTCGTTGCAACTGTGTTGACAGCGTCGGAAAAGCGAGAGCTCCGACTAATGGATGTCTCGGAAGGAGGACTCGGGTTTTTCTGTTCCGCCATTGGCTCCTTGGAGGTGGGTGGCCAGATCTCCGTAATCATGGAAGCGGAGGCACCCCGCGAGGCAATCGTTCGATACATCACGCCCCACCCCCATGGTGGATTCCACGTCGGCGTCGAGTGGAAGGCCAACTGAACAAAGGCCCGCCGGCATCGAGCGACGGGAACCAAGGAGTTTCGAGCGGCGAGGGACGGGAGAACGGCGGCGAATCGACAATCGTTAGGGTGAAAAACAGGTTCGGAAAAATTTTCAAAATCACAGAACCACCCTCGGCGCACATTCCACAAAGCCATACCATCATTAACTATGCATTGAAAAATCGATGCCAGAAATCGGACTAGGGAAAAGAAGGGATCTGTGCTAGAGTCTCGACTCTCCGGGGGGAGTTTTGGCCCCGAGGAGGGGGCGACTTCATGCACGAGCAACATGGAACATCAACAATTGATCGAAGCCCCCGCCGGCAGCCGCGAATTTCTGTTCCTCGGGACCGGAACTTCCGTCGGAGTACCGGTGGTGGGATGCGAGTGTCCGGTTTGTCTATCGGACGACCCGAAAAACAAACGGACCCGTTGCAGCGTGATCGTACGCTCGCCCGCGGGCACCATTCTCATCGACACGACCCCCGACCTCCGCACGCAACTTCTCCGGGAAAAGATTCGCGATATTCAAGCAGTGCTCTTTACGCACCATCACGCCGATCATGTTTTCGGATTCGACGACGTTCGCGTACTCTGCTACCACTTGGGCGGCGAGATGCCCGTTTACTGCGATCCGGAGGTCGAGGCGTTTATTCGCAGGGCCTTCGCCTATGCGTTCGATCCGATCGTCCTTTCCTATCCGCATGGCGGAGTTCCGCGCGTCGAATTTCGACGGATCGATCGGCCCCGATTTCAAGTACTCGACCATTGGGTGACGCCCATTCCATTGCGACATGGTCGGACGGACGTTTTGGGTTTCCGTATCGGCAATCTAGCGTATTGCACGGACGTCAACCAAATACCGGAAGCGAGTTGGCCCCTATTGGAAGGTCTGGACATATTGATCCTGGACGCGTTGCGGCATACGCCCCATCCCACGCATTTTTCGCTCGACGAAGCGCTGGCGGTTATCGAGAAAGTGCGTCCCAAGCGGGCGTTTTTAACGCACCTCTCGTGCAAACTCGATCCAGAAAAAGCCCGCGCCCGGATGCCGGACCATGTGGAACTGGCCTACGACGGGCTCACGTTGACCTTTTAATCGGGCATAGTTGAGTCGGCGAACGCCGCTCGGGGCGTGCAGGCGGCCACGTCCTAGGCCTTGCCGCCAACGTTGGAAACGACGATCCTTCGAAGAATGGGATTCATGGAACTCGATGCCTTGAGAAAACGATTGGCGGCTCATGGGCAGGAACACCTGCTGGAATTCGCCGACGCCTTGACGGCTGAACAGCGCGCCAAACTGGTCGCCGACATTCAATCCTTGGATCTGGAACAACTCGCGCGCCTATACGAACTCTCAAAGAAACCGCACGCGGAGATTGATCCTCACGCCGTCCAGCCCATGGAGGCCATCTCCCTGCCGACCTCGGAC
This sequence comes from Planctomycetota bacterium, assembly GCA_046350335.1. Lineage (GTDB taxonomy): Bacteria > Planctomycetota > Planctomycetia > Kolteriales > Kolteriaceae > JAXMAQ01. The sequence goes on from JAXMAQ010000024.1 coordinate 20,935, forward strand.
GCGGAACGTAGCCGCGACCAGGAAATGTTCCAGGTCGGCCTAGAGCGGCTGCGCACCGGGAAGGTTGGAGTCGTCCTGGTGGCTGGGGGACAAGGTACTCGCCTCGGTTTCGAACATCCCAAGGGAATGTTCCCCATTGGCCCGGTGAGCGGCGCGTCACTGTTCCAAATTCACGCGGAAAAGATCCTCGCGTGGAGTCGCAAGGCGGGCAAACCGATTCCCTGGTACATCATGACCAGCCCGAACAACCACCAGGAGACGGCGGAGTTCTTCGCTTCCCAACGGTACTTTGGACTTCCGCGGGAGGACGTTCGGTTCTTTGTTCAAGGAACCATGCCGGCACTGGAACTAGAGAACGGCAAGGTGCTGCTTTCTCAAAAACATGAGGTCTTCACCGGTCCCAACGGTCATGGCGGAACGCTTCTCGCCATGAAGTCGGAAGGCGTTCTTGCCGACCTGGCCGCTCGAGGCATCGAAGACGTCTACTACTTCCAAGTGGACAACGTTTTCGTCAAGATTCTCGATCCTGTATTCCTCGGCCATCATCACCATTCCGGAGCCAATGTTTCCATCAAGGTGATTCGCAAGGAACATGCGGAGGAAAAGCTCGGTTTGGCGGTCCGATACCAGGGAAAACCGACCGTCATCGAGTACAGCGACCTCCCCTCGGAACTCGGAGGCCAAATCGACGCGCACGGTCAGTTGCGCTACTGGACGGGGAGTATCGCCATTCACGTATTCGAGCGAGCATTCTTGGATCGAATCACGGCGGCGGGTGGCGGGCTTCCGTTTCATTTTGCCCGCAAAGCGGTACCGTACATCAATTCCTCCGGGGAATTGACACAGCCCAAGAAGCCCAACGCGCTCAAATTCGAAACCTTTATTTTCGATTGCCTGCCGATGGCAGAGCGAGTCATGGTGCTGGAAACAGACCGGCATGACGAATACGAACCGGTAAAGAATAGTGCGGGCGAACATTCTCCCGCATTGGTCCAGGCGGCCATGACGCGCAAGGCGGCAAGTTGGCTCAAGGCCGCCGGCATCCCTTTTCCGCAAAATTCCACCGGTGAATCCGCGGTACCTCTTGAAGTGAGCCCTTTGGCAGCCCTCAACGAGGAAGAATTCACGAAGCGATTCGCCGGGAGACCGGCGATCCAGAAGGCAACCTACTTCCAATTGGAGGGACCTTAAAAACGGCTGCTCATTAGAAACGTTTCCACCCGGAACCGGTGAGGTTTGGAGTGGATTTGTGCCCATGACGACTCCCATGAAGCGTCCCGTACGTGGACGAGCCGCGGGCGTTTCGTCAGCGGTGATTTTCCGCCTGTTCTCGGAAGAACGCGCGGAATGGACAGAGTGAATGTTGACCAGGATCCCGCTTTTGACTTGTCGCGAAAGTACCGTGAACCGGCAAACGCGCTCTTCTCTGGAAGAGCGGAAACCGGGAAAGGGAACCGGAGCGATTCGACGGCGGGCCACTATCTCAAGGAAGGTGCTCCCATGATTCGATGGATGGGTGTTGATTACGGCGACAAGCGAATTGGTCTGGCATTGATCGATGACGAGACCAAGATGGCCACGCCTTGGCAGAGTTACACGCGGCGTAGCCCGGAAGTGGACGGCGATTACTTCCGGATGATTTGCCAGGCGGAGGGAATCAAGCGAATTGTCGTCGGCCTTCCGGTCAACGCCGACGGGTCCGAAGGAGACAAGGCTCGAGCCGCCCGCCGATTCGGCGCCTGGCTCAAGAGCGTCACCGGCAACGAACTCTACTTCTGGGACGAGCGCTACACCACGGTTGAAGCAGATGCGTTGCTCGCCAACACCAAGCTTCCCAAAAAGAAGAAAAAGGCCCGCCGCGACATGCTCGCTGCTCAGATCATGCTTCAAGACTTCTTCGACTCGGGTTGCCCGAAGGACGCTCAGCCTGGCCCTTTGGATGATGTCATGGCACAAGGGAGCCGGCTGTGAGCGCGTCATTTCGCTCCACCCTGCGGAACTTTTGCCTCGTCCTGGGAATCGTCGGAGCGGGCTCCCTTGCCCGCTCGGGCGGCGCCCAGACGCCTGATGCGGGCCCCTCCGTCGAGCCGGACGGCCGGGCGACGAACGATCTTCGGCTTGGATTCACGCCCGGCCGAGAGTTCGTCTATCGGATTGCCACGCGCAGGATCGTTAAGCAGGAAGGGGAAAAGAAACCCTATCAGTCTGAGGCTAAATTCACGCTTCACGCCAAGACGCAAAGCGTCGCGGATCGCGAAGCGACGCTGCAATACCGTTTCGAGAGAGTGGAATGGTCCGTGTCGGGTAGCCCCGCGGATGGAAGTTTCGATTCGCAGTCCCGACCCAGTTCCGGCGAGCCGCCGATGTTCGCGAGCGCTCGGGCGATGATCGGCAAGCCGTTTCTCGTCGTTCTGGGCGATCGTGGCCAGGTCTTGACTGTCCGTGGACAAGGCATTAAGCCGGACGAAAAGAAACCAAACGCTCCCGCCATGCAGCTTGTCAGTGATTCCCAGTTGCGAAGCTTGTTGATTACCCAATATTCGTGGATGCCCTCGGACGAAGTCGCTGGCCAGGCTCCATGGACGCGGGAAGAGGAACTCAACCTCGGTTTTCTATCCCTCGTCCGCAAGAACGAGGTTTCCATCGTCAGCACCGGTGGCGGCCGGGCACACCTTCGCTCCACGATTCGGATTGAGGATCGTCCTGGCGGCGGACTCTCGCAAAACGAAATACGCATTACGGGGAAAGTCTTTTCCAGCAAGCCGGGCGTGGCGGATATCGTCTTCCACCAACGTCTCGGCATGCTGGAGTCGTTAACGGCAAGCGTTGCCTTTGAAATGCAGATGAATGCCGAACCCCGATCCAAAAAAGACAAGGCGGACTCGGTGCGTCAGGCAATGGAAGCGGTGACGGAAGTACGTCTTCTCGCCGTCGACGGTCGGCAAATTCCACTGGCGAACTAACAGAGTTCATCCATCGGCGGTGTCGCTCCTGCCGGCGGTGCGCGAGATGTACTTAGGCGTATTCCAGATCGGCCGCATCGATCCACGTGGTTCCCGGATCGAGCGCGTCCTGATTACATTGTTCCCCGTACTCGCCGGGAGAACCTTGAAGCGTCTCTTTGGACCAGACGATCAAATACGCTTTCGTCAGTCGATCGTATTTTCGAACCGTCCCGACCCAGCCCGAGAGATTGATGTCGGGATAGACGGGATGACTCGCGCCGTCACGGATCCGAATGCGGTCACCCACGTCGTAACTTGCGTAAACCTCTCTTCGCCGTGACATGTCCGTCTCTCCGTAACAGAGAATCATCCCGTGCTATTTTCCTGGATTTCCCCTCGATTTCGCAAGTGCGGGTTTGTCGGACGGGCCCGATTCTGGAATGTTTTTCAACGCGTTTGGCAAAATACACCGACGGAAGGGACCATGCGGCGCGTGCCTCTGGCCACAGTCCGAATAATGCAGTCAAAGCGATGCGCAGAATCGTTCGAAAGCGGCTCTCCAGGAACCACTTTTCAGACAGTTCGTGATGGATGACTCGTCGATGGCTGAACATTTGCCATGGAGTGGTCGACACTTAACTCCAAAAGTTCCGGCCAACAAGTACGCTGAGAGGGTATCCGCTATTGTGACGACTCTTGAACGACGAGTTGGTTGTCGACCGAGCGGATGCCTGGTTCGAGGGACAAGAGGGCGGCGGCGAGGCGAGCCTCACGTTCGGTTTTCACCACTCCCTGTAGCACGGCCACGCCGTTATTCAGCTGCAAGTTCATGTCGCGAATGCCGGGAAGAGTTTGCGGCCCGAGTACTTCGCGAGCGGAATCGATGACGACGTTGGGAGACACGGATTCGACGGGAAAATCAATCCGGGTAATGACCGGCGGGGGCACGCTGGAATTTCGTCCTCTCTGTCCTCTCGAAAAGTTATTCATGGCGTTTTGGCCGAATCCGTTCGTGCGTTGCCGATTTCCCGAAGTGTTATTCCCAAAACCAGTCGAACGTCGGTTTTGTTGTCCGTTGAGCGCGCGATTTCCAGCCGTGGATTGCGTCCCCGCCCGTCCCTGCTGTTGCGGGTCGGCGCGCGCCTCCTCGAACGGATTGCCGTTGTTGCCCGCGGTGGGTGTCTGCAACCCGAGTGGGGAGCCGAAGGACGAGTTGTTCGGCCGGAACGACCCCCCTGCCCCCAACGGGGAGTTGGTTTGCAAGCCGAAGGAATTCGGCATGGCGCCACTTCCCGACGTTGAAGAACCCGCGCGCTGCGCATACGCACAGGCCGGAAGAACCGCCAAGGTCCCTACAATCGACAGGAACGCAAACATCCGCCTCGTTTTCGCGTTCATGGGGACCCTCGTTTCTTTACGATTCCGGGTTCATTATACTATCGGCGTGTCTGGACCGGGGAATGATCATTCAAAACCCGCGACTGCCGATCCCAAGGCCACGATTCGTCGACTTTGCGGAACATCGAACCAATCCTGCCGCCGTCGTGACGATCTCTATGGATTGAACCCCCAAATGACCGAGAAGGACGTGACAATTATGGAAATTCAGGTCGAGAAAAAGGCCGACCAGGTTCACATCCTCCCCAAGGGAAACATGGTGGGGGAAAATTCTCGGCAAGTGGAGCAGGCGGTAATGCCCCTCGTCACGGAACCGGGGCATCGCGTGCTTTTGGACCTGAGCCAGGTGAACCGCATCGACTCCAACGGCCTGGGAATCCTCGTCAATCTCACCTGTCGATCCAATTCCAGCAAAGGGAAGTTGGTGTACGCCCGCCCCACCATGTTCGTCGACGAAGTCATTCGCGTGACTCAGTTGAACAAATTCCTGGTCTTCGCAGACGAGCTTTAAGCCCTTCGACGAACGGGGATTGGTGGAGCAACAAGAATGTTCCCCAAGTCACCTTTTCCCGCCCATCCTCCCCAGTTGGGGTCGACACATTGGTAATTGGCCTCCTACTTTTGCGATCCCAAGTCGACGAATTTATATTTTCGCGAAACTCACGACGTCCGTGGGGGTTCGATTCCCTGCGGGTAACAAAACTCTGCCAATGATCGGGAGGATATTCATGATGCTGGCCAAACGAATGGGAGCCGTACTTGGCCTATGCCTGGTTCTCGGCGTTTCCGTGATTCCTGCACAAGGGCAGGAGGATCAACAAGATCGCCCACGTCGCGGCCGAGGCGATTTTGGCGGCCGATTTGGTGGTGGGCCGGGGGGCCCCGGCGGGCGTGGCGGCGATCTTTTCGGTCTCCTTAGCGCTCCGGAAGTCAAAGAGGCCCTGAAAGTCACGGACGAGGAACAGGCGTATCTGGGCATCCTCGCGGATGACGTGCGCGACAAGGAACGTGAATTCTTCGAAAGCATTCGCGATCTTTCCGAAGAACAGCGCCGCGAGAAGTTCCGTGCACGGATGGAAACCGCGGAGGCACGCGCCGCCGAGACCCAGAAGCAGATTCAGGAGATTCTCGGGGAGGAGCGGACCAAGCGTCTCAAGCAAATTCGACTCCAAGTAGGGGGCGTGATGGCGTTGTTCTCGCCCGAAGTCTCCAAGGAGGTCGGCATCACCGACCAACAGCGAGACAAGGTTCGCGAAATGTTCGAGGGTGCTCGCGACGAAATGCGCGAACTATTTACCTCGTCGGGGGACGATCCGGAGGCTCGGCGGAAGGCTTTCGATGAGTTCCGCAAGAAGCAGGAAACCAAGGTTCTGGGAATCTTGACGGACGAGCAGAAGGCGAAGTGGGAATCGCTGAAAGGTGAACCGATCAACTTCAAGCTCGATCCGCCTGGCTTTGGTCCCCGCGGCCGGCGGGGTGACGGAGACGGAGATCGTGGTCCTCGTGACGGCGGCCGGCGCCGCTCGCGACCGAATGGCGACGCGGAAAAGAAGGATGCCAAGGAGTCAACCCGTTGACGGTTGACCGACGGGCAGCCAGGGAAAAGCAGGCCGGCACGTGGCATCCACACACAGGGATGATCGCGTGTCGGCCGTGCCTTTTCCAACTCCCGTCGTCCGGCTCGTTCTGCGTCAAGACCCTCCAAACGGCCGGGCCGGGGAATACGAAATTACTTTTCTGATGTTCGATTGGAATCCGACCATGGCGAATGTAACGTCGCGCGGAGAAGGATCTTCGATTGAACTCCCTTGTATTTCGGCAAGGCCGCGATCCAACGTTTGCTAGAATAAACCACGATTTCCGTCCTCGGGGCGGATGACCACGAAACACTGCGTGAAACTCTGATCCAGTCCGGCCGGGTAATCCTTGATGAATGCAAACCCACGCTACGAAGACTCGTCGGAATAGGACTCCATGCGATTCGAAGATCTGCTCATTGAACGGGGACTGATCAGCGAAGCACAACTCGCGGAAGCACGCGAGGCTGCGGGAAAGGGCATGCGCCTGGACCAGGCGGTCGTGCAACTCGGGTTGCTGCCGGAATCCGAGGTGCTCCAACTGCTGGGCAATTCCCTTGGACTGGAAGTCATTTCGCTCGCCGATTGTCGCATCGACCCCCAGGTGCTGGGCACGGTCTCGAGCAAGGTGATTTTCAAACAGCAGGTCGTTCCCGTCCGGCGCGAGAACGGCAGCTTGATCGTCGCCACCAGCAATCCGTTCGACATTTTCACGCTCGATGAAATCCACTCCGCGACCGGCCTGCATGTCGAACCGGTGCTGGCGGCAGCGACGAGATCGCGACGGTGATCAAGACTTCACTTCGGCGTGGGGGCGAGACCGTCGGCGCTCCTGGTGGCGATGCTCAACCGTTCCAACTCGTCGACGGCAAGGAAAAAGGAGACGGTGGGACGAGTTGGCGGAGGAAGCGTCGGTCGTCAAGCTGGTCAACGAAATCCTCATGGAAGCGATCGAACAGCGAACCAGCGACGATGCACATCGAGCCGACACCAAACCGGCCTACAGGTCGCTACCGCATCGACGGCGTGCTGGGTCCAGGCACTTCCCCCGGAAATCCATCGATTCGCCCCGGCGATCGTGAGCCAAGCTCAAGATCATGGCCAAACTGAACATTGCCGAGAAACGACTGCCTCAGGATGGACGCATTCAACTTCGCGGCCGCGGCGCGGCGTCGACATTCGTCGACATCATCCCGATGAGCGGCGGCGAAGGAGTGGTCCTCCGTATTCTCGACGAAGGGGTCGATGACATTCCGGCTCCAGGACGTCGGCATGCAACCAGACCACTATAACCTTTGGCGTTCGCTCATGAGTCTGCCGCACGGCATCCTCTTGGTGACCGGTCCGACCCGGTAGCGGCAAGACGACGACTCTCTACTGCGCGGCTGCAGGAGATCGCCAAGGACGAGATCAAGATCATCACCGTCGAGGACCCTGTTGAATACCATTTCGACAAGATCCAGCAGATTGGCGTGCACCCCAAGATTGGCCTGACGTTCGCCGCCGGCCTGCGTAGCATTCTTCGACACGACCCGGACGTCGTGCTGATCGGCGAAATCCGCGACCTGGAGACGGCGGAGATCGCCACCCAGGCGGCTCTCACCGGCCACTTGGTTTTGAGCACATTGCACACCAACGACGCCGCGAGCGCTTTTACCCGTCTGACCGACATGGGGGTCGAACCATTCCTCGTCTCCAGTACGGTGGAGGCGGTCATGGCCCAGCGGCTGGTTCGTCGGATCTGCCCGGAATGCAAGCAAGCCTACACGCCCGATATCCATGAACTTCCCGCCGACTTTCCTTTCGATGTGCAAAACAACGGCAGCGGGATTCAATTACAACGGGGCGAGGGTTGCAGAAACTGCCGACAGACGGGATACCGAGGACGGCAGGGCATCTATGAACTGCTACCGATTTCAGATCCGATTCGGGAGCTCGTGGTGGATCGGGCGAGTGCCGCCCGCATCAAGGCTCAGGCACTTTCCGAAGGGATGGTCACGCTACGCCAAGACGGCTGGCGACGCATGCTTGCCGGCCAGACGACCATCTCCGAAGTGCTCCGCGTGACGAAATCGGACTCGGCGCTTCGAGCTAGCCAGGCTTCGCCGACGCACGGAACGGGGATCGAGCCATGATGGCTCGCGAACCTGCCGTGGACTTCGTCCCTTATCCTGCGAGTGAACCGGAATTGTCGGGAATGGCGTTCAGCTTGTTGTAAAGCGTTTTCAAGCTAATTCCCAACTGCTTGGCGGTTTCCGGCTTGTTTCCACCGTTCTTGTCCAGAATCTGGCAGATATACCGCATTTCCAGATCGTGCAACGACATCGGTTTGTCCGTGGGAACGGCGAGGACGGCGGCACCTTCCGACTGCGTGATCTGGCTGGGCAGATGTTCCACGCGAATTGGTTCCCCGCCGGAAAGAACCCACGCATATTCCATAACGTTGGCCAGCTCGCGGACGTTGCCCGGCCAGTTATGGGAAGTAAGCACGCTCACCGCTTCGGGAGTGATCTCGAACTTGCTCCCTTTGCCCCGCGCCGCGCGGGCGAGCAAGTATTCCGCGAGCTGAGGGATGTCGTCGCGCCGCTCGCGCAAGCTGGGGAGCCGGATCTCGAACGTATTGATGCGGAAGTAGAGATCCTCTCGGAAATCTTCGCTCGACGTCATCTCGCGCAGCTCGCGGTTGGTCGCGCACAAGATGCGGACGTCGACTTGAAACGGTTCGTTTTCGCCGACTCGGCGAATCTCTCTCGATTCGAGAAATCGAAGCAGCTTCGCCTGGGTCGCCTTGGGAAGCTCCCCCACTTCGTCGAGGAACAGCGTTCCGCCGTTGGCGACCTCGAAAAGTCCCTTGCGATTCTGATCGGCTCCCGTGAACGCTCCCTTGCGATGGCCGAACAGCTCGCTTTCCACCAGGTGTTCGGGAAGCGCGCCGCAATTGACGGGCACGAACGGCATGGCGGCCCGTTTGCTCTGTTCGTGGAGCGTGCGCGCGACCACTTCCTTGCCGGTCCCCGTCTCGCCGAGGATAAGGATGGTCGAGTCGGTCGGAGCGACCTTTCGAATCATCTCGAGCACGCCGCGCATCGCGGCTCCGGATCCCACGAGTCGGGTCGAACCTTCCGCGATCTTCAGCCGGCTCTCGAGCGCGATCGTCTTGTGCATCAACTCCCGGCGTTCGAGGATCTTCTCGAGAACGACTTGTAACTCCGCCATTTTGCACGGCTTGGTCAGGTAGTCGAAGGCGCCATGGCGCATCGCTTCGACCGCGGTCTCGACGGTGGCGTGGCCGGTTAGCAACACAACCTCCGTGTCGGGCGCGTTCTCCTTGATGCGTTTGAGGACCTCGATCCCCGTCAATCCGGGCATGCGAATATCGAGCAAGGCGACGTCGAAGGAGTTCTTCTCAATAGTCGCGACCGCGGAACGCCCGTCTTCGCAGACCGTGACTTCATGCCCAAGCCGAGGCAGTTCCAAACGCATCAGCTCACGCTAGGGCCGCTCGTCGTCCGCGAAGAGAATCCGAAGTTTTTTATGACCGGGTTGACATGAATCTCCCTTGAACCTTTCCAGCCCCGTGGGACGGCGTGGCCGAATCCTAGCTTTGATTCCCGTTTATTCCTAGGCGGCTTTTGCCAATGCCGCCCGGGTCGGCAGATGTATCGTGAACGTGCTTCCCTTCCCAGGACCGGCGCTGTTCGCGTCCAGCGTGCCGCCGTGTTGACTGATGATCAAATGGCTGATGGAAAGTCCCAATCCCGTTCCTTTGCCGGTTCGATTTCGCGTGAAGAACGGCTCGAACAGGTTGTCCTTCACCTCTTCGGTCATGCCGCATCCATCGTCGGCGACGCTAACCACTACTCCTTCGTCCCGTGGGTCGGCAACGATGCGGACCGTTCCACCCTCGTCGGTACTTTCCAAGGCGTTGACGACAAGGTTGAGCAGGACTTGCTTGAGTTCCTGAGGATTGACGCGCGCAAACACGGGATGGTAGGGATCGAACACCAAGTTGCGATCTTTCGTTTTGCCAAGGTGTTGAACCAACTCAATGACGTTTCGAACGAGCGCCACGATGTCGGTCTCGACTCGCTCCGGCTCCCCGACGCGAGAGAAATCCAGCAGCTTTTCGGTGATCGCTTTGCAACGAAACGCTTCTTGTTGAATCATCGTGAGGTAACTGCGGATGACGTCCGCGTTCTCACTGTTGGGTGGCAACACTTGCTTGAGCCTGCTCTCGATCGCTTCTCCACAGAACGCGATGCTTGCCAAGGGATTGTTGATCTCGTGCGCGACGCCGGCGGCCAGGAATCCGACGCTCGCCAGCCGCTCCGAACGAATGAGCTGCCGGCTCCGCTCCTCGACTTTGAAGTTCAGGTCCTTGTAAATGCCCTGCAGGCGGTCGGCCATGTGATTGAACGCTTCCCCCAACTCCTGCATTTCGTCCGCGCTATCCAGACAAACGCGAGGATCGAAGTTGCCGGCGGAGATCTTCGTCACGCCTCGGTGAAGCTCCCGGATCGGGCGGAACACGGCGCGGTAGCCCACCCACACCAGGACGACCAACATCACAAGCACCAGAATGCTCGTGCTGTAGACGACCGCGATGCTCGCGCGGTAATTCTGCCGATCCGTTTCGACGTTTTGCGTTACTTCCGTGTGAATGACGCCACGCAAGCGATTCAGCGAAAAGATCAGCTTGGCAATCACGTCGCGCTCGCGTTCGGGAAACCAAACTGATCGGAGAGGGGAATGGGTATTCGCGACCGCGATCGGAAGATTGCTTCCCACGGACGAGCGAAGGTCCGTCAAATAGCGCTTCATTTCATCAAGATCGGCGAACTGTTTTTCCGCGCCGGCTTCGGTGAATGCGTGCTCGACCGCGTTGCGCAGACCCGCGCGGTATTTGTCGAGCATGGTTTCGATCCGTTCGAGGCGTTTGATCTTCTCCATTTTCATCGCGTGCTGATCGATCTGGGCGTCGGAAACGTCTTGTCCCGGGAAATTCAGATCACTGACCGCGCGATCGAGATAGCCAAGTAACTCTAATTGCTGCTGGTGGTAATTGAAGATCTTGTTACTTCTTCGGTAGGAGTACAGGCCGTAGAACGAGCCCGCGGAGAGGAGGCCGGTCATGCCGACCACCAATAAGAGCCCGGCGGCAAATTTGTGCCTGATACGCCAACGGAATTTCACCGCGCGTCCTCCCGATCCGCCTCTCTCGGCGGATAGCCCGACCAATCACGCGCTCGGTGGCGCGCTACTCCTGCAAACCCGTCTTGGTTCACCCCGCGAGCCGGGACGTTGGATTGGCGGCGGGAGGTTTCATCATTCCCCGTCCGCGCATCCTAACCTCAGACAGCCCCCGAGCCGATCAACGGTTTGGTCAAGCGTTCCGGCTTGATTCACTCGGGTTAGGGGTTCGCTCGAGAGGCTTATTTCCGCCCCCCGCGTCCCACTACCAGAGCTCGGCGAACCCCATTTTCAAGCCGTTCGTCGATCGGCGAAGGGTGCGTATACCACCCGTTTGGCAAAATTACAAAGCCAATTAACGCTGCCAGCGGACCGATTTGCTTACCTATTTTCTCCAGACTTGCGGCAAATTCGAAAATGGGGAAGATTTCATGGGTTATGGTTTTAACGATGGGGCCGGGGATGACGATCGTCCCGCTCGACTTCCGGGAAGTCGACGCTTACAATTTTTAATGCTGGCAAGAATCTTCACCCAAAGGGAGGCCTGAGCGATCATGAAAACGAAGGGATTATTTTTCGCGGCGGTGGCGGCTGGTCTTTTGCTCGTGGCGACTGCGGAGTCCGCGAAAGCGCAAGTCGTGATCGCAAGTTCGCCAGTCGTTTCCTACTACACTCCGGCTCCCGTGGTCTCCTATTACACGACGCCGGCCGTGGCCTACTACACCTCTCCGGTGCCAGTGAGCTATTTCACTCCCGCCACCCCCGTGGTCGCGGCGCCCGTAGTGACGGCTCCCGCAGTGGTTCCAGCGGTCAGTTTCTACACGGCTCCCACGGTCGTTTACCCCGCGACGGTCAGTCGAGGCCTGTTCGGCCGGACCACCGTCCGAACGCCGTTCTACAAAATCAAATACTGAGCGTTGGTTGGATCATGCACCAAGCCCGGCGAAAAGGCCGGGCTTTTTTCATGCGCTGGTAGTCGAAAGGGAAGGATGCCGATCGTTTGGCAGGTCGATGGGCTCGTCCATGATGTGTCGAACGTTGAGCAAGTCGTTGCGAACCTTGCGGAGAACGGCGAGCAGCAGAACTACCACGGCCATACCCGCGGTTAGCGCGCATTCATGGTGAATCGAGGCGGCGAACAGACTGACAATGCCAAGGGCCGCCAGATTAAGTAGTAGAAGAAACTCACCCCGCGCTCGCTGCGGCAAATTCGCGGCCATCCCATTCCACAGTAAGCACGCGCCTCCCGTGAACTCCAAGCCGTACGCCAACGAATGAACGAAGTGTTGCATTTCCATCAATGATTCCTTCCTTGAACGCATGGATCTCCCGAGATACGCCGGGAGCGGTCACTTCCGAGGTCATCCTGACCTCATGGGGAGCCCATCCAGAACCGATCGACAAACGCTTCCAGGAGCCTTCCATTGGGGCCCCAAACCAGGCAGATCGCGACCGATGAGTCTTTTCCATGGAGATTCGAGGTGCTTTTCCGTGTACCTTTCACCTCAAGCAGGAAGTGTGCCAGTTTTTCTAAAGTTTTGCCTCCCTTCCAAGACCAGACCATAAACCATTATCCTGAAACGGCATGCAACTTTATCAAGCAAGCAATCCACTTCGACGGAGAGAGCGAAAGAGACCATTTTTACATCAGGAGAGTCGTGGGAAGCGGAACCCTTACAAAATGGAGCGATCTTTCCTTTTCGCATCCTGCGGCGAATCGGAGGTTCGAAGGACGTGTGAGATCGAGGTCCAAGGGGGCGTCAGGATGATGACAAAAGAGGCCAAGTACCTTGATTTTCGGTCAGCGGGAACCGTCAATGTGGGGAGTAGTGGACGTCAGTGAACGTCACGTCCGGTGAGTCGCTGTTCCAGGTAATCCGCCCATTCGGCGAGATGGAGGACGGCGGCGCGAATTTCCGCCGCGTCAATCGTGTCCCGCGGGTGGTTTTCCACCATGACGAAGTACGCCTTGCCGGCAACCTCGCGAACGCTGAAGGCACCATAGGGGAGCCGGCCGTTCAAGTCGAGGACGGTGCGGTAGTGCTCCGGAGACGCCGGCGCGCAGGGGGTCCAGAACGAAACGATCCGGTGCTGTTCCGAGTCCGTTTGCGTCTCCAGAATCTCCGCATGAATCACCTGGTGTCGAAAATGAGGCAGCGACACGCGAAAGGTATACTGGTCCTCCGCGCCGGACCAATCGATCTCTCGATCGCGGAGCGCGTCGGCGACGAGGTCGTGCAGGTTCACGAGTTTGTTGGCGATACCCTGCAGGTGCAACGCGATTGCCTGGCAACTGAAGGACGATCCCCTCCGGTCGTCAGCGGAGCATCGAATGGATCAGTCGCTCGAGTTCGTCCGCACTGGGACGCGAACCCTGAATCAGGGGAAGCGGGGAGTTCGCGTGTGCGTTTCGGAATTCCGCCAAGGATCGGCCCGAAAAGGGCATTCGTCGCGTCAGCAGATGAAACAGAGTCGCGCCTAACGCGTACACGTCGGATGCAGTTGTCATTGAATTTCCCCTCGAACAGTTCCGCGCCATGAAACCAGGTGTTCCCACCAGTTGAGACGTTTGGCCCCCGCTCTTCGCGCAAAGTACAGGCCAAAATCGGCAAGTTTCGCCAATGAATGACGGGAAATCAGGACGTTGTCTGGCTTTACGTCGCCATGAACCATGTTCTTCGCATGCGCCGCGGCCAACGCGGACGCGACCTGGGCTCCAAGCTGCGCGCAAGAGAGAGGAGTGCACGGGGGATCTTGCTCCGCGATACCCCGAAGACTCGTGCCATCCACGTACTCCATCTCGATGAAATGAAAGGAACGATCCTCGCCGAGGGAATGGATGGTTACGATGTTCGGGTGTTGGAGGAGCCGCCGCCGACCGCGCTCTCCGCAAAAAACATATCGAGCAAGCGGGGCTCGAAGCGGGCCAGTTCGGGATCAATGACCTTCACCGCGCAAAGTCGGTGCAGGCGTTCATGCCAGCCGAGGTAAACGCGTCCCATCCCGCCGCGACCGATGAATCCCAGGATTTGGTAGACATCCAAACGGGTACCGAGAAGTTCTTCGTCGAGCGGTGATTCGTCACTATTGGTCGAGTTCGAGGGATCGGCGTTGGCGAGGGGCACGGTGGCGGAATCCATGGGCCCGGACACCCTGCGCCGACTTTCGTCGAGCCAGAAGCTGCGAGCTGCCGCTTCGTCCCAAGGCATTTGATGGGATCGGTTGGCATCCAAGGCCAAGTATCTCCCGAGCATCTCCCCAAGGAATCTGAATCTTTGCGGGATGGGAACAGGGTGACCATGACCCGTTACGCGCGGATCTGAATCGTCACTCAAAAGAGCCCGAATGAGGCGGTCCGGACGCGGGAAAGTGACGGCGGAAACACCCCGCCTGGCAACCCTTGACCTCGCGTTATTTTAACCGCGAATGCATCGAGACGTGCAAAAATGACGGATGCGGAAAGCGACTATGGATTCAACGAAATCAGTTCGCGAAGGGAGCCGTTCCTCGCTGGACGAGCTGCATGGTATCCGCGCGGTATTCCGTGCCGTTGAGCCAGCGGTTTTCCCCGAGGACTTTACCACGAATACGTACGACATCCCCTTCGCGCAGGTCTTCGCCCACGGAACCCACGATCACGAATTTCCCGCCATATTCATCGTTTTCGTCGTAGGAAGCATACCGAATCTGCCAATATCCACCGCGCGCATAGATGCGAATGAGTTTTCCTTGAACCCACATGTAGTCCTTGTGGTGACCATATTCCGTGCTATCCTCGGCGACGGCGGTGCCGGCGGAAGCGGGTTCGTCACTGCTGGCCACTGCTTTCGAGGCCTCGGGCGACGCGGGGGGTGGGAGTGGCTCAGCCGTAGGCTTTTCAACGGCGTTTTCCGTTTTTTCCGCGGAAACGGCAGCAACCTCCTTGGCTTCCTCGGTGGCTTTCGGCTCCGCGGACTTGGTCGCGGTTGATTCCGAAGTCGACTTCTCGGCTCCGACACCCGCGAGCACCATTTTCACCGGCGGGGGAGGCGGAACAACCAAACTCGATTGATCTCCGTCCGAAGTAGAACCTTCGGCTTCGATCACCTTCGCCTCGCTTTGCGCCTCGGCATTTTCTTGATGATTCACAGGAACAACCGGTGCCGCGGGTGGCGGAAGTTCCGCGACTTTCGCATCTTGCGCCTTATCATCGGCGGGTTCGGGATCCGGCTGGCTGGAGATCGCGTTGGCGATGTCCTCGGGCCGGCTCGAATTAGTCGACGCCGGGCTCTTTTTCGGCGCGGTTTGTTTCACGGGCGTGGCTGCCGTCCCTTCCACAGGCTTGGCGGAAGTATGTGCCGCGCAACTCTTGCCGTCCTTGCAACGGTTCGAAAGGCAATCAAACTTGCATTTGCCTGGACAACAGCATCCCGCACCCAATACCGAGCTTGCCAATAACGCAAGCGACAGGTACCTCATCATGCTGTCGATCCTTTCCCTAAGCCAAGGTTTTCGAAAACGGTCTTCGGGCTTCCTTGGAAGTATCGGCGCGAGACGGCGCAAACTTTACCGATCTCGACGATTTTTCCGATTATTCCGTCACGACTTGATTCCCCGGAGCAGTACCCTCCACCGGACATGACCGATCCCCTTTTGGAGACCCGACCACGCGGCCCGGAGACATACCATCCGGATCCTCATTCGCTTTCGTCAATGGTTGAAGATGCTGCAGCGATAACGGGGACCGGGAAAATAATCCAGCCCAATTCGAAGGTTTTCCCAACGCCATTCGGCAGGACGAGGCAAATGGGAGAACTCTTGCCGCTCAGGAAAGAAATGCCCTGGCCCGGCTCGCGTTGCGCCAAGACGCTTCAGGTGAGCGGGCCGGGAAGTACGCCAATACCTGACTGACGTTCAATGGGGGTAGTCGACGCCACCTGGGTGGAATGGATTACAACGACAGATGCGCCACGCTCCTTTTAAGCTGCCACGAATAAAGCCGTATTTGCGGACGGAAAGAATGTAGTACTGACTGCAACTGGGATGAAAACGACAGTTTCGTCCGAGGAAAGGACTCAGGAAGCGCTGATACCATCGCACCATTTGGATGGCGGCACGAGCCGATAGGGAATCCCCTTTTCCAATAGCCCGCGTCGAGGAAGTCTCCTTATCAACCATCCCAACACCTTTGATTGACGCGATCGTTGATCCAAGAGTTCGCCCACCCCGACGCATGGCTTCAGGAACGGCGTCTTCTCGAAATGCGTTCCATCAGAAAAAGTAAATCCGACCGAATCTCGTCGAACCTCCACCGGTTCTTTCGCGGCCGTGATCCCGCGCGAGACGCGATGGGAACCACGATCCAATCCCATCCCGAGGGTTGCTCCGCAACCGACAATCGAAAAGCTTCGCGACAAAGTCGCTTAAAGCGGTTCCTCACGACGGCGTTGCCCAGTCTTCGACCGACGGACAGACCGAGTCGATTGTACCGCCGACCATTGGGAATGCCGAAGAGTATCAGGTATCGGCCGGCAGCAGAATTCTTCGCCTGAAAAACCGCGTCGAACTCGCGGCTTCGACTCAATCGATTCCGCTTCGCGTACGGGTGCTTGGGCACTCGCTTCCGAGGTTTTTGAAAGGGTTCGCGCGCGGGATCCATGGAAGCGGGCACATACCGGGTCTTTACCCGATGTTCGTCCCCACGCCCAAGTCGAAGCCGCAATCGTCGCGTCAACGAAAGGATCCCCAGGCCGAGAACGACGACGGCGGCGATGGCAAGTAGCGTCCACAGGATGACCAACAGGGCGACTCGTCGTTCGGAATCTTTGGGGACCGACGTTGGATCCGCCAATGCCGGGACAGCGACTAGAATCCAAGGAATCGCGATGAACGGACGCGTGATGCGATTCCTGCCGAAAAACGAGGGAATCCAACGAAGTAAATGGGTCAGAGTCGGCGTGGGAGTCGTACCGCCATGCGTGGATCGGCCAAACCAACCGCTCAGAGTTCGATCTCCCAATCCGCGGAGCCCGTCAATTCCTTGAAGATCTGCAATCGAAAATCATCTACCCGCTGCTGGCTTGCCAATTGCCGGCCACTTTGCAGGAGCGCCAATTTCAAATCTCGAATCTGTTCGGACATTTCGAGGATGATGCGGATACCTTCCAAGTTGACTTCAAGATCCTGAAGCAAGCTGAGAATGGACCAGATGCGCCGAACCTGGTCCGGCTCGAACCCCAAGTCGGCTTCCAACGGGGACGCCACCACCAGACCACATTCCACCCATTGGCGCAACGTGTCCTTCGAAAGTCCCAACTCGCGACAAACGATCGTAGCAGAGATCAAAGCCACCGCGTCACCATTGGAGATCTTTACGCGGATTCAAGGGATTTCGCCGAGCGAAATCCTGAATCAATGCCTTGGATTCGTCGTCGATGGTCTTGGGAACGACGACTTTAACCTGGACGTACTGGTCCCCTTTTGCACCATCCTTCGTCGGTGCCCCTTTCCCCCGAAGGCGGAGCTTCTGACCGCTGGAAGTACCAGGGGGGAAGGTTACCGCGATCATTCCATCCAGCGTCGGAACGTCGACGCTCGCACCAAGCAATGCCTCGGCGACCGTAATGGGGACGTCGACATAAATGTCGGCTCCTTGGCGCGTGAAGTAGGGGTGAGACTGTACCCGAACCAGGACGATCAGGTCTCCCGGCCGGCCTCCGCCCGGGGAGGGACGCCCCTTGCCCGCCAAGCGGAGTTTCGCGCCGTCCTGCACGCCGGGGGGAATCTTGACGGCAAGTCGTTTGATCTCCCGTCCCGCCATCTCGATCTCGATTTCCCCCCCACGGACGGCCGTCAAAAAGGGTATCGAGAGTTCGGTCTCTACGTCATCTCCCGGCATCTGTTCGAAGTTGGAAAACCCACCCCGGCGGCCCCGACCCCCGCGAGCGGCCGAAGAGACCGCCCAACAGATCGTCGATGCCACCCATCCCCTCGCCATACTCGAAACCACCTTGGGGTCCGCCGCTGCTGCTCCAGGTATAAGACCGGCTGCGAGGACCTGGTTCCCCCTGTTCGAAGCCGGCGGCGCCAAATCGGTCGTACTGGTCGCGCTTACTGGTATCGCTGAGAACGTCGTACGCCTCTTGGACTTCCTTAAAGCTCGCCTCCGCCTTTTTGTCCCCGGGATTGAGATCGGGATGGAATTTTCGAGCGAGTTTCCGGTAGGCGCGCTTGATCTCGTCCGGCGTCGCTTCCCGGCTGACTCCCAATACCTCATAAAAGTCACGCTTGGCCATTCGATAAACCTTTCCACGCTCATTCTATGGACGGATACTTTTCGTCGTCCCCCGGCTTTTGTTTTTTTTCACTCGCCACGCTGCAAAAAAGGTTAGATTGCTTGCTAACGGGCTCCTTCGCGGGCCAACCCCCCGGCTGCGCGAAAACCTCGTCGGAATGACGCACTATCGAGACTCCTCTCGGCAAAGTCGATTGCCAACGCGACCGCTCGTGACGCATCGCCATGCTCGAAGGCAAGCCTCGACGATGACGGGAAGAGGGACCCCGACCCGGTCGTGGTCGGCATGAATTACTGGTTAGGGAATCAGACTGTCAGGGGAGTAACAGGATCGTGGACGTTAATCTGAAGTCATTAATCGCCAAGGTCGATACCACTTGCCACAAAGCTCTCAATGGCGCCGTCGGACTCTCCCTGACACGCACCAACTACAGCACCGAACCGGAACACCTCCTCTTCCAGCTGAACGAGGACACCGACAGTGATGTCGGGCATATCTTCCGGCATTACGAAATCAATCCGGCATACATCGCCAAAAGCCTGACCACGGCCATGGATCGATTCAAGACCGGGAGCGGGCGACCGGGCGGCTTGGCGCCCGCTATTATCGACGCCCTCAAGGGAGCCTGGCTCATTTCGACCGTCGATTTCGGCTACGGCCGCGTGCGGACCGGAACGTTGCTCCTGGCCCTTCTGTCGGATCGGCAAACCGGCGCGCAACTCTCGGAGGCTTGCCGAGATCTCGCCCGCATCAATCTGGAAGAATTGAAAGCAGGTTTCCGCAACATCGTCTCGGGAAGCGCCGAAGAGCTGGAAATGTCTCCCGCGCCGGGCATGGCGGGGGAAGGGGCACCGGGGACCGGCGTCCCCAGTGCTGCCGGCATGACCAAAACCCCCGCTCTCGACAAATTCACCAACGACCTGACCGCACGGGCGAAAGCGGGGAAGATCGATCCGGTTCTAGGCCGGGACTCGGAGATTCGGCAAATCATCGACATTCTGACGCGACGTCGTCAGAACAATCCCATCCTGACGGGCGAAGCGGGGGTGGGCAAGACCGCGGTCGTCGAAGGTTTCGCGCTCCGTATCGCCGCCGGGGACGTGCCGCCCCCCATTCAAAACGTTTCTCTTCGCGCCCTGGACTTGGGACTCCTCCAAGCCGGCGCGGGCGTGAAAGGGGAATTCGAAAACCGACTCAAATCGGTCATCGAAGAAGTGAAGAGTTCGCCGAGCCCGATCATCTTGTTCATCGACGAAGCCCACACCATGATCGGCGCGGGGGGCAGCGAAGGCCAAGGGGACGCCGCCAACCTGCTCAAGCCGGCATTGGCGCGTGGCGAATTGCGGACCATCGCCGCCACGACCTGGGCGGAGTACAAGAAATACTTCGAAAAGGACGCCGCCCTCGCCCGCCGCTTCCAGGTGGTCAAGGTCGAGGAGCCCTCCGAGGATTCCGCAGTACGCATGATGCGCGGCCTGGTCGAAACGCTCGAGAAACACCACAACGTCAACATCCTCGACGAGGCGGTCATCGCGTCGGTGCGGTTGTCGGCACGCTTCCTCTCCGGCCGTCAACTTCCCGACAAGTCGGTGAGTTTGCTCGACACCGCGTGTGCTCGCGTCGCCATCAGCCAGACGGCGATTCCACCCAAGGTCGAGGATGACCGCAGATCCATCACCTTGTTGGAGACCGAACGGCGAATTCTGGAAGGGGAAATGGCCGTTGGCGCCAATCATGCGGACCGGATTGCACAAATCGACCAGCAGCTCGAACAGATTCACAAGGACCTCGCGGCATTAGAAGAGCGTTGGGAAAAGGAGAAGGCCCTCGTGCAGAAGATCCGCGAAGCGCGCGGTAAGCTGCAGCGGTATGCCTGGAGCAAGGACGCCGCGTCCGCCAAACCCGCCAAGCCGGTCAAGGAAACCGCGCCTGCCGAGCCCGCCGAACCGGTCATCAGCGACGCGGAGGCCGTTACCGTCCGCAAAGAGCTGGACCAGTTGCTCGCCGAACTCAAAACCATGCAGGGAGAGACCCCCCTCCTTCAGCCCTGCGTCGACGAGCAGACAATCGCGGAAGTGATCAGCGCCTGGACGGGGATTCCCGCCGGCCGCATGATGGCCAACGAGATTCAAACCATCCTCAACCTCAAGCAACTGCTCGGCGAGCGGGTCATCGGCCAGGATCACGCGCTCGACGTCATCGCCAAGCGAATCCAAACCAGCCGCGCGAACATGGACGATCCCAAGAAGCCGATCGGTGTCTTCCTCATGGTAGGCACCAGCGGCGTCGGCAAAACCGAGACCGCCGTCGCCCTTACCGAACTCCTCTATGGCGGGGAGAGAAACATGATCTCCATTAACATGTCCGAATACCAAGAGGCCCACACCGTCTCGAGCTTGAAGGGATCTCCTCCCGGCTACGTCGGCTATGGCGAAGGGGGCGTACTCACTGAAGCCGTCCGCCGAAAACCCTATAGCGTCGTCTTGCTCGACGAAGTCGAAAAAGCGCACCCCGACGTCATGGAGCTCTTTTTCCAGGTCTTCGACAAGGGAGTCTTGGAGGACGGCGAAGGACGAGAAATCGACTTCAAAAACACCGTCATCATCTTGACGTCAAACGTCGCGACGGACACCATCACCAGCCTCTGCGCCGATCCGGAAACACGTCCCGAGCCGGAAGCGCTCACGACCACCATTCGGCCGGAATTGGAGAAAGTGTTTCCCCCCGCACTCCTCGGTCGTCTCGTGATCTCAACGTACTATCCGATCAGCGACGAAGTGATGAAGCGGATCATCCGCCTGAAGCTTGGCAAGATCGTGCGACGGGTCCGGGAGAACCACGGGGTCCCACTCGAGTACGCCGAAAAGCTCATCGACTCGGTCGCGGAACGCTGCCGCGAAGTTTCTAGCGGCGCGCGCAACGTCGACAACATTCTCACCAACACCTTGCTCCCCGAGTTGTCCCGCGAGTTCCTCTCGCGAATGGCGGAGGGCCGAGAAGTTGGGGCGATCAAGGTGGACGTAGGGGACGACGGCAGTTTCGTCTACCATTTCGCTTGATCCGAGTGACGCGCGAAGCAACCACAGGCAAGCCATCGCCGCCTGCCAGTTGAGGAATCGCGATACTGACGACCGGTCCACAAGCCATGGGATGTTGTCAAGCTCGAGCCACTGGACACAGTGGACCGATCCCGGCGCGCCGGGATCGGATTGTTCAACAGGCTTCCAGGGACCAAGGTTCACGGGTCGATCCGAACGCCGGAACAACCGTCGCGAGGCATCGACCCGAACGTTTCATAGGATAAAGGGAATCCGCGGAACCTTTGAAACTTCACACCAGGACTAAGCACCGTCTCCATGGACGCGCTCTTTCCCACGCCACCGCAATTGCTGCCCCAGTGGTTGCTCCACCTCAATCTGCTGCGCGCGTTCATCTGGTATATTTCCGCGTATTTCGTCATTTCCCTCCTTCTGAGACTTCGCTTTTACAAGTCCGTCTATGAGGTCTCGGTGTACGTTCGACTCTCTTGCCCGCGTATCTACGGCCTGGTGCATGAGCATTGGTTCGTCTGCATGAAAGACGGACTTTTCAACCTGATTGTGATCTATGGCGGGATTCTGCTGGCCTACATGACGCTCAATCAACTCGTGTGGCCCCTGGCGACGATCAACGTCAACCGCCTGGCCTCTCTCGATCCGGGATTGCTCGTGCTCATGCTCGCGGTAACCGGAACGATGCTCGCCGTCGATCTTGTCCTCATGGCTCAAATCGGTCTCATCGACACCTCTCGCGTTATCAAGGACCTGCAGTGGTCGGAGGAATGGCTGGGGGGAAATCTGAACCGGTTTTTGAACCTTTTGGGAAAGTGGAACCCAATCAAGCGATACGCCGACAGTGTCACTTTGGAAAGCATCCAGTGGCTTAACGTCATCTTCCGAAGCAGTCTCGCCGTCATGATCTTCCAATTGATATTGCGGCTTCTGGTGGCCGCTTCGCTGTTTGTTTGTTATCTACTTGGCCGATAGCGTCGCCGACACCCGTGGTTCGTTTCCTCGACGCTCTGGGCTCGAGCGGATGAAGCCGGCGGGCAGGCCGGCGGCGGAGGATTATCCCAGAACGTCACGGGAGTAAAGGCATGCAACGACCGGGGCTCGCCTCGTTTCTCTTGGGCATCGTTTTCGTTGTCATCATGACGATGCTCTTCGTCGACATGATGACGGCGGCGTTGGAGCGACTGGGGCTTACGCCAGCGGGAGCCGGGGTTGCGTTGCTCGGCATTTTTCTCGGCAGTGCGATCCATGTTCCCATTTGGAGCGTCGCCCGCCCAAACGATCAATCCCCACCTGCTCCACGCGTACTGGGGGTCCCCCCCATGCCGCCGGCCGTCGGCCAGGCGCAAGACCGCACGATCATCGCCGTCAACGTGGGAGGTTGCTTGATCCCTTGTTACCTCGCGATCGTGCAATGGATGCACGTGCGCGCCGAGCGGCCGGACATCATTCCCATCATGGTTGGGATAACCATTCTCTCGACCCTGGTTTGCAATCGGTTGGCCATTCCAATACCGGGCCGTGGTATCGCCATGCCCGCCCTCATCCCGCCCATCGCCACCGCATTGCTAACCTTGGCGTTCGTCCCCTCGCCGGTCGCCCCCTCCGTCGCATTTTTCGCAGGGACGCTTGGCCCACTCTGCGGCGCGGACCTACTCAATCTTCGAGTGATTTCTCGGCTGAATACGCCGCTGGCGAGCATTGGTGGGGCCGGCACGTTCGACGGCATCGTACTCTCGGGCTTCATCGCCACCCTATTGGCATAGTCCCATCACGGATTCTGCGAATGCCAAAGGGGATTGCGTCACGGATGGGGTTGGACCTTACCCGCGCGGACGTAGTGCACCAATCGTTGACATTCCGGGAGTGCCGCGAGAAAACGTTTTCCATACGCCTTGGTCAAGATGCGCGGATCGAGAATGGAGACGTGTCCCCGATCCGACTTGGTCCGAATCAGTCTCCCAAAGCCTTGCTTTAGCTTCAAAATGGCTTCCGGAAGCGAATACTCACTGAAGGCGTTTCCACCCCGGTTTTTAATCGCGTCCAAACGCGCTTCGACCAGCGGACGATCGGGAACCGCGAAAGGAAGACGGGTGATGATCACGTTTTGCAACGCGTCTCCGCGAACATCGACCCCTTGCCAAAAACTATCGGTGCCGAAGAGGACGGCACGGGGCGTCTTGCGAAACTCATCCAGCATCTTCGATCGGGGCATGCCGTCACTTTGCGAGAAGAGGGGATACCGCTCGGTGGCGAACCAGCGTCCCAGGCGTTCCGAAGCCATTTTGAGCGAACGATGACTGGTGAATAACACGAAGGCATGCCCCTGAGTCATTGCCACCAGTTCGGGGATGAGGCGCAACGTCGCTTCCTCGAAACCTTGCGCGTCCGTGCCGGGATCCGGCATGTCGGCAAACAGATGGAGTTGTACCTGGTTCTGGTAATCGAAGGGACTCCCCAACGCCAGCAAGCTAGCCCCCTCGAGGCACAGTCGATCCTGAAAGAACTTGAAACCCGCTTCGCCCCCCTCTCCGAGCGTCGCGCTGGTCACGATCGCCGTCGGCACTTGGGACCAAAGTGTTTCACGCAGTCGATTGCCCAACTCGATCGGCGAGGAGGCCATCGTAAGCCGCCCGCGCGCTTGCATGTCGATCCAATAGACGTTGTCCGGTTCCGTCTGATCGAGCCAATGTTCGATCTCTTGGCCAAGCAAGCGGCATCTGGACGCCAAAGAGGTCAGTTCGATCCGCTCCGTCTCCTTGGGAATCTGCTCCGCGAACTCCCCGATCCTGCGGCTCAGTTTCGAAAGCGCTTCGGTGAGTGGGTTTTGCAGGACCTGTGGCTCTCGAACGCGACCGTTCGCCCCCCCCTGCCGTTGACGCCACGCCGCGAGATCCTCGAAGAAGTCGTGCGCGATGTAACGAACGTTCTGCGCCTCCTGCCGCAACGCTTCCGAACGATGATAGACCGCAAGACCTTTCTGATTGCGCTCGTTGTAAATCTGATTGAGCAGATAATCAATCTGGCCGCTGGAGACATCGAGTCCCATGTGACTGGCGGCGGAATCCTCGAGGGTATGCCCCTCGTCGAAGATCACGATCTGATATTCGGGCAAGATGGTGACCCCTTGCTGCCGCAGCGCCAGATCGCTGAAGAACAGGCTGTGATTCACCACGAGCAAGTTGGCGGACCAGACGCGCCGACGGGCGGAGAAATAAAAGCAGTCGTTGTATTCGGGGCAGGACTTCCCGAGGCAGTTGCCGTGCTCGCTTTGCACCTGGTCCCAGACGATGGGCAACGGCTTGAATGAGAGATCGCTTCGGCTCCCGTCCGAAGTGACCTCCATCCACTCGACGATGGCTTTCAGTTCCGCGTGGGAGTTCTCGTCGAAGAGGACGGAGTTCGCTTTCGCCTCGGCGACCTTCGCGCGCCGGCGACTGATGTAATTCGATCGCCCTTTGACAAGAACCGCGGAAAACTCCTCCGGCCAGATGCTTCTCAAGAAGGGGATGTCCTTGGCGATCAATTGTTCCTGAAGGCTAATCGTATTGGTCGAAACGACGATTCGCCGACGCTCCTGGCCGGTGGTGGCGGCGAGCAAGGCGGGCACGAGATAGCCGAAGCTTTTGCCCACTCCGGTCCCCGCTTCGACCATGAGTTTCTTCTGGCCGGCAATGGCGTCCGCGACCGCTTCGGCCATCGCGAGTTGCTCGGCGCGCGGCTCATAATCCGGGAGCCGTTGCGCGATGCGCCCGCCGGGGCCGAGAATATCGCTAACCGAACCCATCACCTTTTCCTTCGGAATTCGTTTCCAGGAATCCGGTGGACCCGCGCGTCCTGCCCGACATCGATTTGGAGATCCGTGGGAATGGCGCGCATTCACCGACGTGTCCGTTATACGAACCCCTCGCGCGCCATCGGAAAAGTTGTTCTTCCGCGCGCGTGGGAAATGGCGTGGCGGAGGTTAGTTCGGATCGAAGAAACCGGGGTTCTCTTTCGCGGGTTGTCCCTCGGCGGGAGCGTTCGGCTCGGACTGGCCCGGCCGAGGCGCGGGGTAGACGAACGGGCCGTTGTCCAATGGCGGAGGCGCGGTTCCAGTGATGGTCAATCGACTCGTGTCGTCCGTGACCACGTCGGTCGGCGTTGCTTGAACCGCGGTGCTCTCGAGCTTCAGCTGGCTGAAATTGTCATTGAGCACGCCCGCGCGGACGTTTCCCTCGATGAAACAACCCGTGAATTGCACCTCAGCGTTATTGTAGAGAGAGACGCCGGCTCGACCGTTATCCGCGAACAGACATCGCTCGAAGACGATTCCCTTCGCCGGCCCTCGAACTTGAACGCCATCGTGGCTGTAGCCACGCACGCGCAGATTTCGGACCGTGATGTGGGATACTCGCTCCAATAACAATCCAAACCGAAGTTGATTCTGTTCCAGCGGGTAGTCGGAGATGGACTTCATCGGATCCGCCTGAAAGACGGTCGTTCCACGCCAGTACAGATATTGTCCGGGCGACAACTCGGGCAAATTGCCCCAGGGAGACGATTCGACTTTCTGGGCGGGCCTGCCCCCAATCATGATCGGCCGTTGTCCCTGAAACGGGCCTTCGAGCACGTAGGCGCCGCGGCGAAAATAGCGCCAATCCTCGGGCGCAATGGGGATCGTTCCAACCAGTTCCACGCCGTTCCCTTCAAGGATGATCGGGAAATTCGGCCGACCTTGCACCCTCACGCCCGAGAGAACCGCGTCGACGCGATAGGGAGAATCGGTCGGCATGAGAATGATCCGATCCCCCGGCTTGACCTGCTGCCATGCACCGTCAAGGGTTCGAAACGGCCCATCGAGTCCTGCATCCAGGGTTGGAGATGTGCCTGCGTAACGATCGTTACCGACGCGGTTGTTGACGAAGAGATCGATCCCGAATGCGGGAACAGTGGCCCAGAAACTCAGCCCAACACACGCAAGCCACCCAAACTTCCGCAACGTGGATTTCATCGCCGATTCCCTCGACTGCCTCATGACTTACGGTCACTTCGTCAAACCAGCCTTCAAAACTTTGAGCGGTTTCCCTAATGCCCGCGAATTGCCACGCCGAAAATTTCAAAGGCACGCATGGAAGCTCATCTTGAGGATTTTCGCTTGGGGCGCGGGACCCCTCAAGCCCGAAGCCGTTCCTAATGGGGATTGGCGAATCCGTTGACGCGAAGACCGAATCGCTACTCGAAGGCAGAGAGAAGTTCGGCCTGATGTTTTCCGTCGTAATCATCACCCGCGAATCTCCTGGCGACCTCCGCCGGACCCTCAGGAGCATTCTTTCGCAATTGTACTCGCCACGACAGGTGATCGTGGTGGAGCGGGGTTCGTGCGCTGACACCGATCTCGTGGTTGCGGAGTTTAGCCGGCGTTCGGACGCCTCGGTGCTCAGTCTTCATCGACCGGGCATCGGTTTGGGCGCCGCCTGTAACCTGGCTGCAGCGCACGCGGACGGACGCTATCTCACGTTCCTCTTGGCGCGCGACGAAATGCTCCCCCTTTCCCTCGAACACTACGCCAAGCACTTTCGGCGGCACCCGGAATATCTGGTTTGTTACGGCCGATCGATTCTCCGCGATCGGCTCGGCCGACTCTTTCCGTCCTATGATAAAACGTTGCCCGCCGGCGACGTTCTCGACGTGCTATTCGGCGGACAACTCTCGATTCCGCTTGGCGCCTTCGCGTGCGCCCGAGGGCTCTTCGAGGAGGGAATGCAGTTCCCCAATCAGGGGCATGGGCTCGAACCGCTGGAGTTCCTGCTCCAACTCGCCCACCTCCACCGTTTCCGTTGCGTGCAAGAGGACGTGATCATTGTCGAGGAGACGAGCGACTCCTTAACGCCGCAGCGCGCGTCGGCAGTCTGCGAACTCAAGGAGCGAATTGCCGAGGAACTCCCGGCGCGCATCAACGCGCGCATCATCGCGGAAAGCTTGGGAAAAAGTCATTATGCCGCAGCGGTTGCGTGGTGGCGCGCGGGGGAACCCGAACGAGCGTTGCATCATGTCCGCCTTGCTCGCGAACATTTCCCCTTGCGGATGAAGTACTGGTTCCTCAACGGCCTTGTCCGGACCAGCCGTTGGCTCCCCGGTCCCACCGTCGTCCCCGAACGACGCGCCGCATAATCACTCAACCGTTTTTCGGATCTCGTAAAGGCAATCCGTGGAGCACGCCGCGATCTCAGGACAAGGGATGGCTCGCGGCGATGGCGGAAGAGTCGTCCACGGCGGGAAAATGCGTCGCCAATAACGACTCGACCTTTTCCACGTCCGTCGCGTTCGCCAACTTCCGGCTGAGCTCCGCGGTGTCCGCGGGAAGTCGGAACTGCCGAAAGATTCGCCGGGCTTTCGGCAAGTCGTCGGGAGGAAGGCTCAAGGCGTCCACCCCGAGGGCACAGAGCGCGAGAATGGCCTTCGGATTGCTCGTCGCCTCGCCGCAGATCGTCACGGAGCGGCCCGCCCGATGGGCATACCTGACAATTCTTCGCACCGTCCGCAGATAACTCGGTTCCAACGGGGTTTTGAGATGAAGCAATTCATCGTCCCCACGTTCGATCCCCAGAAGGGAATGCAGAAGATCGTTGGAGCCGACGTTGATGAAATCGACCAGCCGAACCCACGCGCGAACCATCATGGCCGCGGCCGCCACCTCGACCATGATCCCGACGGGGACATTTTCGCCAAACGGAATCTTTTCCTCGCGCAGGCTCCGTTTCGCGTCCTCGAGCAGGCTCAAGGCACAGTGGAACTGCCGATGCGTCGTGATCATCGGAAAGAGGATGCGCAGCGGGCCGTCCTTCGCCGCCCGAAGCGCCGCCCGAAGCTGTGTTCTCAAGAGTTCCTGCACGTGCGGCAATTGATCGACCAGCCGCCAATCCCACGACTGCGATTTGTACTTCGGATCCTTGGTGATGCCGAATAACTTGTCCGCGCGCAGGTCCAACGTGCGGAGCGTGAACGGCCGACCCTCGAGCATGCGAAGGATGCGGCGGTAGACCTCGACCTGTTCTTCTTCCGTCGGAAAGCTGCGGCAGGCAAGTTCCAAAAACTCGCTGCGATAAAGGCCGACGGCATCCGCGCGATTCTGCACCGTGCGCGCCACTTCCGGCAAGAGATTCACCGTCGCCTCCAAGCGAAGTGGAGGGGGAGGCGCGTCCACCGGATCGTCGATTGGCTCCGTGTTGGCGGTCAATAAATCGAGGCAGATCTCGCGCCTCGCCTCGTCGGGATTGATGTAAACCACTCCCGAGGCGGAATCGATGAAAAGTTCGTCGTTGTCGACGACCGATTCCATCAGACGGTGCGCGTGCGTCAGCATGGGGATTCCCAGGCTTCGCGCCAGAATCGCCACGTGACTGTAGGTCCCACCTTCCTGAACCACGATTCCACGAATGCGACTCAGGTCGCACGAGAAGAGTTCGAGCATTGACACTTCGTGGGCCACGACAATCACCGACTCGGTCGCCGGCGCGCGAGTAGGTCCCGCGGCGGCATGCGTCAGCAGACGGCGAAACACGTCCTTGATGTCGTAAATTCGCTCGTAAAAGAACGGATTATCCAGTTTCGCGAACGCGCGCAGGTATTGAGTACACACCTTTACGACCGCTCTCTCGACCGAGCTACCCGCTTCGATCAGTCGGACAAGATCCTTGCGCACCGACGAGTCGTCGAGCATCAGCCGCTGCGCCTGCATCAGCGCGCCGAACTGATCTCCTAGCAAGCCGGCCAGATGCTCGGCAGCCATGCTGATGTCGGCCCGACTATCGGCAAGAGCCGCTTCGAGACGAGCCAATTCCTCCGTGGGAGTCCCGGGCATCCGCTCGACCAACTTGGGATTCGCGAAGTCGAATTCCTCGAAACGGAGCGCGCGGCCGTGAGCAAAACCCTTGCTCGCCGCCGTCCCATGGATCTGCGAAAGCCCCCGCAGAGGAACGGAATTCTCACCGGATTCGTGAAGCTGTTGGACTGCTTTCGAAAGGTCGCTCGTCAAGCGGGCATTGGTGACGAGAATCGCGATCTGAGCCGCGACTCCCACCAATAGCAGCGTTTCGTTGGCGGAGTATTTGCGCCGATCCTTGTGCTGAACGACGAGAACCCCTTGAAGCTCGCCCCCTTGAATCAACGGCACGCCGAGAAACGAGTGATACTCCTCTTCGCCCGTTTCGGGGAAGTAGCGGTAGCGGGGATGCTGACTCGCATCCTCGACGCTCACCGGCGCCTTCTTTTGCGCCACCAGACCCGTGAGCCCTTCATGCAATGCCATGCGCACGCGAGATACGGCGTCTCCGCGAAGTCCGACCGTGGCGCTCAGCACTAATTCACCCGTTTCGCGGTCCACCGTGTAGACGGAACAGACGTCCGATTGGAACCGCCATTTGATGTGGTGCACGATGTTCGAAAGCGTCTGACTGACGTCTTGACTGTGCGCCACCAAGTCACTGACTTCGCGCAGCGTCAGCAAGAGGTGATTGTCATCCTGATGTACCGAAGATTCGACCAAGAGAACCTCAGCCAGCCCTTGGGCCGTTCCTTTTTCCCACCGTGGAAATGGCACTTCCCGTGCCACAAAAATAAAGAGTGACGGCCAAACCGATTAAGAATCTCAACATTCTACCAATCCGCTACTTAGGATCCATTTACCCCATCCAGGACCTCGCCTTCGTGGGGAACGGAAACCTGAAAACGCGGCATGGGGCACCCTCTATGCCTTCATATTAGGCACCGGAAAGCCGCTGCGGGTGGTCCTTCAGACCCCATGCGTCGGTGAAGTGAAAGCCGCTCCAAGGATTGCTGGCGTGAGGCCCTACAGGTTGTTACCATGTCTCGGGTTGGGTAGAAGTTACGTTCATCCGTTCCCCTGGCGGAGTCGGATGCGGCGGGCCTTGCGTTCACCTCTTCATTCAGCGGAAAGTTGCGGGGCGTTGCGAATGGCGATCCTCGATCATTGGCATCCGGTATGGGAAGCTCGTTCCCTCGGCGCGAAACCCGTTCGCGTCACGCTAGGAGGGGAATCCATCGCCTTGTTCCGAACGGAAGAGGGAAAAGTCGGCGCCCTGGTCGACTGCTGCGTTCACAGGAGAGCGCGACTCAGCCTTGGAGAAGTGGTCGGCGAAAGACTCCGCTGCAGTTATCACGCTTGGAGCTATGACCTCGAAGGAAATGGTGAAAGCCCGGGCACACCCAAAATGCACGCCTGCGCCAGCTCCTTCGAAACGGCGGAAAAGTACGGCTACCTCTGGATAAGGAATCGGCAAGCAAAGTCCTCCATGCCCCAGTTCGACATCGACGGCTATGAGCGCGTTTGCACCCGCGAATACCTCATTGACGCGCCCTTGGAACTCGTCCTCGATAACTTCACTGAAGTCGAACACACGCCGACCACGCATGCGAACTTCGGTTACGAACTCTCGAAGATGCACGAGGTCGTCACCCACGTCGAGGCGACTGAATCGACGGTTCATGTCGTCAATACGGGTCCGCAGAAGAAAACCCCCTGGATCGTCAATCATCTCGGCGGATTGCGAACCGGAGACCAATTCACCGACGATTGGACCACGTTCTTCTCCCCCGTTTACACCGTCTACGATCAATTCTGGAATGATCCGAAGACGGGCGAAGAACGGCCCGACCGCTGGCGGATTTACGTCTTCTTCAATCCCATCGACGATCGAACCACGCAACTGGTCGTGTTCGCTTACCTGCGCGCCGGCACGCCCGGCCGAGTGGCGTACATTCGTTTCACCCGGCCGATCCTCGCCAAACTCGTGGACATCGAGGTCCAATGCGACGTACGCATGCTCGAGAGCCTGGCCGACAAGAATCCGAGCATTGAAGGGATGAAACTCAGCCGATTTGACAAAGTGCTGGGTCTGCAGCGCGACCGCATTGAGAAAATCTACCGCGGTTCCGACACGAACGGCCATCCGCGTGCCCCCAACCACCCACTCGCCTCGAATGCCTGACCGAGTCCCAGTATGGTGCCACTCGGAAACGCAATAACAGCGCCCATTCCGCCAAAGCACTCCAAGCGGCCACGCCAAGCATCACAATGTTACTTTTCTGACTCACGACGATTCATCGACACCAACGTAAACCTCTCCCCCCGCGAGAATAAGCCTTCCTTCTTCTTTCCGCGTACTGCTTACCATTGCCGGGTGCCATGTCCCACGCTTGCCGTGGGCATGCTTATGCTCGATCCGCACGGTAACGCCTCGCGTTGCAAAGCTGGTCCGCCCCCGCGAAACCCTCGGCCAGAAGGGCCACGACATGGGAGCGAAAAGCACAGCCCTGGTGGTGACTTCCACATAAACATTTTTCACCACGCTGAAAAGGCGGCACCAGGTGTCCTCGGCATGGCCCGTCGGGATGGGGATTGCCGTACGCACGACGATCTTCGTGATCGACTCGTGGTTCGCGAACCGATGGTGTCTCCGGGGCATGGAAAGCCCAAGTTCAACGCCGGCCGCCATGGTCCCACGCTTGCCGTGGGCATGCGTTTTCGTTCCCCCAGCGTCGAACGTTTTCCAATGCCGCTTCCCTGATTCCTTCCTTCATTCCTATGACTGCTTTCCTTTGAGACATTGCGTTCCATTCTCCTTCCAACCATCAGATCGACGTTCCTCCTCCGCGTCTCTGCGTCAGAAAGGCGCCAAAGTCGTGCTTTGCTGGATTCCCAATTCGGGGTGCGGCGGATCGACGTATTCCCATTCGAAAATGTCACCGCACGCCGCGGAGGTGCACAGTAAAAATGCAAGGGTCGCTATGCAATTCAGTGGCTTTATGGCGTGACTCCAGTAGGGTCGCCCGTGAGTCGTGATCTGGTCGGAAGTGTCGAGTGGCTCAACGTCGGGACGATTCCGACAGGATCAATAACGCAGCCGGATGGATTTTTGGGACTGGCTGCGCGAGTATTGGCAAACCGCATCTTTTTCTCCGCAATTTCAGCCGGGAAAAGGAAAGTGTCCGGCTTGGCGATGGGTGGCGCACTGGTCAGTAAACCTTGAATCGCGGTCCCCAATCGCATTGTGTCTGCGTTTTATGTGGTTATGATGGCCACTTATGAGACCACTCAGGTGCCTATGGTCAAGATTCCCGAAGAAAGCGAACTTGCCCGGCTCGTCGAGCAGGCCGCGGCCGGCGATCAGCATGCCTGGACTTTACTGCTGACTCAGCACCGTGAGCGTTTGCGCGCAATGGTCGCGATGCGGATGGATCGGCGGCTCCAGGGACGAATCGATCCGTCGGACGTGATCCAAGAGGCCTGCTTGGTCGCCGCCCGCGAACTACGGACTTACGCCGCGAACCCGCAAATGTCGTTTTATCTTTGGCTGCGGTGGCTGACCGGGCAGCGGCTGATTGAGCAACATCGCAAGCATTTGGGCGCACGGACGCGAGAGGTCAGCCGCGAAATCTCGCTTTACCAAGGCGCATTCCCAGAGACGACGAGCGTCGATCTGGCAGCGGCGTTCCTCGGCCACACCAGCACGCCCAGCCAAGCGGCGGTCCGCATCGAGCAAACCATCCAGTTGCAAGAGGCGCTCAACACGCTGGAGCCGATTGATCGCGAGATTCTGGCCCTCCGGCATTTCGAGCAGCTTTCGAATGGCGAAGCCGCCGAAGTGCTGGGACTCGACAAGTCGGCGGCCAGCAAACGCTATGCCCGAGCGCTCGTGCGGTTGAAAGACGTATTGCTACCGATCTTGGGGGCGGACTCGTGAAATAATTGCTGATCAAGCGGGGCATTCATGTCAGAGCCATCGACCACCGAACGGGATCGAATCGAAAAGCTGGCTGACTCGTTCATGGCCAGCTATCGCGCCGGTGAGCGGCCAAGTATCGAAGCCTATGTCCAGCAGTATCCCGAGCTGGCCGGCGAGTTGCGTGGCCTGATCGCAGCATTGATCGTGCTGGAGCGCAACGCGCCGCGACACATCCGAACGGAAGCTCCTTCATTTGAACTCGCCTTCAGCGGGCCGCGGGAAATCGGCGAGTTTACTATCGTCAGAGAGATCGGCCGCGGCGGCATGGGTGTCGTATACGAGGCGATTCAACAATCGCTCGGCCGCCACGTGGCGCTAAAGGTGCTCTCGTCGCCGGGCCTGCTTAACCCGACGCATCTGGAGCGTTTTCGCCTGGAAGCGCGATCGGCCGGCCGACTGCACCACAGCCACATCGTGCCAGTCTTCGGCGTAGGCGAATCGGATGGCCTCCACTACTACGCGATGCAGTTCATCGCCGGCCAGAGCTTAGACCAGGTGATCGACGCGCTGCGACGGCTCCGGCCCGGATACCGTGAGGATGTGACAGCGCCGCCGATGGAAGACGAGTTGACCGCTTCGATCGTCGGAGGGCTGTTGAGCGGGCAGACGGGTCGTGTAGGTGAGGCGGATCAACCCGGCGACGCGAAGAATGATTCACCGGCCACGCTCGCCAAGGAATCAACTCGTGCGGCATCACACGGCGCGGCGGCACGACGAAATGTTACCGGCCAGTTCTCCTCGGGCTCCAGCGGTCGACCGTTTTACGAGAGCGTGGCGCGCGTAGGCTTGCAAGTGGCCGAGGCGCTGGCCCATGCCCACGCCGAAGGGATCTTGCATCGCGACATCAAGCCCTCGAACCTGCTGCTGGATGCCAAGGGGAATACCTGGGTCACCGACTTCGGCCTGGTGAAAGCCGACGACACCCAGTCACTTACCGAGACGGGTGACTTCGTGGGCACGCTCCGTTACATGGCACCCGAGCGATTAGAAGGTTGGTCCGACCGCCGCAGCGACGTCTACAGTCTGGGCGCCACGCTGTACGAACTGCTGATGCTCCGACCCCTCTTCGGTTCATCCAGCCCTGGCGAACTCGTCGAAAACGTTCGCAAAAAGGATCCCGAGTTGCCCAGCCACGTCAATACAGCGGTGCCGCGCGACCTGGAGACGATCGTGCTCAAGGCGTTGTCGAAGGAGCCAGGCTCGCGCTATCACACGGCCGATGAGATGGCCGAGGACCTGCGGCGATTTCTGGCCGATCGGCCAATCCTTGCCAGGCGATCCACCCCCCGCGAGCAATTTGTGCGCTGGTGCCGAAGAAATCCCGCCATCGCGTCGCTTGTGACGGCGGTGATTGTCGCGCTGATGGTTGGCACAACGGCCAGCACGTGGCAAGCTGTACGCGCCAAACGCGCGGAGCGTTTGGCGGAATATCGATTACGCATGGAGCAAGCAGCCCGAAAGGAAGCCGACGATGCGCGCGCCGCCGAAACCGAACAGCGCGAGCTCGCCGAGTCGCGCCAGGCCGAGTCCGAGGCGAACTTTCAGAGGGCCAAAGGTGCGGTCGACAAGTACTTCACGCTGGTTAGTGAAAGCACGCTGTTCGAGGTGCCGGGACTGCAGCCGCTCCGCAAGGATTTGCTCGAAGCGGCGGTTGCGTTTTACGAAGGCGCGGCGAATCAACGCGACGATGACCCAACCACTCTTGTCGAAGTCGCAGTGTCCTATTTGCGGTTGAGCTCGGTTTATCATGCGTTGAATCGGGCGGACGATTTTGTCAAAGCCCTGCGACAGGCCTTAGATGTCATCGACCAGTTACACCGCGATTATCCTCAGTCCCAGTCCTACGACCGAAAACTGGCCGGGTTCTGGAAGGAGCGGCGCTGGACGCAGTCGGCCATGAAGCTTCCGACGGACATGGTGGCGGCGATGCAGACTGGGTTGAGGCTCGAAAAAACCTGGCAACGCTTCGTAGAGAAGTATCCCATGGAAGTCGGCTTTCAAATGGATTTGGCCTATATCGATATCATGATTGCCGCTGCTTTAGAGTTCACGGATTTGCCGGCTGCCCTTGCATTTCATGAAAAAGGCGACGTGCTAGAAAAAAAGTTGGTTGAGCAACATCCGAATGTCGCTGGCTATCGAGCGAACTTCGCTCGAGATCGGTACGACTATGTAAGACTATTGATAAGGAACAATCGCAGCGCAACTGCGTTGATCGCCGCACAGCAGGGTGTGGACATCGCCGAGGGCCTTGTCGCCGAGTTTCCTGAAGTCCCGGCGTATCAAGCTTTCCTCGCCGACCTCCTTTCGGCACAAGGCGACTTGGAGGTGAAGGTAAATGCGAAAGCGGCGGAAGCTAACTTTCGTCGTTCCATGGAACTGGCGGATGGACTGGTCGCGAAATTCCCAGATCAACTCCTTTACGCTCAGATTTCCGGTCGATCCCGTCTGGGACTGTGTTTCCTGCTGGCAACACAAGGCGACGTTGACCAAGCACGGCAGATCCTGCAAAGTACGATGAATCGCGGATCATTGGAATCCCCGACGCTAAACAAGCTTTCCTGGTATTTGGTCCGCAATGGAGCAATCGCATTACCGATTGCCGAATTGGCCGTTCAGGCCGCTCAACAGGCGAGCCAACAAGATCCCACGGACGAAAAACTACTTAACACGCTTGGGATCTCGCTCTTCCGTGCTGAACGATGGGTGGAGGCGATCGCATCGCTAAACAAAGCGCAAGCACTCGGCAAGGAAAAGTATCTAGGCTACGATGGTTTTTTCCTGGCCATGGCTCACTGGAATCTCGGGCATCATGAAGAGGCTCGCAGGTGGTTTGATCGGTCGGTTGAATGGATCGAGAAGTATCAGGTAACAAACGTCGATCTGGTCAATTTCCGTCGCGAGGCCGAGCAGGTCTTAGGAATCAAAGGAAACGAAAACGCTGACTGAGTCTCGTTTTCCTAGCCGCCTGTCAAACCAGCGGTAACATGAAACGCAACACAAGGGAACTGATTGGCGACGGCGGGAAATCCTCCGGACGGCGATTAGATGTCCCTGGCCGTGGCGGCGGCCGTGTTACCGTAAGGCTCTACATGCAGGAGCCTTACGATGGCGACGGACCGTCGGACGCATCGGGCGCCGCGCTTGTGGAAGAAAGGCTGGCCGTTGTGCCTGGCGGCGTTGCGGTCGGGAATCGCCATCAAGATGGTTCGGAAGTACCGTCGATTGGGTAGGTTCCAAGCGATCTAGCGAGCGGTTATCCAGAGCAACGGATTTCTAATGGTGGCCAACAGTGGCCAACATTTGCGGGTTGTAATTCGAGGGCTTGGGTGCGAGAATCACGCTGTTTTGCCGCGCACGCTCGATGCCCCGCTGGCGATCCTGCGGGGCATTCATGACCCACGCCTGGAGGCTCGCGATGATCCACCGACGCGACGCAATGCTTCGATTGGGACAGTTCGGCATGGGGGGCCTCACTCTTCCCTCCCTGCTCCGTGCCGAGTCCACGGGTTCCCTCGAAAGGAAAGCGGGCAAGGCGAAATCCTGCATTCTCGTCTATCTCTGGGGCGGTCCGCCGCAACAAGACCTGTGGGACATGAAGCCAGAAGCTCCGTCCGGGATCAAGAGTGAGTTTCAACCAATCGACACGGTCGTTCCCGGCATTCAGATCTGCGACCAGATGCCGCTGCTGGCGAAGCATACCGACAAGCTCGCTGTCGTCCGTTCGCTGAGCCACGACAGCAACGCCCACGAGCCATCGGTCTATTACACCTTGACGGGCAAGAAGAATCCAAGCCTGGTTGTCCCCCGGAATCAACGAACGCGGTTTGATTTTCCCAACGCGGGGGGAGTCGTATCGCACTTCACTCCCCCTGGCAGGATACCCGCGCACGTGACCATTCCTCGCCCCATCGGCCATGACGGGGTCACTTACGCGGGCACCTCCGCCGGCTTCCTCGGCCCGAGGCACGACCCGCTCGAGTTTCAGCCCGCCGCGGAAGTGGGGGCAAAGGCGACGCACGATCTCGGCTTGCCGGACGGCCTCGACACGACGCGACTGATCGCGCGGCGTAGCTTACTTGGCATGATCGAGGACCACGAACGTTTTTTGAATCAGGCGACGGCCCAAACCGGCTTGGACGTGTTTCGCGACCAGGCGTTTCGCATGCTTGCCGATCCCACGGCGAAAGAGGCCTTCCGCCTGGACCGCGAATCCCCGCAGGTTCGGGACCGCTATGGGCGCAACGAGTACGGCGATTGCTTCCTTCTAGCGCGAAGGCTGGTGGAAGCGGGAGTTCGGCTGATCACGATCGCCTGGGTATATATTTGCCCGAACGGAAATGTCGCGAACGTATGGGACAATCATGGCGGGACCGGGTCTCTGGGTGGGATCACCGGCTTTGCCATGCTCAAGGAAAAGTACTGCATCCCGCCGCTCGATCTTGGACTGTCGGCTTTGTTGGAGGATCTTTCCGTCCGAGGACTTTTGGACGAGACGCTGGTGGCGGTGTATGGCGAATTTGGCCGCACGCCGAAGATCAATCAGCACGCCGGCCGGGAGCATTGGGGCGCTTGTCAGTCCGCGCTGCTCGCTGGGGGTGGCATTCGAGGTGGGCAAATTCACGGCTCCAGCGACAAATACGCCGCGTATCCTGCGAGTGATCCGGTCGCGCCCGAGGACATGCTCGCGACCATCTATCACGCGATGGGGATCGCGCCCGATTCCCTGATCCACGATCGCGAGGGCCGACCTCTCGCCGTCAGCGACGGCAAGCCAATCCTGTCACTTTTCGGCTAAAGCGTTGAACCAGCGGCTATAGCGGCCGGGTAAATTGCTGCCGTTGAACGCGATCCGACGTCGACGTTGAAAAATTTCCGGTAAGAAAAAAACCGTCCGGGGCACTCGATCGTCTGGGATATAGAGCTATGGACGAGAAGGACCCCGATCCTCGACCTCCGGTCGTCGAGCGCCCGCTGATTGCGCCCGTCGATGGTACCCCTTCGTCCCTGCCTCCCGCGGTCACGACCGTTTCCGCGTCGGAAACATTGGAGTCGACGTTTCGGCTCCATCAGGCGGAGCTTCTCGGAACGCTTTACCATTTGGTCGGCAATCTGGAGGACGCTCGGGACGCGGTTCAGGAAGCGTTCGTCAAATGCTGGCGGCATCGCGATTCGGTCGCCGGGGTCGCCAATGTAAAAGCTTGGATATTCCAGATCGCCCTCAACGCCGGCAGGGATTTGCGGAGCGCGGCTTGGCGGCGAAAACGCCGGGATTGGGAGAGAGAAGAGGTCATGCTGATCTCGAACCATCCGCCCCCCGAGGCGGCGCTCGAGCATGCGGACCAGATGGATCGCCTGCGTCTCGCGCTCGCCGACTTGCGGGACGAGGAAAAGGAAGTCTTCCTCCTCCGCCAGAACGGCGAACTGACCTACGAACAGATCGCCGTTGCCGTCGGCGTTCCGGTGGGCACGGTGAAAACCCGCATGCGGCTCGCCTTGAACCACCTCCGCGAAGCTTTGGGACACGAGCGGACCACCGACGGTCGAAAGGATCGCTAAATGCGCGTAAAGACGGCCGTCCATCGAATGATGCCTTTCGAGGGAGCACGATATCCGTGACCAAATCCGAGCTTTTCGGTTTACTGCTCGAACTTCACTACGACCTTCTGGATGACGAGGAAGCGCGGACACTACGCGCGCGGATCGACGCGGAGCCGGAAGTCGCCGACGCGTGGAAGGAAGTGCAGGAAACCGCCTCCCTATTGCAACTCGCCGCCCGCGCGCCGGCGGCATTGCCGATCACTTTGTCCCCACCCGAAAGCACGCCCGACGATCCGAAGCCATCCTCCCCGATTCCTCCCGTCGAGTATCCGAAGGACCACGCCCCTGGACCAAGTTTGGAACGTCGCTTTCACTGGGGTCGTTGGCTCAATCTTTCCGTCGCCGTCGCGGCGTGCCTATTGTTGACTACTTCATTTGCCGGGTATTATTCGTTTCATTCCCTGTTGACGACGATATCCGATGAAAAAACGCGCGTCGTGGTGTCCGTGCCACAAACGCTCTTCGACCACACGCCGCAACAACTGGCCATCCAAACCACGACTCCGACCGGCAAGCCGGTCTCCGCGACGATTCGCGCGAAGTTCACTGACTTTGGGGGAAAGAATAAGACGGAAAGAGTCGGACGAACCGGTGACGACGGGCGCTTGTGGATGGACCTTCCCGTCGCCGGGAAGAATACCCCAATCACGGACCTCGATCTGATCGCGGAGCGGGGGGGAAAGACGCAGACGCTAAAATGGTCGTTCCTTAGTTCGGATTCATCGGACATGGTCCCCTTCATCACCACGGACCGGCCCCTCTATCGCGCGGGCGAACGGGTCTTCTACCGCGCGGTGGTCATGAATCGACTCAAAACGGCGATGATTGACGACGATGTGTCAGCCACCTTTTGCGTCAAGAAGCCCTCGGGTGAAATCGTGGCGGATTCCGAAGTCGTCACCACGTTCCAAAAGGGGGTCGCGAGCGGCAGCATTGAACTCCCCACCTCCCTGCCCGGCGGCCGATACGCCGTGGAAATCAAAGGATCAGACGATCACTATTCAGAAACGAAAAGGGATTTTCAGGTCCTCGATTTTCGGGTCCCCCGGCTGAAGAAAGAGCTCGAGTTCACCCAGGACAGCTATGGGCCCGGCGAACGTGTCGTCGCCGACTTTTCCGCCACGCGGGCGGAAGGGGGAGTCGCGGCGAACGCCACCGTCCGAGCGAATGTCACGCTCGGCCATGAGACCATCGTCTCCAAATCGCTTCAAACCGATGAATCGGGATTGGCTCGGATCGAATTTCAACTGCCTGCGAAGATTGAACTCAATGACGCCCTACTCACGGTCGGCATCGACGATGGCGGGAACATTGAGACGATGGCCAAGAGAATCCCCCTCGTTCTCAATTCCGTGGACGTGCAATTCTATCCCGAGGGAGGGGACCTCGTCGCCGACCTGGAGAATCGCGTCTATTTCGACGCCCTTGACGCCATGGCGGCTCCGCTTTCCATCGAAGGAGAGATCGTCGATCCCAAAGGCCAGGTCGTCGCGAAAGTGGCTACGGAACATGACGGCATGGGCTACTTTCGATTTACGCCGAAATCCAGCGAACGTTACTCACTTCGCGTGACCAAGCCCGCGAGCGTCACCTCGCCCATTCAGTTACCCACGGCCGACCCATCGCAGACAATCACGCTTTCATCCAGCAAGCCGGCCTTTGATGCCCGCGAGTCTATCACGCTCGATATCCGCTCGCGGAATGCGCTTCGACCGCTGTTGGTGACGGCCAATTCGGGAACGGTTCTCGTGGGCCAGACGTTTCTGGTCACCAAACAGGGATCGAACCCTGTCTCCGTCCCCGTTCTCGCCGAGGCGTCCGGCGTGCTGCGCATGACGGTCCATGACTGCGCTGGACACGATCCGTACCCGATCGCCGAGCGGTTGGTGTTTCGTCGACCAACTCGAAAGCTCGACGTCCATCTCGCGGACGGGAGTCCCCGCTACACTCCGGGGGAATCGGTCGAGTTGACGCTCTCGGCACGAAACGAGAACGGTGAAAACGCGCG
The DNA here is from genome assembly GCA_046350335.1 of Planctomycetota bacterium. Lineage (GTDB taxonomy): Bacteria > Planctomycetota > Planctomycetia > Kolteriales > Kolteriaceae > JAXMAQ01. The sequence goes on from JAXMAQ010000024.1 coordinate 61,764, forward strand.
GGGAATCTTGGGGGTCGCCGTCGTCGATGACACGCTCCTCTCCTTGAACAAGGAGAAATCCGCGAGCATGCCCACCTATTTCTATTTGACGAACGAGGTCCGCGATCCGGAGGACCTGCAGGACGCCGATTTCTTTCTCACGGAGGGACAAGGCCGCCTCGGCCCTCGACTTGCTCTTGGGCACGCGGGGCTGGTCGCGCATTCGTGAGGCACAGGACGGGCATCCCTACTTCGACGAGCGATTCGATGGCACGAATATTCGCCACAAGTCTTCGACAATCTCGCGGACGTTACTTCGGAAGATATCGCGAGCACCGCAAAAATCGGCCGCGTTTGGCAGTTGTTTTTCCGGAACCTTGCCTTCTGGGGGAGTGATCTTTGAGCCCTATTGCTGTTTACCTTGCTCCTTCGAAGAACGCGGGATTGGCGGACGATGATTCCAGCCGTGGGGTTGGCGACCGCCTGTGTCGCCTTCGGACTCCTGACATTCCCGAACTACGATAGCAGGAACATCGACGCGTCGATGATTGCGTTTCAGAGGAATGAAGACAGTGGCCTCTTCTCCGGCGGGGGCATGGGAGGGGGATTCGCAGGCGGAGTTCAAGGCAATATGCAGATGCCGATTCCAGGCGACGAGTCCGTTGATATCGATTATGACTTTCGCCGACCTGGTGTAACGGTATCTCGGGCACCGGATGCGTTACGTGAGCACCTCCTCCCTTTCGGACTTCCCATGAGTGGAGAAAACTCGCCCAGATCCTGGTTCCACGCAAAGTCAATGACTGTTCTCGGTGGTGTAGCCAAGCCACTCGAACATGGGCAATCGTTGGTTTCTGATTCCGACACTCCCCAACTCCGAGCATCTAGCAAGGAGAAACAATTCGTGCGCGAATATGCTCATCGTCGGCGCGCGGACCCGGAGGGAGTACGTGCCGACTTTGCACCGACGCTCTACTGGAATCCTTTGTCTCGAAACGGATGACAATGGTTTCGCGAAGATCGCCTTCGACCTGTCGGACGCGGTGACCACCTTCCGCGTGCTGGTGGACGGTCACGACTTGACGGGGCGATTGGGTTCGGGAACCGGCGCGATCGTCAGTCGTGTTCCCCTATCGGTTGAACCGAAGACACCCGTCGAACTCGCGGTGGGAGACCGCATGGAAATGCCCGTCGCAATCGCCAGCGACACCACCAAGCCATTGAACGTCCGGGTCGAAGCACAGGCGATGGAGCCTCTATCGGAACAAGGCCCCCGCATCCGCGAACTACAGGTGGATCCGGACGCGAGACGCCGCGTCTACTTCCTGTTCGAAGCCAAACGCCCCGGCCCCGCGGATGTCATGCTACTGGCACTCGCCTCCTCGCGACCGACCGACCATTTGGCGAACGAGGATGCGCTCGCCCAACAGTTGGCCGTTCCCCTACCCCCACCCGCCGCCGCGGCCGACATGGCCTCCAACAAGGCCTTTAGTCCCTCGGCACGCAGCAGCGGCGAGACGAGAAGGCGGCAGATGGTGGAAGCGGCGCCTCCCCTGCCGGAAGCGGCGGCGGCAGAGAAGGAGAATCTCGCTCTAGTCCCCGAATTCCAGGACGCCATTCATCGCCCGATGCGCGTCGTTCCCGCCGGCGATCTCGTGGAAAAAGCGTACTCCGGCGTACTCGAGGGAGAACAAGAGCTCACGATCACCATCCCCGCGAAAGAGGTCGCGTCTCATCTCGAAATCCAATTCGATCTGTATCTTTCCACGCTCGCCGACTTGATGGCGGGACTGGAGAGCATACTTCGGGAACCGACCGGTTGCTTTGAACAAGCCTCGAGCAGTAACTATCCCAACGTGCTCGCCCTTCGCTTTCTCCAACAACAATCCCAGGCGGACCCGGAAATCATCCGCCGAGCGAAACAATTGCTGGAATCAGGTTATCAACGCATAACCTCCTTTGAATGTCCCTCGGGAGGCTTCGAATGGTTCGGCCACGATCCGGGTCATGAGGCATTGACGGCGTACGGTCTGCTTCAGTTCCATGACATGGCAAAGGTTCATCCCGTCGACGAACAAATGCGAAAACGAACCACCGACTGGCTCTTCTCCCGACGAGACGGCAAGGGAGGTTTTCACAGGGACGAGAATAACGGTCATGACTTCGGCTCGGCTCCGAAGGAAGTCGCGGACGCGTACATCACCTGGGCACTCGCCGAGATCGGCGTCGAGGGAATCGAAAACGAACTCGACCACTCCTTGGCCATCGGACGGACGAGTCAAGATGCCTACAAGGTGGCACTCGCCGCCGGCGCGCTGCTCAAGTCCGGGAAGCAAGCGGAAGGAGAAGAACTGCTCTTAAAGCTCGCCTCCCTGAAAGTCGATGGACATTTCGATTCGAACGGGGGCTCGATCACCCGAAGCGGCGGAATCTCCCGAGCCATCGAAACCTCCTCCCTGGCGGTACTCGCCTTTTTGCAGTCGGACCGGTTCCAAAGCGAAGCGAACAGCACCATGGATTGGATCGCGCGGAATCGCCGGCCCGACGGGGGTTCGGCTCGACGCAAGGGACGGTGCTCGCGCTCAGGGCGCTCGTCGCTTATTCCCAGAAACACTCCGCGAGCACGCAACCCGGCTTGCTCACGATCCGCCGGGACGGAGAAACGATCGCCGAGAAGGCATTTACCAAGAATGATCGCCGAGTTCTCCCCTTGCGGGGCTCGAATCCAAGATACCAGCAGGTGACAATCAATTGACATTGCGCTTGCGTCCGAGAGCCGTTTGCCGTACTCCCTCCGGATCCGGTATCGAACCAGGGCGCCGGAGAACGACGACTCCTCGCCGCTACGGATCTCGACTTCATTGGCGTCGAACAAGGTGAAAGCCGGGGAGACGGTGGCGATGACCGCGACGATTCGCAATACGGCGGAGACGGGGCAACCCATGGCGGTGGCGATTCTCGGACTGCCCGCGGGGCTCGAAGCGAGAATGGATCAACTCGAGGAACTTCGCAAATCCGGGAAGATCGACTTTTATGAACAACGCCCGCGCGCAGTAATCTTCTATTGGCGATCGATGAAGCCTAAGCAACGAGTAGATCTGAAACTCGATCTGATCGCCGAGATTCCCGGCAAATTCACGAGCCCAAGCTCGCGCGTCTATCTTTACTATACCGCCGAGGCCAAGCAGTGGTCGCCTCCCGTCGCGATCGAAATCTCGCGGTAGGGGTAGTCATTTCCGAAACATTGACGGCTATTTTGCGAGCGTCGCGGCCCGGATGCTCTTCAGATTCGCGGAACCATCCAGGGCAAGGAACGACACTTCATCGGGAAGCGGGCCATCGGCGAGAACCCGCGTCAGACATTCCTTCCCTCCATCCACGTAGACTTCGAGCACCGAGCGATCAACGAACAATCGCCAGCGGATTTCGCCCGTCCTAGGATCGACGGGCCGCGGGTACCTTAGCGCCCGCGACGTCTAGCGTTCCATCGGACCACTTCAACACCGGGGCCTTGGTATCTTGGTTTCTGGAAAGGCGCATCAGAATGATTTTGGCCTTGTTCGGCTCGATCGCAACCTCTGCCTCAAACGAGTCCCCGTCAATGCCGGGCAGGATATAGGGCTTGGCATCGATGGAAATGCCGGCCTTTTCCACGACCTTCTTTCGCAAGGTGGTTATCTCTTCGGCCGGCGTCTGAACGAGGATTCCCTCGGACGTGAGCGAGAGTTTTCGTGGAAGGGTCAAGCAACCGTTCCAACCTCTGCCGGGGGGAAATCCTCGGACCCAGCCCCAGAGGAGGTGACGCCCCTTGTCATCGACGAGGCCGTTGGGTGCGTAGTACGCATCGCCATGATCGACGAGTCCGCGATGGGAAACTTCAAACTTGCCCGCGATCGGATCGAAGTCCCCAACAAAATACTCGACGCGCCGGTGCGGCGAAATGATGAGAACCCACTTCTCCTTGCCCGGCTTGCCGGAGGGGTCGAGCTCGCGGAGAGGAAAGAAATTGGGACACTCGATGTTCACGACATCCGCGTCGGGATGTTGGAAAAGAATGCCGCGATGTTTCCACTGGTTCAACGATGGGGCTTCCGCTTCGTACAGAGCAACAATTGCCTTGCCTCCCTTGGCGCCATTCAAGTTCCCACCCAGCACGAGATAAGTTCGGCCCGCTGCCTGGAACACGTAGGGATCGCGCCAATCGTAGATCTTCTGCTTGCCGTGCAAGGACTCGGCGAGCACGGGATTGGCGGAATGTTTCTCCCATTCCACCAGATCACCGTCCTTGGGGATCGCGACCCACTGTTCCGCGCCGTCGCCCGCGGGGCGCTTGGGTCCAATGCTGGTGTAGAAGGCCATCGGCTTCCCCTCCGGCCCGCGCGCCATGCAGCCGGAAAAGCAATGCTCCTCTCCTTTTTCCAAGGACGGCCAGAGAGCGATGGGCAGATGCTCCCAGTGCACGAGATCTTTGCTACGCGCGTGCCCCCAGTGCATGTGACCCCATTCATCGCCGTAGGGATTGTGTTGATAGAAGACGTGGTACACGCCGCGGTATTGGATTAATCCATTCGGATCGTTCATCCAAAGCGCGGGAGAAGCGAAATGATAATGGGGCCGGCGCGGATCGGCTTCCGCCTTCGCTCGTGCTGATTGCACACTAGCCATGGCGCGCGCGAGCGCGGGGTTGTCCGACACTGGTGCCGCCGGCATGTCACTTTGCACGATCTGGTCCACGTTGATGTGCCCCCATGAGCCGGTCGCCTGATCGACGACGCGGATTTGGACTTGCTTGCCCAGAAAGGCGCCGACGTCCCAGGTTCCCGGAACGAGATGTTCCGACTGATGCCCGGTGGCTTGGCGGACCACCTCGCCATCTTGCAGGAGTTCGACGGACGTCTTGCCGTCATGGAATCCGCCGGCAATGAGAAAGTTGAGGTATCGCCGCCGGACTTCAAAAAGTGGCGAGGTCAGCATGCCCACGGATCCATCGCCGCCGACAAAAGAATTAACGAGCCCGGCTCCAAGGAAGCCGGATACCGGCATCTGGTTGGGCAACGTCCCGCGCGCGGGCCCACTGCCGAAGGCCGTCCCCTCAACCTTCCAGTCACCGTAGCTGGGCCCGTCGAAATCCGCGACGACGAAATCCTCCTCCGCCCCGTTGCCTTTCGACACCGAGACGAGCATGGAAACTACGGCCGTGAGATACCCCAAACAACGAAGCCAATGACGACGACCCGTTCGATCAATCATGATTCGCGACTTTCCAAGGACTCACAACGATTAGGTAAAGGCACTCACATCCTGCGCGGCAAGACGCGACGGGAGCAAGTGAAAACCACCGAGGGGAGGGAACGATTGAATACCAATAAAGTAAGGCAGCAAAGCCGCTTTGGTTTTCTGAGCCTCGATGGGACACTCAAGGCATCGCGAGGAAATAGTATTGCATCGCGAGCACCAAGGCGCCGAGCAGGGTGGTGGCAATCGTGATCGGAATACCCGCCTTGAGGAATTCAAGGAAACCGATGGAAGCTTCCCCCTTGCAGGTTTCCAGCACGATAAGAGTCGCGACGCTTCCAGGGATGGTCAGGTTGCCGGCGAAGGTACTCGCCATGGCGAGCACCAGCCACATGGTCGGAGGGTCGGCAAAGCCGTCGATGAACTGGTGCGCGAGCAAGACGAATGGGACGTTCGAGACCACGTTGCTCACCACCACCGTAACCAGCGAAAAGGTCGGTATCTGTGTCCAGACGGTCGTGCCATACAGGGGGCGCGCCAATCGGTCCATGTCATTGATAATACCCGTTTTCCCGATCCCCGCGACCACGATAAACAGTCCCGAGAAGAAGAGGAGGAGTACCCAATCGACTTGTTTAAGAATGCGCGCGGGGGGCTGCCGCGACCAGACGATGAGGGCGGCGGAACCGGCGATCGATGTCATGGGCAGATCCCCCGTGACAATGAATCCCAGGAGGACGACGGCAATCACGACAAGCGATTTAACAAGCAGAGTCCGATCCACGGGAAGTTCGCCAACCTTGTCCATGTCGCCATCCGGCAAGTCATTGGCCCAGTGCGCCGGTCGATTCAATTCCTTTCGGTATAGAACCGCCAGGATCGCCGTCATGACCCCCAACCCCAAGAGACCGACGGGCAACATGCGAAGCAGAAAGTGTAGGTAGCTCCATCGGCCAAAGACGCCGATGAGCATGTTCTGCGGATTACCGGTGATGGTCATGACGCTGCCTACATTAGCGCTCATGGCAAGTGCGACCAGGTACGGCGGGTAAGGCAACTTCGCGCGGCGCAGGATCGACAGGAGAGGCGGACAAAGCATCAAGCAGATCGTGTCGTTTAAAAACAGGGCGGAAAGGATCCCGGAGAGAAACGACAGCCCGACGAGCAATTGCAAGGGCGAGCGTGCACGGCGAAGGACAAATGCAGTCGCGAGCCCAAAGAAGCCGCTTTCCTCGAGGAAGACGTTCAGAATCATCATTCCCAAAAGAAGGACGATGGTGTGCGGATCCACCGCGTCCCATGCTTCTTCGAAGGTAAGCACACCCACGAGCACCATCAAGGTGGCGGCGATGAGCGTTCCCCCCGGCCGATCGATCCGCAACCTGGGAATCTGCTGGAAAGCGATCACGACGTAGCAAAAGAGGAAAATGGCGATGGCGGACCAGAACTGCCAATCCTGCATGCCTCACCCTTCCCGCCCAACGTTTCCCATCCCTGTACCGGGGAAATACGGCCATCCGCCGGGATCGCGTTTTTCCCGCGCGTTCCGAGCATCAAGCCCCATTTTTACGACATTTCTTTTCCGATGCCCGGGAAGCAGTTGAAAAGCAAAAATCCCTCGGCCTACAATGCGAACCCAAGATCCATGATTTTTCGGGAAGGAACATCCATGCGACGCACGTACATTCTCACCCTCCTCCTCGCGATCTCGACGGTGGCGAACGCGGAAGAAATCTCGCTGTTCAACGGCAAGGACCTCAGCGGCTGGACGGGAGACAAGCAACTCTGGTCCGTCGAAGATGGAACGATCGTCGGCACGACCAAAGGGCTGACTTACAACACCTTCCTGATTAGCGACGGGGATTACGACAACTTCGAACTCCGCTTCAAGGCCAAGCTAGACAACAACAACAGTGGCGTGCAATTCCGCAGCAAGATCGTCGATCCCGCGAAATTCGTCATGGCGGGTTATCAGGCGGACATCGCCCCCAATTACTGGGGACTCCTCTACGAAGAGAAACTTCGGGGAATGATCGACTTTACTCGAGCCAAGGAGGTTGCCAACGTCGCCAAGGTCGGCGAGTGGGCCGACTATGTCGTCCGCGCCAATGGCCCGGAGATCGTCATTACCGTCAACGGCAAGGAAACCGTTCACTACATGGAAAAGAATGCCGCGGTCGGAGCCAAGACCGGAAAGATCGGCCTCCAACTTCACGCCGGTCCTGCCATGAAAGTCCAGTTTAAGGACATCGTCCTCAAGCCCCTGGCCAAATAGTTCGCCAGCGCATGTCATGCACGGCATCGTTGTGAGCATCCATGAACCGACAACCGGCCGCCAAGCCGGTTGCCGGTTCGCTGTAGTTCGTTTCGAGCCCCTACTTTCCGCTCGATCATGGATCGAGTCCCCTCACCGACCGCAGATCCGCTAGACTCGACTCAATCGTCACAGTTTCCCCATTTTAAAGCGCCATTACTGTGTTGGGCGAGCTAGGCAAGAATTGCCAAATCGTCTAAAGTCCAGGTGCGGACCACTTTCACTTCGCCGGACCAATTTCGTCCGACGGGCAGGGCAAGTTCGCCCGGGTAACTTCTCCGCGGAGATTGAATCACTTGTTCTTGGGTTGTTTGCTGCCTACGTTGGCGATCGTCCTAGCGGCTGACGGTGCTGCCGCGCTCCCCGTCCGTTCGCTCATTCTCTATCGAAACGACACGGCATGGGTCGAGCGTTCGGGAGAGATTGCCGTCGCGGAGGGAACGGCGCAGGTTGCCATCGACGCCAATGCGATCCCTTCCACCTGGTCGTTGTCCAGCGTGGACATGAAGCAAAAACCATTGACGATCGTGACCACTCCCTTCGGCCCCCTCCCCTCGCTCCTTCTCGGCGAGGAGGGAAAACCGAATCGATTCTACTCCGGCGCCTGGCTGACGTTCCGTGAGAACGACAAGACCACGACGGGAGAATTGATTGGGGTGGAGCGCACGCGGTCCGGGCTTCAAATCTACGTGCGCACGGCCAGCGGCTTGTCGCTACTTCCTCCTCGATCGCTTTCGTCAATCTCGCGAACGGCCCATCCGCGGGCAACGGTCTCTTTTCCCAAGGACGTCACCAAGGCGGTCGTCACCACTTCGTCGGTCGTCACGGGAATTGGCTGGAGGCCAATCTATCGGCTGGACATTGGACCGGAAGGTCAGGGCCGACTCCGTTTAACCGCCACCATACATAATTCCTCGCCCGACGAATTTCGAACCGACAAGGCGGAATGCTCGCTCCTCGTCCTCGATCGAGCAGAGCCGAGCGCGGCCGCTTCGGATCCGTCCGGCTCCGACAGAACCACCTATTCCGTGGGCTCACTGGTTCTCAAACCTTTGTCCGATGTCGCGGGCAACGGGACCTTAATGAACGCGACCCTTGCCGAGAACGACGCCCGCGTCGAACAGCGTTTCGACTGGTTCGTGGGTGGCCCCGATCCTCGGGATGGAAAGACCTCGATCGAGGATAAGGTCGAATCCGTACTGGTCGTGACGACGGGACATGCACAGTCGTTGTCCCCTGGGCCCATCGTCGTGACTCAGTTGGAACGACCACTTGGAGCGAGTTCGTTTCCCTACACCCCCCCTAGACAGCCGGCGGAGGTGCGATTGGGACCGACTGCGGATCTTGTCGTGCAGCGGGAAGAATCAGAACTCGAACGAAAACGGAACGTGGCCGCGGGTGACGATCAACCGGCCGACTGGGTCGTCCTCTCGGGGGTGCTGACAATGGAGAATCGGGGCATTGCGCCCGCGCGTGTTCGTGTCACGAAGCGATTCGCGGGTGAAGGAACGGCGGCAAGCGACGGGGGAAGAATTCAACGGGTTCCGAATCAAATTGGTCCCGCGCATCCCATGAGTGAAATTGTCTGGGACGTGACGATTCCTCCCGGGCAAGCAAAACGACTGACTTACGGCTATCAGATGGTGGTTCCCACCAAGTAAAGGGAACAGCGAGTAATGACGAACATGCAATCGATTCAGCGAGCAGCGAATGCACACGGATTCGCGGTTTTCCGTGCCGTGTTTCTGTTGACGGCACTAGCCACTGCCTTGGGCTGCAGCACTTCGCGCCGCGACGTGGGCCGCGTGCAGTCGCAGATCGGGAATTCGCAGACCTTGATCCACCCCGAGGTTCCGCCGGGAACGGTCGTGCAGTCGACCGCCCCCGCCGTCGTTCCGGTACCAGCCGTCGGCATCGCGCCGGCCGCCGCCGTGCCTCCCCCTGGGCTGGTCCAAGCCCCTTCCGCGGTTGCTCGCCGGTCGCCGTGCCCCAAGCCATGCCTGCTCCCGCTGCCATGCCTATGACACCCATGGCGCCGATGGCCGCGGCTCCGGTTGGCATTGCCGCCGCCCCGCTACCGATGATGCAAGCTCCCCCGCCGCCCCCATGGTTGCGACGCCGACGATGATCGCGTCTCAACCGGTGGTCGCGATCAACCCGGCATTCGCCGCCATGCCGACCGGATCCTGCTTCGTTCCCGCCGCCGGCATGGTCGTCGTACCGTCCCCCCGGGTGGCGGTACCCGGCCCCGTTGCTCAAGGAGTTCCTGTCGCCGTCGCTCCTGCTCCGGGAATGCGTCTCAATCCCCAAGGAGCGCCCGCCGGGGGCGTCATCACCGCGGGCTTCCTTTCCGAATCGGCTCCCGTTCAATACCTGCGGCTTCACCCACGCGTCATGCCCGCGTCGGGTGCCATCGCAGTTCCGGCAACTCACACGCCGCCCCCGGCCGCGCCGCGGAATGAACCACCCGCAGCGCCAAGTCGCCCGATGATTCCACCCAGCCCGACACGAAGCAACGATCCGACGCTGGGGCCGCCTCCGCCGCTAGACTTTAGCGCGCCGCCGGCGCGCACTTCCCCGAGTCCGCCGCCTGGTTCGGAGTTCTCGCCCCCGCCGCCAGCGCCGCGGACAAATCCGCTTGCTCCCCCGGCGCCGGAATCGTCGAATCCCTCTCGGACACCGGGCGAACTACCCTCCCCCTCGCCGGAGTTGCCGCCGAGCGAACTGACTCCACCCGCGCCACCTCCCCCCCGTTCTCGGAACACGCCCGACTATTCGAACGAGGTGCCGGAGTTTCGCGCCCCGAGCCGCAATGCTCCGAGCGCGCCGCTGCAGCCGCCAGCGGACACCCTTCCACCCCCCAAGGGAACGGACACCATACTGCCACCTCCATGACACTTCCGTCGTTCTCCGATCCGACGGACGGCAGCTTCATGTGACATACCAATGACACGGATCGATCGCCCGGGGGGCAACCGTGCCGCCCGACCACGTTTTTCCCGGGTTTTCTCGTGGTTTTTCATTGACAAACCGTCCCCGGCGCCGGATACTCGCCCGTGGGTCAAGACCTCACATCCATAAAAATCGGCAAACCCGAACGTTCTGATCGGTAGAGATATCGGCTTGGCAAGGCATCGGATCGCCGGCATCTCGCTCGAATGGATTTTCGCCCACCCAGGAACCGTTTCGGGATAAGGGAATTGCGCACGCGGGAGTAGATGCCCCCTCGAATGGGGTAGGGAGCGGGTCCGTAAAAGCACCGCGGAATCGTGGCGATGCCTCGGTTCCCCGCGCCTCGTCGCGGCTGGCGGAGTAGATACCCCCTCCAATGGGGACGGGACCAGACTTCCACGAGTACGGGCCGCTTGCGCGGAACAAAGGACGACGGTATCCACGCGGTGCCGCCGTCCTTTGTTTTTTCCGACTCATCGAGCGACGGACGGCCACACGATACCCACTCGACAGGCGCGCCGCGTCCGGTCATGATGGATCCCGTCGTGGCGCGCATTGCCTTCGACACGATCTCCAACCTTTTCCCGTGACGCAGAGGAAGCCCGATGTTGCGCCAATGGCTGGATCGACTCCGAGGAGACAAACGCCCCCAGGGGAGGCGTTTCGAGCCGCTCTTCGAACTCGAGGAGTTCGACAAGCTTTGGGAGTTGCCGATCGTCCGCGTGCTCGCCTTTACCGGCGACGATGAACGGACGGGGGAGGGACACTTCGGACCGGGGGTCGGCGGGGTATTGGCAAGTCTGCTGCGCCGAGATCTCGGCTTTACCAAGCAATGCAGCGTGCTGGGCGGCGAGGATACGGGCTATTTGGGGCCCAATGGCAACGATGCCGACGATGCACAGCTCTTGGCGTTTTGCGGCGATTCCATGTATGTGGTCGTCGGCAAAGTGACCCGGGAAGAGAACTCCACTCTCAAGGTCAGGATCCGGGTCATTCGGCGGGACGCGCCGCCCGGCTACGAGGGTAAGTTCGCCGTCCGCTCGACCAAGGATCAATTGCCCATGCTCATGCCCAGCGTGGCGGCAAACGTTTGCAAACGGCTAGGCTTTTCCGTCACCGATGCCGTGGCGCGGCGGTGGCGCCAGCATGGCATCACCAACCTCAAGGATCTGCTCCGGACGGCCGTCTGCTGGGAGAACAAGGACACGGCTTCGTTGGTTAAACTCGTGGAAGCGGGCAAGACCCATCCGGACGGCGTCGTGCCGATCGACACCGAGAATCCCAAGTTCCGCAAGGCCTCACGATGGGCTCTCTCCAAGGCCAATGAACTCGAGCCGGACAACGCGCAGCTCGCCTTCATTACCTTCTGCGCCGTGTGCAACTTTAATGAAGAGTCCGTGCCGCCCCACTTTGAGACCATGCTCCGCAAAGGACTCGCGTCAACGCCGGGTCACGGCAAGTCTCACATGGTTCTGCCGCACGTCCTCGATCGAATTCCGGAGAATATTCCCTACATTCTCGCCCATAGCGAGACCGGCTATCGTTTTCTGCGAGGCAACAGTTTCGCGTTGAGTAATTTCAGCCGTTATTTGACGCGTTTTTCGCCAAAGGACCGCCGAATCTTGCCTCTGTTCTTGGAAGCGATCGAGTTTGATCGGCAAAATCCGTCCGCCTACGAAATCGCCATCGATTTCTTTCTAAGTCAAAAACAGCCGGAACAGGCGCTTCCCTTCGCGGAGGAGTTGCTCGCGCTTTGCCGGCCACCAGTGAGCGAACGGACCATGTATTGTTTTCGGCAAGCGCCCGCCATCGCCGAGGCGATCGATCGCGGCGACTTCGATCCGCTTAAACATGCTCAAGATCTTGCAAATACTGCAAAGCCCTCATGCCGCAAACAATGAAGATACCATCGCTCGGTGCCGCGCATTTTCGCAAAGATCAATTCGAGGTTCAATGAATCCGCGGGTGAAGCGACTCGCGATTCGACAGGGATCATGGTTGTTCCACGCCGCGGGCGGATTCGAGCATGTTGAGTTGAACGAACAGGCATTCCTCGGGCAGGCCATTCGGATCGGACTGGAAGAGTTCGTACGCGGTCATCGGTCGCGTGAGACCGAATCCTTGACCAAGATCGATACCCAGTTCTCGACAGGCACGTTGATCCTCGCGTTCTTCGATTCCTTCACCAATGGTCGTGACGCCAAGATCCCGGCAGGCGTCGACCACCGCGCGAACCAACCCCTGCTTCAGCCGATTTTCCGCGAGTTGCGTGATGAGTTGGCGATCGAACTTCAAAAAGTCGGGCGGGACTTCGAGAAGATCGGAAATCCGCGATTGCCCGGCCCCAAAGTCGTCATAAGCCACGAGCATGCCATTGGCGCGAATCTGTTTCACGAGACCGCGCATCTCCTGGGTATTGCCAACCCAGGATTCGGGCATCTCCACCACGACACGGTACCAACGCCGCAGGTCCACGCCCGCCATGGTCACGAGAGACTCGAAAAAACGCTCGCTACGAACCTCGCTCGGATGAACGTTGAGGAAGAGGTATCGACCGGTCTCCTCGGGCCAACAGTGCCGACACTGGGCGCAATAATAGGCCGATTCGCGAAAGCGCTGACTGAGCTTCTGCTCGAATCGGTTTTGGCCGGCGAGCCCGAAAAGAGAGGCCGCTCCCACCGGCCCCTCGCCCCCCATGCCGCGTCCGAGAGCCTCCCAACCAACAACTCGATCGGTCGCCAAGTCGTGAATGGGTTGAAACAAGGGGTAGGTGCGCTGTTCGTTTATGATCGCGATGAGCGCCATCGTCCGCTTGATTTCGGCCGACGGGCCGAGGATCTGCGTCGGAACCGCGGTAACCTCGGCGTCGTCGAAACTCGGGACCGCCTGGTAACCGTAGGTGGCAAAGTGAATGGTGTCGCCGATGCGAACGGCGGATTCCGCATGGATTCGAACGCCGTTGACGAAGGTGCCGTTGGTGCTTCGTTCGTCCGAGACGAGCCAAATGCCTTCTTCACAACGAAAACGGGCATGCCGACCAGAGACTTCCGGCCGGGAGATCTGTACGTCGTTTTCGGCGCGACGGCCGATGAAAAAAGGACTGTGCGTGACAACAATGAACTCGTCGCGCCCGTCGGGGGCGGAATGCGCTTTCAGGATCAGCGTCGATTTCGCCACGGGTAACGATTCTCGGGTTCGGCTGCGCTTCTGGATTGGAACTATCCGCACGACAAATCATACACAATGACCTAGAGGAAGTATAAACTTTTGATGCCGGAAAACCTTATGGCTTTGGGAAAATCTCCGACTTGTGACGAATAAGACGCTCGGGGCGGCCAAACCGACATTGGGAAGTGGAACTCCCGACCCCCCAATGACCTACGGAAACCATTCCGTTCTGGAGTTTGCATGGGACGCAAAGCGACTGTAGATCGAAAAACGAGCGAGACGCAAATCCAGCTCGAGCTCGAACTGGACGGTTCGGGCGTGGCGAACATCAGCACGGGGGTCGGCTTCCTGGACCACATGCTCACGCTGCTTAGCAAACACGCCCTCTTCGACCTCACGGTCGAGGCCAAGGGAGATCTGCATATCGACGACCACCACACGGTCGAGGACGTCGGCATCTGCCTGGGGCTGGTGCATTGGCGGAAGCCTTAGGAGAGAACGGGCATCGTCCGTTACGGTCACAGCGTGCTTCCCATGGACGAAACCTTGGTCACGGTCGCCTGGACCTGAGCGGCCGGCGGCGGTTGCCTGGAATGTCGTCGTTCCCACCGCAAAGATTGGTACCTTCGACAGCGAGCTGGCCGAGGAGTTTTGCCGCGGGTCATAAACGCGCGCATGAATTACCACGCGTTGCTCCATTACGGAAAGAACTCACATCACGTGGTCGAGGCGGTGTTCAAAGCCTCGGCAAGAGCGCTCCGCGCCGCGGTGGCCATCGATCCTCGACAAGGTAACGTCGTTCCCTCCTCCAAGGGATCGCTTGGCTGAAGAAGGCATGAACGCGTCCGAACCACTTCAGCCCTCAAGGTGGAGGGGCCGGTGTCTCGACTTTACTCTCACTTTCAGCGGCTAAGTGAACCGGGTGTTTGACCCCCGCTTGATCCAGCGTCCGCTTCAAGAGGACGGTGTAAATCGGCTTGCCCCCGAGCCCTTGAGCGACGGTCGTGGCCGCCACGGAAGTGAGCATGAGGGCCAGCGTGAGCGCGTAGTTATGCGTGATCTCGATTGTAAGGACGACTCCCGTAAGGGGCGCTCCCACCGTGGCGACGAACAGAGCCCCCATGCCGGCGATCGCGAAGATAGCGGGCTGCGGAACCAGGTCCGGCATCCAATGATGGGCGTGCAAGCCAAACCACATGCCGAATAGCGTTCCGATCGCGAGCATGGGGGAGAAGATACCGCCAGGAACGCCCGAACCGTAGCACAAGATCGTCGTGCCGAATCGGGCCGCGAAGAGAACGAGCAAGACTCCGAACGGTAGTTCATTGCGAATCACTTCGGGGACCACCACGTCACCGCTTCCGATCAGATCAGGCGCGAGCCAACCGATCGTGCCGACATACGTGCCGATCGCCAGACCAGAAACACTTTTCAGGATTCCCTTCAGACCGGCGTAAAAGTCCAATGAGGTGACGACCAGATAATTGAAGACGCATCCAAAGACGCCGAATAGCGCTCCCATCACCGGAAATAGCCAAAGTGACGCAAGCTGCGGCGGCTCGAAAATGGTCATTGGAACCGCGGAGCCTTGTCCCAGGAGAAGACGCACGACGAAGGTCGCGGTCGAAGTCGCGATGATCACGGCTTGGACGGAGAGCAAGTTGTAGCGAAACTGAGGTCGCATCTCCTCGACGACAAAGAGGACGCCCGCCAAGGGAGCGTTGAAGGCTGCAGCCAATCCAGAGCCGGCGCCGGCGGCGATCAAGACATGCGCCTCGTCCTTGGTGACCTTGAGCAACTCGGCGATCATGCCGCCGACGTTGCCTCCCATCTGGATGGTGGGCCCTTCTCGGCCGAGAACCATGCCTCCACCCATGGAGAGGAGCCCAGCAAAAAACTTCACCGGCAGGACACGTCGCCAGCGAATCGGCCGAACGCCATCGAGGGCGCCTTCGATCTCTTGCACGCCGCTCCCCGCAGCCTCGTTCGCGAACCGACGCACGAGCAACAGCGACAAGGCAACCATCCAGGCGGAAATCAAAATCGGTCCAACCCAATTCAACGGGGGAACGTCCACGACCAAACCGTGAGCCGAAAATCGCCAGTGCGCGATCTTGGTGACGAAAATGCGAAACAATCCCCCCACGAGACCCGCCAACGAACCCACCAACGCTGCCCAACAGAGCATCGGCGTGTACTTTTTCTCCTCCTCGAGGAATCGAGCGAGGAGGCGAACACGAGACGAAGCATTGGCCGTGGAATTCGGTTTGGAGGTATCATTCGCCATCAAGGGCCTCCCGCCCGTGGATATCAACGCCCACGTTCGGCGCGTCGATTTATAGGTCAGTCCGTGGGTGGATCCGAGGGTGAAGCAGGCTCGACGCCTGGCCCATCGAGCGGTTCAAAATCGTCCCAAGCCGACCGCCGCTTCGGCGGTTCCCGAGGAGGGTCCACGTCGCCAGTCTCCTGCTCTCCCCAAGGCGACGCGGGAGGCGGTTCGAGGAACTCCGGTGGTACATTCGCGTCCGGCATGGGAAAGGACTCCGACGGATCCATGGGCAACACCGCTTGTGGCCGGGGGGGCAGCACGACGATTTCGAAGGAGTTCTCGTCCAATTCCACCCACACCTTCTTGCACTTGATGAGTTCGAGCAAGGCGAGAAACTTGCCGATCAGTTGCGAGCGAGTGTTGTTCAAACCAAGCAATTCGCGAAACGTAATCTTGCCCCGCTCAAGCACGCGGGCTTCAAACCTTTCCATGTAGGTCGTAATCGGCGTGGGATCGCGGAGAATGTTCTCCGCGACGGGGATGACGTTCTCCTTCATGAGCCGGCTGAAGGCGCTCACGAGGTCCCAAAGCTCCAACTCGCGGATCGGCTGGGTCGCGGGATCGACGCTGTCGGGAGGAAGGTCGTCGGCAAGACGGCGAAGTTTCCGATTGCGAAGCTGTGCCTTCTCCCAAAGCAGGGCGGCAGCCTCTTTGAATCGCTTGTATTCGAGGAGTTGACGGACGAGCTCTTGCTTGGTCTCCTCTTCCGCCTCTTGAGGAGTTTCCGTTCCTCCAGGAACGAGCGCCCGGCTCTTCATCTCCATCAGCGTACTGGCCAGGACGAGGAACTCGCCGACCTCGTCGAGGTCCATCGACTCACGCGTCGCGAGAAACTCGACGTATCGCCGGGAAACCTCCGAGACGGTAATCTCCAAAATGTCGAGCTCTTCACTCCGCGCAAGCTGCACCAATAGGTCCAAGGGACCTTGGTAGTTTGCAAGTTCGACGCGAAAATCAACCATCCGATACTCTTGCCACGATGCTCACCGAGCACCTTAAACTCCCGGGGAACATCCGCTCGGGATCACGCCGCGTGGGGCGACGGCACGTGAGGGTAGTATGACAAAAGAAGGGGGGAAATCAAAGGCCTGGGGAGCGCGCGCCGCCGAGGACGACCGGGGCACCGAGTTGTACCGCGTTCGGCGAAACCGCAGGTTCCACTTGTCTTTCGGGTGAACCCGCGGGAGAACGATTCGAGCGAGCGGAGCGGCGAGACTCGTCGACCTGGTATTTTTCGTAGAACTCGCGTTCGTCGCGCCACTCGTACAAAAACCGGTCTTTGTTGCCGACGCCAAAGCCCTCCAACCGCTCCGATTGCCAGAACGGCAACTCGCCACGCGCTTTGTCCTTGGGCTGGTTCAAGATGGCGATTCGGTACAAACCACTGGCGAAACCGACGTCGCTGGAACCCCGATTTCCCACGACGAGGATCGGCTTCTCCGCCGACTTAAAGGTTTCGAGCAACTCGATGACCTCTTCGCGTCGGGGATCTCCCTTCGCGAGCTGGACGTCCACTTGCTTGATGTTCTGTTGTTTGCAGATCTCCGCTTGTTCCTTGTACCACTGGGCTTCGGGGACAAATCCACGGACGTTGACGATCGTGCGGATTTGATGGTCTTTAATGGTTTGTTCGAGCTGGGTTTTGGACAGTCCTTCCGCGCGATAGACGGCCCCCTGATCGACCGGCCGCACCGAAGCACAACCCGCCAACAGCATGGAAACGGCCGCGCACATGACAGTTCGCGCTAGCACCGCGTGGCAAACCTCTCCGTTCCTTGGGACGGCAGCATATCTTCGGCGAGACGTCACAGGATGTTGTATTTCCGGAACCCAACCGACACTTGAGGTTGGGGTTCATTCGCCTTCGTTCGCCGTCGTGTCCGATAACATCCCAATTCGGACATCGGAGTGTGAGCTTAAGGATCTTGAGTTTAACCACGCCTGAAGGGGAGATGGCGAATGGTTACCGTCCGCGTGGAAGGGCATAAGGGGAAACGCCCAAAGTATCGGATAGGTTGGTTGGGTAACCGAGATTGCGCAGGTCCACCATGGAGGGAATTCGTTGGTCCCAAATGGTGCCGGTCCAGAAGTTTCGCACGTCGTCACTGCCGAAATAGTACTCCTCGTCCGTGAGATCCCAATGCTTGCGCCAAGCGTCCGCCCTCATGGTGGTGGGTTGCGGCGGCATGCCCATTCCCACTGCCTCCGGCGCGCCGAAATGAAACAAGACCGGATAGCCGGCGATGAAGTTTCTCGCCCCCATCCAGCGAATCGACTCTTTCTGAGCGCGCGCATCCATGTTTCCACCCGACCGGGTCAGTGGAATCGCGCCTCCGCCAATGTAGATGCAAGCCTCGGAAAGTATCTCGAGATTTCGAGGCGGATCGGGCATCGCGCCCTCCAAAGTCAACGCGGCCAGGGAGTCGCGGAGGAGGAACGTGCAACGTTTGGCCTCGATCCGATTGGTTCCCTTTTCGCTGAAGACGTTCGAGCGGCCGTTGATGTAAACAACGGGCGACTCGGTCACGATCAGGCATTCACTGAGGTTCAGGTTCCAAATTGCGTGTGGATCCGCCGCCACGATGCTCCCCCGCGCTCTCAGGTCACAGCGCAGCAGATTGAGCCCCCGTTCGGTGACGGCGACCGGCATTCCCGGTAACGTCAGACGAGGCACGGACCGGATCCGGAAAAGGTCGATTGCAGGCAGCCGAGTTCCTTTCCCAAGCGTGATCGTCAAATCCTGAAGGTCAATCGTGCTCTCTTCGTCGCACTCGAAGACCGCGCCTGCACCATCGGCCTCCGCCCAACCGGTGCCGTCCGCTTCGATGGGAACGCCACTGATTTGCAGCTTCGCCCCGCCATTCAAGGTAAACGCTCGCGGTGGACCAACTTCATTGTTCTCTGGACCACGAAGCGTCAAACGAGGAGTGAATCCCGACGCGGCACGAACCAAAAGTTTTTGGCCGGAAATTTTGACTTGCCCCACCGGTACTGCTTCGTTGGTGCGGAGTTCGATTATCGCCGATCCACCCGGCGGAACTTCGTCGCAAGCGGTCGCCAGCCGGCGGTAAACGCCCGCTTCCGTTGGAAGCTTGACCGAAGGATCAACGATCAGGACCGGTAAGTTGACCGGATTGACGGACGTGGGGGCCGGCACCTCGGCCTTATTGGCGCCGAACAATCGGTCGGTAATCGCAGGAAGGAATGGTGGCAATTTCCGCTCGGCAAGCAGTGGATCTTCGGCCACCTTGGAATACACCTCGCCCCAGGGGCTGACGCGGACACCCAGCGGGCCGCCATCCGCCGCGCGACCGAGTACCTCCCGGTCCGGACGCAGCCGGAACATCTTGACCGGATTGCCGGCAATCTCTTCGCCACTGGCGTTTTTCGGGTCGGGTAGCGCCCAAGGCCAAACCGACTGGGGAAGTTCCTGGGAATCTCGTTCGTCGATGCCCCAATCCCGCAGGTCGTCGATCGTCGCCGCCCGCGGCTTGTCCGCCACTTCGAGCATCCCCTTGTCGAAGCCGTGGAACAGATTTCGCGTTCCATTCCACCAAGGCTCGCCCGCAACCTGGGGATTGTCGTCGAGCAAAACCTTGATCAAGGGTTGCGGCAAGACGTTTCGCAAACGCGAGAAAACGGAATCCGTGACCATGAAAGTGGCGTGACGAAGTTCGGACAACTTGACCACCGGTCCGTCTCCCACGAAGAGGGAAACGTGCTCCATCGTGCATCGAAAGTTGCCTGTCCCCCCGACCACCAAGGGATCGACATATTGCTCGAACGCGCAATCCTGGAGATTCAATTCGAGATCGCCACGTCCCTCGACGCGGAATCCGTCCTGGCCCCCGCCGAAATAGCAATTCTCCGCGAGAATGGCCGAACGATTCGCCGCGTCCGGAGATTTCACGTCCACGACGGCGCATGGCAGGCCGTTGGCGGGTCCACCATCGAGGCCGAGGTAACATCGCTTGAGTCTAAGATCGCCGGACTCCAAGGCGATCGTGTTGATTCCCACGGTCGATTCGGGCGAGCAGCGAACCTTGAGTTTCACGTCCTCGAACGCGACGCTCGCGGACTGAACGATGAACATGGCGGAATCGAGAAAGTTTTCGCGCATCGTGCGGGTATCGTCGAGCGAGATCGTGGTGATCCCGCCATTCGCTTGACCGCGAAGGGTGAGATCCTTGGCGATCACAATTCCCTGCAGGTTCTCGTTAGCTCCCCCCAAGCGGACGTCATAGTTGGCACCCAGCAGGAGCAACTCTTCGCCGGGCTTGGCGTCATTGACGGCTTGTCGCAAATCCTCGGTGGGCAACACTTGCCGAGTTCGGCGCGGGAGTGAATCGAGGTTGCGCGTCGCGGACGGCGTTCCCGCGACCGCGCGGTCCGTGTCCAGTTTTCGCACCTCGACTTTGGAAGGAGTCGAAGGCAAGGGGGTGGCGACCTGAGCGGTCGACTGCCCGTCCGTGCCGATGGGTAATTCATGCCCCCGATTCAGATACCCGTAGATGCCAATTCCGGCGATGAACAAAACCATGGGAACCAGCCAGGAAAACTGCCGTTCCCAAAAACTTTGACCGAACGCGATTTCGCCGAGATAGCCCGGTTCATCCGGCAAGGGAACGTCGAGCATCTGACTGATGGCGCGAAGGTCGTGAATCAATTCTGCGGGACTTTGATAGCGGTCCTTTGGGTCCTTCGCCAACATCTTCATGAGGACCGCGACCACGGGATCAGGCAGTTCTTCGACCAACCGCCGAGGGTCAGTCACCGTGTCCGACTGATGCTGCAACAGCTTTTGTAGCGCGGTCCCCTCGGGAAACGGCGGTCGTCCCGTGAGCGCGTGATAGAGCGTGCAGCCCAAGGAGTAAATGTCGGATCGGGTGTCGGCGTCCCGAGGATCGCGCGCCTGTTCCGGCGAGATGTAATCGAACGTTCCCAACGTCACCCCGGCATGCGTCAACTCGCTGGCAGCCGAGGAGCTTTGGAAGAAACTGCGCGCAAGGCCCATGTCCACGAGCTTCGCGGTGCCAGTCGGCGTCACGATGATGTTCGAAGGTTTGATGTCGCGATGCACGACTCCGCAGTTCGCGGCATGCGAAAGACCGCGCGCGATTTGCAAGCCGATGTTGATGACCTGTGTGTAGTCCAGCCGGCCGGAAGAGAGGATTTTTCGCCGGAGATTGTCCCCCTCGACGAACTCCATGGCGATGTAGCGGAGCCCCTTGTCCTCTCCGAAATAATAAACGCGCGCGAAGTGGCGGTCATCCAGCCGCGCCGCAGCTTTCGCTTCCTGTTCGAAACGCCGACAGATCTCGACATCCTTCGCCAAGTCCGGCGAAAGCACCTTGAGCGCCACCAGGCGATCCAGCCGATTGTCGCGCGCTCGATAGACCCGGCCCATTCCCCCGACCCCGATACAGTCGAGAAGCTCGAAGTGGTCGAGGGTCTCACCGAGCAGTTCTTGATCCGATGCGAGCACCTCTTGCGGCGTGTCGGAACCGACGTCCATCGTGTTGGACTTGATTTCCGTCGGCGCATCGTCGAGTTCCGCGAGCGAAGCATCCCTGGCGCCGTCCGGATCATGGATCAGGGGCAACGAGGTTTCGAAACTGGAGCCCCTGTTTTCGGGCATGTGCGCACAAACCTATTCGCACGAGGCGAAAACTACCTATTTTCCCCCAACGACGACGTGTGTTCAAGTATAGCCGCCACGCAAAAACCGGTCAATTCAGAGGCTGCTCATTCCGTGTACTAATATACACCAAAAATCACGGCATTAGTTACGCAGGAACGGGTTGGAGCGCCCATTTATTTCGATTTTGCCGGTAGAATCACCAGCCCCGGGACTCCCAAATCCAGCCGGAAGAGCGCGCCGGGGGCTCCGTCGGCGTTAATCGCCCCGGTGACGAACAGCTGGTCCATCTTCTTGCCCCCAAATGCGACATTGCTCGTGAGGATGTTTCCCCCGGGGTAGCGGGCGATCAACTTGCCTTTCGGATCCAGCACCTGCACCTGCCCCATGCCGTAGTGGGCGACATAAAGGTTGCCCGCCGCGTCGAGACAAATGCCATCAGGCTGATTGTCCACCTGGCTTCCTTCCTTGGCGGGCAGGTCGGCAAATACCCTTGCCGGCCCAAACGTGCCATTCCCGAGCACCTCCTGCTCAAGGATCCGATTCTTTTTACTCTCGCCGTAGAGCACGGCTTTTCCACCCGGACGCAGAACGATTCCGTTGGGATACGCCAGCTTGTCGTTGACGAGGTGGACCTTCCCTTTCGCGTCGACATAGTGAACCGTTCCGATCGGCTTGACGTCGCTCGACTCACCGGGATCGGTGAAATAAAAACCCCCCGCGGGATCCAGGGAGAGATCGTTCGGCCCTTGAAGCGGTTTGCCGTTGTACTCCTTGCAAGCCGGCTCAAGCATCTTTCCTTGAGCATCCAAGTGCAACACCGCATGATGACTGGCATCGCAGACCAGGTGGCTGCCGTCCGCGAGAATCTTATGCCCATTGGGAGACCCGGTCACCGCGAAAACGCTCGTGGCGCCATCGGGCGCCACTTTCGTAATCGTGTCTTGATGGGAGATGTAGCCATTGCCCGCGTGATCGAAGACGATCCCCTCGGAATACTTGGCGACCTTCGCGATCAAGACGGGCGACACTTGGTTGGCGGGCGGCAATTCCGCGACCGACGATGTCGCGAAGGCTATCCAAAGTCCACTGGCAATCAACGTGCTCACCTTTTTATTCCATGTCCAAGTCATGACCGGCTCCCTGTCCTCGCGACTCATCGAACAATGTTCGACGAGCTTACCAGTCACGGCGTGGAAATCCACGCGAAACGATCCGCATTTTTTTCCGCGCGGGAATTGGTCCATTCACGAAACGAGCCCGCCGGGATACGGCGGGCTCTAGCATCCAAACGTCATGTGTCGAACGCGCGGCGTTCAAACCCTTCGGCGGCGCAAGCGGTAGGCGGCGCCCAGCAGTCCGAGTCCCGCGAGGACCCCCGAGTTCAACTCCGGCACCGCGACCGGAATTTGTGACAAAACGGCGTCACCGGTAACGGTGATCCGATAGTCGCCATGGGTGGGCTCCTCGAACAGAGACCTGGGAAAGTCCTTCGCTTCCGGATTGAAGCCGGCCAGGATGTTCGGATTGAAGAACGGAAACGCGCCCATGAGCAAGCGGTATTCTCCCGGCTCCAGGTGCAGAGACAGATACGAATCGAAAAAGTCGATCGAACCGTCGCCGTAGGTCAACTCACTGTCATCGTTGAATGCGATGAAGCTCGCGGTCGCGATGTCGTAAAGGTGTATGTACGTGTCGAGAAACTTGGATTCACCGTCGCCGTTCACGTCCACCCACTCGAGTTCGTCCCCATCGTTGTCAAAACGGTCCAGTCGGTCCTGTTCGTAAGAAAGGACGTCGAAAGTCACGGTTCCCGCGGAATTCACGATCACTTTCCAATGATCGACCGTGGAACCAACCTGCCCTAGCAGATCTTTATAGACGGGCTTGATTTCTCCCGTAACGACCATGTCCGCGGACGCGGACTTCGAAAGCAGGCTCAATGCGGCCACCGAGAACAACACACGAACGAGCTTATGCGATCCAATCATAAAGAACGCTCCTTTCGGCACGCGTCGCAAACCGCCGACGCCCGGAACATACTTCACCTGGCTCCTTCGCGGCGCGCGAACTTTGGAGCGTGCGAGCCGACCCACTCAGGCCAACTTCTGGCACCCAGGTTTAGCGTTCGGGGCAAGACGATCCGCGAACATATTCCCCGCAACTCCCGACGAGCCTTGTACTCGCGGGGCACGCGACTCAAGACCGGGGACCAACCGATGTGCCGGGAGCCTTATGCGGGATGGCGGGATCCTCCCCTTGATCCCTGCCATGGGATATACCTCTGCTTTGTCTCACGAATTGCAGGAAAGTCAATGTCGAACCATGGCACTTTCGAAAAAGAACGGAGCGCTGGAACCGGACGAAGTACCCATGAAGAATACGGGCTGTCGCTAGCGCCGACTTCGTTCGGTTCCGACGTGACAATCCACGACAAGGCGACGCTCGCTGCTCCGATGTAATCCTTCTTCGCGAGGCTCCATGAACGGATTGCTACGGCCAACTTGGTTTACCCGTTCCCGGTCGAACAAGATGCCCGCCCCGCGGCGCTTGCTCACGGAAGGTCCAGCCGTCGACGCCGCCGGCAACGTGTTCTTTTCCGACATCTTGAACAATCGCATTTTGATGCTCGCTGCCGAAGGTACTCTGGTCGTGTTCCGCGAGCCCAGCCATCGCACGAATGGCCAGACGTTCGATCGCGAGGGGCGACTCTTGCACTGTGAAGGGAACGAATCTTGGCCAGAGGAGGACGGCGAATTACCCGTACCGATCTGACGACCGGGAATATGGCGTTCTCACCGATGGCTATGAGGGGCAGCGGTATAACTCGCCCAACGATATCGAAACATGGCCGAGGCCGAATCTTTTCACGGATCCTTGGCATGGCGACCGAAGTCAGATGATGGAGATGTCCATCGAAGGAGTCTACCGGATCGACCTCGACGGCCGGGTGGTTCGAATCCTCGAACAGCCGGCGATCGAACGTCCCAACGGCGTCGCGGTCACGCAAGACGGCAAGACTCTCTACGTAATCGACAGTTGCCCGACCGTGGGAGGTAATCGAAAGGTCTGGCGATTCTCTCTCGACGAGGCAGGAAACGCCCACGACTAAACTCTGCGCACGACGGCGCCCGGTCGTGGCGGTGACGGCATGAGACTCGACCAGGAGGGCAATCTCTACGTCGCGGCCGGGATCATGACGCCACGCGGCCAGCACGAAACCAACGACGTTCCGCCGGGAATCTACATCTTTTCATCCAAGGGAGATCTATTGGGAAGGATCCCGATCACGGAAGACCTGATTACCAACCCGCTCGGCGGACCCGACGGCCGGAATTCATCACCGCGGGCAAGACGCTATTTCAAAGCCGCGGGTCGCCATCCCCGACAGGTCGCGTATCCCACGTGGAAAGATTCGTGACGTGTTGATTGGCCAAGCCCATCCATTATCGGCCGATTTAGCCGCCAGCCTATCGGATGCTGTTCAGCGAGCCGGATAGAAGGCGGGCCGCTCGCGGGCACGTTGGCGTCCGACCGTATCTGACCGGTTAACTCCGCGGGGGCGCGGGTCGGTTGGACCCTACGGTCGTAACGTCCGTCCCGTGGCGAACTCGGACCTTGACGGCCTCTGTGGCGTCGGCGGTCTGGAACGCGATTGTCCCGCAGCGTCGCCAGGTTTACGACCTCCGTGTTCGTGTATTCTCCCCGACGGAACAGGCTGGCGGCGATCCGGCGAAATCGAGTTCTACCTGCACTTTTCGAGGTCGCATGGCGATGTCGAGACGAGTCTCGGCGTCGGGCCATTCGATCCGAATCTTCGTGGTACAAAGCAGCCCGCCTCCACCACGTCCTGGTACTCGGCGATCGGCTTCCATCAACTTTTCTGTTTGGAAAAGATCTGAAACGCTTCGACGATTGGTCTGGCGGTTGACGACCAGGCGTTTGGTAACCCGTTGACCCGAGGGAGCTGTCTCCTTCGCAACCAGCGTGAAATAAGTCGCGTCCGACTGACCTCTCGGCAACGTGTTCACTGGACGGCGCCGCCCTGGCGACCATTGTCCAGTCCGGCTGGCGGTCGCTTTTGCTGGTGAAGTCTTCGCGATTGCAAAATAGACGGAAGGTGGATTGCCGCGCGCGATCCAAAACCAAATCTCTTGTTCATTGGAGCGAGATCAACCTCCGAACCGACGATGCTATGCCCAACCAGTGGAAACGCTGGTTTCTTTGGTGCCGTGCCAGTTTTGCATCGAGGCTGAAGGGAATCCTGCTGCGCCTGACGATGTCGACGTTATCGCAGCGGAGGGACTGGATTCGATTACAGTTGTCGTTCCAGTATTTGGCGAAATGTTCGGTAGTTCCGTTGTTTTTCATCCCCTTGAGGGCTCATGCGCGTGAACAACGACGAGGAGGAACACCCCGTGGCGAGCAGTAGCCCAAGGTAGAGCGAACACCGGGCAAATTGTTTCTTCAAAAGCCATTCCATCACCCTGGGACCGCTCGCTTCGGTCTGGACTATTGGGCGTTTTCGAGCAAATCGGCAAGTTCCGCTTCCGCGATCCCCATTTGCTCCCTCCGAAAGGCCGGTGTCCAGTACCTCGTACACTGTCTCTTTAGGACTGGAACGGGACGCACCAACAAGAGGTCCCCTTCCGAGTTCGTTCCATGCCTTGCAACTTCAATGCTCGCCGCAGAAGTAGCAAAGCCAGAACATATCCCAGCCGTCGGGAACTTTCCTCCGTTTTGTCCGCCAGCCGCTCAAAGAGCTCCATCATGGTCTCGACGGAGACCGGCTTCGGCTTCGCCTTCTCCCCGGAAATGGGAATCGTGCCTCGCCAGTATCCGATCGCCTCTGCGGGTGGGCCGGACCAATTCTCCGCCGCAAAATCCTTCCGTTCCATGCCGGTCACGGTATCCAAAAGCACGGAGAAATAGGTTTCTCCGGGCCCAATGGTTCGTCCAGAAACCGAGCATTGACGCGAGTTCTTCGCGATCTCGTACTGCATGAATCGGCCTTCATCGGTGCTTCTGTTGAAGGACCCGCCCATACCGGACTCGCGAATTCACCGCAAGTCCATATGGCAATTCTACCTCTTGATGATTCTCCCTTGTATGCCACGACTTCGGGGGAACAAAAAGGGTTACGGAGTCCCCGTCAAGAGTCCTTTACGTGGTATAATTAACCCTGCTTTACCTACACTAACGCGCGTTTCCCAGGAATTTTAGGTACTTCTCGGGCCAGTCCGACCGAACCTACCTGGAGACCAGTTGATCTACGCCGAGAGGTCGTTCTCGGGGGTTTCTCCATCGATCCCAAAGTGGTGGATGGTCGACCCCCGCGGTGCCTGAAAGCTGCCGATGGGGCAGGTCGCTGTACCTGCCGGGCGACATTGGTGTCGAGCCTGTCGCCTACCATTGGGAGTACAAGAGGGTTAAGGGAATGCATACGGATATTCGGCTGAAGGAATCGTTACCCGCCATCGCGGACCGCTTGGTGGCCACCTACGCCGAATGTCCCAAGATCCACCACCTGGACCACTGTCCACTTCCCAGTCGGGACGCCGTCATCGCGATCATTGACGATCTCAAAGAGGTGCTTTACCCCGGCTTTGGTCGCCGGCAGAACCTGCACATGAGCAACGTCGAGTACCATGTCGGGGACAAACTCGTCAACCTGCACGACATGCTCACCGAGCAGATCGCTCGGGGCACTCAAACATGATTGCATGTTGCGCGGCGGTGCGTCCGAGGATTTCGAAAGCTCGGCTAACGGCAAGTACAAGAGGCTCGACACCTTGCCCGAGATTCGCATGACCTTGGCGGATGACGTTCAGGCCGCCTTTGACGGCGACCCCGCGTCGGCGGGACCCGTGGAGGTCGTCTTTTGCTATCCCGGACTCGAGGCGGTCACCATTTACCGACTCGCCCATGAAATGCACAAGCTGTCGATCCCGTTAATTCCTCGCGTCATGACGGAACACGCCCATTCCAAAACCGGCATCGACATCCATCCGGGGGCCACGATTGGTGAAGTACTCTTCATCGACCACGGCACCGGCGTCGTGATCGGCGAGACCTGCCACATCGGCGACAACGTCAAGATCTATCAAGGAGTGACCCTCGGGGCGCTCAGCTCTAAGGACGCCGAAGGGAACATCATCCGCGCAAAAAGCGACATCCCCACTGAAAACGATGTCGTCGTGTACGCGAGCGCGACCATCCTTGGCGGCGATACGGTCATTGGTCATCATTCCGTGATCGGGTCGTCCGTTTGGCTCACGGAAAGCGTCAAGCCGTTCACCATGGTCAGCATGGAAAAGCCGAAATTGCAGTTTCGTGGCAAGAATGGCCAATCCCCCGCGACCGCCGAAATCGCCCTGCTGCAGAGCGCCACTTGACGGCTCCATTCTTGGTCCGTCGCCGTCGGTTAAACGAATGACGCCTACGGCGGAATTACCCCGCATCCGGCTTCGGATCGGCAAATGTCGGCGCGCGGGGATTGCCGAGTTCCGCCACATCCGCATCGTCAACTGGATCAATCGTTCGGGAGCCGCCAATTCGCGTTTGGATTTCGCAAGGTTTCGTCGCGACTCCATGGTCCGGCCGAATCCAGGAGACCTGGGTTACGAACTGATTGAGGGAAGCGAAGGAAACATGCGCGGGGTAGTCGCATGACGGGGAGTGTCACTTGTGGAAACGTCGCAAGCGTGGCGTCACCGACGAGGAAGACATTGAAATCTCGAGATAGATTCTCGTAACCTGCCGTCGTCTTGCAGAAACACATATCGGTCGCGTAACCAGCGAGCAGAACGTGCCGAATCCCCTCTTTTTGCAAGAAATCACGTAAAGCGGGATAACCGTCCGCGTCATAGATGAGAAGGTCCTCGGGATCGACGTCGATCCCGCGAACGACGGGAACGGGAAGTTTCCAAAAACCTTCGTTGTTGTAACGAGGTCCCGCGTCCAGACCCGGAAACTGCTTGAAATAGTCCCGGAGCGGTTTGTCTTTCGAAACGGTGAAAGAATCGGGAACCGCTTCTCCCTGATATTTAAAGCCGTTCAGCGTTTTCGCGAGTTCCTCGGCTCCTTCGCGGCGTTCCGCTTCGGTCGGCCGGCCTCGGATTGAACGATAAAGCTTCTTGCGAATCGGGTCCTCGCCATTGATCAAGCTGTACGCAACCAATCCAACGTGCGGCCGCAACGAATGCAGAAACGGATTGACCACCTGAACGATGTGTTCGTGGGATAGGTGGTTCTTGGCGGGAGTGCAGAAGTCACAGACCCCCGCGGGTTCCGGGGTTCGCCAACCTTGACCGTCGTCGATCCCCCAAGGATGCACCACGATGACCGCCGTCTCTTTCGAACGCAACCGATTGGGAACCTCGATGATCCCGCGCGCGTTGTAGGAGAAGCGCCAAGCGCGCACCGAAAGATCGGCGTTCTCGTCGTCCAGCAGCATGGGGGCTTCGAACCTCGCGGTCTCCCGAATCGGCTCGACGAATTGCGGATGATCGGCGAGCAACGGCTGGGGATCCTTGATCGGCGTCAGCCGATTGACATAAGTCCGGGTCGTCTCCCCGCAGTATGCGCCGTTCGTCAAAAGCACCAGGACCAGGGACAACGCCGGAACACTTGGTTTTCCATGCTTGATCGACATCCTTCTCGTTCTCCCGACGTGATGGGGTTTTCAACAGCAAACCGCCACGTTCACGGCAACTCGTCCAATATCGACTTTGCCACCTGCAGCTCGGACTTATGGTTTTCCGCTTCGGCCCGGAGTTCTTTGACGATCTCGGGATTATCCAACGCGACGTCATACTTCTCCGACGGATCTTGCTCGAGTTGGTACAGCAACGGCGTTTGATGTTCCGTG
Source organism: Planctomycetota bacterium (assembly GCA_046350335.1). Taxonomy (GTDB): domain Bacteria; phylum Planctomycetota; class Planctomycetia; order Kolteriales; family Kolteriaceae; genus JAXMAQ01. The sequence continues at coordinate 91,249 of JAXMAQ010000024.1, forward strand.
ACGGTCATGGATCGCGCATAGGCGGGCTGAGTGTAGAAATGCGCTTTCCATGGCCCTTTGCGCACCGCCATGAGCCTGCTTCCTCGCCAATAATACATCGACGTCCGCGCACTTTTGCCCTTCCCGTGCAGTACGGGAAGCAGACTGGTGCCGTCCAGGATTCGATCCCTGGGAAAGGTCACCTCCGCGAGCGCCAATCCAGTGGCGAAAATGTCCATCGTGCACGCAAGGTCGGTCGCCACCGACAATGGTTTGACGCGACCTGGCCACCAGGCGATGCAAGGCTCGCGCATTCCGCCTTCAAACGTGCATCCTTTCCCTTCACGAAGCAGACCCGCGGAACCACCCTCCTGATCCTTTATGAGCCATGGACCATTATCGCTCGTGAAAAAAACCAGCGTGTTTTCCGCGATCCCCAGCGACCTCAATGTGTCGAGAATCGTACCGACGCTCGCGTCGATTTCTTCAACGACGTCGCCGTACAAGCCGCGCGGACTCTTTCCTCGGAACTTCTCGGAAACAAACAAAGGAACATGCGGAAACGTGTAGGGCAAATAAAGCAGGAACGGCTTTTCGCGATGTTGCTCGATGAATTGGACGGCCTCTTCCGTATAGCGCTGCGTGAGAGTCGATTGATCCACCGGTTGCTCGATCACCTTTTCGCCGCGCAGAAGAGGAACGGGCGGATCCCCGCGTTTGGGAGCATACATGTCATTGCTATACGGCAGACCGAAGAACAGGTCGAAGCCATGCTTGGTTGGAAGATACTTTGGAAGGTGCCCCAAGTGCCATTTGCCAATGCAGGCGGTCGCGTAGCCCTTGCCTTTCAGCGCCTCTGCGAGGGTGATCTCTTCCTCCGGGATGCCGGCCTTGGAATAGGTAAAGAACACGCGCCGTTCATCGCCATAGAGCCCCGTCCTGACGGGAAGTCTGCCGGTCAATAGCGCTGATCGGCTCGGCGTGCAAACGGAATCGGCGGAATAAAACTGCGTGAACTTCATCCCCTCCGCGGCCATCCGATCGAGGTTCGGCGTGCGAATCGTCGGATGCCCATAACACCCCAGGTCGCCATATCCCAGGTCATCCGCGAACAGGATCACCAAGTTCGGCGGCCGCGGCGCCTCCCCCGCCACGGAAGCACGGAAGCATCCCAACAGGATCACCCAGGCCATCATCATGACACGCATTGGACATTCCTCATAGCGCCCGCCGTTCGCGATTTTCCGCCAATCGCGGGGGGGGCGCCTGCTTTCGATTTCCATCCCCCGGCTGATTCTGCAAACATACCCAAGCACGAGTTCAAGGGAGAGGAGAAATTTCCCGGGACGAAAAACTATCCGCCGTGATCCCAAGGTCCGCAAACGAATGCTTGCATGGCGGCGGGAATCTGGCACAATCGGGACTCCACGGAGAGAACCAGCCATGCCAAAGCTCTTGCTGCCGATGTTATCGTTTCTTCTGCTGACTAAGGGCGTCGCGCACGGGGCGCTCCCCGCCGAGTTCAAAGCTCACGACGCGCTCGTGTATTCCATGACCTTTTCTCCCGACGGTCAGATGCTGGCGACGGCGGGCTTCGACAAGATGGTCAAGCTCTGGAATGTCGCGGACGGGATGCTCCTCCGTTCCCTCGAAGCGCACGCGGGACCGGTCTATTCGGTCGATTTTTCGCCGGACGGAAAACTCCTCGCGACCTCCGGTCTCGACGGCTTCATTCGACTATGGAACCCCGCCGACGGCCAGAAGGTTCGGGAGATGAAAGGGCATGAGGGAATCGTCGATTGCGTCCGTTTCACGCCGGACGGAGGCCGATTAGTTTCCGCCGGGCAGGATAAATCGGTGCGTCTCTGGAACGTCGCGGACGGCGCGGAACAAAAGAAACTCGAAGGGCATGCCGGCACGGTCTATTTGATCGCCATCAGCCCGGACGGCAAGATCGCCGCCACCGCGAGCCAGGACAAGGTGATTCGGCTCTGGAATCTCGCCGAGCCCGGACCACTCAAGGAAATGCCGGGAAGTCAGGACGCGGTTCTCTCCATTCTTTTCAGCGCGGACGGCAAGACCCTCTACTCCGCGGGCATGGACAAGCTCATCCGCGTCTGGGATATCGACATGGGAAAAGAAGTCCGGCAAATCAACGGTCAACCCGACCACATCTACGGACTGGCGCGCACGGCGGACGGCAGCAAGTTGATCTCGAGCGGCTATGCCGGCAATTTGTACATCTGGAATGCCGCCGAGGGGAAATCGATCGGCAATCACAAGCCGGCGTTCGGCGGATACTGCATTGCAGTCACTCCAGACGGCAAAGGGATCGTCTCGGGACACGAGAACGGCAACATCTACGTCACCCCCCTCCCCTGACTTGCCCCCGCGCGACGAAAACCGACAATAGGCCCTGCACACTTTTACCAGGGAGCGGCCAAAGTAATGGGCAAGTCGGCATACGAAGCGTTGGGAGTCTCCGCCACCAAGGCGGAAGTGCATGAGGCGGTCGAGCAAACCGATCCGGGCCTGTTTCCCGGCGCCTTTTGCCGCATTGGTCCCGATATCCTTGGAGGAGATCCTGACTGGTGTTGCGCCATCCATTCGGATGACGCCGGTACCAAAGTGCTCGTCGCTTACCTGCTGTTCAAGGAGACCGGGGATCCACGACATTTTCGGGGCATCGCCGAAGATGCGCTCGTCATGAACCTCGATGATCTAGCATGCGTCGGCGCGGTCGACCGCTTTCTGCTTTCGAACACGATCAACCGCAATAGTTTCCATGTTCCGGGCTCGGTCATCAAGGAAGTGATCGCGGGCTATGGGGACGTGATTCGCCGCCTAGGGAGTGCGGGAGTAAACATTCTCGCGACCGGTGGCGAAACCGCGGACATGGTGGATGTGGTCCGTACGATCCTCGTCGGAGCGACCGTCGCCACGCGTTTGCGGCGCGACCAGGTGGTGGATAACGACCGCATCTCCGCGGGCGACCTCATCGTCGGACTTTCTTCCACCGGCAAAGCCACCTACGAAGACAATCCCAATAGCGGAATCGGCGACAATGGCCTGACACTCGCCCGCCATGCTCTCCTCAAGAAAGACTACGCGCACAAGTATCCCGAGGCGCTCGCCAAGGAGGTGGACCTGGCGATCGCGTATCGTGGTCCGTTCGCTCTTGCCGACGAACCCGCGGGGCTCGGCATGAGCGTCGGAGCGGCGCTCCACAGTCCGACGCGCAGCTACGTACCGGTGGTTCGCGAGGCGCTAGCCGCCCTCGGCCGAGACCTCCATGGCATGGTACACAACACCGGTGGTGGTCAAGCCAAGTGCCTGCGCTTTGGCAAGGGAATCGCGTACGTGAAGGACGATCTTTTCCCCGTGCCCCCCCTCTTTTCCCTTATTGCCGAGCACGGCGGGGTTGAGTGGAAAGAAATGTACCAGACGTTCAACATGGGCCATCGGTTCGAGTTGATGGTTCCTCCCGAGCGTGCCGCCACCGTCATGGAAATCGCCGGCCAGTTCGGCATCGAAGCCAAAGTGGTCGGCCGATGCCATGCGGCAGCCAAGAACTCCGTGACTCTCGAGACTCCCAAGGGAACGTTCGAGTTCTCGTAATCCGTTGGATGGGCGACGGTCGAGGATACGATGGAAAATGGACGTTGATCGACGCGAGCAACCACTCGATCTGCGTTCGAGGAAGTCGCGACCGTTGAGCGAGATCAACGGTAAACCGAACGTTCGCTCGCGTCACGATCCCCGTGCCTGTACGAGGGGAACGAAGACAAGTTCCAAGAGTTCGATCGGAGTGCTCTTGGGGGTTTGCCTTTGCCCCGTGTATTCCGGGACGGCGGTCTCGACGAATCGAACGATTTCCAAAAGATCGATGCTGCCGTCCTTGTCTCCTTGTCCCCGCAACGTCACTCCATCCGCCTTGCCGTCGAGGCCGTCGAGCATGAACTTGGTAAACACGCCGTGCTCCAATTTCTTGGATTCGAGGGCGGGCTGATTGACGTCCGTCGCGGAAAGGA
>JAXMAQ010000025.1:0-91281 GCA_046350335.1 Planctomycetota bacterium
GAAAAGCGGGTCAACCCCGATTCGCGCCCTTTTTCTGAACCTTCTTCCAAATCCTTGTTTCCCCCTCCGCAATGCCGTTTTTCCAGTGATGGTTGGGACCCGTTTCAAACGGGAATACGCCGATCGGCGCCCATCCGGGATTGGTATCGAAACCCGTGAAGTCCCGTTGACAAAGGAGGTTTCCCCTCGGTATGAGTACCGCCGATTTCCCGCAAAGGCATTGAACGCGAAATCCACGGCAACGAATCCTCGTCTTTTCGAAGATTCGGTTGACTTGGGAGGATTGGAGTTTTGCGTCATCTAGGCGCAGGCGCGCTGCTGATTCTAATGTTGGGCTGTCGCGTCACCGCCGTCGATCGATGGGTCGCGGGGAAGCGGGAACTGCGCGCGGGAGATTACGAATCGGCGATCGTTCATTTCCATGCCTGCACGAAGAAGGATCCCGACTTCGCCCCCGCGTATCTCGGATTGGCCGCCGCCTGCACGCAACAAGGGGACTTCCCCGCCGTCGCGGGTAACCTGGAGAAGTATCTCGAGCGGAATCCCAAGCATGGCGTCGCGCACCTTTACCTCGCGGAGTGTCTCTTCCAGATGAACGAGAACGAGCGGGCGCGCAACCACTACTTGCAATTCATCGACATCGTTCAAGAAGAAGTGCCGACCGATCACGATCGCTTGATTCACTGCTATCAAAGGATGGTGGAATTAGCGGTTCGACGTGGCGATTTGTTTGAAGAAGAGCTTTACTCGGGGCTCGCCATCCATCAACGCGGATGTGCCGATCGTATCGGACGAGCTGCCGACGCTGCTCGTTCGGAGAAGCCGGGGGAGCCATTCGCCGCGGCCCTGGACCGCTTGAACCAGGCAAAAATGCTCCGCCCCTCTGATCCCGTTTTGAAGCGCGCGATCGACGACGTGCTTCGCGAGCTCGCGGCTTCCGAAGGGATCGAAACATCGCACGGCTTGAAACAGAATGAGGCCCCGCAAGCGCCGATCGATCCGAGCATCTCCTCGCTCATGTTCGGCCCTCCGAAGAAGAAATAGCCGCCATTGAGCATCAGAAGTGTAATCTCATACTTCACGGCCCGGTCGCTTGACGAGCCCAGGCGAAAGCGCACCCGGCCACGACATTACTCTTCGGAATGGCAAGAAGACTGACTCTTGGCCGAGACATTTCCTAGTGGCTACTCTCCCCAGACCCGACCGTCTTGAAACTCAGATAGGGTACTAAACGTTGCAGTGTCTTGTCGCCTATCCCCGCGACGCGTTTGAGATCTTCTGGGGAATTGAACGGGCCATTCGCTTCACGGTCCTCGAGAATCCGGTCCGCCAACGACGGGCCGATACCAGGCAAATGCAAGAGTTCCACCTTGGTTGCCACGTTCAGATCGATTTGAAGGTCAAACCGTCTCGCTGGATCCCTTTCCACCTGAATCGGAGAACCGTTCCGCCTCGCCAATAGAACCTGGGTCGCCAGCATGACGAAAACGCCGAGAAGCAAGAGAATGAAAACGTTGGCCTCCGACCATTCGCGGTCGTTCGCGTCTTTGGAGCCATCGGATTGTGGAGAAGGGGTCGGGGGAACAACCACGGGCGCACTCCTGGTCTTTTCGCCAAGCGCCTTAACCTGGTTCCTTTCAGCCACGCCGGATCGCCGAGTCCGCGCGACAGGGGCGTCCAGAAACGAAACTCGAGGCTCTTGGTCGACATCCTGCAGAGTACCCGCGTTGCAAGATGGATTCACGACTCTCCGGCGATTGATTTCCAGATTTGATCCACGCGATCCGCCAGGTACTCCATGGAATTGGTCTTGGCGAAAAAGGCGATCGCGCCACTCTGTTCCGACTCATACTCGCCACTAATCAGAATCACGGGCAAATTCGGATCGGATTGGCTTAGCTCATGGACCAGTTGGGGACCCGTCATGCCGGGCATTTGACAATCGCTCACCACGAGGCCGGGCCGTGCCGCTTCGATGGCGCGCAGGGCATCATTGCCGTCTTCCGCCTCTCCGACGTCATAGCCGCGCCTGCGGAGAAATTCGGCCAGCAACCGCCGAAAGGCGGCATTGTCATCGACGAGTAATAATTTGCGCTCAGCCACGACACATCACCCACCGGGCTGGAACCCGACGAACGAGCTTGGAAAGAGAAACGCCGTGGGGAAATCATGGAAAAAGGCCGGGGTAGACTCGGAAAGGGTACGCGCTTTCCTCGAAGTAGGAGAGGGGCTTCTAATCGGGAATCATCTTCCGCGTCCTAGACCGGACACTAATTGTACGCTTGAAGTTCCGAGACTTAACAGTCCAAAAAGGTTGAAATCCGCAAAAATCCGCGCCACTTCGCCGATTCGCGAGGAGCATCTCCGGCTGCATCGCCACCGAACCACCGGCGACATTACCGTCGGTTCAAATCCCAAAAAGAAATCGAACCTCGCTTCCGGTGACACGCCGCTTTTGAATTCCTCGCGGCCTCGGGACACGATCACTTCCTGCGACGGCTTTGGACCTCATCCATGACGCGGTCGGTAAGCTGAATGTGCTGCTCGATCGCGTGGATCTCGATCCAATAGGCGACGAACATGAAGAGGTAAGTGGTCGCGGGAACGACCTGATGAAGCCATGTGGGCCAGGTCCGCGTGTGGGCGCCAGCGCCAGTTGCTATGGTCGCCACCACCAGCAGCATGCTAACCATGGCCGTCGCGAAGGCTCGCCCGCGAAGGCGCCTGCTCTCCGCCAACAACACGCCGTCCAGAGAGTAGGCGACGGTCGCTTCCTTCACCCAACGGTTGGTTCCCAAAAAATAGGTGAAAACCATGCAATGCACGAGCATCGTGAAGAGAGCCGTGAAAAGCCCCATAAGGAAGTGGTAGCGAAAATAGTCTTCCGTGAGATGGGTGGGATCGGCCGTCGGTTCGCTGAGTAAGCCGAGGTACATCGTGATGGCGACCAGCACGTAATTCGTCCCGGCCATTCCCAGAATGATTCGATTCATGGTTTCCTTTCCCGCGGTGGAATTGGATCATTCTAGTCGAACCCGGCCCGGAAGGGAGTGGCCACGGACGCATTGGCTTCTTAGGACGACCGTTAACCAAGTCGATGGCGCGAGGCGAGAGGCGAAGGCCCTTTGAAACCATGAGAGTTGGCATCGTAGGATTTTCGCTGTGTGGCAAGAGCACGTTGTTTCAGGCGCTCACCGGCGTCGCGCCCGATCCTGCCGCCGCGCTAAAAGGACAAATCGGGATTGCCAAAGTCGCCGACCCGAGGCTTGACTTCCTCTCCGGCATGTTCAAACCGAAAAAAGAAACTCCCGCCACCGTCGAGTTCGTCGATACCCCCGGTCTACTGCGCAACGAAAAAGGAGATAACCCGCAACGATTGGCAACCCTGCGTACCGCCGATGGCCTCATGATCGTGTTGGACCATTTCAGTAGCGACGAGGATCCGGTGAAGCAACTACAGGCTTTTCGCGAAGAACTCCTTTTCGCCGACCTTGAATTGGTGAGTAATCGGGTGGCCAAACTGGAAGCCGGATCGAAGAAGCCGAAGCCGGCCCCGATTCGCGAAGCGGAAGAGAAAGAACTCGCGGAATTCCGCGCCCTTGCCGACAAGCTGGAGAACGGGGAATCGATCGACGGCGTGCCCATTTCCGAAGAAACGCAAAAAACTCTCAAGAGCTTTCAGCTCTTTTCGAAGAAGCCCGAACTCGTGGTGCTCAACCGTACCGAGGATAAAGTCAACGCACCCGTCCCCGCGGAACTGGCCACGATGGCCACGAACGTCGTGGTTGCCGCCGCGAAGTTGGAGCTCGACCTGGCGCAATTGGACGCCAGCGACCGTGAAATGTTCATGGAGGAGTTAGGGGTCAGGGAACTGGCCAGGGACCGGATCATCCGCGCCGCCTACGACGCGGTCGGCCTGGTTTCTTTTTTCACGGTCGGTGAAGACGAGTGCAAAGCTTGGACAATTCCCAAAGATGCCACGGCAGTGGAGGCCGCGGGCAAGATACACTCGGATATCGCGCGCGGGTTCATCCGCGCCGAACTTGTCGCGTACAAAGATCTCCATGACCTTGGCTCGATGAAGGAAGTCAAGGCGAAGGGGCTCCAACGACTCGAGGGAAAAGAATACCGCGTCGCCGACGGGGACATCATCAATTTTCGATTCAGCGTCTGACCCCCGGCCGAACCGAAGGCGCGAACGGTTCGGGCATTACCGTCGCCACTATCCACGGACTGACTGGCCATGAAATTCAGAACGCGATTGTTGTTGTTTTCGCTGGTCGTGGTCGCGGGTTGCGGCAAGGGCCCCGCCCCCGAGGCGAAAACGACCCCGGTCCGTTTCGTAGGTGATACGATCCGTTTTCGCGTCCCGGCCAGTTCTCCCCTTCGCGACGCGCTCGAGATCCGCCTGGAGGAATGGGGGGCGCGCACGGGTGGCAAAGCAGAACTCGTCGAGGAAGGGGAAGCCGATTTGGTTCTCCTCGATGGCCAACAAAGGTTTAGCGCCGGTCCTCTCCCGCCCATTCCCAAGGAGATCCTCAAGAACCCGGCCATCGGTTTCGACTCCTTCGCCCCTCGTTACAAGCAGGTCTTCGGCGCGCGGGAGAAAGTCCCAGTCGCCGTCCCGCTCGCCAGTGACGGGGTTTTCCTTTGGTATCGGACGGATCTTTTCAAAGACCCCGAGATCCTGGAATCGTTCCAGAAAAAACATCGCCGAGAGTTGGCCCCGCCCGCGTCATGGCCCGAGTATCTGCAAGTAGCCGAGTTCTTTTACGGCCACCCGCGAGTCAAATACGGAACGGTGGAGGCGATGGACGATTCGCCCGTCGCCGCGCGCCTCCTTCTGGTTCATGCGGCAGCCTTGGCGAAAGGACCCCGCTGGAGTTCCTTTACTCTCGACGCGGAAACCGTTTCCCCGCTGCTTTCCAATCCCCCGTTCGTCCGGGCGTTGGAGCAACGCATTCGCGCACGGTCCTTTTCCCCGGCCAATGAATCCCCGAACCAAGTCGCGATTAGCGACGAAATCGCCCGCCGCATTTTTCGCGAAGGGAATGCGGCGATGCTTCTCTCGAGCGTTCCTCCCACGGTGGGGATGGCTTCCAGCGAACAATCGTCGTTTGCCAAGTCGATTGACGTGGCGGCAATTCCTGGGTCGAACGAGCTATTCAATCCGCGTTCGGATCGATTTGATGAATCGATGCCGATTAACCATTGCCATCACCTCGCGACGACCGGCCTTTACGTCGCCTTTGCGCGCCAACCCTCTCCCGCAGCGACACATTTGTTCGCGTTCCTTTTAGACCGTGAAGGGAGTTCTTACCTAGTCCAGGCCAGTCGGAAGGGAGTCCTCCCCGCCTGGCCAAGTTTGCTCGCGGAACCGGAGGCGTTTCGCGGTTATGGTTTGACGGCCAGCACCACGCGCAAACTCTTCCAACTGATCTCCCAAGGCCTGAAAGCCGAGAATTGGGTGGCGGACCTCCGAACCACGGGCGCGCCCGAAATGGAACATTCGCTGGCAAAACAACTCGTGCGCGCGCTCGAGGGGAAATCCACCCCAAAAGAGGCGCTCGGCGCGGCAGCGAAAGAATGGGAATTGCTCATTGGCAGAAACCGGGAAGCGATCCTGACCCAATACCGCGCGAGTCTCGGGTTACCCGCGCTGATCCAATAGCAAAATCTTCGGCTTGAACCGTCCCAGTATAATCGGCGCGCCTCGCGCGTCGGCATTCCGCTATACTGTGGCCGTCGAACGCGGGTTCGACTTGTCTCGGATGGATCCCGGCTTGGAGGTATTGTTGTGCCGATCTTCGCGTTTCTCGTGGCGACAACAATGTTCTTTCTGTTGATCTACATCATTTCCGACACGGCACAGAAGTTCCTTTATGATCAAGTGGTCGACGGACTCTGGTGGCGCGCCCTCTTGGCAGCCATTCCGCTGGCGATTCTGATTGTTTTGTTTCCCTGCCGGCTCGATACGATGTTCACCGAGAACCCGCTGGGCACGCTGTTTCAGGCGGTCGGATGGTACTTGACGCTTTGGCTGATCTGTCAGTACCAAAACGTCCACGCCCTGGTCCTGGGGCTCGCGGGTTCCGCGCTTTGTTCCTGGATGGTGACCATGGCGGTGGACAGTATCCTCGGGACAGGCGCGCCGACCCCTTGACGATGTCCGGCGTGCCTGCCAATAAAATCCGAAGGTTGAGAAAGAATCGGCAAAGGACGATCCAACATTTCCCAGAATCCTATTTTCGATCCCCACGTCCACAGCATTCGGAGCGACGGACTTTGGTCGCCGATGCAGCTCGCGGAATTAGCCCGGCGAACGGGCGTCGCGGGATTCGTCATCACGGATCACGACACCCTCGCGGACGACACGCTACTCAAGGAAGCGGAGAAACGATTTGGCCTGGAGATTCACGGCGGTATCGAGATATCGACGGAAATGCGCGGTCGAGGCCTTCACCTACTAGGCTATGGCATCGATTCCGGGAATGGACCGCTGCGAGACGCTTGCCGGCAACTCCAGGAAGACCGACGTCGGCGATGGCATTCCCTGGTGCGGGCACTGCGAGTAATGGGAATTCGCCTCGACGAGGATCGACTGGCTCGCGTCCATTCGCTTTCGACGCCGGGGCGACTTCATCTGGCCCGAGAGATTGTTCGCGCGCGTGCCGCCGGCAGCGTGCGGTCGGCGTTCGCGCATTATCTCACGCGAATGGAAGTGGACGCCCCCAAAGCGCGGATCGATCTTCACCTGGCAGTCCAACTCATCCACGACGCGGGGGGACGAGCCGTTCTCGCGCATCCCCCTGCTCGTCTGACGCGCGACGATTGGACGGAACTCGTCTCGGCTGGAATCGACGGCTTGGAAACCCGCTATCCGGGCGCTTCGCGCACCCATCAGCGGTTCCTGGAAGAACGGGTCAAAGAGTATTCTCTTCTCGCCTCCGCGGGTTCGGATTATCACGGTGACGACCCGAGACATTCGTTGGGAATTCCGTCGGTTGACGAGGCGACGTTTCGTTCCCTCGTGGGAAGCCGCGGAACGCATGAAGTGGCGTAAGGCGATCAATCGATGACAGGAAATTGGATCCGCCGACCGAGCCGGTCGATGGACTCGCGCGGAAAGAGACAGAAAGCAAACTCGCGGGACCGAAGGGCGCCAGCGGATCGACTGGCTTCATTAAGTCGATCCAATTCGCGTCGCGCGTCCTCCGTCTGCTTGCCGAGGTAGCGACGCAGGTTCTCATTAATCGAGCGAAATTGTTCGAAACGGGCCCTCCGCTCGGGCGGACTTTCGCCATCACTTTCAAACAATTCGTACTTATCCTCGATCCACGCGGAAATCGGCTCCTGTTCCCGAAGCGAGTCGTCCAGGTAACGGTCTGGATTCCAGAGCAAGTCGCGTTGCACGCGCGCGAGTTGAGTCCTCCGAAGTTCGTCCCCCGCTTCGGTTCCCGTGGGCAAAATCGCGGTCGCGGACAAGATCGAGAACTCAGGGGGCTCGATACCGAAAAAGCGCGCGATAATTCGATCCGTCAACTCGTCGTATTTGCCACCCCCCACGCCATGAATGAACAGATCGCCGATCAACAGGCGCAGAAATAGGGTCGTGAGCAACGCGCGCGGCCGAATCTTCCACTCCCCGAGTTCCACGCGCAGCGCGTCGGCGAGAACGGCATGCATATCCGTCCCATTCGCGGGTAGGACACCGACGACCTCGTTCCCCGCGAGCACGGTCCAACGATCGCGATTCCAGCGAAGGAACAAATGCCGCCTTCCTGGATGTGCCGACGACCAGATCCAAAAAGGAGACTCGATCGTATCGGCATCTCGTTCGAGCGCCGGGACGGGATGATTGCGGCTGCGAACGCGATTGGCTCGCCGATAAACCTCCAGCTCTTGGTTGTGAATGTCGAGAAACTCAGGCAGTCGGAGGAGGATTTCCGCGGCAAGCCGTCGAAAGGACGAAGTTCGGCAGAGCGCGCTAAGCGGCACTTCGAGAAGCCAGCAGCCAAACGCCCGTTCCAAGGCTCGACGCCCCGCCGCCAGTCGCTCGCCAACCTTGGCCGTTACCTTGCCCGCGGAAAGCACTTTCTCCCAATACTCTCCCACGAGTGGCTGGAAGGGATAGTCCGCCATCGCTCGCGCCACCTCGGCGGCGAATCGCGCGAAGATGGTCGAATCGACAACCTCACGCTCCTCAAAGGGGATCTCCGATTCCCACCGATCGAACGGAATGCCCGCGAGATAGGGAGCGCGCGGCTTGCCGGATGGGACAAGGATGCTCGCTCGCTTCATCGTATCGTTGTCGATTAGAACGTGGACACCGACGCCACGAACTCGATCGGCGAGCTTGGCGGTCGCGAAATTCTTGATCCAAACGCCAGGGTGATACAGCTCCGGCTGATGGCCGGTCGCTATCCATGGGGCGGAAACCGTGGGAGAAGGCATCTCGGGTTCGCCGAACCGTGCCCCATATTCGGACGCCGCCTGCCAAAGTTCCCGGCGCGCCAGAGCGCGGAGTTGAACCAACGGCATGCCGCCAATGGTCAATGAACCCTGGGAGAACAGACGGAGGTTGTTTTCGAGGGAGCGGGGCCAAGCATCGAGAGCGGGGACCGCCAGGATTGACCCGTCCTCGCGTGGGACGCGCAAACGGCGGTTTGCCATTCTCATCCTTACCTTTGAAAGATCGGTGACTGCGAATCCTTCATCCCGCATTCGGAATTCTGTCGGGCGACGGCGACCGCCCGATCGATCACTTCTTGATAATAGGCAAGACGGGTTGAGGCAATGTCGAGAGTCTCGCCAAACGAGCGTTTGGGATCCAGATAGACCCGGGGTACCGCGATTTCTCGGATTCGCAGCTTTCGGCAGGCGGCCTGCACCCACAATTCCAGCGGCATGGCATATCCATCCTCCCGCAGTTGCAGCTGGAGCAGGGCCTCCGTCCTGTAAGCTTTGAAACCGCAGAAAGAATCCGTGATCCCCAAGCCGAAACAGGCATTGAGTTCGTCCGTCACCAAAGAGTTAATGCGTCGGCGATCCGCCGGCGCGGGCGTGTCGACGGAGAAATGGCTCAGATAGCGAGAGCCGGAGACGATGTCCGCGTCGTCACTGGCCCTTTCGAACGCGGGAATCAACGAGGGTTCGTGCTGACCGTCGCTGTCCATGGTGATCACGAGATCATAACCCCGATCACAGCCATGTTTGAACGCCGTGCGGAGCGCGGCTCCATACCCGCGGTTTGGCTCCTGCCGAATCACCTCGATATTTGAAAACTGCCGCAAGACTTCGGGCGTCTTATCCGTCGAACCATCGTCGACGACAAGTACGTCCACCGGATGCACCAAGGTTTGACGAAGGACCTCGGCAAGATACTTCTCCTCGTTGTAAACGGGGATCGCAACAAGTGTTGCCATTGGCAGTTCCTTCGACCAGGATGCGAATCAATTCCAAGCACGGAGAAAGGGTACGTTCGCGCGGGCAATTCCCCAATAAACGCCACGAAGCGCGCACCTTTCGCGACGGCCGAGTTTTCACGGGGGAACAGGTCTTCCCACACTCAATCACGGAATTTTAAACTTCAGCGCCATCTTGTCAACGGCCTCGCACGCAAACCACTTCCAAATAAGCGTTTCCGAGCCGTCCTCCTTCCTCGGACCGGTGAAACCACTCCTCTCGACCAGACCCCTGGCTTTGGCTTTCTCCGCAGTTTCGGAACCTTAACGCCGGTCCGCGAAGATCCCGTTTTCCTTTCACCCGCGAGGGAACGGCTGATAGAATGACCCCGATTTATCGACTCTCGGATGAGAGGTAATGGCCTTGGGCAGGCGGTCCAACGGTCGCTTGTGTTCTAAGGCCTCCCCAACAGCGAGTAACCGCGTACCACGATGAAGGGTTAAGACATGCGCGCCGCGATTTACTCTCGATTCGTCATGCCTGTATTGGCAATAGTGCCATTGTTCGTCGGTAATCCGGCGAGGCTCAATGGCGCGGAGATTCCCGCGTTAATCGCGACATTTCAAGAGGTTGGTCCGGAAGGGAAAGGTAATGCCGCCGCCGCCCAGGCCTGGCGCGAACTCGCCGCGGTCGACGGGGATAAGCTGCCGGAATTGCTCGCGGGATTGGACAAAAGCAGCCCGCTTGCCGCCAACTGGATTCATGGCGCGATCGACGCCGTCGCCGAAAGAAGCCTGCGAGAGGGAAAACCGCTACCAGCGCGCGACCTCGAAAGCTTTCTGCTGGACACCAGCCACGATCCCAAGGCGCGCCGGCTCGCGTTTGAATGGCTTTCCCGGGTCGATGATTCGGCGCCCGACCGCTTGATCCCCGGAATGCTCAATGATCCGAGCGTCGAGCTTCGCCGCGACGCCGTGCAACGGCTAGTCGACCAGGCCGAAAAAGTCGCCTCGGAACCTGACGATAAGGCAAAGTCCGTGGATCGGCAAAAACAAGTGGTCGCTCTCTACCAACAAGCCATGACCGCCGCCCGAGACGAAGACCAGATCAAGCAGATCGCCAAACGCTTGACGGACCTTGGTCAAAAGGTGGATTTGCCGAAACATTATGGCTTTCTGATGGAATGGAAATTGATTGGACCTTTCGACAACACTCAAGGCAAAGGTTTCGCAGCCGTCTTTCCTCCGGAAGAAAAGCTCGACCTGATCGCCGAGTATGAAGGGAAGGGTCAAAAGGTGCGTTGGCAAGATCACGCCACGTCCGACGACTATGGCAAAGTCAATCTCAACAAGGCGCTCGGTCCCTTTAAAGGCGCCACCGCCTACGCGGTGGCAAAATTCACCAGCGACCAAGAACAACCGGTGGAAATCCGGCTCGGCAGCATCAATGCTTGGAAGGTTTGGCTGAATGGAAAACTACTCTTCGGCCATGAGGAATATCATTCCGGCACCAAGCTGGACCAGAATCGGCTCAAGGGAATGCTGAGGAAAGGTGAAAACACCATTCTGCTCAAGGTCTGTCAGAACGAGCAGACGGAATCGTGGGCCCAGGATTGGGAATTTCAACTGCGTGTCTGTGATTCCGTTGGAACGGCGATACTTTCCACCACGCGCCCGGCGCGCAAGCCGGACGCGGAACAACAAGCCGCAAGCCGCTAAATCAACTCCCGGGAGACAGGAAGATGCAAGGCACCATTCGTACTCTGGCCACCTGCTTGCTCGTAACGTCGGCCAGCCTCATGAGCTGCAAAGTGACGTTCGCCGGCAACTGGACGCAGTTTCGCGGCACCGACTCCAGCGGCGTCGCAAACACGGAAAAGCTTCCCACGAAGTGGAGCAATAAAGAAAACATCGCCTGGCAACAGAAATTGCCCGGTCGCGGACTCTCCAGCCCGATCGTCGTCGGCGACAAGGTCTATGTGACGGCGTCGAGCGGCCCGCTTCAGGATCGATTGCACGTACTTTGCTTTGATGCGGGATCGGGAAAACAGATTTGGGAACGTCAGTTCTGGTCCACGGGGAATACGACCTGCCATCCGAAGACCTGTATCGCGGCCCCAACCCCGGCGAGCGATGGCGAGCGCATTTTCGCCTTCTTTTCAACAAACGACATGGCCTGTTTGGATTTGGACGGGAACCTCCTTTGGTATCGTGGTTTGACTCACGACTATCCCAACGCGAGCAACAGCGTCGGCATGTCCTCCTCCCCCGTCGTGGTTGGGGATACCGTGGTCGTCCAGGTCGAATGCCAAGCCGAGTCCTTTGCCGCCGGCCTGGATGTGAAAACGGGTGAAAACCGCTGGCGGATTCCTCGTCCCAAGAATGCGAACTGGTCCTCGCCGATCGCCCTCCGGGTTGGAAACGATCCCGATGGTGCACCGAATGCCGTCTTGCTGCAATCCTCCGAGGATCTACGGGCCTGCGATCCGAAGACCGGCAAGCCGTTATGGATCCATCCCACCAAGTGTTCGAGCATTCCCTCCTGCGCCAAGGATGGTGACGTATTGTTCGTGCCCGCGGGGGGACTTACCGCTTTCCAGCTCGCTGGCGGCGACAAGGAGCCAACCGTCGTTTGGAAAGAACAGCGTCTAGGGGCCTCGACGGCAAGCCCGCTGGTTTACAACGGTCGCGTTTACACGCTCAACGGCGCGGGCGTTTTGAATGCCGCGGACGCCAAAACCGGCGAGATTGTCTGGAAGCTTCGACTGAAGGGACCCTTCAGCGCCACGCCGGTTGTCGCGGATGGCTTGCTCTATTTCTTTAACGAGGAAGGATTGGGGCAAGTGGTCAAACCGGGCGACAAGGAGGGGGAGATCATTGCCACCAGCACACTCGGCGAAGTCATCTTGTGCACCCCCGCCATCGCCAATCAATCCCTCTTTATCCGGAGCGACGGTCATCTTTGGAAGATTTCCAAGACCTGATCGACAATTAACCACGAACGGCTCACCCCTGGACTCCGTCCCCAGGGGAACCGGATCCAAGGTTGTTCAGCGACGGGACGCGCGCTCGAAGTCGGGATTAGCCGTCGGCATCTGCGCGTCCACCGCTTTCCGCCAGGCATGCAGCTTCCACCTTAATTCCGCCGCCTTTTCGGGCAAATTCTTGGCCCTATCGGTCGACTCGCCCAAGTCCGTTCCCAGATCGTAGAGTTCAACGTGTTTATCTTCGTGGTATTCCAGCAACTTCCAATCGCCGGACCGAATCGCGCTCACGGGGGACGTATTGAAGTAGTAGTGAGGATAGTGAAAGTAGAGGTCGTCGCGGGACAGCTTGCTGTCCGGGTTACGGAGTAGGCCGGTCATGGAGAGGCAGTCCCGTTCCCGGATCTCTGCTTCCTGGAGCGGGACGCCGGCAATCTCGGCGAGCGTCGAACAGAGGTCCATCGACGTGACAGGCGTTTGACAGACCGACCCTGGTTTTGTCACTCCCGGCCAGCGCACCAGTAGCGGAACCCGGATGCCCCCTTCGTAAAGCGATCCCTTTCCCGACCTCAGGGGGGAGTTATTCGTCACGACGGTCCCTCGAAACTCGTTCGTGTAACCTCCATTGTCCGAGAGAAACACCACCACGGTCCGTTCCGCCAACCCAATCTTTTCCAAATATTGCAAGATCCGCCCGATGTTTTCGTCCAGATTCTCGACCATCGCCGCGTACTTGGGATTCTGATGGTTCAATCCCTCCCGTTTCTTGTCTTCGTACCGCTTGACGAGGTCCGGTTTGGCTTCGATCGGCGTATGAGGATCGTGATACCAGAGGTTCAAAAAGAACGGCTCCTCCTTCACCTGATCCATGAATTGAATCGCCGTGTCGGTGAGTCGATCGCAGAGGTGATCACCGGGCTTACCGAAACCGAGCCCTGGTACGTAGCGATGTTCGGCGGTGTTCTGATTGGGTCCGCGATAGGGAAAGAAGTAGCTCGCCGGCGCTCCCCAAAACGTCCCCCCCACTTGGACGTCAAATCCTTGCGTTTCGGGATAATGACCTGCATCGCCAAGATGCCACTTCCCCACGTGGATCGTGCGGTATCCTGCGGATTGCAATCGTTCCGCGAGCGTGACCTCTTGGAGGGGCAGATGGGAGACCGTCTGGGGAGGAATCAGTTTTCGGTCCGTTACCGGCCGGAGGGAACCTTCAAACCAAATAGTGATGTGCAATCGCGCGGGATGTTTTCCGGTCATGATGCTGGCGCGCGTGGGGGAACAGACGGAAGCGGTGTAAGCTTGCGAGAACCTGGTCCCCTGACTTGCAAGCCGATCCAAGTTCGGCGTTTCGTGATAATCAGCTCCGTAACAGCCGAGATCCGACCAGCCCAGGTCGTCCGCAAGAATCAAAAGGACATTGGGACGCGCCGCATCGACAAGACAAGTCGAGAGCAGAATCAGAACGGCTGCCATTGGGGAGACCCCTTCACCTCTCGTGTTCGGTTCGTGGCATCATTGCCGTGCCGCGGACGCTGGCCACACGCCATCCGTTCCTATTGGGATCGAACGAGCGAATGCGTCGCCTTAACGAACGCGCCATTTGACGATTTGTTCAGATTAATTAACCGCGGCCGAGAACGACGAACTTGCCAAAAGGCGGTAGCCCACGACAATCAACGAAATCTACCTGTGTCGCTGAGCCACGAAATGGCTGCGTTCCAAGCGAAAGACTCGAGTATCGTGCTACCAACAATCGGCCGGCGCGATGGCGCTTCGGGACTAGAAAATCCCCGCCTTTACAAGCGACATTCGAAGCCCGAGATGCCACCGAGCGATCGGTTCCCGGTGACGAACGAAGTCAAAAACCGCGCGGATCGCGGAGAATGGGTCATTCGTCAAAGAAGCCCGAACGTTTTGGCTTATCTTCCGGTTTGGCTTTCTCTTTGGTTTCCGTTGGTTCATCGATCTTCTGGGGGTGCGCGAACGGGGCCTCGTGGTTCTTTTCGTGCAGACAAACGATCAAGCCGTCTTCCGTGCACATGTAGAGCCGGTCCGTGAATTGATTGTCGCTCGATATTTTGAAATCGGGCGCGGGAAACCGGGCGATGGTATGTCCGTCGCTTCGCGCGAGAATGACAAAGTCATGGTTGACGTTGGCCGCGTAAACAAAATCCTTGCTGACTCCGATCAAGCGGACCAGGTGAGGCGTTCGCCAACGGAGATCTCCTTTGCGGATCCCCGCGTCGGGCACGTCTTGATTAGCAACGCAGAAGAGCCCCGCCCCCTCCCCCACAACGAAGCAATCGTCCAGGAACGGCGTCGGCTTTAAATACACGGGATACCCAGCAACGAATCGCCATGCCTGATAGCCGTTAAGCAAGTCGATCGCATAAACGTCAAACTCCTCGGTGGCGATGTACAGGAATCGATCCAGGTGCGCCAGGGGCGCTGCCTGCCGCGAATGCGTGAAGAATCGATAGATCAGTTTTCGCTCATTGAGGGCCGACGCGTAAACCACGCCTTCCTTGGTCGCGAACGCCACGAGCTCCGGTAACACGATGGGGGGATCGACCATCGGACCACCCGCATTGTAGAACCAGGAAACCGGATGAGGCTCGAATTTATGGACATTCGGCCATTTCTGCCTCTTATCCTCTTCGCTGGGTTTGAGCGCGATCGCGGAGATCTTGTGGTCCGCGGTTTGTACGTAAACGAAATCTTCATTGGCGCCCGGACCCGACGTCGCGACCGAAGATAGTCGCTTCGTCCAGAGTACCCGGCCATTGGTTCGCTCGAGTTGAGCAACCAGATTGCTGCTCGTGACGTAGACGAAGTCTTCCGTGACGGCGGGAGGGAAGACCTCCCTCTTGAGGCTGCCAATCGTCGTCGTCCAAAGCCGTTCACCGGTTTCCGCGTTCAAGCAATGGATAAGCCCCTGGCTGGAGGTGGCGAACAAGAGATCTTCGATCACCTTCAGATCGAGGATGTTCTCACGAATATTCGCAATCGGGACCTGCGCGTACCACCGGCGGGTCAGGTTGTACTGCGCCAGCGTCTGTTCATCGGGAAAGCTACGTAGCGAACTCGTTTGACCTTCAACCGCTGTGGGAATCAGGCATCCCATAAGCAAAAGCATCGCCGAGAGGCGCCGAATCTGACGCGCGGCTGGAAGCATGAGAAAACCTCTGCTGCACGGAATAAGGACAATCGTCAACCTTATCGAGCATCAGAAAAGTAATGTCATTTTTTCCCCGACCGGTCACTGGAAGAGCGTTTACGCCAAGTACGCCCGGTCCCGACATTAATTTTCTGAGCGGCAATAGTGTACCACGAGCGGGTCCGACGGGGCATTACGAACCATGGGTTTCGACGGGAGAAATCCCCGGAAACAACCGTAACGATCCGATTTTGGCGATTCTACGAGCAACGGCCGCGGCCCTCTCCCGCGCGAAGCCCGGACAAACCGACCCCCCCCGAAGGGACTGGGCGTCACGGGATTGCTAATATGGACCAATACCGAACCTTCCCGGACCGCCAATTGTCCACCCATCGCGCAGACCTCGGGCATGCCGCGGCCAGGGAGTAGGGGACCTTCGGGTCCCGGGTCAGGTTTCAGTCATTAACAGGAAAGCACGATCGGCAATGGTCAACGTCGCGATACTCGGTGCCACGGGATACAGTGCCCTGGAACTCATCAAACTCCTGCTTCGGCATCCCGAGGCGCGGATCGTCGCGGTGACTTCGCGCGAATCGGGCCAGCCGCACATTTCCAGCGTGCATCCCAGCCTCACCAGCCGACTCGACTTATCCTGCGAACCGTTTGACGCCGACTCGATCGCGCGTCGGGCGAATTGCGCGTTTCTCGCTTTGCCACACGGTGCCAGCATGGCCGCCGCCGCCCCTCTGCTCGCACGGGGAGTTCGGGTTATAGACTTGAGTGCCGACTACAGATTGCGCGATCCCAACGTCTACGCCGAGTGGTATGGCGAAAGCCACAGCGACACGGAGAACCTGGCGCAAGCGGTCTATGGAATGCCGGAGTTATACGGTGAGGATATCCCCAATGCCCGACTGATCGCCAACCCCGGCTGCTATCCGACGAGCGCCATTCTTGGACTAGCGCCCCTTGTCGCCGGTGAGTTCGTCGAACCCAAAGGGATCGTGGTCGACAGCAAGAGCGGGGTCTCCGGCGCCGGACGATCTCCCAAGTTGATGACCCATTTCCCCGAGTGCAACGAAAGCGTCTCGGCGTATAACATAGGCCGCCACCGGCATACTCCGGAAATCGAACAGATTCTCACCGAAGTCGCGGGGAAGAGGATCCAGGTGATCTTCACGCCCCACTTAATGCCCATGGATCGGGGTATCTTCAGCACGATTTACGCGCGCCAGGCTCGTCCCATCGATGAACAGACCCTCCTCGGCGTGTACCGGGATTTCTACGTGGGAAAACCATTCGTTCGAGTGGTCGATCACTTGCCGGGAACCAAGGACACCGTCGGAACCAATTTCTGCGACATCACCGTCCGCGTGGTGCACGATCAAGTGATCGTTCTCGTTTGCGAGGATAACTTGATCAAGGGTGCCGCCGGCGCCGCTGTCCAAAACTTCAACCTCATGTTCGGCTTCCCTGAAACGATGGCGTTACTCTAAAACTCCGATGACTTCCCCAGGGAGCTTCCCTCCATGGAAGCCACGGCAGGAAAGCTCCTCGACCTCCTTTTCTCGGGCCTTCTGGCCGTGAAAAGCCGAGTCGTGGCGGGTAATGTCCTGCCGTTCTCGCGGCCAGAATCGTCGAGACATCGCCACATGGATCGGGCGATGGTTACCGACACACTGGTTTTTCTTCTCACCAGAACCCTACCGACTAGAGAACCGTTGACATTTTTTTGGCCCAGTGGATTACAATAGAGCTTCATCGCCGTAAATCGGTCCACCAGGATCCGCGTTTAGACTTGTTGTCCACGGCCCATGGAAACGACCATAGAAACGTCGATATCGACCGTCAGAAAGGCAAAAGTAAATGCCCCGCCTGTTCGCTTGAAGCGTCGTAACGCAGAGCGCGCCGGGCCCCGACATTACTTTTCTGAGCGGCAAATGTAGCGTCCGGCGCGCCCCTTTGCTTCAACTCTTGCTGGCGTGGAGTTCGGCCAATGCGAAATGGAATGCTGTTCTTTTGCTTTGTCGGATCGCTTTTGTTCTTTCCGCAATGGACGCATGGAAAGGACGATCCGTCCGACGGCACCAACGTGATTGGGAAAAAAATCGACGATTTCACCCTCCGCGATTTCCGAGGAAAGTCCCTTTCTCTCCGCGAACTTGGTGACAAGAAGGCCGTGGTGGTCGCCTTCCTCGGAGTGGAGTGTCCCTTGGCCAGACTGTACGGCAGAAAACTCGGTGAACTCGCGCGGGAATGGGCGCCTCGCGGCGTTGTTTTCATTGCCATTGACTCGAATCAGCAAGACTCGATTCCAGAACTCGCCGATTTTGCTCGCGACCATCAGATCGAGTTCCCGCTTCTCAAAGATCCTGGCAACGAGATCGCGGACCGGTTCGGAGCCCGGCGCACGCCCGAGGTCTTCGTCCTCGACGCGAACCACGTGATTCGGTATGGAGGTCGCGTTGACGATCAGTACGGTATTGGAATCCAAAAGCCGAAACCGACTCGCCAGGACCTGGTGTCCGCAGTGGAAGAAGTCCTCGAAGGAAAAGCGGTCTCAAGGCCCACGACGGACGTTGCAGGGTGCTTCATCGGCAAGGTTCGCAAACCCAATCCCAAAGGAACCATCACCTACACGCGGCATGTGGCGCGAATCCTTCAAGAGCGTTGCGTCGAATGCCATCGCGCGGGGGAGGTGGCTCCGTTTCCACTGACCAACTACGAAGAAGTGGTCGGTTGGGCAGAAACGATTGGCGAGGTGGTGGATGAAGGTCGAATGCCCCCTTGGTTCGCGAGCCCCGAACATGGCAAGTTCCTTAACGAAGGCCGGATTCCGGACGAAGAAAAGAGAGTCCTGCGGGAATGGGTTGCCAACGGCTGCCCCGAAGGTGATCGCAAAGATCTCCCCGAACCACGCGAGTATACGGTTGGATGGGGCATGCCAGACCCGGACGCGGTTTACGCGATGAGCGATACTCCTTTTATCGTGCCCGCCGAAGGAGTGATTGAATATCAGAATTACACGGTCGATCCGAAATGGACGGAGGACAAGTGGATCAGCGGCGCGGAAGCCAGGCCGGGAAATCGCTCCGTCGTGCACCACATTCTCGTCTTTATCCGACGACCGAAGAAGATCTATCATCCGATGCTTCCCGGGGAGCTCGTGAGCGCCTACGCCCCAGGCATGAAACCCACGGTCGCTCATGCCGACGATATGGCAGTTCTCGCGCCCGCGGGATCAAAGATCGTCTTCCAGGTCCATTACACGCCAAACGGCACGGAACAACGAGATATCAGCCAGGTCGGCTTCCGGTTCCGCGATCCCAAGGACGTAAAGATGGAGATCAAGGCGGGGATGGCCATCAATATCTTCTTCAAGATCCCGCCGCGCAATGAAAACTATCCCGTGACGGCAAGCCACGTCTTCACCGAGGATTCGCTGCTACTAGGCGTCAATCCGCACATGCATTTAAGAGGCAAGTCGTTCCGCTATGAGGCGATCTACCCCGATGGCCGCAAGGAAATCGTCATGGACTGCCCTCGATACGACTTCAATTGGCAGCTCGGCTATCAATTCGCCGAGCCTTTGCCGATGCCCAAGGGAACCCAAATCCTATGCACGGCCCATTTCGACAATTCGGAGAACAATCCAAGCAATCCGGATCCGGAGCGCGCGGTCCGCTTTGGCGAACAGACTTGGGAGGAAATGATGATTGGTTGGTTCTTCTCCGCGGAAAAGCGCAAAGACTAACCAGCACCGTTGCCTGAAAAGTAATCGCGGGGCCTGGCGCGCTTTGCGCCAAGGTTTTCCAAGCGAATCGGCCGGGCACTTCGACATTACTTTACTCATGCTCAAGAGCCAACGCTACGTGGAATTCCCTGATCCGCCGGGGGTTCAACACCCGTAACGCAAGCCTGAAAACAGCAGCGGCGTCTGGAGTCTCAATCCATGGATTCCCGAGGACGCGCCCGGAGAAAACAGGCCATGGATCGATGAATGAGTGGATATCTTGAATCGGGTTTGGCACGAGGTCCGGTGTTCTCCGCGTGAACATCGAGCGGCGCCGAATACCCGGTATCAAAAAAGAGATGCCAGGGACGCTCCGAATCTCCCGCGCCCGGCAGGGTGAACAATACCGTCCGATGACTGGCGTTGAATAATAGCAGCATGTCGTCATCGGGCGTGCGCGCGTGCCGGCCATCGATCAGGCACACCAAGGTCGAATCATCATGATCCCAGTTCTTCAACCTGGCGAAGTGGTCGAACCAATTGACGTCGGCGATACCTAGGCCGGCCGGCCTATTGCCCTTAAAAAAATCCCATCGACGAAACACCGGGTGACGGCGGCGGAACCAAATGAGTTCCCTGCAAAAACGATGGATTTCCGCGTGAGTTTCGACCAGGGACCAATCGAACCAACTAATCTCGTTGTCTTGGCAATAGGCGTTATTGTTTCCACCCTGGGTCCGCGGAAATTCGTCGCCCCCGAGGATCATGGGAACCCCTTGCGAGAGAAGGAGCGTGGCGAGAAAGTTCTTGATCTGGCGAATCCGCAGCCGATCGATGCCAGGATGATCCGTGGGACCTTCCTCGCCATGATTCCAACTATGGTTATTGTTGTCGCCGTCGAAATTGGATTCGCCGTTGGCCTCGTTATGTTTGCGGTTGTACGAAACCAGATCGGAAAGAGTGAATCCATCGTGGCTGGTGATGAAGTTGATGCTATGAAACGGGCGTCTTCCGGAGCCTTGAAAAAGGTCGCTGCTTCCCGTCAACCGCGTCGCCAACGCTCCCGTCATGCCGCTGTCACCACGCCAATAACGGCGAATATCGTCGCGAAAACGACCGTTCCATTCCGCCCAACGTCCGCCGGGAAACGACCCAACCTGATACGCGCCCGCGGCGTCCCATGCCTCGGCGATGATCTTCGTGTCCCTTAACTTCGGATCTTCCGCGATGCTCTCGAGAAGTGGCGGATCGGAGATGAGCCGGCCATGGCGATCGCGACTGAGCACGGACGCCAGGTCGAAACGAAATCCGTCCACTTGCATGTGCGCCACCCAGTAACGCAGGCACTCGCGAATGAGTTCCCGGACGACAGGGTGATTGCTGTTCACCGAATTCCCGCAGCCCGAAAAGTCGGTGTAGTAGCGTTTATCCTCGGCGAGGAAGTAGTAGATGCTATTGTCGATTCCCTTGAAGTTGAGCAGCGGGCCGAGGTGGTTCCCCTCGGCGGTGTGGTTGAAAACGACGTCGAGAATCACTTCCATCCCGGCTCGATGGAGTTCACGAACCATGGTTTTGAATTCTTCGACTTGCGCCCCGCGGTGCATGCCCGTCGCGTAGCGGCCATTGGGGGCGAAAAACGAAACCGTGCTGTAACCCCAATAATTCGTCAGCGGTTCACCCGTCAGAGGATTGACGCGCATGTTCTCCCGATGATCGAACTCTTGAATGGGCAAGAGTTCCACCGCGGTAACTCCCAGATCCTTGAGGTAGGGGATCTTCTCAATAAGTCCCAGATAGGTTCCTGGATGGTTTGCTTTGGCGTTCGGGTGTGCCGTCAGGCCTCGAAGGTGCACCTCGTAGATGATCGTATCCGCGAGCGGCGTTCGAGGAGGTTCGGTGTCCTGCCAATCGAAATGGTCGCTGATGACGACGCACTTCGGACGTTTCGTTCCTCGGTTTTTTACCACCGAAACGTCGTCACTCGAGGACCCGATGTTGGTCATGATCGCCTTGGCGCACGGATCCAAAAGTACTTCGTGACGATCGAACCGATGACCCTTCTCGGGCTGGTTGGGGCCTTCGACGCGAAAGGCGTAAAGTTGGCCGGGACTGATCCCATGGACAAAGACATACCAGAGGTCTCCCCGCCGGTTCCGATGAGGAAGGAGCAATATCTCTTCGGACGGTTCTTCGTCCTGCGGATGGTCGAAAAGTAGGAGAGCTACCGATTCCGCGTGCCGACTGAACAGCACGAACTCCACTCCGTGTCCACGAACGATGGCTCCGTATTCGAGTGCCGGTGGCGTTCCTGGTCCGAGATCCGATCGAACAATTGGCAAAGCCAAGCTCCTTGTTGATCAAAAACCGTTGTGGGCTGACGGCCAATTCCCATTTGGAATCGGCACCTCATATTTCGCCTTCGGTCCCTCGAGACGATGTCCCGTCGGCATTTGGAAACACTCCGGTCCAAGATTTCGTGAACCACGCATGCAGTTTTGATGCCGATCCAAGTGAACCAAGGCAACCCAAAATCCGCGTGATGCGAACAACTTCTCCTATCCTTCCGAAGGTCCAGATGATTCAATTGGAACAAAACTTTACCCAAATTCCCAAAACTCGCGCTGTCTGCAGTTGCCAATTGTGCTCTCTGCATGAGAATTCAGGTAGGACTGCCCTGAAATCTACCTCGCTTGGGACGCCAAGGCGTTTTTTGGAACGGCGTGGATGTTTACGTCGCTCGTAGGCAGCGATCCCTCGAATGAAGTTCCCGACGGTGGGCCAGGAAGTAGAAGTCGCCTCAAGCCAATACTTAGTTCTTATTTGTCAACGGATTGGGTGGACCATTGAAGATCCTGATTGCGGCGTCGGAAGCGGCGCCATTTGTGAAAACCGGCGGACTGGGTGACGTTGTAGGGGCACTCCCTCCCGAATTGGCCGCCCTCGGCCACGATGTCCGCGTCGTGATTCCTTTTCACGGTGCAATCGACCGAAGTCGTTGGCCCATCGAGCTAGCCGTCGGCCAACTCGGCGTGCCGGTCGGCTTCGGCGAAGAATGGTGCGCGGTTTACCAGACCAGATTGCCCAAGTCCGAGGTACCCGTCTACCTGATCGAACACCATCGCTATTTCGGTCGGCAATCCCTGTATCAGTTCGACGGACGGGACTATGACGACAACGCGGAAAGGTTCGCGTTCTTTTCTCGTGCCTGCTGCCAACTCGCCAAAGCGATCGGTTTCTCTCCGGACATCATCCATTGCCACGATTGGCAAACGGCCTTGATTCCCGTTTACCTCAAAACTCGCGAGGCGGATCATCCGCTCTTCTGGTCGACGGCCTCGGTTCAAACGATTCACAACATTGGCTATCAGGGAGTGTTTTTCAAAGACGAGATCGTCCATTCGCAACTCGGTTGGCAGCTCTTTCGGGCCGACGGTCTCGAGTTCCACGACAAGGTCAACTACCTCAAAGGGGGAATTCTCTACGCCGACAAGGTCTCGACCGTTAGCCCTACGCATGCCCTGGAAATCCAACAGCCTTCGGACGGATGGGGACTGGACGGGGTCTTACGGGCTCGATCGCCAGACCTGGTCGGAATCCTCAATGGCTGCGACTACAACGAATGGGATCCGGCAACCGACCATTTGCTTCCCGCAAACTACGATGTCGATCATCTCGACGGCAAGCGAAGGTGCAAGGAGGAATTACAGGCGGCGTTTAACCTCAACCCCAATCCATCCGTCCCCGTCGTGGGAATCGTTTCACGGCTTGCATATCAAAAGGGTGTCGATGTCTTGGCGGCAGCCTTGCCTGCCTTAATGGAATTGGACATTCAGATCGCCATTCTCGGCGAAGGAGAAATCTGGGCTCACTTTTTCTACGGGGATCTCCCTTCCAAATACCCTGGAAAGGTCGGAAGTTTCATCGGCTTCGATTCCCGAAGAGCCCACCTCATCTATGCTGGAAGCGACTTTTTCCTCATGCCGTCACGCTATGAACCCTGCGGCATCAGCCAATTGGTGAGCAAACGTTACGGCAGCGTGCCTATTGTTCGAGCAACCGGCGGACTGGAGGATACCGTCCATACCTACCACGAAGCGACGGGGCAAGGAGACGGGTTCAAGTTCCACGATCTGACCGCCAATGCGATCGCCAACACCGTCGGCTGGGCCGTTTCCACCTATCATGATCGCCCGGAACACTATGCTCAGATGCTCCGGCGATCCATGACCGAACGGTTCCTTTGGTCCGAATCCGCGGATCGTTATCAGCACCTGTTTCGCTGGGCCATCGAACGTCGACGTGGCTATTGAGGGAAGAGACTCGGTGTTCCGCTAAACGGTCGACGGGAATTACTTCTGCTCGGCTTCCACGTCGCTCCGAAGTTGCAGGCGTACGAGAAACCGGTCGGCGAGATTTTTGGGGGGAATCGGCTTCCCCTCCTTTTCCATATCCCCTTCCGATTTCTGCTTGTCGACCGGATTCGAAGGAATTGGCGGTAGCTTGGGAACGGGCCGGCCCTTGTCATCCACCGGCATGACCAGGGGCTCTATCGGCCGAAATACCGTATCCACGGGGGCCGCGGCCAACGCGGGCTCGATCGCTTGCTGGACGCCGCTGGACATCCCCACCCGAACAAACAACGGCCGATTGCGTTCAGCAAACACGAGATCGTCCAGCACCTCCTCGAGCTGTCGTGCCGTTAGCTGCACTTCGATGGTCGATGGAATGTCTTTGGCAGCCGTCGCGACCTCCGTGGCCGAAATCTGATTGTCGTTCAGCACGATCCAAAGTCGCTGACTCGCTTTGACGGCATCAGAACTCCAAAGCTGGATCGTTCGCTGCTCAAGGTCGCGCAATTCCTCTTCGCCAAGAGACGCGAGCGCATCCAGCGCGACCGGACCAGCGTCCACCGCTGGATGAGAGGGATCCTTGGCGTCTTCGGGGATCGGTGGATTCGCCAAGGGATTTGCCGCATGGGATCGTGTGCTCGAATTGGTTTCCCATGCAGCATCGCCATTGTCGCGGGATTTGCTACCGGATGATCGAGCCAAGTTTCCGTTCGCGGCAGGGACAGGCGCCTTGTCTTCGCTATTGATCGAATTCCAAAGGGGTCGCCAACTCGCGGACAATAACAGAACCAAGGCTGCAGCGATCGACGACAGCGTCATCAGGACTCCGGGGGCATGCCAAGATCGACGCGGGATTTCTCGTCTGATCAACGGTCTCGGAGAGACGACGAACGGAACTCGTTCCTTGGATATCTCCCGCTTGGCGGCGGTCGATTCCGCCGCGATCTTCTCCATCGTGTTTTGCAACAGTCCTTGAGGCGCCACCATCCTGGGAAGACGACCGAGAGTCTTGCGCACCTTATCGTGCTCTTGCAAAGCCCGGCGAGCTTGAGAAGACTCCGCCAGTTTTTCTTCCACCAGATTTCGACGGCGCTGGCTCAATTCGCCGTCCAAATAGGCCGTAAGGATCTCAGGGAAGGGAGATTCCACTTTCCTTCGACCGCCCTTCTCCTCGCCGCGGGCCGACCGGGTACCTTCAGACGTGTTGGATTCGCTCGTCAAGTTACACAAGAGCTGGTCCGCGAAAGCCTCGGGCGCATTGATCATGGGCAAGGACCCCAAAAGCGCCTGGACCCGTTTCCACTCTTCGAACTCGCGACGCATGGCCGGTGATCGTTCGAGATTCTGCTCGATGTTGCGGCGTTCGTCCGCGGAAGATTCGTCGTCGAGGTAGGCGTGCAGCACCTCTTTCCAGCGGTCCGCATCCGATGTCTTCGGATCGCCATCAGCGGCGAAGCCAGGGGGAGTGGAGTTCGCGGGAGATGGGGCCAATTGAGACAAGAGTTCCGCCGCGAAACCGTCGGGTACCGATTCCTTGGGCAAGGATTCGAGGAAGCGGATCACTTGTTGAATTTCATCCACCGATCGTCGCAATGTAGGATCGGTGGCACATGCCGTTTCGAGGGCGCGCCGCGCCTCCTCGCTGGAGGGATCCTCCAGATAGCGGGCAATCAGTTTTTCGCGACGATCTGCGTTCATGGCTTCGGACAATTCTTTCTGACTTTCGTCGAATTCCACCCGGAGAGCGTCAAGGTCCCGAGCACCCGGGTGGCAATCTCTCCCGACTATCGATTTCGCTCCAGCCCATTCTCCTCCGTGACCGACCTCACTTGATCCTGTGTTCGATCCTTTCGACGTTGCTAGAGACTCCCCGCATCCAAAAGCGGCTTCAGACGATCGCGCATGTCACTTCTAGCGCGGTGGAGCCGGCTTCGGACCGTCCCCAAGGGAATATCGAGGATTTCGGCGATTTCCTCATACTTCAAACCTTCGATATCCTTGAGCACCAGAACCGCACGATAAGGTTCCGGCACTTCCTCGAGCGCCTGCTGGATGATCTCACGTTGCTCGGCGACCTCCAGATTCCGACTTGGCCGACTCCGCTCGGCGACATCGGGAGGATCCAAACGCCCCAGGGACAGATCCTCCGCTCGTACCGTACGAACCCTTCGCCGCCTGCGGTTGCTGAAAACCACATTGAGCGCGATCCGGTATAGCCAGGTGTAGAACGCGGAGTCCGCCTGGTAGGACTTCAACCCCCGGAACGCACGAATCATCGCCTCCTGAAGCAATTCGGCGGCGTCATCCGTCGAGCCGGTCATTCGATAAATCGTGTTAAAAATGCGATCTTGGTAAGGCTGGATCAACTCGCCAAAAGCGTCGAGCCGGCCTTCGAGGCATTCTTCAATAAGCGACAGGTCGCGCGAGCTCACAACGACTTCCACACTTCCTTCGACCAGAGGAGTTCCACCGAAGTTCCCCGTTTTCGAGCTTTTACCACGCATTTTCCCGAAAACACGATCCTGCTTTCCGAATAAAAACCTGTCCCTAATTTTCGCACCACTTGGAACCCATTGCACAAGCCGTTAATGCAAATGGATTTGCGGAAATCTCGAGCGGTCGGCGGTCGCCATGGAAAGCCAACAATCGCCGTCGCCACTTCCCGCCATGCCGCTGACACCCCATTTTCCACGAGTCACCAGTCGAAAAGGACCCGCCTCCCCGACCAACCGGCAATAATACCTCAACTCTGCGTATCTTTGCCGGACGCATCGATTCTGAAGGCCAAGAGCTTTGCCGTTTTCGCCCAATTTACGTTCGATGAGGAAAGCCAGGAAAGAGCTTACGATTCTGACGATTCCGCCAATTGCAGCATTTCTTCTCAAGACCACGCCTGGAAATATTCGATTCTAGTCCATGTGTCACGGATTGCATCAAGTTATTGAGACAGAAATGGTCCGAGGCGGAAGCGAAACCGTCGCCATACTTCCGACGAATCGGGAGTAAGCCAGGGAGCTAACTGAATGTACGAACGGTTCTTCGGCCTGACTCGGCGTCCGTTTGCCAGCACTCCAGATCCCGCGGCCTATGTCTCTCTTCCATCGCACGAGGAGGCAACGGCACTTCTCAAGTGTTGTGTGAATGACGGGGATGGCATCGGCGTTCTGGTCGGTCCGCCTGGAATCGGCAAAACCCTGATCTGCCAAATGTTGCTCCGCGAAATCGGGCCCGCTCATTCGGCCATTCTTGTCAATAATCCGCATCGCGGGTCCGTGCGTGGCCTATTGCAGGCCATTCTCTACGACCTTTCTCTGCCGTTCCACGGTTTGGACGAACAGCAATTGCGGCTGAGATTGATCCAATTCCTGCTCGAACGTTACGAACAAGGCCACCACACGCTGCTCGTCATCGACGAGGCCCAAAATCTTTCCAAGGAACAACTGGAAGAGA
The DNA here is from genome assembly GCA_046350335.1 of Planctomycetota bacterium. Classification (GTDB taxonomy): domain Bacteria; phylum Planctomycetota; class Planctomycetia; order Kolteriales; family Kolteriaceae; genus JAXMAQ01. The sequence goes on from JAXMAQ010000025.1 coordinate 27,078, forward strand.
TCCGCTTGTTGACGAACCTCGAAGGTCACGGCGATCGGGCCGTCCAGGTCCTTCTAGTCGGTCAAGAGCGATTGATCGAAATTCTGCAGCGCGACGGCCTGCAAGGATTGCGACAGCGAGTCGCGGTCGTCGCGCGTGTTGTTCCGCTCGACGAAGAACAAACGCCCGACTACATTCGCGCCCGACTCCATTGGGCCGGTGGGAATTCCGATTCGATCTTTTCCGCGTCGGCGATCTCCGAGATTCATGAACGTTCGGGGGGCATTCCCCGACGGATTCACCAACTTTGCCATCGCGCGATGTTGCTTGCGTTTGCAAGCGACGTGGGCACGATTGACGACCAGGTGATCGAAGCGGCCGCAACCCAGCTCATCGCGGATCCGACAGCGCCCGTGGTCGCCGTCGAGCTCCACCACTCAAGTTCGTCCCTTGCGACGCCGGAGGCATCGAGTTTCGAAAGTCCACCAGCGGCGGGCCCGTTCGTGCTCGAGGTGGGGGCGGAACGTCATGCCACGCGGGACAGGGGACGTTTGGATCCGACCCACGGCACGCACGCGGAACCGACCGTGATCGAACCTGACCAGGCGGAAACCGCCGCGCCAAAATCGGTTCGACCGCGAAGCGATGACGAGTTAAGCGATATCTCCCGTTTGCGACGATTGCTCTCCCGGACATTCGGCGATTCAATCTGATGATGGGTGAGCCAGCCGTGAACACGACGCCTACACAATTTCAAGCGCATGCAGACGGTCGGCGATGAGGCAAGCGGCATTCTTCGGTGCCCAGGTGAAGCGAGGGTGTTTGATGTTTCAGAAAACCCGCCGACTCTTCCCCCGTCGCGTAAAGTCCGGACGGCGCGGCGGGCGCTTCCGAGGAAAGGCGTGCGAGTTCCGACTTCTTCTCATCGCAGTGGTCGCGACCGCCGGCGTGCTCGTCTGCGGCTGGGCAAGTTCTTGTTTGCCCGCCCACTATACCGCGATCTCGATCGTTCAACGGGATTTCGCACCCGCCGCGAATGAATCGCCACGTTCCTCCGCCCGCGAACTTGATCCCGCGAAACTTCTGAAGGAAATCGCCGCACCCGTCGTTCTCAACGCCGTCTTGCACGAACAGCCGGCGATCTCCGCCGAGCTCGACGAGAACCATCCGCTCGAAGATCTCCGGTCTCGAGTGACCGCGGGCATCGAACCACTTTCGGCGGGTAGCGATCGAGTTTGGATCCGCGTTGCCGCGTCGACGCCAAAGTTGGCCGAACAATTGTCTGGTCAACTGGCTCGCCAGTACATTTCTCGTGCCTCGCGCGACGCCGGATCGAGGAATCAGGAGGAATGCCTGCAGGAGGCGCGGCGGAAACTTCAAGCCTTGGATGCGACTTGGAACGTCGCGCGGCAAGAGTTGCGCGAACTGGAAGCCGAGCGGGAGTTCACGCGGGACGACGCGACGGGCGTACGATTCGCGAAACTTCAAGAGTCTCTTGCGATCGCGAAGGCACAACGGGATCGAATCCAGCAAGCGATCTCGGATCCGCGTAATCAATTGAGCCTCACGCCACCCTTGGTTAATCCCGCAAGACATACAGAACCTTCCCTCGCCGAGGCGACGCTCGCTCGTTACATCGAGCGAAGAGACGAGCTCGCCGCCACCTTCACGCCCCAACACCCAGCCGTTCGAGCACTCGATCAAAAGATCGCCGTTCTCGCGCGGGAGTCCGGACTCAACGAACAGACGCTGACCGTCGCCTACAAGACGTCCGCCACGACGGAGTCCTCTCCCTTGGCGAATCGGCTCGCCGAGCTCGACCGAAAGATTCTTGGCCTGGAAGAAGACATCGCGACCACTGCGACGGAAAGGGAACGTCACGACGTGGCACTCCAGGATCGCTTGGTAAAGGCTTACGCCCAAGCAGAGTCAGCGGGCAAGGAACAGGCCCGCGCCCGAGAAGCCGTGCGAAGATTGGAACAGGCGAGCAACTCGATCGTCTGCCGCCGAGCCACTTCCCTGACCGTGCTCGACCGTGCCGATCCGTCGCTCCAATTCGAAGGATACCACCGCCGTCGCTGGTTCATGGCGGGTGCGTTCTGCTGGTTGTCCCTTGCGGGCGCCGCCGCCTTCGTCGTCGTCCGGGAACGTCGTTAACGACGTGATTTTTGCAACTCTCATTCGTTGAATTACATTTCGAGAACCGCCCCATTCGTCGTATTCCCGCGCGGAAAAGAACTGTTGGGCGTGGTGAAGCGCCATCAACGCGAATCATTCCCATTTCGTCGAACGGGAGAACGGGTTCGCCGCCACGGTATGGCACAGGACTCCCGCGAATGCCAAATAGACGGCGGCACGCGACCACGGTCTATCGAGAGCGTCCAGATGGGGCTCGGTGCAGAACGCGATCAAGAAGAGGGGTGGACCGGCAAGCAGTGCCGCCGAACCGATGACTTGACACAACCTCCTCCAACTCAACCTGGCCTGTCTGATGTAGATTCCCGTCATGGTGTTGATGATGGCCGCCAGCAAAAGATAGATATGCGCCGAGCGGAATAACATCCGTGTTCCATCGTCATACCCGCGAAGATGGCCATGGTATCGATCCATGTATTGGCCGGTCGCGAGGAATGCGACAATGCCGAAGATCCCAACGACAAGATGCGCGCGGCGCGTCAGTGCGTACATCAGCGATACCTGCCCTTCACTTCGACGGGAAGTCGTCGCCCTAAGTGAGGAACCTCGGCGGGAAAGGTTCGGTGAAACGGGGTCGACCCTCAACTAATCGAGTACAAGGAAAGTAATGTCGCCATGCCCGTCCCCGGCGTCTGTCGAGCGATGGTGCGAAGCGCGTCGGGCTTCGACGATACTTTGCCGTGCGGCAGTAAGTGGGGTAGGCATGCGAGGGGTACTTGGCGAAAAACGCCAAGGGCCCCGTCGAGAAAAGCAGGGCATTCGCCATGCTCGCGTCGCCGGGGCCCTTGAGAACTTCAAAATCGTTACTTCACGTGATGCGATCCTTCCGCGCAGGCCGTGCAATCCGGGCAGAAGGGAACTTTCTTCCACACCTTCGTCTTAATGGTTTTCGGAGTCTTTACCGGAGTCCGAATGGTGACTTCTTGCTCCTCCCAATCCTGGACGAGGTACGTCTCGTCATAGGTGGTCTCGACCGGGATCATCTCCCATTCGAGAACCGGTACCTGAATCGGAACCATGGATTTGACAAGGCAACTGACGAGCGCTTTCTGCACTTCCGTGTTCTTGATGCAGTTGCCGCATTCATCCTTGGTTTCGGTGTGGATGATGTTGTCGATGGTTTTAAAGTCCTGCTTGTATTCGGGAACCAGGCAATCCCTGAGGACCGTCCGATCGAACGCCTTGCAGGCTTTGCAAGAAACCGGACGCTTGATTTCCTTGATGATGGGCCGTTTGACCTTCTTAACCTCTTCCTTGTAGGTGACGGTGTAGACGGTCTGTTCGCACTCTTCGAGTTGCCAGACGTAGCAGCCGAACACTTTGCCACAGTCGTCGCAGCACTTCTTCTCTTCGTGATGTCCGGCGGACGACACAGCCGGAACGAGCAGCCACCATGCTCCCGCGACGAGCAACACTCGTCGAATAACTCCGTTCATTGAAGTACTCCTTCGATGCGAATCCGACCAATCCAGTTCGCTCAAGGGTACGTTCGGCGATTGCTCGGCGGCAGATCCACGAAATGGCGGCAAGGAAAGCGCGCAACCACGCCTCCGTCAACCGGTTGTTTCAGCGGAATCGAGGCGGCGGACTGGGGGGACTTTGCCGAAAAGTCCGGCCATGACGATTCTTAGGGATGCCAACCCCCTGAAAAGCGTCAGATCTTGGTCGAGAATGTCCAAATTAACGGTCGTGCATGACATTCCTAGACTGAAGCTCCTGCCGCCTGTGGCGGTTCTAGGAGGCAAACAAGGAAGCACCCGGCTCCGAGTAACGCGTGGATCTTAAGGCAGGTTGCTCAAGGGGCCGATCCCATCGCTAGGTGCTCGAAGACATCATGCTCGCTGGCTGGGCCCGGTTAGAGGCCAGAGGATTTGTTGGCGAGTTTGCAGAGTACCCAGTGGTCGAAAAGAACCCGGAAACCCCCCGGAAGGAATCGACCATGGCCAAAAGCAGCAAGGATGCTGGCGTTGGCCGGATGGAACCCGCACCGGAAACGCGGCCATCATCTTCGACTCAATGACCCATGCAAAGGAAGGATCCTTTGATGAAACGATACATCGTGGCAGCGGCCATCCTTCTTGGCCAAGCGACGTTGACCTATGCGCAACCGAACGTCGCTGTACCAGGCGGTGTCCCCGCTGCTCCAGGCTTACCAGGCGCCGCTCCGGCGGCCAATGCCGGCGCTCCCGGTAACAACGTTACGGTTTCCAACAAATGCTGCTCGATCTGGGACTTCCTTGGAGTCAACCAGGTCGGCAAACTTGTCGGTGGCGCTTTCAAAACCCGACTCGGACAGACGATCGCCGGCTTTCTCTCGCCTCTCGGACGAGTGCTTGGCCTCGGACCGTCACTCCTCTCCGATAAATTCGCCAATGAGGGGGGAGCCATGGGATTGGCGAACCAATTGAAGAAGGAAGAAGCCAAGATTCCTTTGAAGGTTCAAGCGATCCGCTACCTGGCGACCCTGGATTGCGTCTGCTATCCGGAAGTGGTTGACGCCCTACTCGCGTCATTGGATGACTGTGCCGAGGTGGTTCGCTACGAAGCCCTCAAGGCACTCCACAAACAATGCAAGGGTCCGACGCATTGCAACAAGGAAGGTTGCGCGGCCGACGGCTCTTGCCCAGATGTTTGCATGAGCTGCCAGTGCCAAAAGAAAGTGGTCGATCGCCTCAACACGCTGTTGCTCGAACGGGACACCACCGGGTGCCTTAAGGAAAAGTCGGAACGGGTGCGTGAACTGGCGACCCAGATGATCGAGGAATGCCTCTCTTGCCGTCAGCCGCCCCCAGCCGAGACTGCCGCTCCTCCCCGGACCGATCCGGTTCCGGAATTGAAGAGCGACCCAGTCCCGACCGCCAAGAGTTCCTCGAAAAACTCGTTCATTCCAACCTGGTTCAAGTGGAATGATCCCGAGCCCAAGCACCTGGAGGCGGTTCCGGTCAAGGAAGTGAAGGAGAAGTTCGAGGAAGTGCCGGCTACGAATGCGGACGCAACCTCTCCCTATCCGACCAATTTGGCCAAGCCGTCCGCCAAGCAGCACACCTCTTGGTACCGGGCTCAGCCGGCGACGGAAACCACGAAGACCGAAGCCGTTGTCGAAACGGTGCAACCAACCGCCCAGCCGAAGGTGGTCTACACCACACCCAAGACGAAGACCAAGTCGTCCTCGTCCCACGCTCCCCGACGCCATCTTGTCGGCGAGATCTTCGGCTACTAATCGGTTGGTTGCGATTCACTCCACCGTCCTCGCGGAGGTGGATTCGCAAGACTCGCCTCACCCCATGGTTGCGGGGTGAGGCGAGGTGGCGTGGTAACTCTTTGCCCTTGAATCCAGCAACCCCTCTCCGCCGGCGCGCGGGTTCCACCAAACAACGGAATCCAAGCCGGCTTTTCCATTTCTTGGCGACCTGATCCTTCCGCCACCTTTGCCGCCAATCCACCTCCAACTCGCAAGGAACGGTGCTAGGGCTGGTCGCTGGGAGTGACCCAAAGAGAACGGAGAACGTAGCCGACCGCGCGCCGGACCTCGACATTCATTGTGACGGGGCATTGACGATTAGCGGGATGTGTTCCCCTTCGTTTTCCCCGATCCATAATAGGCTTCGACCGAGATCGGGAGTCGCGCGCGGACCTGGTTGACGATTTGATCGACCTCATCGTCGCTCAAGGCGGCGACAACCGATTCCGCCGGGGGTCGAGCGATCGTGTAAATCTGCACACGGTCGATTCTTCCCCCAGATGTGAGAATCTTCTCGAGACATCCGATGTACGCGTTCATCTCCTCCGCATCAGGTGGGACTCCCTCATAGCGCAGGAACAAGGACTGGATGACAATCGGGAACCGTTTTGACGCCAACTCAAGATTGGCCAAAATCCGCGAAAACGGGATCGGCGTCCTCTCGATCAAGCGAAAGTATTCTTCCGTGCCGGCATCCAACTTCGCCCATACTTCGCCCGGCGCTGCGACGAGACGTTCCAAAGTATTTAAGACGTCTGGACGATGGAACATGCTCGCATTGGTGATCGCCACCAGCTTCACTCGGTCCAGGCCATGACGACGCTTCAGCGTCGCGACTTGGTCGACGATGTCGCCAAAATTCTTAAGCGTGGTGGGCTCGCCGTCACCGGAAAAAGCGAAATCGTTGAGCCGCCGCAATGGCTCCGGGACGGAAGCGAACGCTGGGTCTTCAAAAAGGGCGCCGCTGGTCACTAATGTGACCGTGGAGTCCAACTCCCGCAGAAGCCGATCCGTGTCCACGAAGCGAAGTTCCGCGTCGCTGCGACGATCCACCTGGCAATACACGCAGTCGAAATTGCAGATCTTGTCCGGATTGAGATTGATGCCAATGCTGATGCCCCGCGACCGACGAGAGAGCACCGGATAGACGTATTTGTTCTCGTGGTAGGCGCGTGGATGATCCGTGTGCTGCGGTAAGACGCGAAGTTTGGAATCCGTCATGGCCGTTTCCGCGCCTCTCTCCGTTGTCGCGACCGTGCCGCGATCGCTCATGTAGTTCCGGCTCGGCTGTCCGCTGGCCAGCCTTGATCGCTTGATGGTCTGGGGATTCCCTATCGATCAAGGACGAGCGCCATCTTTATTCTAGCAACCTCGCCTACATCGAGAGAGAGGGTTCGCGGGAGAAAGGGTTCGGGGAAAAAGACGCTGGACCGCCAGCGGAATCTTGACTGCCACCCAACGGTGACGTGGCCGTGGTTGCCTGGGGCAGTCGTTGAATTCCGCTGGTGGTCCAGTCGTCGCGCGGTTTTTCGATGTCTGGCGATTCGACGATGCCTTGAGACTTCACTATCCGCTAGCCGCCGATGAATACTTTGGAGAACCCCGCGGTCACGACGCCACCATGAGCCGTCGGATCCCCCATGCGCGCCGCGGGTTGATTCTCGATCTGCACCGTGGTCGAGCCCTTGGCAATGGCGTCGGGCTCCCCTTCGCATTGGCACGCGTCTCCCACGCGGGCGGCATTCTGACCACCGATCTGCACCGTGGTGGAACCCTTCAAGATCGGGCCACCTTTATGCGAGCCCTTGGGACAAGTATGGAGATCCGTTACTCGTGCTGCTGGCTGCATTTCTGAACCTCGTTTTCGCGTGATAAGTCGCCGGCACCCGGTCCCCGTCCTCCCCCGACAGGGGCAGGGTGCCTGAATAAACCACCGATCCGTCGCCAGGAGGAAAGAACATGTCACTTGGCGACGAGACTCTCCTTCCGGTCAAAGCCCCCCCACGGCCGGAACGGGAGACCCGGCCTCCGGTGGTTCATTCTTGGGTGCATCCGCGGGAGGAGGAGAACTCGGCGACGGTTGATCGAGTCCTCCGACCGCAGGGACTTGCCCGTCAGACTCATCCTCGTTTGGCTCGACATTTTTTTCGCGCGGTAGGGTATGCCGATCGCGTTCGCCATAATCTTCAGGTTCCTTTTCGGGCTTCTTCGCCGGCCTGCGTGGAACGACGACGGCGTCGGGCGCGGACGGTATGCCGGTCTTTGCTCCATCCGCCGCTTGTGCTTCGACGGGAATGGCGTCAAACGACTCATCGGGCGCGAGAGCGACGCCTGCCCAGGATGAAATGGTCCCCCCGCCGCAATTGATTTTGACCGATTTCCCTTCGATCCGGATGCCGCCCGGACCGATTTCAATGAAACCACCTCCCGCTTTGAGCACGACATAGGTTGCGGCACCGACGTACGCCTCTTCCTTCGCTTCGACCGCGAAATTCATCGGCTGTATCGAACAGTTCGCGCCGATTCGCATGTGGTAACTTCCTCCGACGTTGAGGAATTTGCCCGAGTCGATGGCCTGGAAATGATCCCCTTTCACCACGTCGTGATAGGAGCCGTTTACATAGTCCGCCTTGGTCCCATTGACGGTAAAGTCCTCGTCCCCTTCGATCGTTTTTGCCTCCCAGCCATTCACCTTTACGGAATTGAATCCCTCGATGATGATGCTGTTGTCCCCACCGATCTTCGAGCAACGGTCACCCTCGACGATTTGATGCCGATCTCCACCGACCGCTTCAAACGAACTTCCCCCGACGCGTTCGTCCTTGCGATTCTGTGCGTGGAGGAAGACCTGTTCTTTGTCGCGGGTATCGTCGAACCGGAGCTCGTTAAACCCTTCTCCCCCCTTGGTGGAGTTGGTCTTTATGCCGCTGAGTCTAGGATCGTGTTTGTGATTTGAATCCGGTCCGTCGCCGAGATACGGCGGCATTTGGTGCGCGTTGTAAACGCAGCCGGTGATGATCGGTTGATCCGGATTGCCTTCGAGAAAGTTCACGACTACCTCCTGGCCGATGCGTGGCCAGAAGAAACTTCCCCAGCGCTTCCCCGCGACACTCTGCGCGACCCGAACAAAGCAAGAACTCTCGTCGTTCTTTTTTCCCTCGCGATCCCAGAAGAACTGGACCTTCACGCGTCCGAATTTGTCGACGAAGATTTCTTCGCCTGGGGGGCCCACGACGACGGCGGTCTGTGGTCCCTGAACGAAGGGCCGGCGAGTCACGCGCCGTGGCCGAAACGGAGTCGCGTGCGGAATCGCCGAAAAGTTGTTAGTGTAAGTTCCTCCACCACCGCCACCGGAAAAGAATCCCGAGCCCTGATGGGCGGAATGCTGGATCGACGTCAGCACGAATGGACCACTCGTTTCCCCCGCCGATGGATAGTCGAGCAGTTCAAAGCGGCATCCAACCGCGAAGTGACGGCAGCCGGAGGAACCCCGGATCGTCCTGTGCGTCGCTTCCTCTTCCTCCATTCGAAGCTTGGCGAGCTTGCGCCCCTCGGGTTCCACCTCCTCCAGTCGTGCCTCGGGCCGACTGAACCGTTCGGCATATTCTCCGGGATAGTCGTAAACCTCCAGATTCTTCACGGTCTTTACGCCGACAATGGTGGGTTCGCCACTCTCGAGCGTTCGATCGGGAAGCTGGAAATGATAGTCCCGGTGCGAATATTTGCCGGTCCGCAGTTCCTGCTCCTCCTGCCAGTAAGTTACCGTGTCCTCGTCGGTTCCACTCCCTCCCTGGGGCTCAAAACGTGCCGTCGGTTGACCGGGACAGGGAAGATGCGCCATCGGAGAATCGCCGAGAATCAACACGTGACGATCCGCGTGATGTTCGAAGAAATAGAAAATCCCTTCCTCTTCCATGAGTCGAGATACGAAATTGAAATCCGTTTCGCGGTATTGGACGCAGTAATCGAGCGCGGTGTACTTTCGCTTGAGCACCGGTCTGAAGTCCGTGAATCCACGGTCCTGGAATACTTGTTCGATGATTTGCGGCACCGTGAGATTCTGGAACACGCGGCAATCCGCCGATCGAGTCAGCAACCAGAACCACGGCACGACTTCGGCGTAGAAGTAATGAAAACGATCGTCGTTTCCCGTGTAGCCGAATCGGCTGACGATGCCGTGAAAATGACGTGTTCCATAGTCTTCCGGTTCCACGCGAACGCCGACCGGTTTTCCGAGAATCGAATCCAGCGGCACTCGATCTCCCTCCGAGACCAATTCCATCTGCATCGTGAACAGACTCGAAATCTCTTCCGTGACGGAGAAACTTCGCAGCATCAGGGCGTTCTCGCCGAGCGGAGAATGGAGCGTCAAAAGCCGATGATTTTGTGTGACGTTCGCGACGATCATGACGGACCTCGGTTTCGACTGATCGGCAGTTTCGTGGAGCACGCTTGTCGATCAGCAACCAAGCGGCTCGCGCGCGACGTGAAGATGTGCCTCAGCCCTTGCGGACCAGCTGTTTTCGGTAATTCGTGTCCAACGGGAACGTGAACGGGTGCCGATTCTTCGGATCCTGCCTCGATCGGAGTGCCATCACGTGAAACTCCTTGGTCGACAGTTTCGTCGAATTGTTCATGACGTGATGCTGAACCCAGTCCTTGACCGCTTGATCGTTCACCGACGCGGCCTTGGTGGTGTACTGGGCATGAACGATCTCCGTGATCTTCAGGGCGAACCCGCCGTCGATCATGAACTGATCGTTCCCGCCGTTCTTTTTGAGCCATTGCAAGAGCGTGGTGGATGGCTTGAGGAATTCCGGCTTGGTCGTTCCAAAGAAGGTGTCTTGATTGGGGGCGATGATCTTCTTGGTTCCGAGAAACTTGCGTATGAACTCGAGTTCGGCGGCATTCGCTCCCATGTTGCACGCTCGAATCTCGACTCGTTCGAACTTTTTGTCCACCAGGCGTTCGCGGAGCACCATCACGTCCCGGAGTTTGTCGAGCGAGATCTTATACTTTCGCAGTTCGGCGGTTTCCCACTTGGTGTAGATTTTGTCCGCCTGTTCGGACTGACCAGGTCCGACGACAATGTTTTCTCCTCCTGGAAGGGTGCGAAGGAGTTCTTGCCAACGCTGGTATTGATCCCGCTTGCCGAAAATCTTCGCGAGCAGCCGAAGTCGGGAGGCGACTTTGTGCGCCTCCCAGACTTTCATGAGGGATTCGAGATTCAAAGCGACGGCCTTCTCGCTGCCGGTGACGATGGGCATGAAGAATCCCCCCTTCGTGCCATGCGAAACGATCATCACCGTTTTCTCGCCGGTAATCCCGACCATTCGCTCCATCAGCTTCTCGAGCGTAATCTGCTTGATCATGTCCAGCTTGTCGTCGAAGAACACCTCCATGTCCTCTTTGGGATCGACGGAGGGTTCCCAGGGAAACATGCGGTAGTGATGGGGAGCAATTCTCAGCCCCGTGGCGTCAAAGATCGCTCGAACTTTTCCTGCCATCGCCCATTCCTCGACTTGGGACCAGAGAACATCGAGTCCTCGCCTCGATGCGTCACATTCCCAATGGCGCAAGCAGGGGATTTCGAAACAGAAAACGGGGCTTTTTTTTCGCGGCCTGGAGGCGAATCGCCCAAAAGCCCGAAAAAACAACAAGTTGCGATTGAAAAAATGCCTGGGGGAGTTCGGCCGGGGTTCGCCGCGGACGGAAGGGAACTCGCGACCCGGAGGAACTGCTGCAGCATCGACTAGCAAATCATGGTTTGCCGAATGCGCGCCGCTTGGCTTTCGATCCTTGAGCCCATTTAGAGCCAGTCGATGAGGAGTCCTTCGGCCCGTAAACGTTGGCGGAGGCGACTTAGTCGGACGCGGAGGACATCGGCGTCGAGGTGAAGGGTCTCCGCGACCTCGACCGTGCTGTGCCCTTGCATGCGGAGCTCGATGACCTTTCTTTCCGAAGGATCCAAATGCGACCAGAGTTTGGCGATCGCGTCGTTACGTTGCGCAATTTCCGCGGGATCGGATTGTGGGCTGCTCAAGGATGCCAGCAGATTGGGAAAGTGCGTGTCGGCCTCAGGTCCTCGGCTCAATCGCTGTTGACGCTGCAAATGACGCCAATGGCGCGCCACCTTCCGCCGCACCATGGTAAGCGCTAGCGCAATCAGGCTTTCCGGATCGGTGATCTCAAATTTATTGGAACGGAGTCCGAGCATGAGACTTCTATGCACGGATTGAACCAGGTCGATCGAATCGAGATGAGGACGGAGCGCGGGGCCCAATTGGACCCTCGCAACCATGCGAATCTCTCCTTCGTACTTTTCCACTAGCTGCGTGAGCGCGCTATTGTCGCCGGTCCGCGCCTTGGCGAGTAAATCGGCAAATGGGACCAATTCATCCGACATGGTTCACCGGAAACGAACCGCTTGTGCACCCCGAGATCTCATGCATCCGAAAACTAGCATCCTCAAAGTGAAGGTGCCAATTCGTGATCGCGCGCTGGGCTTGCGATCGACCCTGCACCCGACGGTAGTTCCTATTACCGCTCAGAAAAGCAATATCGTGTCCCGGCTCGCTTTTTGCCAGGTCTCTCCAGGCGAACGGCCCTAGTTTTACGATATTACTTTTCTGCTGCTCCATAACGCACGAATCGATCGATCACAACGAATGGGTACGTTCACTGCATGTCGACGACGTTTCTTCATTTCCACCTTTGGGCGGCGTGGTATCTTAACTCATGGATTCCGCGGGGATCGATGATCCCTCCCATGGGAATGATTCGATTCCGCCGGCTTCGTTAATGGGATCGGCGTTTCCCAGCGAAACAAATGTGGTTGCTTACGTGGTTTTTTTGCGTCTCGACCCGAGGCACAACGAGCGATGGCGGATTCGGCGGATCTCTCTCCGGAAAAGTTGCTCCGCAAAGCGTGCGCGGAGTTGGATGGCCGACTGCGCGCCGGCACTCCATGCCAGGCGGAGGAATTCTTCCTTAAGTACCCGCAGCTTGCAACGAATGCCGACCTGGCGATCGAACTCATCTACACGGAGTTTTCCGTACGCGAAGAGTTGGGCTTGAATCCCGAACCTGCCCAGGTGTATTCCCGATTTCCTCAATGGCGCGCGCGCCTGCAAAAGCTCTTTAGCGTTCACGAGCAGTTCCAGGACATCACCAGCGCCACGACACTTCAACCGCGGGGTGCGTTCACTCTCGCGGGGGACTTCCGCGCTGCTCAAGTCCATCGCCACCAGGCCCTCGGCCATTACGAGATTCAGGAGGAGATTGGCCGCGGCGGCATGGGGGTGGTTTACAAGGCCCGCCAGGTCCTTCTCAATCGTTTGGTGGCGATCAAGATGATTCTGGTCGCGGAACATGCGGAACCCCACATGATCGCCCGTTTCCGCGCCGAAGCCGAAGCCCTCGCGCGCCTCCAGCATCCCAATATCGTGCAGATCTTCGAAGTGAATGAACGGGACGGGCACCCATACATCGTCCTCGAGTACGTGGATGGAGTCGGCCTGGACAAGCGTCTGGGCAATACTCCCTTGCCAGTGCGTGAAGCCGCGGGCCTGGTGGAAATCCTCGCCCGCGCTCTCCATGCGGCCCACGAAAGGGGAATCGTCCATTGCGACATCAAGCCGGCGAACATTCTTCTCGTCAATCCGCTGTGCGTCAACGCCGGAGATCCCGAGCCAAAGAATGGAAGCACGAACTCACGACTAATGCCTCTTGATCGCCTCATCCCCAAGATCACCGATTTTGGTCTCGCTCGTCGGATCGAAATGGAAACCGGATTCACCAAGACGGGCGACGTCCTCGGAACGCCGAGCTACATGGCTCCGGAACAGGCCTCCGGCAAGGTTCGCGAAATTTCCCCCGCAACCGACATCTATGCCCTCGGCTCCGTTCTCTACGAGGCGTTGTCCGGCCGACCTCCCTTTCAGGCAGCTTCGCCTATCGAGACGCTCGAGCAGGTGCGCACCCTTGAACCGATTTCGCTCACGCGACTGCAAACGAACGTTCCTCGCGATCTGGAAACGATCTGCCTCAAATGCTTGCAAAAGGAACCCAAGCGCCGGTACGGGTCCGCGCTGGAGCTTGCGGATGATCTTCGCCGCTTTCTCGATCATGAACCCATCACCGCGCGCCCCGTCAGCGGCTGGGAGAGGGCATGGCGCTGGTGCCGCAGAAAGCCGATGATTGCGTCACTCGCGGCGTCCGTTTTTCTGCTAACGATAGCCCTGGCGGTCGGTTCCCTTTTCGCCAGCTATTGGTTGCGACTCGAACGAGACGCCGCCATGCGCCAGGAACGGAAAGCGACCGAGCTTCTTTGGCAATCGTACCTCGATCAAGCCCGGGCCAATCGCCATTCCGGTCGATCCGGCCAGCGCTTCACGAGCCTCGAAAAGCTGGAATTCGCCGCCAAGATGCGCCCCTCACCTCAGCTGCGCGACGAGGCGATTGCCTGCCTGGCGTTGGCGGATCTACGCGTGGAACATCGGCGGGAGGGAAATCCCCAGATCCATCTCGTCGTGGACTTCGACCCGCTCATCGAATCCTACCTTCGCCTGGAGCAGAATTACTCGATCGCCGTGCGACGGGTCCTGGACGGGCAACTCGAACGAACAATCTCTTCACCCACCAAGGCGGGTTTCGGCAGAGTCCTCCGCTTCGGGCGAACGGGGAAAATCGTCGGGGCAATCTTCGTTCTCGGGCCAACCCATATGGGACGATGCCTGGTCGTCGACCGCGCGACGGGAGCAACGCTATTGGACGTTCCTTGCATTCCCGCAGTCAACGGGTTGGAGTTCAACGCCGACGACAGTCTTATCGCCTTGATGACAAAACATCAGGAGTTGTCCATCTTCGACCTCAAGACCGGCAAACTCCTTCGGAAATTCACCACGTTCTCCTATCCATCCGAAATGGCATTCGATCCGCGCGGGCGCTGGATAGGCTTGTGCGGCTACGGTGAAAAAGTAGCCGACATCCGCGATCTGAAGACGGGTAAGAGGGTCGTCTCGTTGCCCCATTCTTCGCAAGTTCGGGTGCTCGCCTGGCGACCGGACGGAAGGTTCATGGCGACTGCCGGAGAAGATACTCGCATCTACCTCTGGGACACCGAGACGTTCGAAATGCGCCGCGTGCTCAGTGGTCACGACGATGTCGTCGTGACGCTGGACTACCACCCCGAGGGTGACCTCTTGATGTCTGGGTCTTGGGACGGCACGACGCGATTATGGCACGTGGCGAACGGTCGGCCGCTGGTGACCGCGGACGGACTCGGGATTCGCTTTTCCCAGAACGGCAAGCGCCTGGCATTTCAGGATGGCGCGGACATTGGATATTGGGAGGTGGGGACGGGGGACGAGTGCCGATTGTTCCGAACCCTGGAAGGACACGAGACGAGCCTGGAGCCCAAGCAGCGACGCGTGTTGACCGTGGACATCAGCTCTGACAACCAATATTTGTTGGCGGCCGGCGACGCGGGCGTTCGAGTCTGGGACCTTTCGAGCGGGACGGCCTTTCAACCCTTGAGGATCGCTGCCGCGGGATCGGCGCGATTTCGGCCGGGGACGCACGAGTTCGCGACTTTTTCGGAAGACGGCCTGCAACTATGGGAATTGCCCTCGGACACCTCGTCCTCGTGGCCACCCCCGCGAAGGCTCTTTGACGGCACCAATGGCAACGAAATGCATCATTGTGCATGGAGCAGCGACGGCAATCGACTGGTCCTCAACGACCGCGGCACGGGGAGCATCGTTCTCTTCGATCCCTCTCGTCTCGATGCGCCGAGAATCTTTCCCTTCCATCGAGGTATTCGCTGGGTCGCGGTTAGCCCGAACTCCCAATGGGTTGCGGCGGGAACCTGGCTCGCTCGTGATATCGGGGTTTGGAACGTGGAAACGGGGAAACTCGCCAAAGCGTTCCAAGGGACTCGTCCTGGCGCCGGCGGATCCGATGTCGGTTTCAGTCCGGATGGAACGATATTCGTCTGTGGGACGCAGGGAGAGTACCAATTTCATCGCGTTGGGACTTGGGAATCGATCTGGACGATCCCTCGCGAGGGATTGGCATCCGCCGTCGGCCCAGTCGCGTTCACGCACGACAGCAAACTAGCCGCGCTCGCCATTTCACTCCGAAAGGTCTGTTTACTCGACCTTTCGACCGGCAAAACGCTCGCCATGCTCACGCCGTCCGAAGAACATGTCGTCCGCTCGCTATGCTTCTCATCGAATGACCAACTCCTCGCGGTGGGGACCGACTCCCCAGCCGTTCAGGTTTGGAGCCTCCCTAAACTCCGCGGGAATCTGGCGAAATTAAAGCTGGACTGGAATGGGCCCCCTGCCGCCAGGAACCCTTGAACGGCTCGGTTCCTTCTGGATTTCAGTGGGAGGGAAAAAAGTGGGACATTGGACATGCCACTGGGCGACAGTGACACGGCCAATGTCCCATGGGTCGAGTTGCTGCCGGCGTATGCCCGCCATTCTCTCCCCCGGCGGCTGGTTTTCCCAGAGCGAGTCGCCGAGCTACGAGAACAGCTTGCCTCACCAGAGCGTGGGATGATTATGCTTTGTTTCACCCCGAAAATTCAATTGCGGATTACCGATGATTTCTGCGGGTACCCGCAACCTCATTAAGGGAGGTTCTCCTCTTGCCGCTTGTCGTCCGCATCGACAACAAGGCGCACAAGATCAACCAGAGATTCGACTTGCATCTTTCTAAATACATTATGCCGGCGGGTTTCCACCGTCCGTAAACTCAAGTTGAGATCGACGGCAATTACTTTATTGGGAACCCCTTCCACCACTTTTTTCATGATCTCATGCTCTTCGGGGGAAAGGGTGGAGAGTCGTGCTTCGACCATTTCTCGGTTGGCGCGCCGCTTGCGGTTGGCGGCATCCACGTTGAGCGCACTGCGAATGGTTTCCCATAGCTCTTGCTGCCGGCAGGGCTTTTCGAGGATATTGATCGCCCCTCGACGCATCGCCTTCACCGCGAGTGGCACGTCCGCGTGGGCCGTAATCACCACCACGGGAAGCGACGCCCGGCGTTGTGCCAGTTGCTCCTGGAGTTCCAGTCCGCTCATGCCCAAGAGGCGGACATCGGTTACCAGGCAGCCCGGTTTATTCGGGTCATACGCCTGCAAGAACTCTTCCGCCGAAGCAAAGCCCTCGCAGCGAATATTCATCGACTCGACGAGGGCGGTAACCGAGTCCCGCGCCGCGGGATCGTCATCGACGATGAAAACGGTGACGTCATTGAGATTCATGATTTTTCGAGTTTTTAATGGTAGGTAAGGTGAAATAAAAACTTGTTCCCGTTCCGCCAGGACGGTTGGAAGCGGCCCAAATCTCCCCGCCGTGTGCTTCGATGATCGAGCGACTGATCGCCAATCCCATCCCCATTCCTTCCGGCTTGGTGGAGACGAAAGGTTCGAAAATATCGCGGCCGGCATCCGTCGCCAATCCAGGACCGGTATCGGACACGCGCACGAGGATTCGACTTCCTTCGACATATACCTCGACCTTGACCGCGCGATCTTCCGCAGGCATTTCCGCGAGCGCTTCGGCGGCATTGCGAATCAGGTTCACCAGCACTTGCTGAATGAGCACCCGGTCCGCCATGACCATCGGCAACCTCGACGGCAAATCCAAACGGAGCTGTACCTGATATCGCCGAATCTCCGTGGAGGCCAGTTCCAGCGATTCTCGGATTACCTCGGCCATGTCCAAGGGAACCTGCTCGGCTTCCGCTTTTCTGGCGAAGAGACGAAGCCGCCGTATGATCTCCCCGGCCCGCTGGGATTGCTCCAAGATTTGCACGCTCCATCGCTGTAACTTGTCGACATCCGACGGGGTTTTCGGCGGCAAGAGGTTATTGCAAGCCGTGCTGTAATTCGCGATCGCGTAGAGCGGCTGATTGATCTCATGCGCAATGCCCGCGACCATCTCCCCGAGCGTGCTTAAGCGCGCGACGTGGTTCAGGTTCGATTGAAGCTGGCGCATCTGCTCGTCCGCGAGCTTCAAATCGGTGATGTCTTGAGCAGCCCCGTGCACGTGCGTGACTCGGTCGCGCGTATCGTTCCATTTCGGGCGCGCGAATACCCGCACCCAGCGAGTTTCGCCTTGGCTGTTGCGCACGCGGAACTCCGTCGTCACGTCCTGACCAGCCAGTACGCGCGACATGCGTTCCGTGAAGGATGGCAAATCGGACGGGTGAATGAGGTTCTTCCAATCCGTGATGTTTTGTAGTTCGTTGATGTCGTATCCCGCGATCCACACCGGATCGCCGGTGATCCAAAGCAAGCGCATCTGACCGTTCGGTTCGACCACCATGTCGAACGCCCAACTCGTCGTGAACTGGGATACGGACCGGTACCGTTGTTCGCTTTCGCGCAACGTTTGCTCGATCCTTTCCTTCTCCTCGACTTCGTTCTTCAACGTGTGAATGGTCGTTCTCAGTCGCTCGTTGAGTTGGCGATCCTGCCAGCGGAGGATCTCGATCCTTCTCTCCTTGCCGATGCGAAAATGCTGCACGATGATCGTCAGACCGAAGATGAAGACGCAGGAAACCAAGGTTTCGGGCCATTCCCTCGGCGGATCGGGCACGATCGGCAAAAGCAACCACGCGAGGCTCGATGGTATGGAAACGACGAGCAAGGCGGTTTGGGAGAGAAATATACAACTTGCTGCAACGATCACGAGCACCACGCCAAAGATCGGCCGGGCGTCGCGCGTCATGCAGATTTGCAGCACCGAGTTACTCGCCATCATCAGCGCGAGCACGCAGGCGACCGGGTGTGCCAATTCAAATTGGATGGTGGAGGACTTTAACGCCCGGTGGGTCCAATAAAGAGCGCCGCTGATCGCCAGACTCAACAAACTGAGAGGCAAAGCGGTCCAAAAACTAAACTCGATCCATTTCGAGAAAGCACCCAGAAGGTAGAAAACGGCGAGAAGTAGGGTAATCTTCCCGCCATCTTTGACGAAGACTTCGTTGAGCGCTTTAACCAATTCCGCTTCGGGCATGTTAATGCCGGGATCGGCAGAGCGGGGGACGCGGTCCGAATCCGCGGTCCTCGACGCTAATAAGTCGGGGGCCACGTTGGTCTTCAGCGCGAGTCTCACGGCGATCCTCCCGCTCCAAGGACAGCGGAGCTTCGTTTCCCGGACCACCACCAAGTCTCGGAAAAACGAATGCAGCAATTCCACGGCCGGTTTCGGAAAGAGCCTCGGCGGGGACCTTACGTTCTGACAGCCGGGCTACCGAGCGACCATCGACGTCGCTCCATTCCAGGGGCGAAACCAAAAACGTCCTCGAACGCCGGGAGCGAAACCGGATTGGAACTCAGGCAAGTATCGGCACATCGGAACGATCCTGGAATCCGACAAACCGATCCATGAATGGCCCTCCCGAAGGAGGGCGCGATTCGAAACAACCATGGCTCTAGAGCGCTTCCGCCACCAGGTCGCCGACTTGAGCGGTGGTGTAGCCCATTCGACCCGCCGACATGCTCTTGAGCTTGCTGCCGGTGATCTGAATGATGGCCTTTTCCACACGCTTGGCCGCGTTCGGCTGGCCCACCTGATCCAGCAACATGCCCATGGCGGCGATCGCCGCGATCGGGTTGATCTTCCCTTGACCCGTGTACTTCGGCGCCGAGCCCCCCATGGGTTCGAACATGCTCACCCCATGCGGATTGATGTTGCCTCCAGCAGCGACACCCATGCCTCCCTGGATCATGGCAGCTAGGTCCGTGATGATGTCGCCGAACATGTTCGTCGTCACGATCGTGTCGTAATGCTCCGGATTCTTGACGAACCACATGCAGCAGGCGTCGACATGATTGTAGTCCGTGGTGATGTCGGGATATTCCTTCGCCATCTCCAGAAAAGCGCGGTTCCATAAATCGTGGGCATAGGTGAGCACGTTGGTCTTCGCAACCAAGGTTAACATCTTCTTGTCGTTGCGCTTCCTGCACAGGTCGAAGGCGTAGCGAAGGCAACGATCGATCCCTTTGCGGGTGTTAATGCTCGTCTGGGTTGCGACTTCGTCCGGAGTTCCCTTTTTGAAGTTCCCACCGATTCCGGCATAGAGGTCCTCGGTGTTTTCGCGAACCACGACGAAATCGATGTCCTCGGGCGTCTTTCCGACCAGGGGGGTCTCCACGCCGGGATACAACTTCACGGGTCGCAAATTGATGTACTGGTCGAGCTCGAAACGCAGTCTGAGGAGCAAACCTCTTTCCAAAATGCCGGGGGCGACATCGGGATGCCCGATCGCGCCCAGGTAGATCGCGTTGAAGGTTCGAAGGTGATCGACGCCACCTTCGGGAATGATTTCTCCCGTGCGAAGGTAACGATCGCCTCCCCAATCGAGATGCTCGAGTTCGTAGGAGAATCCTTCCAGTTTCGCGACCGCTGACAGAACCTTCAGTCCTTCCGCGGCAACTTCCGGGCCCGTACCATCACCACCCAGAACGGCAATCTTGTAGTTCGTCATTCGCTTTCTTCGTTCGCTTTCCTGGCAAGAATCCATCACTGGTACTTCGACGGACGATCCGTGAAGTCTTTTATTGGCGCTCCACGACCGGAGAACTCACGCACTGTCGACGGACGTCACCGGATTTTTTACCCGTTGACCAGGACTCGAAGGGTCAAATCCATTCGAGACCAATACGAAACAGTTCGAAATCATCCGGCAGAACATGGGTCACTTTCGCCAGCCGTTTGCTTCGAATGGGACCCGTTTCCTCGAAATCGATGGTCCTGCCGGTCTTCAATCGACTGGCGTCCGCGACAACGACCCCCATGCCTCCCGCCGACTCGTCGACGACGGCGGCGCCGATGGCAATCTGGCCCACGTAGAGCGTGACCTCGCGCTGGGCGACATGCGCCGGATAACGAAAACTGCGCCGATGGTTTTCCACCCACGCCTCCGCAACTATCCTGGAGTCCTTACTTTACTACTTGTGCGCCGCACTCGGATCAAGATGCAAGGAGGGACTTTTTCTTCCCTCGAGCCCGTCATTGTTTCAGCGCGTACAGGACAATATTCGTGGCAACTTTGATCGCCGATTCGTGCGTATAGCCTTTGCAATCCGTGCTTTGTTGTCTCTCCATGGCGCATCCAAGATCAAACTTGCTGTAGATGACGGCGTACCGGCCGTTTACGGATATCCCCTCCAGGATAGGGGGTCCGATCCGACCGCCGAGTGCTTTGTCCTGTTCAACCTTGCTCAAATCATACCCTATGCTCGTCGTGTACAGTTCATGTTCGACCGGAATGCGGTCGAGTTTTTGGTCCGGAAACAACGCGGCCATAAGGGCGCGGAACGCTTCGTCAAATCGTTCGCTGCCACAACAAGCGTCGGCGAAGAGCACCCCCCCGTTCTTCAGATATTCCCGGAGCGTCTCCAACTCTCGAGCATCCAGCTTGAATCGATTCCTTCCATGCATGTAGCAAAGGGGATAGTTCACGAAATTCGGGTCGAGGATTTCGATTTCGCGCTGCTGCCGGATGACGTCGATCTTGGCGACCTTTTGCAATGATTCCATGAGATTTCGAATCGCGTGAGGGGCGGGATTCCAATCTCCTCCATGGCGTATCTTGGCCACCTGAAGGAAATTGCGCCGAATCTCGTCTTCTTCGAATTTCCCCAGGACCTTTCTTTCCGCCAATTTGTCCTGCAAGTTCTCCGGTCCCGTCGCGTAGGCAACGATATTCGAACCCAAGCGCACGGCTGACAACGTCCTGTCCTTGTGCTCCTTGTACCCGTAGTACTCCCATTGGCACGAGAGATCCTCGGGACTGAAAAAGACGGCGGTCCTGCAACCGACGTTGATCCCCATCAACGGATGCGTCGAAGCAAGTTCTCGCAAATCGAAAAGACTCGTCCAGACCCCGTGATCCGGCTCTAGAACCTGAAGCTGTTGTTCGGGGGTCGGGAACAACTCCTTGCACAGCGCGCGAAACCCCTGATCAAAGCCGGTCACGCTGCAATTGGCGTCCGCCATGATCAACCCCCCCTGCTCGACGAACTCCCGGAGGAGGGCCTTTTCCTTCTGCGTGAACACCGGCGGGTAATGCCCGCTGATGTGAAGCACGGGCGCCTGCAAGAGGTCCTGGACGGTCGAGATTCCGCTGTCGACCACCTGCCAATTGAGTCGAACGTTCCATTTGCGGGCGAGGAAGTCCGTGAGATTGTGAACGTCGTTGGGCGCATTGTTCCAATCGTTTCCCGGCGCGTGTCTGAGCTTGTTGACCAGAATGGGAATGCGTCCCTTGGAAAGAAAGAGAAGGGCAAAGGAAGTGTTCACCACCTCGACGGGCGTTCCCCCCCCCGAGATGTTCCATGACCCGTTGACCTGCTGTCGATCGACGATGAAGCGCGTTCCCCGCCGGTACCAATCGTGCTCGCCAAAAAATCGTCGACCGCTCAGCCGCCCCGCCCGCTCCAGGCCGTAGAGGTAGTAATAAAGCCAGGAGTTGGAGCCTCCCGGATTATTGTTGACGCTGAAGTTTCTGCCCATCCAGCCGATCGCCGCCTGCAGCGCGGGATCGTCTCGCGCGCCATTGCAAGGAACCGGCTTGCCGTCAATCGTGGTCTTTTGCACGATCTGCAGCTCACGACTGGTAATGACAAGACTCGAAATCCCGGCGACCGTCATGCTGCCGGACGAACCCGTGGCGGGATATCCCCAGGACCCCGCGTGGCTTTGCGTCTTGAGCCAATAATGCCGGCATTCCTGCCAGAACTTCGCCGGGACATCAATGCCCGCTTCCACCGCGGCTTGAAGGCCCAGAAGCGCGAATTGCGTATTCGAATTGTCTCCTCCGCCACGGTTCTCGCTGCCGTACGACCATCGGCCATCGGCGCTACGGGTCTGCATGAGCCATTGCGCGTTTCGCCGGATAATGGCAAAATCCCGTCCGGGATCCGCAGCGACGAACGCCATGGTTTGCAGCGATGTGACATAGGTGTTCGAGGGGGGAATCTGGCGGAGGTATTTGAGAGCCGCTTGGATCTTCGGATTGTCCGCGGGAACGTCCGAAGAGAGGAGTGCCAGCGTTGCGAGCGCGGTTGTCCCCCCCGGCGCGCCGGGAAAATCTTCCCAACTCCCGTTCGCCGCCTGCTTGGATTTCAGGTAGTCCACGCCGCGCTGAATCGCGCGAATGACGTCCTCGGGCTGCTGCGCCTGGGCATACTGGCCTCTTTGGGCGGCAACTGCCACCATCATGACAGCCAAGAGGCCTCTCGTCGCCCCTCGCATCTGACTTGCTTCTCGCCCCAAATCCCGCTCCCCGCTTTGGCCGGCCCGACACGCCGTCGATTTAGTATCGAGAACTTTCCTCGATCCTCCCGCGCGCCCCACTACATCCACTACACTACATCCGTCGTAACTTCTCTTGTCGCCATTCGCAATAGAACGGCTGACGGAACAAACATGGGTGGCCGACGGGGGAATGAAATTCGTTCCTAGTGCATGATATCCCTGCTCGAAGGCAAAGGGAAAGCCGCGCAAGTGGTCTTGGCCGAAAAACTTCGGGAATTCTGCGGAGATTTTTCTTGCCAGTGGCGTTTCTCGCGGTTAACCTGTTCGCAGATCGAGCAAGCTTCCGCGCTGCGGGAAAGGATCTCGCCGCTCGGAAGCAAGGCTCTGTCCGAAGGCTTGGCAACGGATGTCGACCTTCGACTGGTTCATGGAGTAGGACCAGTTTTCTTGAAATCCACGGAAGGAGCTTCCCATGAAGCCTCTCATTGGCGTCACCGCCGACCTCGTCATCAGCAAGCGCGACAAGAATCCCAAAGTCGTCCTCGATGCAGGGTACTGCGATGGCATCATTGCCGCCGGTGGAACTCCCGTCGTTATTCCCCCCTATCCCCGCGAAGAAATCCTCGAAGAATACATCGACCGTTTGGATGGCGTTCTGTTGACCGGCGGCAGCGACCTCAACCCCACGAAAATGGGCAAAAGGCCACATCCTTCGATCAAGGAAATGCTTCCCCGCCGCGAAGAATCCGATCGGCTCGTCTGTCGCATGGTCATCGAACGCAAGCTCCCCGTCCTTTCCGTCGGCGTCAGCATGCAACTCATGAACGTGTTGTTCGGAGGTTCCATCTACACCCACTTGCCTGAAGACATGCCTCGCGGATTGCCGCACCAGGATCCACTCGATCCGACCCACAGGCACGTCGTGTTCATCACGCCACGTACCCGTCTCGAATCGATCTATGGCGAAGGTGAAATCCGGGTAAACAGCTCGCACCATCAAGGCATACGAACGCTCGGCAAGGGGCTACGCAGTGGCGCACTCGCGCCCGACGGCTTGATCGAAGCGATTGAAAGCACCGACCCGAACTGGTTCATGGTCGGCGTGCAATGGCATCCGGAATCGGATTCCGCGTCGGCGCTCGATCGGCAGTTGTTCGAAGGGTTCGTCAATGCCGCCCAGGGCGCGCCGGCACTCAAGTTGGTCAAGGCTGCCTAGTCGCGTTTTCGACCTTGGCTCGCTGTGGAACGTCGGAAACATGATGTCGAAGCGTCGGGGACGATCGCTTGGAATGTCTCGGCGAAAAGCGGACCGGCCCACGGCATAACGTTTCCGAGCGGCGGTAGGCTCTGGTGCTGGTGACGTAGCACGGGCAAAAAGTTCCGTTCCAAAACTGGATTCGACCCCTAGTCTGGAACGGTAAACCTAGGCACGTCCGTCGCGCGCGAGGTTCCCTCTCCCACTTGGTGGAGAGGGAGATAATTGAAACCCTCTCGCGACCAGGTTCGACCTGTACCGGGCACCGGCCTTCATGCGAGCCATCCACCCCTCGTTGCGCCCGGCTTGGCGACGGTGGGATACCAGTCCCGCGGCTTACACGAACTCGCATCGGAAGCTTCCGCGATGGCGATCGAAGCAACAGGTTGGAGCATCGAACCGACAACCCGGCTATTTGCAGGGGTGAGTTTCGGCCGCAGGAGCGGTCGATTGAAAATCTCGCTTTTGCGTTGTCGAGGGGAGGGTTGGTCGCTGCGTTGCGTCTCCGCGGATGCAATGACCGCGCCCCCTCCATCCCGTGAGCTGGAGTCGATTGCCGACGCGATTCGATCGGGACTCGGGCAACTCGCGCGGCAGAGTCAGATTCCCGTTTCCGCGATCGACGTCGTGGGAATCGCCAAGCTTCCCGACGACAACCTTGCCCCCATGCTCGCCAATCTCATCGCGGAATCCACCGGCATTACGGTAGTGAGCGGATTTGATCTTCGTGATCGGAGCTGCGGCGGGAGAGGCGGACCTCTGTCCCCGTTGGCGGATTGGTTCCTCTTTCGCTCCACCAGACTTGGCCGATTGATCATTCAACTCGGACCGGCTCTTCGAGTCACCGTGCTGGGAGCGGGTGACCCTCCTCAAGGAATACTCTGTTTTGATTCGGGCCCCTGCTGTGACTTTCTCGACGGCCTGACCCGACAACTCAGCCAGGGAAAGTATCCGTTCGATCCCAGCGGCCATTTCGCCGTCCAAGGGCGGGTCTCTGAAGAACTTGTCAGTCAGTGGTCGAGTCACCCGTACCTCTTGCGACCCCCCCCCAAGTTCCTCGACCCTCAACAATTCGACGCCCCCTTGCGTGAATCATCGCTCGCGTTCGCGCGCGAACAACGATTGAACGCGCGCGACGTCTTGCGATCCGCCAACCAGTTCGTGATCGAATGCTTTCAGGAGGCGCTACGCCGATTCGTTCCGAGCACCAAACGGATCGATGAAGCATGGGTGACCGGCGGCGGTTCTTGGAACGGCTTGCTATGGAAGTTACTCCGAGAAGCACTCGATCCGATTCCCGTGGCGCGCACCGATGAGATCGGGATTCCTTCGGAGGCCAGAGGTTCGATCCACGCGGCACTTCTCGCCTATTTCGCGATGGAACACTTGCCCGCGAATCTACCGACGATGTCAGGAGCCAGTAAACCACTCGTCCTGGGTCAAATCACACCTGGTTCCACCGATAATTGGAGCCGCTGGATCTTCAATCTCGCGGACCGAATCGAGTTCGAAGAGAGCAAGGCGGCATAGACTCTTCGATCGCCAGCCCCTGGGTAATCTCCCCCATTCGCGCGAATGGACCGCGATTTTCTGGATCGACGCCGGGACATCCGTTCGACGCCGAATACGGAGAAACTTCTGCTCCCCGGCCGATTCTCGTTGGACTCGACAAGCGTAGGTAAGCCACCCCGCGGTCGCGCGTAGGCAGGAAGATCGCTCCCCAATGACGGATGGAAGTCGACCGCGCGATTCTCAAGCAGCGCCGATTTCTTGACTCCTCCGCTACATCGCGCAGCAAACAGTTTGTACACTGAGAAGACGCCGGCGAGAGACCGGCGATTTCGGGTTCTACTCATGGTGGGTAACACATGTCCGTCGATAGCCTCGATGCGTTTCATCGCGCCAAAAAGGAAATTCGCGAGCAAGCACACGCCAATCGAAAAGCGCAAGAGAACAAGGAAGAACTCAGTGCCCGGATTTGCGAGACTTTCGTCGCGCAGCCCGAGTACGCGAATGCCAAGACGGTCATGTTCTACGTCGACGTGCGAACCGAAGTTCGTACCCGCCATTACCTGCCGACGGCTCTGACTCATGGCAAAAAGATCGTCGTTCCCTACTGCGTCAACGACATTCTCGAACTCTTCTGGCTTACGAGCATGGACGAACTATCCATCGGGATGTACAAGATCCTCGAACCCAAGCCGGAATTGCGCGACGTTCCGGAGAAGAAAGTCGATGTGAAGGAATTGGATCTCATCATGGTCCCCGGCGTGGCGTTTGACCGAACGGGAGCCCGGATGGGCCACGGGTTCGGCTACTACGACAAGCTCCTTGAACACGCCCGGCCGGATACGCCGCTCTTCGCGCTCGCTTTTGAATGCCAACTCTTTCCGAGCATCCCGACGCAGGCTCACGACGTCTTCATGGATAAGGTCATCACGGAAAAGGCCGTTTACGATGGGAAGGGTAGGTGACGGCATGCCCGCGACGCTCCATCCCCTTGTCGACGACACGTATGCCGAGGCGTTCCGCAGCATATACGCCGAGTTCTTGATCACCGCGCGCGACCGCACCTGGCTCGATCATGCGGTACACGCAGCGACGGGAAATGCCTCGAGCACGATCATGTGCGACTGCGAAGCGGGAATGGATCGTTATGTCGGTCCCGGCGGGGATGCAACCTTTTCGACCCCCGATGGTCGACCCGGCGCCGTTATTCAGTTCCACGTGCCGCGGTTTCGAAAAGACCGCGCTCCCGCGCTCGAGCGTTCGCTCCTCGTCAGGATCAGTCAAAACGTCCTCACCTGTCCAACCGCGTCGTGCTTCAATCTCATCGACAGCGAGGAGCATTTCCAGTTGGGACGAAAGTTGGCGTACTTTGGCGACGGCCATCAATTCCGCGCGGAACGGCATGGACGGCGGATTTGGGTGGTCCCCATCCTTGGCGGGGAGTTCATTATCGATCGCCGCTTCGGCTATCGAGACGGGCTGATGGGAGGCAATCTTTGGTTCCTGGGCGATTCCGTGGATTCGGCATTGGAGGCGGCCGAGCGCGCCCATGCCGCCGTCGCCGCGACACCCGGAGTTATTGCGCCGTTTCCGGGCGGAATTGCCGCCAGCGGGTCCAAAGCGGGCAGCCGATACTCCTTCTCCATTGCCAGCACGTATGAGAAGTTTTGCCCCACCCTCCGCGAAAAACTCGGCGAGGCGTCTGGCGTTCCCGAAGGGGTCAGATCGGTCATGGAAGTAATCATCAACGGCAAGGATCTCGCGACGATCGCCAAGGCGACGCACGCGGCCATCGATGCCGCCGTCGACACGCCGGGCCTCGTTCGCATCTCTGCCGGAAACTATAACGGGAGACTGGGCAAGAGCTTCATCTACCTCGACCCTTCGAAACAACCACCAACCAAGTGACGGTGCTCCCTTGACGGCCTATGCTCCCCGGATCGCGCCCTCCGAGATCTTTCAGCGGTCCGGTGGATAGGGTTCGGGCTCCGTTTCGCGGAGGTCGATCAGGTATTTGACTCCCTTATATCCACGCGCGCTCGGCGCGACGGTGCAATAGGGATAGCGAACTCGAACGACTTCGAGGGCCACGTCGTCGCGGAAACTCGCATGCCCTTCATGAAAGTATCCCGTCATCGGATCGACGTACCGTGCGGGAAACGTGCCTGCAATCGTCACCAAGTCGCCAACTTCGATCTGCCCACGCATCGATTCGCTCCTTTCGCACCTCCTCGGTTGCCGTCGAACTTCAAACGTTATCCCAAGGATGTTCCCAACTTGAAGAAGGTTCGCACGCTGGGCGGTTGTAGGCTGAAAAAGGGCGGCTATCATGGAGCCGAGACTGCTTTCAGGTTTGGTTAAAGGGACGAAGCATGTGCCGATGGATGAATTGCCTCGCGATCGCGGTATGTCTCCTTCAAACGGGCTGGGCAAATGCGGGCGAGTATAATCAGGCGCTGAATATCGGCGATGCGGGCCCCGCATGGAGGAATCTACCTGGCATTGACGGCAAAACGCATTCCCTTGTCGACCTGGCCAAAAAAGACGTCGTCGTAGTTGTATTCACGTGCAACAGCTGCCCCGTCGCCGTCGATTACGAGGACCGGATCATCGACTTCACCAAAAAGTATGCGGGCCCCGAGGACAAGGTCGCGGTCGTGGCGATCAACGTGAACAAGATTGAGGCGGACAGCTTGCCGATGATGAAAGAGCGGGCCAAGGAGAGGGGCTTCAATTTCCCTTACCTCTTCGACGAGACTCAAGGGATCGCCAAGGCCTACGGCGCCACGTACACGCCGGAATTCTTCGTTCTCGGCAAGGACCGAAAAGTGGTCTACATGGGTGGAATGGACGACGACAGCAATCCGGAAAAAGTGAAAACCAATTATCTGGTCCCCGCGGTTGAAGCCGCACTTGCGGGAAAGAAGCCGGAGATCGCCGAAACCCTCGCGCGTGGCTGCATGGTTCGCTACGCCAAGGAGCGGAGAAAGAAAGCGTCCAACTGATTGACAGTACGTAACTTTCCCGATCGTCCCTTGAAGTCCTTGTTTCTCCGAAGCTCATGGTGCGTTCGCATCATCCCATGGTCGCTTCAGCGTTGGGGCGTTGGCGAACCGTTTACTGCGCAGAACGAAGGTCTCTCCAGCACCCGGAGCGAGACGCACGAGAAAGCCGCGTCCTTCGATGGGATACGACCTGCCGGCGACATTCACCGTTTCGCATTGATGCTCTGCGAAAGCGCCCGATTGGACGAAAACCTCGCGCGACTCCACCACGTTGACGTTGACGAGCGTCACCGTCGTGGTGTCCGCGGACATTCCTTCGACCAAGGCGGCGACGTCCTGCGGCAATCCCGCCCTGCGTTTTTTCGGGTCGAAATAGCGAACTCGGGAATGGAGCACCGATCCCGTCCGCCTCGGAGGCATGCCTCCGAGCGTCAGTTCCACCAGTGCGTCCGCTGCCGCCGGCGTCACCATCAAGGGATCGTCCGCCAAGCGCGTATCGGGAGTTGAAACATCCGCGCGCATCGCGGCGACGCGCAGCCGAATCCGTTCCAAATCTCTTCGGAGGACGGAACGTGGATAGTCGGGATTCTTTCCGCCCAGGAACTCTCGCCAACCTCCCGCCGCCAACCGAGTGGCATCGGACGGTTCCTGCGACCAATAGTAAACCTCCTCGGCACCGTGCGCATAAGGTTCGGGAACATAGCCGTACCAGCCGTTGTCCCCGTACATCCGCGGATACTTCATCACGCCGTCGATTCGCTTTCCTTGTGCGTTCACCGCTTCGATTTGACGTCTCCATACACCGACAAATCTCATCTCGCCGGAGGCCATGAGTGCATTCCCGAATCCCGAAAGGCCAAGATGGTGCGTGTTTCGATCCGCCAATTTTCCGCTGGCGGGATCGTGGACGGTAAACCCCCAGCCGTAAACGCCGCCATACCATTTGCCATCCGCGGATCCGCCGATCGTTCCATCCAGTCCGACGTTTGAGGGAAGGATATCGCCGTTGGCCTTCGCTCGCGCCCCCCAAGCATCGACGTATTCCAGAATCCAATCCCTGTATTTGGACTCGCCGGTGAGCGCGAACGCGCAGAGGACCAGCGACGTCGCGCAGAGGTTTTGCGGATGGTCGCCGACGACGTCGGTGTAGTCCTTGAAATGTTCGAGCATTTCGGCGTAGTCTTTTTCGCCGTGCCTGGGTTGGAAACGACCCTCGATCTCGATCGGATCACCCGCCCAATCGAGCGCGGTCGCCTTGCGGAGCAGGGGACCCCGACTCCCATTGAACAGGCTTCGAATGATCTTTCGTTTCGGGTCGTAGTTGGCTGCTTTCGGATCCTCGTTCAAGTAGAACCCGGCAAACCGTCGGACGCGTTTGCCGTAACTTTCGTCGCCCGGATCCGCCAGGCCCTCGACAAGAAAGGCCTGAAGGCCTTCGCCATGATGCACCCAGTCGAACATGACCGGGAATTCCTTGTAATACATTCCGTCGCGCGCCAGTTCGACATCGCTTGTCTTCGCCAACGTATATTGGCGCAAGTGCCCTTCCCACGCTTTGCGATAAAGTCGCAACGTGTCCGAGTCCGCGCCAAGCGCGAACAGCAAGGGCCAGTCCGCCGCGCATTCAATGGCATCGTCCGGGCCGTCGTCACCCCCCCATCGTTCGACGCACAAGAGATATCCTTGTGCATCAAAGTATCGGGAATAGAACTCGCGCACCGCGTTCACATTCGCACGGAAAAGTTCGCGCTCGAGGAGTGCCCACTCGGGCGCGGGGAACGGACGGGTGACGTGGATCACGGACTCGGCGTGACTGCGGTGCAACCCCAAGAATGCAGGGATCAAAACCCCGATGTAAACAAGGGTAGAACTAGCCTTCTGCATCACGACGCTCCCTTCGTCATCACCATTCGCGCGGCTGGATCTTGAATGATGAATGGAAACGCGCGGCAATGCAATCGCCGGGTCACGGACCACACCGGTATTTCAACGTCAATGGATCGAAAATGTTGTTTGGGAAGCGAGAAGGGAATGAGAAATTCGAGCGAAAGGTCGATTACTGCTGCTCGGCGGCCCAGCGTTCGGCGGATTCGGTGACCGCGGTCATCGCCTTGAGTTCTTCCGCGTGGGACGCCTCAAAAACGCGCGAAACCGCGGGGTCTTTGGGATGTGGGATTTCGCAATGGAAATGATACTCGCCGCTCTGTTCGTCCTTCTCGGAGCGAATGTTTTTCGCGCCCGTCTTGTCGAGTCGTTGCCGCACCTGACGATATTCGTCGGTGGCTCCGTTTCCGCCGGAGTCCGCGATCGCGCTTGCGTTTCCCACGCCGGCGCTGGCTCGATCGGCGGTCCCGCCCGACGCCGGTACCGCGGGTCGTCTTTCCACCTTGTCCCGAGCATAGAAGGGATCGGTGGTCGGACTTGTGCTCACGTCCATCGCCGAATCCCTCTCCTGCGCGCGGAGGTTCGCGGATTGGAAAGGATCGGAGGGAGGCGGAGCTGTTGGAACGTTCGTTCGCGGACTTCTTGAGCCCGGCAAGAAGGGGTCGTCGCGCAATTTCGCCTTGGGACTACACCCCACTGGAAAGAGGAAGAGTAGTCCCATTCCCAACATCCATGTCTGGAATCTGCGGAGCACCATGAATCCTTCCATGCCTCCACGCGACCCGTCCTCGATCCTCCACTCGACCTGAGCGAGGAACCCGCCTAAACCTCCCGGCGAACTCGGCATCGGCGGGAGATACCTTTCTCCGGCCATCTCGCGATCCGATGGATCGGAGCTTGGCCGGGCGAACGATTATTTTCCCGTTCGGCAGTGTCCTGACTTCGAGGTTGGGTAAAATGTCGTGACCCCATACCTAGAAGAAAGAAACAACACAATGCCAAATCATCGTATCGCCGTGATTGCCGGCGATGGTATTGGCCCCGAAGTTCTCGGCGCCGCCATCCGCGTGCTCGATTCCGCCCTCGCGAAAACCGAGGAGGGGAGCGTCACTTGGCACTCTTTTGATTGGGGTTCCAGCCATTATTTGGAACATGGAACCATGATGCCGGCGGATGCCATCGACCAACTCCGTCCGTATGACGCCATTTACCTAGGCGCCGTGGGTCACCCAAAGGTTCAAGATCATGTAACCTTGAACGGTCTATTGCTGCCGATTCGCCGCCAGTTTGATCAGTACGTGAATCTTCGGCCGAGCTATCTCTACGAGGGGGTTTCATCTCCGTTGGCGAACAAACGGCCGGGGTCGATTGACCTGGTCGTGTTTCGCGAAAACACGGAAGGGGAATATGCCAACGTCGGCGGGCGCTTGTATCAACACACCAGCCATGAAGTGGCGATTCAGTCGTCCATTTTCACGAGGCACGGAACCGAGCGCATCATTCGCGCCGCGTTTGAACATGCGAGAAAGCGACGCCGGCATGTCACCTCCATCACCAAATCAAACGCCCAAGGGCATTCGATGGTGTTCTGGGACGAGGTCTTCGCGGAAGTGGCGCGTGACTTCCCGGAGATTCAAACCTGGTCGCTGCTCGTCGACGCCGCCATGGAAATGGTTCGTAGACCCGAAATCTTCGATGTCATCGTCGCGAGCAATCTTTTCGGCGATATTCTCACCGATCTGGCCGCGATCGTTTGTGGCAGTATCGGGCTCGCCGCGAGCGCGAATTTGAATCCCGATAAGAAACACCCGAGTATGTTCGAACCGGTGCACGGATCGGCTCCCGACATCGCGGGAAAGGGAATTGCCAATCCGCTTGCTTCCGTCATCGCGGGCATCTTGATGTTCGAGCATCTGGGACTGGCGCAAACCGGGCGGCGCCTCGATCTCGCGGTTCGCGCGCTTCTGAGAAACCAAAAAGCGCTACCCGCGGACTTGGGAGGCAAGGCAAC
The DNA here is from genome assembly GCA_046350335.1 of Planctomycetota bacterium. Lineage (GTDB taxonomy): Bacteria > Planctomycetota > Planctomycetia > Kolteriales > Kolteriaceae > JAXMAQ01. The sequence continues at coordinate 59,437 of JAXMAQ010000025.1, forward strand.
TACCGCGGAGACTTGCGAGGCTCTGGTGGCTATGCTCGATTCCGTTCCGTGACTTGTCGACGTGAAATCGCTTCTTTCATGGCAAACTTCGAGAACATGACGCGCGACCTCATCTATCTCGACAACAACGCCACGACTTCGCTTGATCCCGAGGTCCTCGATGCCATGCGCCCTTACTTGCAAGGGCTCAGCGGAAACGCCTCGAGTCAACACTCGATCGGCAGGCACGCTCGACGTGGCATCGATATCGCCAGACGTCAAATAGCCGATGGACTTCACTCCGATCCAAGGTTCATCCTTTTCGTCAGTGGCGCGACCGAAGCCAACAATTTGGCAATCCTCGGTGCCAAGATTCGTCCCGAAAGCACCATTCTCACAAGCCCCAGCGAACATCCGAGCGTGCTGGAGCCGGTGGAGCAAATGCGAAAGCGGGGCCATGTCACTAAGGGAGCTTCATTGGACCACGCGGGAAGGATACTCGTTCCCTCCGCCGGTGAATGGAACGACGTGGCGCTCGCCGCGGTGCAATTGGCGAACGGGGAAACCGGCACGGTTCAGGATCTTCCGACGATCGCCCGCGCCTTGCCAACCGATTGCTGGCTTCATTGCGATGCCGTCCAGGCGGTAGGAAAAATAGCCGTTGATTTTCCATCGTTGTCCGCGTCCAGTCTGAGCGTGTCGGCCCACAAGATTCACGGACCGCAGGGAATCGGCGCGTTGATCCACCGAGACGAGAACCCCTTTCGACCGCTCTTGTTCGGCGGTCATCAGCAAATGGGGATGCGTCCCGGCACCGAACCGGTGGCCGCCATCGTGGGACTTGGCAAGGCGGTGGAACTGGCGACGCAACGGCTCGAGGAACGTCGGACACAACTACAACGTCTACGGAACGCTTTGGAACAAGGTCTCTTGGCTTGCGTGGATGACATCGTCGTGAATGGAATCGCGGATCATCGCGTGCCCAACACGACCAACATTTCTTTTTTGGGGGCGAAAGCGGAGGCATTGGTCATGGCTCTCGATCTCGCGGGAGTCTGTTGTTCCGCGGGAACCGCGTGCGCCAGCGGGTCGATGGAACCGTCGGCGGTCCTTCGAGCAATGGGGTTCGCTGGCGATCGGTTGGAGAGCGCCGTCCGCTTCAGCGTAAGCCGATTCACGACCGACGAGGAGATTCACCAAGCCGTTCGTCGAATCGCGGACGTCGTTTCACGCGTGCGTCGTTCGGTTCAGTCTCGCTCGTGACTTCGAGCCGCGGTGAGAATGGATTGGTCGGCGAAACGAGGAGTGAAAAACCTCGCGCCGTCGAGACAAATCACCCCATTTTCTCATGAAGAATTTCGTCGGAAATCTTCCCCAGCGAGAGGCTTGAAACGTTGGTCGCGGGTTGGTGAGATCGTAGAATAAGCACTTGTGCAATCTCAGAATCCATTCCCCATGCGAGGTACCCGTTTTTCGGCAGTTGCGATGGATCGTGGTCTGCGAGACTGACGCCCAGGATCGCGGGATGGGAAAGGAAAAAAGGTGCAAACAATCCCACTGGATTATGACTTTGACACATTGGTTCCCGGAGAAGAAAACGTCCTTGCCATTTCAGGTGCTTTGAAGGTTCTCTCGGAACCAGGAGAACGCTACAACCCGCTCTTCGTGTTCGGCCCACCAAGCGTGGGCAAGACCCATTTGCTCTATGCCATTCGTCGGCGTTTGGAGCGTGAACATCCGGAATGGAACATTCTGGCGCTTCCCGCCGGCGAGTTCCTCGAAGAATGCGAGCACGCTTGGCAGAACAATCAGGCGGTCGACTTCCGCCAGCAGATCTGGAAGCTAGACGCCTTGCTCATCGATGACGTTCATCTGCTCGCCAATCGCCCGGCGGCTTTGGAGGAAATCTATCACGCGTTCAACCGATTGGTGGCGGATACTCGGCAACTGGTGCTCACTAGCCGGCTTCCCCCCGCGGACTTGGACGGATTCCCCATGACGCTGAGGACCCGTTTTCAAAGCGGACTCGTGGTAAGCGTCGAACCGCCCCGACAGCGATTGATGCGGGACATCATCGAACAGAAGTGCCAAATCAGCGGACTGCGTCCGACGGTCAAGGCCGCTCGGTTCCTCTGCAAGGAGCTAAGGAGCGTTCGTGACCTGCACGGGATACTTCACCAACTCGGGCAAACCACGAACGGTCGCGCCAAGCGCGTCTCTTTGACGGAAGTTCGGAGCGTGCTCGAAAAGCACTCCGCCGAACAGATCACCGTCGCCACGGTGGCTAAAGCGGTTTGCCAGTATTTTCACGTGGATGTCTCGAGAGTCCGATCGGCGTGTCGACAACAATCCCTGGTGCAAGCCCGCCAGGTCGCGATGTACCTCGCCCGAGAAATGACGTCCGCCTCGTTGACGGAGATCGGGGAGTATTTTGGCGGCCGGGATCACACCACGGTGCTTTACGCCTACCGCAAGATGGCGGACGACGTGCGTCAAAACACGTTTGCGGCCCGCGCCGTTCGAGAGATTCGAGACCAGCTCCGTGAGTAATCGTGGGGAAAACGTGTCAAACGGATGTTGCGGGAACGTCGGCAAATTGGCCATGAACACCGGTCGGGTGAAGGCGAAAATCGGCCGGTCGATTTATCAAGAATTCGCAACAGGTGACGAGCAGGTTCATTGACCCGTTTTCCACCGCGAGTTCAACTGATCGTCTGTTGGTAAATATCGTCTATTTTTATAGTTATGAATGATCCGTTGGAGTTGTTGACATCGAGTGGTCGGACGAATTCCTACTACTACTAAGTTTAACTTTTGAGAAGTGTGATGAAAGCCACCGCCAATCGCGAAGGTTTGCTAACGGCGTTCCAGATCGTTGCCGGCGTCGTACCGGCACGAAGCCCGAAGCCGATCCTCAAAAGCGTCAAGCTTGAGCTGGGGGACGACGGGGCGGCGACGTTGATGGCAACCGACCTGGAACTCGGCATTCGATACCGAGTCTCCGGCTTGACGGTGGACGAACCGGGAACGGTAATCCTGCCCGCCGCGGAAATGATGAGCATTCTTCGCGAGCTGCCGGACGAATCGATCGTTATCGAGGACCTCCCTTCCGGCATCAAGGTTTCCGGCGCCTCCAGCCGATTCGAGCTTCCGCCCCAGGATCCACTGGGGTATCCGGACGTGCCGGATTTTGAGGACAAAGGTGGTCAGAAAATAAAATCGGGCCAATTGGCGACGATGATTCGTCGAACGATTTTCGCGGTGGCGCCCGAGAACTCGCGCTATGCATTGCATTCCGTTCTCTTTGAGTTTTCCAAAGACAATTTGAATCTCGTCGCCACCGATGGGAAGCGGCTGGCGCGCATGCCGGGCAAGGCAACCTTCATGGGCGAGCGACCGGAGGGTTCTTGGCTGGTCCCGCCGAAGGCCCTCAGCTTGGTGCTTAAGTCGCTGGTCGATCCGGAAGAGGAGTTGGAGCTCGCGCTGCGGGAAAACGAAGTCTTGTTCCGCACCGGAAAGACGACGATTTATAGCCGCCTGGTCGAAGGTCGTTTTCCGAACTACATGGACGTGTTCCCTCCGCCGGCGAATATTCGCATTCCCTTGCCGGTCAGCCAGTTTTACGCGGTGGTAAGGCAAGCGCGCATCGTCACCCGCGACGAATCGAAAGGGGTCGAGTTCCTCTTCGAGCCTGGCATGTTGACGCTCACCAGCCGCGGACAGGACGCCGGGGAAGCGGAAATACGACTTCCCGTGGGTTATGAGGGCGAAAGCATCAAGTTGATCTTCGACCCACAACTGCTCGTCGACGCGCTCCGCGTGTTGGATAGCGACGAGGAAGTGTCTCTCGATCTCGTCGACAATCGACGCGCCGCCGTTTTCCGAAGCCGCGACGAATACGAGTACGTTGTCATGCCTTTAACGAAGGATCGGTGATGAGCGAGGCGGGCGGCCCGAAAAAGGTCGGGAACGTACTCGGCGCGATTCTGGCCAAGTATGGCTACGCGAACGCCACGGCCCAATTGGAACTGGAACAGGCTTGGCGGAGCGTCGTCGGCGAACCCGCGAACAAGCGTTCTCGGGTTGGGTCCCTTCGGAGGGGAACGTTGGAGATCCTCGTGGACAACTCCACGTTGCTTCAAGAGCTAGAAGCATTCCGCAAGGACGAACTACTGGAAGCCATGCAACAGGTGGTGCGCCACAGCAAGATCGAAAGCCTGCGTTTTCGTCGAAAGTAACGCGGGAAGAGAATCGGCTTCAAGTCGATTGGAAGAAACATTCGAAGGAAATCTGAACATGGTGGACGAAGGTAACGAAGTTCCGTCGAGCGAGGAAACCGCTCTGGGTGCCGACAAGGCATCCACCGCGGGTAACTACGCCGGTGACAGCATTCGCGTGCTCGAGGGGGTGGACGGCATCCGTAAGCGGCCCGCCATGTATATCGGCGACGTCGGAGTTCGCGGCTTGCACCATCTCATCTACGAAGTCGTCGACAACAGCATCGACGAAGCGATGGCGGGGTATTGCAAGAACATCAGCGTGCGGCTGAATTTGGACGGCAGCGCCTCAATTACCGATGACGGTCGAGGCATTCCCGTCGACATTCACCGCGAAAAGAAGGTCTCCGCGCTCCAGGTCGTGCTCACGGAGATTCATGCCGGCGGGAAGTTCGATAAGAAGTCCTACAAGGTTAGCGGCGGTCTGCACGGCGTCGGCATTACCGCCGTCAACGGGCTTAGCGAATGGCTTCAAGCGGAGGTACGTCGAGAAGGCAAAAGATACGTCTTTGAGTGCCGTCGCGGCGTTCCCGTCGGTGAGGTCCGCGAAGCGGGCGAAGCCAAGACGACCGGCACGAAAATCACCTTTAAACCCGATGCCACCATCTTCAACGAGACCAAGTTCAAGGCGTCCATCCTGGAAAGCCGACTGCGGGATCTCGCCTACCTCAATCCCGGTATCCACATTCACTTCGTCGACGAGGAAACCAAGGAAGAGCACGAGTTTTACAGCACGCAAGGACTGGCCGATTTCGTTGCCTATCTCAACAAGGGGGAGACTCCGCTTCACGAAGAGATCGTGTCCTTCAAGGGAAGCAAGGAAGTTCCCGTCGACGACGAAATGGGGGTCGTCGAGGTCGAGGTCGCGCTCCAGTACAACGCTGGCTATTCCGAAAACGTTCTTTCGTACTGTAATAACATCAACACCATCGACGGCGGCACGCATCTTTCCGGGTTCCGAAACGCGCTGACGCGAACGCTCAACACGTACGGCAAGTCGAACAATCTGTTCAAGAGCGCCGACAAGACGCCGACGGGGGAGGATTTTCGCGAAGGCCTGACCGCCGTCATTAACGTTCGAGTGCCAAACCCACAGTTTGGCGGACAGACGAAAACGAAACTCGGCAACGCGGATGTCGAAGGGATCGTGCAAAACATTTGCAACGAGCAGTTCGCGACTTTCCTCGAGGAAAACCCCAAGACCGCGCGCAAACTCATCGACAAGGGACTTCTTGCCGCCGAGGCGCGCGAAGCAAGCCGCAAGGCGCGGGAGATGGCGCGCCAACGTAAGGGAGCGTTGCTCAGCGATAGCCTGCCCGGAAAGCTCTTCGATTGCATCGAAAAGGATGCGACCAAATGCGAACTCTTCCTGGTTGAAGGGGATTCGGCCGGTGGAACCGCGGTGAGTGGTCGCAATCGATTCATCCAGGCCGTCCTTCCCCTCAAGGGAAAGATCCTCAACGTCGAAAAGGCTCGACTCGACCGCGTTCTTTCCAATGACGAAATCGTCAACATTATCAAGGCAATCGGAGTCGGAGTCGGGAACGAGGTCGATCTAGAACGTCGAAACTACGAAAAAGTCGTCATCATGACCGATGCCGACGTCGACGGCTCGCATATCCGCACGCTTTTGCTCACGTTTTTCTACCGCCAAATGAATGAACTGGTGCGCAATGGCCACGTCTACATCGCACAGCCGCCCCTTTATTTGGTGACGCGCAAGAAATCTTCCCGGTACGTGCAGACGGATGAGGAGTTGCGGCAGGAGTTGCTTCGACTAGGCATGGACGGTGCCGCCCTTCGATTGGCCTCGGGTGAGAAGATCGAGGGAGAACAATTGGCATCTCTGGTCTCGGTCCTCGCCGGTTTGGAGACGCTTCTCGTCATCATCGAGCGTCGCGGCCTCAATCTTCGTGATTCCCTCGTCAAACGAAATCCGGAAACAAAACTTCTACCGATCTACGAGGTCCGGACCCAATCCGCCGAGCATTGGTTCTACACCACCGAGGAACTCGACGAGTTCCTCGACAAACAAGGAGCAACCGAAGGTACCGACCGAGAACGGCGCGAACGGCGAGGAGCAAGAGTCCACTGGTTCACTGCAAATCCTCGAATTGCACGAAGTCCGGACGGTGAACTCCTACATGTCGCAGTTCGAAGGTTTTGGTTTCACGATCGCGGACCTATTGCCCGTGTCGCTTCGTCCCGGTGAAGAGCCCAAACCCCGTTACTCCATCTCGCATGGCGACGAAAACGATCACGCTCTGGGCACCATTCGCGAACTGGTATCCGCGCTGGGCGAGAACGGCAAACGGGGACTCGAGATCAAGCGATTCAAGGGACTCGGCGAAATGAACGACGAGGAACTTTGGAACACGACCATGGATCCGGAACAACGTGTATTGCTCAAGGTCACCGTCGAAAACGCGGCGACCGCCGACGAGATGTTCCGCGTGCTCATGGGAGAACAAGTGGAGCCTCGTCGCGAGTTTATCGAACGTCATGCCCTAGAGGTCCGGAACCTCGATTACCACGCCTGATTCCCGCGCCACGGATCGAGGCTACTGGCACCCATAGAAAACTCCCCTTCGCCAACGAACCGTTGGCGAAGGGGAGTTTGTTTTTTACCTGGAGGCGTTTGGCCTCTGCTTCAATCGTCTCGGTCATTCGTTCAGATTGACGGTCACGGTTTTCACTTCCGTGTAGTTGTCGAGCGCCTTTTCACCAAGTTCGCGTCCCTGGCCAGACATTTTGAAGCCGCCAAAAGGCGCCGCCGCGTCAAAGACATCGTAGCAATTGACCCAAACTGTGCCGGCACGAACGCTCGCCGCCAAGGCATGCGCCTTGTTGATATCCTTGGTCCAGACGGCGGCGGCAAGCCCGTAATTGGTCTGGTTCGCGCGCTGCGTCACTTCCTTGAGGCTCTTGAACTTAATGACGGAGAGGACAGGGCCGAAGATTTCATCGGTGGCGATCGCCATATTGTCCTTCACGTCGGTGAAGATCGTAGGTTCGATGAAAAAGCCCTTTTCGCCTACCCTGCTGCCACCCACCTGGCAGCGAGCGCCCTCCGCCTTGCCACGTTCGATATAACCGATGATTTTCTCGAACTGATTCTGGTCCACTTGCGGACCCTGTTCGGTTTCGGGATCGAAGGGGTCGCCTACTTTCCGGTTTCGCGCCTTGGCGGTGAGCTTTTTGACGAAACTGTCGTGAATGTCCTCCTGTATGAAGAGCCGGCTTCCCGCGCAGCAACATTGGCCTTGGTTGAAATAGATGCCGAAGTACGCTCCTTCGACGGCGGCGTCGAGGTCGGCGTCGGCGAAAACGATGTTGGGGCTCTTGCCGCCAAGCTCGAAGGTGAGCCGCTTCAACGTTTCGGAGGCATCGCGCATGATGATTTGCGCGGTCTTGTATTCCCCGGTGAATGCGATCTTGTCGACCTGGGGATGGCGAACGAGCGCGGCCCCGGTTTCACCATAACCGGGAACAATATTGATCACTCCCTTGGGGAAGCCCGCCTCGAGCGTTAATTCCCCGAGTCGCAAGGCGGAAAGGGGAGTTTGTTCCGCCGGCTTGAGGACAATCGTGCATCCCGCCGCCAACGCGGGGCCCCATTTCCAAGCCACCATCAGCAGCGGGAAATTCCACGGTATGATCTGACCCGCGACCCCCACCGGCTCCCTGCGCGTATAGCAGAAGTAATTCCCGCGAATGGGGATCGTTTGGCCATGGATCTTGTCCGCCCAGCCTGCATAGTAACGGAGGCAATCGATGACCAAGGGGAGGTCGGCATTGCGGCTATCGCGAATCGGTTTGCCGTTGTCCAACGATTCAAGCGCGGCAAGTTCATCAATGTTTTCTTCGATAAGGTCCGCCAACTTGTTGATTAGCCGGCCCCGTTCCCGTGCGTCCATCTTGCCCCAAGGACCCTCGTGGAAAGCCCGGCTAGCTGCCTTGACGGCCAGATCGATGTCTTCCGAATTGCCCTCGGCTACCTCGCAAATCGGTTTCTCCGTCGCCGGATTTACCGTCACGAACGATCTGCCGGAGCGACTTTCTACCCACTTTCCGTCGATGAGCATCTTGGTTTGACGAACCTTGGGAATCTTCAATTTCGGCTTTCTTGGTGCTGCGGTAGCCATCGAACTCTCCTCCCTTACCATTGAATCTTCGGTCAATCAATTCTCGGAACATATCGGAACGACGGGACGATCGAGTTGCCGATCATCCAAACCACGCCTTCTTTAATGCGTGACGAACTTGGTGGAATGGTTACTCCAGGGCGAATGACGAACTCGTGCGCCAACCTGTTCCCTTCCGCGCCTGCATCCGCCATTGGTTCGCGGAAATCAGCAGCGTTGGCATGCGCGCGGGATATCCTGCCACATGCCAACTAAAGCCTAATCCTCCGTGGTGAGACGTTCCAACGGGAAATCCGATGGGAAGGGGGAACGCGAGGGAGGAGGTGCATTTCGAAAGGAACGCTGCTCCAGATTCTCCGAGCGTTCTAAGTGCTCTCCGGCACGGTTTCAGCCAACCTTTTCACGCCGTGAAAAAGACGGTGTAACTCCTCGGGAGTCAATTGTTCCGCGCGGCCGTCCGAGGGAAGCTCCAATTCCGCGAACAAGGTATCTAGATGCCCTTTGAGTCTTTTGAGACCGGGGATACTGGCGACGCCCGCACGAAGCGTCTTTCGACGATGGACGAATAAATCGCGAATGAAACGGTGCGCTTCCCGGAGTTCTACAAGGTTCTGGCGTTTGGCGTCGTCCACGTCGATCCGCAGAATCGCCGATTGCACCTGCGGTCTTGGCCAGAAGACGGAAGGAGGAAGCGTGCGAACCCAGCTCACGTGTCCTATCGTCTGCACGAGCACGCTCAAGGGACCGTAATCCTTCTTGCCCGGAAGGGACGCGATCCGTTCCGCCATCTCGAATTGGACGGTGAACGTCATGGAACGAACCGGGAGATCTTCAAGAACGGGTTCGCGATCACCAAGGCCGCGACGTCATAGGGTAGGTTGGCGGCGAGATGATAATGATCCGTCCCCACCTTTGCCATCGCCTGCCGGAGCGCGTCCAAAACCTCCGGATTCATCTGGTTCTTGTGGGCCAACGCGTCACCGGCTATCAGCGTGACGTTGTTAAAACCCTTGGTTTCCCGGCAGGCGAGATGATAGAAACCGGGATCCAGTTCCACCGAAATGACCTGTCCGGCTCGTTCCGCCAGGCGGCTGGTGAGACCTCCGGTGCCGGCACCTACTTCGAGAACGACATCGGATTTCCGCGGGTTGGCGGTCTCGACGAGGAGCTGAAGCAAATTGAGGTCGATGAGGAAATTCTGGCCGAGTTGCCGTCGTGGCGAAAGGCCCGTCGCCTCGAGCATCTCCATCAAATACGCACGGGTCTGCACCGGTCCGCCGCGCGGCGCTTTGCCTTCCGTCATGACGCAAAACCAGCCGATTTGAGCTTATCGATCGTTAATCCCCCTGACAGTTGGCCCAGGTACTTGAGCACGTATTTTCCAAGCACGTCGGTCTCAAGATTCACGGTCTCTCCGACCATCTTGGATCCGAGAGTCGTAGCGGACAGAGTATGAGGAATGAGCGCAACACTGAAGGAATCTTTGGTCACCTCGACGAGCGTTAGGCTGATGCCGTCGACGGTGATCGATCCCTTGGGGATCATCTGTCGGGCCAGTTCTCCCGCGAAGAACCAAACCGTTTCCCATTCTCCCTGGCGTTTTCTCTCGAAGATCTTGCCCGTCCCGTCGACATGTCCTTGCACGATATGGCCGCCGAGTCTGCCGTCGGGGCGCAAGGCGCGCTCGAGGTTGACGGGACTTCCTCGGCGGATTTCGCCGAGGTTGGTTTTCGCCAAGGTCTCTGGGCCCGCTTCAAAATCCGCGGCTTCGTCGCTCTTGGAGACCACGGTCAAGCAGCATCCGTTAATGGCAACGCTCTCGCCGAGCACCAATTCTTTGGCGAAGGGGACGGCAATGGTCAAACGTCGTCCGTTGGCGTCTTCGCGCGTCGCCGTCACGGTTCCAATGGCTTCAATAAGGCCGGTGAACATCGGCTAACTTACCATTTCCTGAGGTTCGAAGGTCTGCTCCTGTTGCGATTTGGGCTTGCCGTATCTTCGGAACGGACCCAGCCAGGCGAACCCCCAGAATGCGAGAACCAGGAACAGCTCTTTTACGATGAACGCGACGATGATGAGGATCAGGATCTGCACCAGATGGGCAAACGGCTGTTTGCCCCGAAGCGATTGATTGACCAGATGAGGATAGGGAACGGTGGAGACCATCAGGATGGCCAATCCGATGGCGCCGAAAGGAAGCACTCCCCGAATCACGCTCATGATGGCTTCGTTGTCGATCACGGTTTTGTAGATTCGAAGTTCGTCACGCATGATGGCGATGGCCGCGATGCAGCCCGCGGCCGCGGGGGACGGCAATCCTTTGAAATAACGATGACTTTCAATTTCCAAGCCAGTTTCGACATTGAACCGGGCGAGTCGGAGAATCGTGCAGATGACGAAAAAAGTCGAAGCGACGAACAAGACCTTATAGAGCATCGGGTTCTCCGGGCGAGGTCCCAGCTTGAGCAGGAGGAACGAAGGAGCGACACCGAAGGTCACGACGTCGCAAAGGCTGTCGAGTTCCGCTCCAAACTTGCTCGCCGCGTTCGCCATGCGCGCGAAGCGACCGTCCAGCATGTCGAAAAACATGCCGAGAAAAATCAGCGCGCCGGCCCAGCCGAGAAACGTCATGGCGTCCGCGTGACCGAGCGCCCCTTCCTTCATCGCATCCGGATGTATCCGCGACGCCATGATTACCGACGCGAAGCCGCATACGCCATTCGCCAGCGTGAGCAGGGACGGAATGATCGATACTTTCCGCAGTTTCGCCAAGGGAATGGCACTCCCAGTTATTTCGAGACGTACCGCGCGAGCAACGTCGCTCCACCCTGGACCTTGTCGCCGACGCGAACAAGAACTTCCAGGTTGGCGGCAGGCAAAAGCAATTCCGTGCGCGAACCAAATTTTATCATACCGAATCGAGCTCCGCGCGGAACCTCGTCGCCGGGCGCAATTTCGCAGACGATTCGGCGCGCGATTGCACCGGCTATTTGCTTAATGATGAATCGCCGATGCGGCTGGACCGGTTCCACGAAATAGAGATCCATCCGCTCGTTCTCGTCCACCGAGCGCGCGTAGAGCGCGTTGAGGAATTTGCCCGGGTGGTAACGGAGTCGAATCAGTCGGCCGGTGAGCGAACATCGATTGACGTGCACGTTAAAGACCGAAAGGAAAATCCCGATTTTGACGGCTGGCTCGCCAATGAAGTCGGGATCCGAGACCGTGGATATGTCGACGATCTTTCCGTCCGCCGGGCTTACCACCGATCCCTCGCCTGACGGTATGGCACGCTCGGGATCCCGGAAGAAATAGAGCACGAATGCGAAAAGCGCGCCGGGAACGATTGACCAGGCGGCATGAACCCAAATCCCGCTTGCGAGGATCAAGGCAACACCGCCGAATAGTCCGCCAAACAAGAGTAGTTCGGCAAAACCCGCGCGCGCGAACGGCAAACGGTCGCGCCACGCGAACGGATCGTCTACGGAATCGAATCGGCATCGAGATACGTTCTTGAAAAACTTCAGGTCCCTGCTATCGACCACCTCGACCGGACAAGTGGAAGCGTCCCCCTTCAGCTTGCCGCGCATCTCGCGGACGTAGCCGGGACGAATCGTCTTCAGCCAGGCCCTGCGCCACTTGCCCCAGGCCAGCTCCAGCGCTTGCACCGTTCCACCCCCGGGCTGGATGCTGCGAATGTTGTCCGGCAACGGTTCCGGCTGAGGAAGATTCGACGTTGATGCAGTTTGCCGTTCCATGGGAATCGTCATTTGGCTCGTCTGTTCCAATTCTTGAAGTTTTTTAGTTCGGGCCGCGGGAATTCCAGGAGAGTCCTGCAGCGATACTCTCCCGCCAACCGATTCGTTACTCGTGCTTGTTGGCGGCTTCTACAATCCGTTGTAGGTTTTCGCGCATGCGAGGTCCGAGGTCGTCCGGAACCAGTGGATTTCCCAATGCGACCGAGTCCGCGCCCATTTCAAACGCTTGTAGCGACTCGTCGAGCGTGAGTCCGCCGACCACCTGAATGGGAATCTTGATCGCCGCTCGAACCTCTTCCAAATGATCCAACGGCCGTCGCCAGGTTTCGGCAGCTCGTTCGTCGGAGCCGAGATGAAGGACGATGTAGTCGACGCCAATCTCCTCCAAGTGGCGGGCCAAACCTACCTGATTGGGCTGATACATGGTATCGACCATGACTTTGGTTCCCCCCTTGGCGCGCCACCGAAACGCTTCCCGAATGACGTGGTCCCCCGCCGCCGCCATGATGACGGCGTAATTTGCCCCTGCTTCCCCGGGCCATTTCGACAGTGGATGGCCCCCATCCATCGTCTTGGTGTCCGCGACAATGACATGATCGGGGAACTCGCGGCGCAAAGCGCGAACTCCTTCTATCCCCGATCCCATGAGCAATCCGGTCCAGGCCTCCAGCCAATGAGCGCCCGCCGCCACCGCGTGCCGGGCGATTTCCAGGGCTTCGGCAATCGTCGGGCAATCCAAACTGTGTGATTTGAACTTTCGCCATGTCCTGCTGGTCCTTTTCCTTGGATTTCCAGACTCGCCCCGACCTTACTCCGAGACGTAGGACGATCTTGATCGCGCTTGCCGGCGGTCGACCAACTCGAAGGCCTCTTCGAACCGATCGATGGTCATCTGATGGCTAATCATGGTCTTCACGTCGGGGTTGGCCCGAGGAGATGAGTTGCAGCACCGCTTCCCAAGTTCCTTGGGTATGGGAAAAGCTTCCCTGCAGCCGAGCCCCTTTTGCACCAGGGCGTTCAAGTCCACTTCGGGGGTGAATGGTCCCAGGCGATTTTCGTAATGGCGCGTTGCGTGCCACTGCGGAGATCGCCGTCGCCAAGGCCTTCGCCCCTCCGCAGCGTCCACGACGAGGGGTACGCCACGACCGCCGGTTAACTGATTCACGAGAACGAGCGGGTCCTGGTTCGGAACGATGACCGTGTGATGCGCGCCAAGTTTTCTTATGACGTCGAGCCGGCCGACATCCACCTCCGTGCCGACCGCGAGGATCGGATAAGCGCCTCGTATTCTCGCGATCTGAACCGCCATCATTCCGATCGGGCCCGGCCCGAGTACAAGCACCGGTTCCCCCGGCCGGATCTCCGATTTGACCGTAAGCGCGTTATAGGCCACGCAACCTGGTTCGGTTAACGCGGCAAATTCGTCCGGAACATTGTCGGGAACGTGGTGAAGGCACCGCGTCGGTACGCGAACGTAAGTGGTGAACGCGCCATCTCGCCCGGCGCCAAAGCCCATTCTCTCGGGACACTGGTTGTACTCTCCCGCCCTGCAGTATTCGCATTGTCCGCAAATCGAGGCGGCGGTCTCCGAGACGACGCGGTCCCCCTTGGAGAAACCTTGGACGCCTTCGCCAACGGCTTCCACCACGCCGCAGAACTCGTGCCCCTGAATCACCGGCACCGTGGGGATGTTGATCCAATTGTGCCACATCTCGATATCCGAGCCGCATACCCCCGCGGCCCGGACGCGCAAAAGAACCTCTCCCTTCGCGGGGGCCGGATCCGGTACGTCCCTGAGCTCGACCTCTTTGTCTCCCCGGCCATACTTCACGACCGCTTTCATCGCTGCGTCCCTTTTACACGCCGATCCGTTCTGAAGGGAATGCCTCCCGTTCTCCGAAGATCTTCACTCTATGACCCATGGTTCGGGTAAGCTACGGAAAAGGGATGCTTCCCCAATCTCAATCGCGGCCCCAAACGCTCGGAAAGTTTCGATAATCGAAAGGCGGATGGTCATGAAAAGTTCGCGAACGGTGGAACTCAACGATTCGATGATCGCGTTCCTCGAGGAGATGGCGAGAACCTACAATCTCCCGAGCATGGACAAGGCGATTCGTTGTCTGGTGAACTACGCGCGCGATGTCCCCGAGCGACGGGGAGATATCTTCGAGGATGTTCGTTGTTTGGACTGTTGAGTCCGGTACCCACGCGGCAGCAGAAATCGACAGTGCGTTAAGGTGGCAGTATGAAAGACGCGGAGCCAGCGTTCGTCGGCCCCGAGAAGTCGAGTGACCGATCGGAAGGGGACGTCAACTATTCCAATCGGCGCGCACAATGGCAAAGCAAGCACCTAGGGGAAAGGTCGAAGAACCTATTGGAGGAAGACGCCCGGTGCTTCCTCCATCAATCTCTCTCCACCCCCTGTTTGAACGGCATGGCGCGCTGTGAGGGGATCTATATTGAAGATCTCGAAGGCCGCCGATACATGGACTTCCACGGCAACTACGTTCATCAGGTCGGCTTCGGCCACCCCGAAGTCATTGCCGCCGTCAAGGAACAGTTGGACACCCTTAGTTTCTGCACCCGCCGGTACACCAACCCGGTGGCGGTCGAATTGGCGAAGAAACTCACCCAACTGGCGCCCGGCGATCTGAACCGCGTTCTCTTCGCGCCCGGGGGAACCAGCGCGATTGGCATGGCGCTTAAGCTGGCGAGGTTAGCCACCGGGCGATTCAAGACCATTTCGATGTGGGACTCCTTTCACGGCGCGTCCCTGGACTCGATCTCCGTCGGCGGGGAAGAAATCTTTCGCGGTTCGATCGGACCATTGCTTCCCGGCACGGAACATGTCCCTCCTCCCGATAGCTACCGGTGCTTGTGGGATTGCCACGAGCGGGGTGGCTGCGATCTGAAATGTGCGAACTACATCGAGTACGTGCTCGAGAAGGAGCGCGATGTTGCTGCCGTCCTCGCCGAGCCCGTGCGGAGCACGCCCTACGTTCCGACGCCGGATTACTGGCAAAGGGTTCGCAAGGCATGTGACAAGCATGGGACACTCTTAATCTTCGACGAGATTCCTCATGCACTCGGGCGCACGGGAAAGATGTTTACCTGCGAGAATTTCGGCGTGGTGCCGGACATGCTCGTGCTCGGCAAAGGACTTGGCGGCGGGATCTTCCCCTGGGCCGCGCTCGTGGCGCGCGAAGGATTGAACATCGCGGCCGACCGTGCGCTCGGGCATTACACGCACGAAAAGAATCCCGTCGCGTGTGCCGCCGCTTTGGCGACGATCCGCGTGATCGAACGGGACCGATTAGTCGAACGATCACGACTGCTCGGGGAACGATCGATGACGCGATTGAAGCGGATGATGGATCGTTATCCAATCATCGGCAATATTCGCGGCCTTGGTTTGCTGCTCGGGATCGAGCTGGTGAAGGACCGGGGGACGCGCGAACCGGCGGTCGATGCCGCCGAGGCAGTGATGTACGCCGCCTTGTCGCGGGGTCTCAGCTTCAAGCTCACCATGGGAAGCATTCTCACGCTCGCCCCGCCGCTGATCATTTCCGAAGCGGAATTGGACCGTGCGTTCGACATCCTCGAAGACTGTATTCGCGAAGTATCGCCGTAACCCCGTGCCCCGCCATTATTGTTTTAACTTATCCAGCAGGAATTCGACCACCTTGCCTTGTTGCTCGTCCCGGGGCGCGTCCTCGCTCAGAATCACCACGCATTCCACACCTTGTTCCTTGCATTTGTCACGGATGACCGTGGCGTGTCTTGGGTGGTGTACGTAATGACCTCGGTCCATCGGCTCTCCATCCGGCAAGGAACATGCGGCGACGATGGGGGGATCGTCCTTCGAAATGAGTCCGAGCATGAACGATCACTTTCATGATCTTGTCCCCTTCGGCGGAGGACATCTCTTCTTTGGATGCGAAGCCATGGAAATCGAGTCGCTCCTTGGGAGAGCGTTGGAACGGCGCCGGACCGACGATTGCTTCCCAATCGCGAAGATCGTAGGAAGCCTGGCCATTGAGGAGGCCCGCCGCGGTCAACCGCGAGGATTCGCGCAAGACGGGATCGTCCGCGTTCGGATCCGCCAGATCGTCGTGGACGGCTAGCCAAAGACTTGTACCCGCGCCTGCCGATCCGCCGAATGCCGCGATCCGCGTGGGATCGATATTCCATTCCTTTGCGTGACTTCGAAGGTATTGGATCGAGCGCGCGGCGTCGCGCAGAATTTCTTGAATCGGAGCCTGCGTGCGAAATCGATAGTTGATCGAGGCGAAGGAGACCCCTCGGCTGAGACATTCGCGAATGACCTTCTTGCCGCGAATCGAGCCTTTATCCCCGTTGATGAACCCTCCACCGTGAATGAAGACGAGGAGTGGCGTCGGTTCCTTGGAAGGAGCCAACCAGATATCGAACGCGTTTCTCTCGTGCGGTCCGTACTTCACATTCTCTCGCGTCGGAGGGAGATCGGCGTTTTTCTTTCCCTTCGAGGCCTTCCTTTCGACCTTCTGTTCACCGGTGGGTCGTTGGACTTCGTTGTCATCCACCCGATTCATGGCCACTTGAATCGTCTCGAACGGCGCAAAGCCGCGTTCCGGCCGAACGGAATGGTCCCCAGAAACTTGAAGGAACATCAAGGTCGCGATCGTGGGGACCCAGGACAATGCAATCATGCGTTTGACTCCGTGTTTTTGAGCGATCGAGATATCGTCTTGCCGAATTGGACGAGGCGGTCAAGCTCCTATTCGACTCGTGATGCTTGGAGGACGCAATGGCGACTTTCCCGTTTTGGTCGACGAATGGTCGTTCCTTTTGCTGCTTCGAAGGTATTGAATTCGCGCCGCCGATGAGACGTACTCACGGCTTCTCTTCCGAAGGCGCGCGACGCGGCCCGTCAAAAAGTGGGTAGATGCGCATCCCGCTCAGGCCTTGGCATTGGATCGAAAGAATAAGTTCAGAACCGTCGGGACGGAGAGCCATGGACACGGGTTCGTCGTTCGGTTCGCCGATCTTCGTCGTTTCCATGCGGCTTGATAGGTTCCAGGTACGAAAGGTTCGGTCCAGGGAAATGCTGAGGAGCGTTAAGCCGTCGGGAGAGAATCCGAGATCGAGGATGCCATGGTTGTGACCCTTCAGCGTGGCAAAGGAATGCGGCTCGAGCAAATCCCAAAAATGAATCTCATGCGTGCCCGTTGCGGCGAGGTAGCGACCGTCCTTCGACAGGACCGCCATGTCCATCATGCGATCGGGACCAATCAATGTGATTTTTGGATTCTCGCTTCCCTCCGAAACAAAGGTGAGGGTGCCGTCTCCCTTGGTCATTAGATAGAGATCTCCCAGGAATGTTCGGTAACAGCCCAGACACCGAAAGACCTCGTTACCCATCTTTCGAACGACGCGCATGGTTTGGCGATCCAGGACGCGCGCATCCGCGAATCGAAAGAATGCGATCAATTTGCTCCCGTCCGGGGTTATTTGCAGGCGATACGGTGGATCCTGTGATAGGGGAGGATAGCTTCGAATCACGGCTCCCGTGGCGGTGTTGAACTCACGAACGATATAGTCTTCGCACAGCAAGACGATCTCGTCACCCGTCGGCGAAAACGCCGCCAACCGCCGAATCGGCAAATAGTCATGGGTGCGGACGTCATCCTCTTTTCGACCAAACCGAGACGTATCCCAGAGCTTTCGATGGGTTTTCGCGTCGCATAACGTTACCAACGCCGGCCGGCGCGCAACACCCGTGGCGCACGCGAGCCATCGACCACAGGGGGAAAACTCCATGGCGACCGGGCTATGCTCCTGGACGATATCCAACGAGGTTCTCAATCGAACGGTCTTCCAAATCTGAACGAAGCCATCCGTGCCCCCCGAGGCCAGCCATTCTCCATCACAGCCATGCGCCAGAGACTCGACACGTCCGGTATGTGCCATTACTCCCTTCGAGGGACGAAAGTCTCCACGCGCCGCCGACTCCCCCTCGAACGCCACGATCTGTCCATCGCGGGTTCCCGCATATCCCCATTTCTGAATCGGATCGTAGTCGATCGAGCGGTTATTAGGCAGGGGCAGCCTCACGGGTTCCGATTTCGAAGTACCGGACCAAATCTTGGGTTCTTCGAAATTGTGTGACATGAACAGCCGATTTTCATGACCTGGTATCTCGCGGAGCTCGCGCGCGTGCGCCTCGTGATGCTGCCAGACATGCGTCACTTGGAGGGAGTCATGAGAAACGAGCAGAATTCCTACGGGCAAAGTGCCGACGGCGATCGTTCGGCCGTCCGAGAGCGGTCGGAGACAAGCAATCCTCGTCACGGTTGGAGAGGAGGAATCGCCGCCGATCGGTTGCAGGGGGGGCGACGGCCGAAGCCGTTTCGAAACCACGTCCAACACGAACAAGTGATCGCCATCCCCCCCGATGGCCAATTCCTTGTCATTCATCCATGCAAGCGCGAACACCCTCCCTTTCACCACCGGCATGTCGACAAGCAGTTTTTGGTCGGCGACATTTCGAACGAGCACGCGGCCGTCATCCCCGCCGTGGGCCACGAATCGGCCGTCGCTGGAAAAACAAACCCCGTTCGCTTCGCCGATCTTATCGTCGAATCGCGCTAACGGCGTTCCTTCAGGATAACGCCATAGCGCAAGGTGTCCGTCATGCCCCACGGATGCCAACAGAGGATCCGTGGGAGACGTTGCCAATTCGTGAACGCCCCCCTCGTGGGCAAGCCATTCGTTCTCCGAGAGATTGGCCAGCGACCAATGCAGGGCCCAATCCGTGCGCGGGGGATTCATCCCGTCCGTGACGGGGCGATAGTCGGTGAGCATGGATAATGTCTCTTGCCGACTCAATTGATCCCGAACCGTGGAGATTTGACGAAGGGTAAGTGTCGTGCGCAGAGACTTTTCTCGATTGTCCGCCGAACGGGCCGAGTCCTGGGCAATGGCGATCGATTGCTCAGCGGCCGTCTTCTGGGAAATCATGATGCCGATAAGCACCCCGACGGAAGTCACAAACAAGACGGCCAAGAATAGGAAGCCAGCCAAGGAAGGATGACGCTTCGCGAGCCGTACGGCTTTCTTCCATTGGGGTGTCGGGCGCGCCTGCACGGGCCGATCGTCCAAAAAACGGCTCAAGTCGTCGGCCAGTTCGCGGGCGGATGGGTAGCGAAGCGACGGATCCTTTTGCAGGCACATATCGACAATCGCCTGCAATTCCGCAGGGCATCCTTTTCGGAAAAGGCGCAAAGGAGGCGGATCTTCTCGAAGGATCTGCTCTCGAACTTCGATGGCGTCGTGGCCCATGAATGGGCGTCGACCCGCCACAAGCTCATAGAGCATGATGCCTAGGGAGAAGACATCGGACGCGGGCCCCGCGGAACGAGCTTGCCCCGAGGCTTGTTCCGGCGACATGTAAGGATCCGTGCCGACGAACGCCTTCGTTTGCGTCATCGCGGATCGATCGAACTCCGTCTCGCGGCGCGCGAGTCCGAAATCGGTAACGATGGGCTCGACCTGAAGGTCGTTTCGACTTGTATTGCGTAAGAGGACGTTATTCGGTTTGAGATCTCGATGGACGATCCCATGCCGATGGGCGAAACCCACCGCCTCCGCGACCCGATTCATTACCCGCGCTGCAAGACGAAGAGGAATGTCTTCCCGCGATTTAACCCATTCCGACAAGGTTGGACCATCGACAAATTCAAGGGCGATGTAACGGACCATGTCGATGATTCCGGAATCATAAACTTGAATGATTCCCGGATGTGACAAGGAGGCCACGGTTCTGGGCTCCTCGACGAATCTCCGGCCAGCCACGGGATCGAGAATCACGCTCGGC
This sequence comes from Planctomycetota bacterium, assembly GCA_046350335.1. Classification (GTDB taxonomy): domain Bacteria; phylum Planctomycetota; class Planctomycetia; order Kolteriales; family Kolteriaceae; genus JAXMAQ01. Next base: position 79,448 of record JAXMAQ010000025.1, read on the forward strand.
CGAGCGAGCTTTAGAGCGATTTGTCGCCCTAAGCTCTCGTCGAATGCCAGAAAGACCGCTCCAAAAGCCCCGACGCCAAGCAGCCGATCGAGTCGAAACCGACCCAACCAAATAGGAAACGGATCGGATGCGTCCTCGCTGACGTCATCAGTTGGGTTCGAAGACCGGACGGCGTCTGCGATCCTACTTAGCCATAAAAGGAACTGAAGCGGGGCTGCTCCGCTATGGAGTGTTCGTTCGTCGTTGGGATCGTCGTCTTCAATCGTTTCAGGATGGCGAATTTCCATTGCTATAAAAGAGCTCCTTTAAGCGTTCAATGGCGCGATCATAGGCCATGCGCGCGGCATTTGGCGTCCAATCCGATACCAATGCAATTTCCTTGTAGGATAAGTCGGAAAATAGCCGCAATTCGATGATGAACTGCTCGTTGGGACGAAGCTTCTTATATAGGGCATGGGCCCGTTCGGCGTCCTCGCGCTGCATGGCGCGCGCGTCTTCTCCCATTTGCGAATGCTCGTTGCGCCCCAACAGCACTTGCCAGATTTTCAGGCGATGGCGATCGCTGTTGCGGTTCAGTCGGTTCCTCCTCCACTCTTGCCAACGATGCCGAAGAATGGCGGCTGCCCACTGTTGAAGTTCGACGTACGTGTCGCTTTGAAACTGCGGAAATTTCTCCCGGACGCGAAGCAGCGTGTCTTGGACCAGATCGGACAGGCTCCGCGACGGGCCGAGCGTTCGAGCGTCGTACCTGGAAACGACGGCTTGACGCAAGTGATCGGAAAGAAGCGCAATCAACCGATCCAACGCTTCGGTGGAGCCGGCACGCGCCGCGGCAATCATCGGATCCACCGTCGATGGTCTCATCTCATGTTCCAATTCACTGTCCTCGCCATGGGCTTCTGGGCGCACCGCCACTTGGTGGTGCCAGATGCGCGAACCATTGAAAACGCACACCGATTTCTGAGAAATCCGGGATTTCTCTCGGAGACCACCCTTTGGCAAGCTTCGTGCAAAAAACCAGGAGAAACCGCGTGCGGATTTCGCGTCCATGCGCATGGAACAATGGGAGGTCAATGCGATTCTCCGCAGTCGAAGTGCGCATTCTAACGTGTTCGACTCCGCTCGTGGAATAGGAGAGTAGACCGATTTGCTGAGCGGCGACAGGATCGCGGCCAGCGAATCTCCAGCGAATCCATGATGTTCGATTTCGGCGATGAACCATTGTCCGTGCCTTTCGGACAACGTTCCTTCGTCGCGGTTAGTGCTGCGCTTCAAGCTATTTAACCCAGACATTAACTCTGCAATTGCGTTAATGTTACGTTTCGCGAAAAACAAAACGGGAATTAATAAAAATGAGAAATAACACACTTGTCATCTCTGCATGCCCGGTTAAAGTCCGCGTGAAAAGCAAGGAGTGTCGTCCTTGTGACACACAGTTATATTCCGCTCAAGGAGATGATCGATGAATCAAGCTCGTCCTGTCCGTGTATTGATGATGCTAGGGCTTTCCGCGTTCTGTGGGTTGTTATCTGCCACGAAAGTAAACGCTGGCGTGATCGCCGAGCATAAGGGCAGCGTAGATCCTACAACGGAGGGGTTCAGCGTTCATACTTGGTTTGCACCCGTGTCCTATGTTGGTCCGGTGCATGACATGGGAGTTGACGCTTGGTCTTTGAGCGGATCGGGCACGTCGTCGATCGCATACTACCATTCGGCGGCGTTTTTGAGTACCCACGTTTCGGTCATGGAGAATTGGGGATTTGAAATGATGCTGTCTGCCCGGCCGATTCTCGGCCTGGCGCCAACCTACTCGTCGTTAACGCCATACGTGGTCGGATCCGTTGTCGTCGGTTTTGGGAGCAAGGCATTCGTGCTTGCCTTGGGCGTGGACGAAGCGGGGAATAACGTCGCGATTCTTCCGACCTCTTCCGATCTAGGCGACGGCGGAGCGGTGTTGGGTGCGGGTGAGATACTCGCCCTAGACGGCTTAACGGACGGCTATCACGAATACTTGCTGAAATACGATGCCTCGCGTCAGGCGGCGGACCTATTCGTTGATGGAGAGAAGCGACTTTCGGATTATGCGGGATTCGAGTTTGGCGACGAGTTGAACGGGCTGTATTGGTTGGGCATGAGCGGAGGAGAGATTCGCGTCCATCATGCATCAATCGCCGTGCCCGAAGCGTCGTCGTTCGTGCTGATCGGCTCCGTCGGAGCGGGCGTCGCGGGGTTTGGCGCATGGCGGAAGCGCTCGAAGCGAATTGCGGGAGATCCGCGGAAGTCCGCGGCATAGAAGTCGATACCGATGACTGGGGATCGACTTTCGAGGCAATGTCCGCATCTCGACGGTCGGTTCCCCAAGTCGGTTGGGTTCAAGGATTCTGCTCAAGTCGAGGTATTCATCATGCGACGAGTCGCCGTCATCCTAACTGCGTTAGGGGGGTTGTTTTTCGGAGTGTGTGTCGGACGTGCGGCGGCGGACGAACCGAGGGAGCCAGCGGGCTTGCCAGCGGAAATCAAGAAGGGGGGCGAGAAGAAGGCCCAGGAAAAGGAACCCGTGATCGCGCCCGGTGAGTCCTTATCCGACGACTGGGACGAGATCGACGCACGCTTCCTATTTTTGGTAACGCGGCTCATGACCGTCGAGACGCTGTTGAAGGCGATCGGCGACAAGCAGACGCTTACCTTGTCCAATCGGCTCCAGCAGAAGGGGAAGTCGGACCTGGCGAACCGCCGAATCACGCAGAACTTGAAGAACGGCGGGGCGCCGATCGGGTGGAAGAAATTTTACGGAAAAACGGCGGATTCGTTTTACCTTCGGTCGGGGAACCGGGCGGTCACGGTGCTCAATCAATGGTCGGGGAACAGCACGGTGGTGGTCGCCGAGGGCGCGCCGACGATGAAGCAAAGGCCAGCGGCGTTCGATCTCGTTCTTAAAGGGGAGGAAAAGGCAAAAGCGGACGCGGATGCGGAACTGGCAAAGATCGGCGACAAGGAAGAGCTTCTTCATCGGCGGCGCGCCGAGCTCGAATTGGAGCAGATACGGCTTTGGTCCCAGATCGCGTTTCGGGGCGTGCGAAGGCACGATTTGATCGAACAGCCGGCGTATCGATTCGCGCCCATGGCGAAAGGGGAAGGGGTCGAGGCGCGGGTCGAGGCTATGCGCGAGACCCTTATGTTGATGAACGTCGTACTTCGAATTATCGAGGAATCGGAACGAGAGCGAATGACGTCAATCGGCCATTCGGAAACGCTGATCAAACAAGCGCGACTGAGGATGACGGACACGTGGCTCAAGGGAAACCTGGTGCAAGTCGCGGCTTTAAGCGGCAAGCCGGACGTCAGCACGGCCAGCGGGCGGATGTTCGGCTTAACGCGCGCGCTCGAAAACCGTGCCGCCAATCTAGATCAATGTTATCCCGCCGCGATTCAGGATTCGGTTGTCGCCGATCCCACGAAAATCGGGAACAAAGAAGAGCGCTGGGAACAACTTCGCGACAACTTGGTGGATTTCGCGTCCGTGGTTCTCGCGATGGATGAAACGGTCAAGTTGCTTATGTCGGAATGGCAAGTCGAGCCGAACGTGCAAGAGCGGCTGCAGCCACCATCGTTGGGAAGCGAGGAAACGTTGGCGGAAGAGAAGCCAGTGATGCCGGTGGTTCCCGGCGCGGGGAGCGCGACGATGGAGAGCGTGCTGCCGGGCTTGACCGCTATTCGCATCAAGCACCCGGGCAAGACGATTACCCATGCCGTCAGCCATGCTGGCGTCAATGTCTACATCGCTCGACCGGACGGCGAGAAAGTGCCGCTGACGCAAGAGGGGAACAGCTTGACCTGGAAAATGGTCCGCAATGGTATCGCGCGCGTGGACCTGGAAAGCCGGACGAATCAAGAGGGACATCCCGCGGAACTAATCTACGGCACGGAACCCACGGCATCGCCAGCAAGGACGGCGCCGCGTCCGCCCCAGAAGACGGCAAGAAAGCGAAAGAATCGCTAACTTCGATGACGGTTCGTGCCACCGCGATTTTGGCATCGCGTTTCGATGGAAAATCGATCGATGATGGTGGTGTTACTCCGGCAATATCCGGGTCGGTGTCGAGGGCAGAAACGGAACGGATTTGGCATAATATCCCGTTACAAGGGCGCTGATAACAAAGAGCAATAGATAATACCCTACGAAAACGAATTCGTTCCAATTCGTAAGCGGTCCGGTGACTAAAAGCGAGATCCCGAACTGTACTAGGAGCACGAAACCGATAATCCAGCCTGCTCGCGGGAAAGAATCTCCTCGAAAGTCGCGGGGGTAGGGTCGGTACAATGCCCAAAGACAGAGGATCAACAAGATCACAATGAAAGGTGGTCCGAGCAGGGTCCAAAGTGTCGCCGCCCAGTATTCCTCGTTTCCTTGATAGATGTTGAACCACCCCTTCAGTCCGTTGCGCAAGGAGAGGCCGATCCCGAACAAGAGTCCCAGCCAAAGTCCAATCCATTCCAAGGTTGGATCCGGCGCGAGCAAATTCGTGGCTTCAGTGCTGGGTTGGCGAACGTACAGGAAATAGACAATTCCAAAAAAAAGGAGAATGATCCACGCAGCGATTCCGGTGCTTCCCGCGGAGGGTATCAAAAGCAAACCGGCCATGGATAACAGGAGAAGATACACGGCGAGCGAACCGAGCTTTGAATGTTCGTCGCATGGTTGTCGGCGGATTTGGACGACCTCTTGTTCGCTCATGGGTCGATTGACGAGGAAGAAGGCCAGACCGTAGGCGATCCCGATGCTGATGCCGCCGGATGATTCCCAGCAGCGCCACCAGTTGAAGTTCGCTCCGGTCCAGACATCGGGCGCCCATTTCCAATTCTGGCAGAGTGCCCAGCCGATGCCGTTGACGACGCCGACGGCGACGATCAGTAGCGAATTCTTGCCTTCTCGACGAACGATTTCGAACGAAAGCAGGCCGAGGTATACACCTACGTGGACGAGCGCGGATCGACAGTCGTTGATGAGGCGACGAAGGTTCGGATTCCTTTCGAAATCCTGATATCGCTCGGCGAGGGAATCGTACAGCGGGAGAAACCACTGAGGAAGCCACCGAAACGCCAAGGCGGCAAGCACCCCTCCGAGAATTCCGCAGGCGATCCTCGCGAACCATTGCCAGGTCGTCATTCGCTTCTTCGAGCCGCACCATGCGAGAAGACAGGATCCGATTCCTGCCCAAGGCATCCCCGCGAGGAACAGCCACAAATAGCCGTAGCTGCGATCGATAGGCACGAATTGGCCCGCAGCGTAGTTCGTGTACAGTTTACCCTCGAAAAGCTCGCCCATTGCATCCATCCGCGTGCTCCGGAGAACCCGATACCGATCGCGAGCGGAGAATTGTCCAACTGGAACGGTAGCGGCGTGGTGGCCGGTCCGCGCGATCGCGGCTGAGGTACCACCATGCCGTTCCCCAAGTGACGCCGGCGAAGATGCAGCCCGCCGAGCCCCCGAAACCTGCGCAGCCTCTCACCGCCCAAGTCATCCCCCCCAATGCCGCGAACAATACGGTCGGCAGCAACAGATCGTCCCTGAGATTGCAGCAACGAACGGACATGGTTCAGAGGCTCCGCCGGACCGTGAAATTCTTCAGGATTAGGACCATCGCGAAGATGGTTGTTGGAATTCCATTCCTGTGAGGCCAAGAGTCCGAATCCGCATCCTATCAACAACAACCCATGCCGGTCGAATGGTTTGTGGGAGATCGGCTTACGCACGGCGGGTACCTTGGTCGATGGTCACCACCAAAGTTTTGAGGGAATGGTTCTCAACCAACCGGAGTTAAATCTTCTCGAAACCGGGGACCGAGGCTGATATCAATGATTGACGTGTCTCCGACATCCATTCCAGACCGAATAGGGTCAGAACTCCCAATCGCGCCGCAAGAGGGGAATTCAGTCGGACCCGGTACGGGTGTCGTCAATTGTGTGTTGCATGCGGGAGATTCAGAGCATGGCGTTTTTGCATTCTTTTCGATCCATAAGTCTTTTTTGCGGAATCTTGGCGGTCGCGGTCCCATGCCGTGAGTTAATGCAATCCACGGCTCGGGCGGGAGAAACGAACTTAGCGCCGAAAGTGGAAACCAAAGAAGCGGATCCTCGCGCGGGGGACCGGGCTTCGGTTCGCGCGGCGATGACGCAGTTCGTGAAGTCATTCAAGACTCGCGATGCCAAAGGGTTGGCATCACTTTGGACGGCCGACGGCGAGTACGAGAACGAACAGGCGGTCGTCGTGCACGGCCGCGCGGCATTGGAACGAGCCTTCACCGAGTTTTTCTCCAAGACGCCAGAAATAGAAGGGGAAACGCAGCCGGAGTCCCTCCGTTTCCTTTCGCGTGACGCCGCCATCGAAGAGGGAATCGTACGGGTGCGACGGGGATCCTCGGTCGCGCCGACGGCCGCTCGTTATAGCGCGCTCTTCACGCGCGAGGATGGCAAATGGCTGCTGGCGCGGCTACAGGAATCGTCGATGGTGGAACGCTCCACCGTCGCAGATCTCGAGTGGTTGATCGGCGATTGGAAGTCCGTGGATGCTTCCGGCGCGGAGATTCTCGCGAAATACACCTGGGCGCCGAATCGGAAGTTCATCCTTGTTCATTTCACGATCAAGGAAAAAGAGCTCACCTTAAGCGGCAATCAAGTAATAGGCGTCGATCCCGCGACCGATTCCTTGCGTACCTGGACCTTCGAAGCCAATGGCGGCGTTGCCGAGGCGCACTGGGAGCAGGATGGCGATCATTGGGTTCTTGACGCGGTCGGAAACTTACCCGACGGCCGCGCACTCACCGAAACCAACATCTTGCGTCGCATCAACAACAACACCTTCACGTTTCAGTCGATCCATCGCATGCTCGGGGAGGAGCAACTGCCGGATCTGGCTCCGGTGAAAGTCGCGCGCGTATCTGCCAAAGCTCAGCCTTAAAAAGAATCGGCTCGGCATCGAGCCCTTGAACATCGAACAATCGGAAAAAGTGCACGGGAGAGTTGGGTCATGAAGTTAAAGAACATGTTTGCTGGACTTGTGGTGTTACTTCTCGTTGTCCCAGAGCCTCAGGCCCACGCGCAACGGGGTGGCCGTGCGAGCGCCGGTTCACGAGGAGGGGGTGGCGGTGGCGGATCGTTCCGTGGCTCCGAAGGGGGAGGCGGCGGATTCCGCGGGAGTCCCGGCGGCGCGGGAGGCGGATTCGGCGGCGGAATCTCCCGAGGTGGCTCGGGTGGGAATGAATCCAGTCGCGGGGCGGGCGGAGGCATGGGCTCCGCGGGGCCATACGGCGGCGGGTCGCGACCGGGCGGTAGCGGCATGAGCTTTCGAGCTGGCGAAGGTGGTGGTCGGCCAGGAATGGGGGGCCCCGAAAGCGGTGTGGGAGCCCGGCCGGGCGCCGGTGCTGGACGACCGGGCGTCGGCGGACCGGAGAGCGGCGTCGGATTCCGTCCTGGCGCGGGAGCGGGCAGGCCTGGAGTGGGTGGCCCCGACAGTGGCATCGGTTTTCGGCCAGGCGCCGGCGCTGGTCGGCCCGGAGTAGGTGGACCCGATAGTGGCATTGGCTTTCGACCGGGAGCGGGTGCTGGCGCGCCGGGCGTCGGCGGCCCTGACAGCGGTATCGGATTTCGCCCTGGCGCGGGTGCCGGTGCTGCAGGACTTCCCGGAGCCTATTCCGCCGCACGACCGTATGGCACGTATCATGAGCCGGCAGCCGCCTTGGACGCGCGCGGAGATGCTTTTCGCGCGGGCGCCTATGACTTTCCGCGCTACGATGCCGCGGGGATTGGCAATTATCCCAACGCTTGGCGACCGGTTAACGTCAACAACGGCAACCTCTACATGAATCCCGGCTATGGCGCGACCGCGGCCATGTTGGGATTGGCGGCTGCGCCTGCGGCATATGATTACGGCGGAAATGTCGTCACGCAGGGGAACACGGTCTACGTCAACGGTGATTCCGCGGGCTCGACCCAGGAGTACACCGATCAGGCCAGCCAGGTGGCGTCCGCGGGTGCCCAGGATCCCGACCCGAACTCACAATGGCTACCCATGGGCGTTTTTGCGATCGTCGAGGGGGATGCGACCACCTCCGACGACAGCTTCCAGATCGCCGTCAATCCGCAGGGAGTGATTCGCGGGAACTACTACAACAAGCAGAGCAACCAGATGCTCCCTATCTCGGGTTCGGTCGATAAGTCGACGCAGAAAGCCGCGTGGACCATCGATGGAGACAAGATGCCTGTCTATGAGGCTGGTGTGGCGAACCTCACCAAGGATCAAACGCCGCTATTGGTGCACACGGATCAAGGGCCACACCAGATGACCCTGATCCGGTTGGAGCAGCCTCCGGCGCAGCAATAACCGGCCCGTTCCAGACTGGACAACAACCAAGACACGCCTCTCCCCTGACAAGGGGCGGAGGCGTCTCTTTTTGCCGCGCGGAATAGCAATGTCGGAGCCCGGCGCCGATTCATGGACGCCGCGAATAGTGGCGGGCGCCAAGGGTCGCCAAGCGACCGGATATGGTCGTCCCGGCAATACTCATCGGATATTCAGTTATGCGGTTCGTCCCGGAGCCGGCTGCGACGCAGGACCCCCGCCTGGTCGAGTATGGGGTAGGCGGTGGCCGTGATGTGGGAATTGATCCGCTTGGCGTCGCGGAGAATGTCGATGTGCAGAGCGCTCGTTTCGATGCTTTCTAATCGACCTTCCCGGAGCCTCTCGAAATGACTTTCGGTGGCGGCTCGTTCCATGTCCCTGAAGGTTTCCTTTTCGCTGATGAGCCTGCGGGCGGCGGCGGCATCCGACGTCATGAAGACGGCGAGTGCGAGCCGAAGGTTGTCCAATAGCCGAGTGAGCATCAGGCGAATGTCCGCGCGCCCCTCGACCGAGAAGTTCAAGCGATGCTTGATCTTCTTGGCGGCCAGTTCGAGCAGATTTTTGTCGATGATGTCGCCGATGTGTTCGAGATTGATGGTGAACGTCAGAATATCCGAATAGCGTCTGCTGGTCTCTTCGTTCAACGTTTCCGGACTGATCTTGGACAGGTAGAGCTTGATCGCGTCGTGCAGCTTGTCGAGAGTGTCGTCCATCCGTGCGGTGGCGGTGATGAGTTTGCGATCATTGTTGGCGAATACGTCGATCAAATTTCGCAGCATCTGTTCGACCACGTCCGCCATTCGGAGCGCCTCGCGCGCGGCATTGGCGAGTGCAACATAGGGAGTATCGAGCGCCGCGTCGTCGAGATACTGCGGAGTTCCAGGCTCGGTCGCTTTCGCGCGGTCGGGGAGGAGCCAAGAGATCAGCCGGACGAACGATCGGAGGGGAAAGATGAAAAGCGTGGCCATCACGACGTTGAACAGCGTGTGGAAATTCGCTACTTCTCTCGTCGGATCGGAGTCGAGGCGGGCAAGAAAACCGGCCATGTAGGGGAGCAGGGGGAGAAACAACAGGCAGCCAACCGCGCGGTTGACCAGGTTTCCGACCGGCAATCGTCGATTCGCTGGATTGTCCCCTTTCACTCCTTCGAATACCGGATTGATGGCACTTCCCAAATTGGCGCCAAGGACCAGAACGAGCGCCTGCTCGGGACGGATCACGTTGGCCTGAACGAACGACATGACCAGGAGCACGATTGCGACGCTGGAATGAGATACCCAGGTGATCGCGGCCGAGACCAAGACTCCTACGGTGGGCTCCATGGTGATGGTTTGAAACAGCACTTTAACGGTAGGGGAGCTTTCGAGCGGCTGGATGGTATCGATCAGCAGGTTCAGGGAATGAAGCATTAGGCCCAAGCCGATGGCGACTCGACCCAGGTCGCGCCCGCGTTCGATCCGCCTTGTTGAATGCGAGTAATCCGACGAGAAAGAGAATGGAGGCGATCCAGCTGACGTCGAAGGAAAGTGCCTGAACGATGAGGGTGGTGCCGACGTTGGCGCCCCAAGCATGATGGCAAAAGCTGGAACGAGGTCCACCACTCCACTGGCGGCGAAGGAGGAGGCAATCAGCGCGACGGCGGTGCTGCTTGCAGAATGGTGGTGACCCCAAGCCCCGCGAGAAACGCGCGCATTCGACAGCTTGAGTGCCGATCCAAGCAGCCGCCTAAGGTCGGCGCCATAAGCGCGGCTGACGCCGCTCTGCACCATGTGCATGCCCCAAAGCAGCAGGGCGACGTACCCGCCGGCATCGAGCAATACCATGGTTCCATTCATCAACCGATCCTCGAACGACACGAAGCGACGGAAGATCGCCAACTGCTGGTGTAGGACGGCTCGCCGGTTTGTCCAATCGGAATCGCGCGCCGCTCGCTTGGGAGAGGATGGCCACCGCGTAGAAAAGTAATGTCGTGGCCTGGTGCCCATTCATGAAAGCCGCAGCTAGCGCCAAGGCTCTCGAAGTGACCTGGCCAGAAAACGCCATTGCTCGATGACCGCAAGCAGTCCGCGCTCATCGACTCGGCGAGCATCTTGATTTTTTGGGGAATGCAATGGCGGAGCGGAGCACTCACGAATCAAAAGAAGACTTGTTCCGCCGTCTTGCCGAGCAACCAATCCTTGTCGTTGGCGACGAGAAAGTCACAACGGTCGCGGACGAGGGAAATGCTGTCGGCGTAAGTATGGGTCTGTGTTTGATAGGGACAGTCACTCGCCCACATGAGACGTCGGCTGCCGAAAGCTCCGTACAATTGGCGGATCATCGGCAAGAGATCGAGGTAGGGAGGCGCCTTCTTGCCCAAGGCGTAGAACGCGGAGATCTTTACTTTGACGTTCGGATGGCGGGCGAGCGTGCAAAGCAGGTCGACGTCCTTTTGCCGAATCTCGCCATCGACTCCAATCCTGGCCATGTGATCCACGACCACGGAGGCGCGGGGATACTTTGCGCAGGTCGCGTCTAAATCGGGAATGGCGGAGGGATCGATAAGGCCGCAGACCGATTGGCCCGACGTCGAACAGACCGAGAACATTTCTTGAAAGGGCTCGCTTCCCAGCCAGCGCGCGGATCCCTCGGGAAGTTTCCAGCCGTAAATCCGAAATCCGCGAACCCCCTGTTTCTTCATCTCGAGCATGATTTCCCCCACCGGCTTGGTCATGTCGAGGACGGCAACGCCGCCGAATTTCCCCGGATAGAGCTTGATCATGTCGATCATGTAACGATTGTCGAAGCCATACTCCGCGGATTGGATGAGCACGACGCGCGACACGCCTTCCGGGGTACAGAGGGACAGCAGTTTTTGGGCACTAAAGTCCGGATCCACGGGATCAGGTTTTTGCCCTTTGGCGAGAGGATAGTGGTCAACGTCCTTGGTCCAGATATGGGAATGCGCGTCGATGTAATTCATGACCACATGTTGCCGGGTGTTCCTCGGGAAAGCAAGGGAATGGCCCTCCTCGCGGGCGCGAATGGTCGGACTCCCCCCAAGTTCATAGAAATAAAGGACTAGCGCGTGGGGTTAATAGGTCACTATTGAACTATAGGTCTTGATTGTCGCGGTCGGAAAGCCACGGAACGTCACTTCTTCGGACTTTTCGGACGTAGACAACGACGTTCAATTCCAGAGACGCGGTAGCCGCCGGGACAGGCGTCCCCTTCAATAGGCGGGTCGGAGGGGTTGGTCACGCTGGGAGGGTTTATGTCGAAAGAGACAGAAGAAGCAATTCAGGTTGAAGGAATCGTGCAGCAGGCACTGGCGAATACCTCGTTCCGCGTCAAGCTGGAAAATGGTCATCAGGTGACGGCTCACCTGGCAGGAAAGCTTCGAAAGAACTTCATCCGGATCGTTCCGGGAGACAGGGTTCGATTGGAGATCTCACCC
>JAXMAQ010000026.1:0-89814 GCA_046350335.1 Planctomycetota bacterium
TTCCGGAAATACCGTACTTGCCGGTCAAACCAGTCCTACGGAATTTACCAATATTTCTAATTCTCCCGTCTCCAAACGGTCGATTGACGGAGTGTTGAGGATCAGAAAAGCAGTGCCGTAATTCCCGGCCCGTTTGCTTGGTGGGTCTCGGTGCGAAGCGCGCCGTTCCCCGACATTGCCTTTCTGAGCGGTAAAACGAAGCCGTTCCCACCGGGAGCGGTACGACGCGGTCTCTCGGCTTGCGATGCCTGCGACGGTGTAGTGCACCGAGAGGCTTGGGATGGACACGAGAACAGGAAAACGGAAGTCGGCCATGATACAACCGTTGCGAACCTGCCCATGGTCTCGAAGCGCGCGGGCACTCGTTGCGTCGATGATCTTCGCCACGGGCGCCACAGCGCTGGCGGCACCGATTCGGGAAGACGAAGGTTGGTCGCGCACCTCGAAGAAAGAGTCGCGAGACGAGAAGCCCGCGACGCAAGCCGTTCCGTCCGAGGGGAAAAAGCCGGCGACCGCGGCGTCGACCAGAAGTGCGCCGACTCGTTCTCCTGTCAGCGAATTCACGCGGACCCGTTACAGCGAGTCCGAGGAAAACGAACTTGTGCCGTTGACGCCGACCCAGCCTGTCCCATCACCGCCGGCCCAAGCTGCACCGGCACCATCAGCACCTGCGGCTCCTTCGGCTCCACCGCGAAAGCTCGACTTGGTTCCCGAAGATGCGGTACCAGACCCCAAGATCGAACCGATGCCGAATGTCGAAGTGCCCCGAGAACCGGACGCACCCCCCGCGTCTCCGTCCGTCAGTACGACTGACGGCAGTTATCAAATGGCATCGGACTATGCGGGGGAGGGTGGTTATTCCGGCGTGGGATTGGACGACCAAACGCTCTTTGATCTGGAGACCATTCAACGCGCCGCTCCTTTGGCGCCGAACATGCTCGGTGACTTCCTTGGCATATTCTACGTCGGTCCTCCTCCGGGGCCCGATCAAAATGTCATTCGATCGCCCGAAGTTGCCGCCATCTACAAGTCACAAATAAGCTTCAAGGCCGCGGACAATCGAAGCCCTCGGCCGCAGAACCGTCTCTGGGCAAGTTATAATTACTTCAACGGCATCTACGACAGTTCGATGGACGATCATCGTAACAGCCTAGGTGGCGAAATCGCGTTCTTCGATCAGCGGTTTTCCTTGGAGCTCTTCAGCAGCCACAATTTCTTCACCGATAGCCCGCTGAGCTCGAGTCAATGGGGCGACTTGCAATTCATCATGAAAGGGGTCATGCTCCAGCGGCCAAACGTACTCCTTTCCTGGGGGTTGGGAACAGGGTTTCCCACCGCCGATCGTCCGCCGGGGGTGCCGGGCGAATCGGTTCAGTTTTCCCCATTCGTTGGCTACATGTGGAATTTCGGCGACGGCCTTTGGTTCCTGCAGGGGTATGAACAATTCGACGTGATGTTGCGCGAGAATCGGCTGCTCTTGCACACCGACATCGGCGTCGGTCGTTGGATCGTTCCCTTGGACTACACGCGGACCGGTTTGACGGGACTAGCGCCGACGCTCGAACTGCACTTGTATAACCCTTTTCGTGGCGGTTACAACGACGATCCACCGCAGCTTACTGGTTTGGTTTTCCGGGACGTGCTTAACATGACCATGGGCTGCACGGCGTATATCAATCGGAACTTCACGATCGCCGCCGGCCTCGGTCTGCCACTCTCGAACAACCACGACTACGACTTCGAGTTCATGTTGCACGGCAACTGGTTCTTCCGAGTGCGCTAACCTGCAAGGGGACAAGAAGCTTGCATCGGATCGTTGACTCTACGGATCGGAACCACTGAGCCGGGGCGCCAAAGCGAAGCGGCTTCCACCGACTTTGGTGAAACTACCAGCCAACCTGAGATAAACCAAGCGGACCAGAGAACCTCCAAGAGCGTTCTCTGGTCCGTGTTGGTTTTGATGCGGCGTGGCGTCGGCCGATACCGACCTACTGCAGAGACGAGTTGACTAGTCCTTGATCAAGCCACCCGTGAAGGTCGCACGCAGTTCCGGGCCCGCGAGTTCTCGAACCTTTGCGCTCAGAAGTTTACGGTACTCCGTAGAAACACTCGGTTCGCGAAGCTGCGAAAAGATGTTGAGCATTACATTGGCCCGAATGGCTTCCGCCGCTTTGGGATTGTCGGACGTGGCCTGGAACAACGCCAGACACATTTCATCCGCCGTCTCCTCGCCAAACATCATTCGAATGGGAGGACGGTGCGGATTGAAGGGATTGTCTTGACTGTTGTCGTACCGCCCCCAGACGTGGACGACGCTTCCCTTGGGTAAATGAATCGGCTCACGGTAGACGTATTGATCTTGCCAATTGAAGTTCCAGTCCTTGATCCAAATTAGGGGCGTTTCCGATTGATCGGGCAGAGTTGCCCAGACCTTGATTTCCTTGCCGATCATGTGCATGTGGGGTAGCACGGCAGTCATCGTCAGATCGGTGGGTAGCTTGATCGAAGCCGAAACCTCGTGTTGGCTTTCGCCCGGGGGAATGTCGATGTGAATGGGGCCGAAGACGAACGGCCGGTTCATGATGTGCCGAGTTGCCGGCGTTTTGGAGTAATAGATGCCGATTCGCGATCGGTCCTGTTCTGGTTTACCCGACGGATGCAAGTGGAGCTGGCACACGACGTCCGCCGTCTTGGGAAGGCGCACCGCAATGCCCTCGGGCAAGTATCGCGCGGTCACTCCGGGCGCCCAGACGTTCAATATCCCCGCGAAGGGAATTCCGGTTCCGCCGCTCGTCACGTAGCCCGGTTCCGGGGACTTCGCATCCCGTTCTCGCGCCATGTGTGCGGGGTCGAGCAAGATGACGGCATGGTGAACGACCCGCGGATTGCCCGGCCGAAATTCGACCGCTGCAACATCCCTATCTTTGGGGAGATTCAAGGGAACGACAAAGTGATGGAAGACGTCGGGCCCCTCGGCGTTCACCGTGACCACATGCGGAGCTTCAAGCACCAGATCTGGTTCGCCCAGAGACCAACCATCGGCAAACGCCGGGACGCTTGGCATGTCTTCATCCGCGCCTTTGGGGGCGCCGGCCTTCGCCCAGGCAACGATGAGTTCTCGCTGTTTCTCGGTGAGGCGCCGTTCCGCGATGAAATGTCCGAAGTCTTCCGCGGCTTTCCAGGGCGGCATCGCGCCTGAGGCGACGTTTTCCGCGATCCAATCCGCCCGCTTCGCCGCGTCGTCATAACTGAGGAGCGCGAACGGCGCGACTTCCCCGGGACGATGGCATTCCGTGCAGTTCGCGTAAAGGATGGAGGCAATATGTCGCGTGAAGGTGACAGAACCTTCCTTTACATTCGGACTCGTCCGCTGAAGTTTGCAGCCTACGGGTTCCGTACGAGCAACTTTGATCTGCTCTCCCTTGAGAATCGCATCCACGGCTGTCGCGAGGTCCGACGTCGTCGGGGAAGGACGGCGTTTGCCCGCTTCGGGATAAAGGTCGTCAATCCGGCCGCGATAGACGACGTGACCGGAGCCGTCGATGACGAACGCTTCCGGCACGTGCGTCGGACCGAACTGGGACGCGAGTTCGAAGGTGGGATCGAAAAGCACGGGGAAACGGACGGAATAAGATTTCTGGAAATCCAACACCTTCGCGCGGGACAGGGTGGGATCGGAGATCACGCCAAAAAAAGCCACGGGTTCCTTCGACCAACGGTCGAAAAGTCGATGGAGCTCGGGTACATACTGGGCGCATATGGGGCACTCGTGAGAGAGGAATACGAGTACGGTTGCTTTGCATCCGACCGTGTCGAAGAGCTGGTGCCGTTCCCCTTGAACGTCGAGTAGCCGCATGCCCTTGAGAGTCGCGGAAGTGACTGTCGTGTCTTTGTTTGCGGAACAAAAACGCGTCCAAGTGCCAACCAGGACGACCGCGACCAACGCGTGGAATATCCCAAGTCGAAAGGGAGTGATGTTGCTCATGCGTAGTTCCTGATGCCGTCTGAGTTGCAGGGAAACGCCGTGACGCGATAGGTCGAGAATTACGCGCACTTACGAGTCCCTTTTGTCCGTAAACCCCCATTCGGGGACAATTTTCCCTTCTTTCCTAATTCCGGCTAGCGAACGCATTTGCATGAGTGGTCAGTGGAGCGCAGAAAACGGAGGAACCAGGGTCCCAGCGAGCCAGCGGTACTCCGCGTAAGCTCGCAGGGTGAGGGTTCCGAGGCTTTCGTAGCGGTAAAGGACCCCATTGATGTTTAAGCCCGCTCCCTTTAGACTCCTGAACATGCGTAGCTCCTGTAAAACGGTGGAAGAATATCTCGCTACTCTCCCTGAGGATCGACGAAGCGTCCTCGAGGTTGTGCGGAAGGTGATTCTCGCGAACCTGGGCGAAGGTTTCGAAGAGGGGATGCAGTACGGCATGATCGGCTATTTCGTGCCGCACGCGGTTTTTCCCGCCGGCTACCACTGCGACCCCAGACAGCCTTTGCCCTACCTTTCCCTCGCGTCCCAGAAAAACTACATGAGCCTTTATCTGATGTGCCTCTACATGGACCCCAGTCGGGAGCGAAGATTCTGTGAGGCTTGGGCGAATGCGGGCAAGAGGCTTGACATGGGCAAATGTTGCATTCGCTTCAAGCGGGTCGACGATCTTGCTCTCGACGTCCTTGCTGACGCCTTGAGAGGCATATCCGCGGCTCAGCATGTCGAGGCCTACGAACGCGCGATGGAACAAAATCGCGACAACAAAGCGAAACGCGCGAAGTCCGCTTCAAAGTCCGGAACATCGAAGCGATCCACGAAAACGGCTTCAAAGAAAGTCCCGTTGAAAGGGGAACGAAAAAGAAAAGTGAAGTCATCGCCAGACACCGGCAAGAAAGGGAAGAATCGATGAACGCGAGGCGACTCGTCACTCTTGTCGTTGCCCCCATGGTTGTTTCGTTGTTGAATGTTCCAGCGGCTCGGGCTGAAGTTCAGGCGACGGCGATCGCGTCAACAAAAGACCTGCCATCATCCGTGGATCTGCGCCCGGAGATGGAGGCGTGGAAGCTGTTCCCCAAGAGACAGGGAAAGCGGAATACCTGCTCCGTCTTCGTGACCGTTGGGGCGATGGAATATGCCGTTTCCAAGCATGCGGGGGAGGGACGGCCGCTAAGCGTCGAATATCTCAATTGGGCGTGTAATCAAGTGATCGGTAACCGGACGGCGGATCGTGGCCAATTCTTCCATGATCTTCTCCGTGGCTTTGAGAAACACGGCATTTGCAGCGAGGAACTGATGCCGTACCAGCAGCGGTATACGCCATTGGAGCCTTCCGCAAAAGCGGTCATGCAGGCGGCCTCGGTGCGCGATCTCGGTCTGAAAGTCCACTGGATTCGACGGTGGTCAAAGAACTCCGGTCTGACGGAGGAACAGTTTGTCGCGATCAAGACGACGCTAGCGGAGGGCTGGCCCGTGTGTGCGGGATCGAATCACAGCAGGCTCCTGGTTGGCTACGTCGATGATGAATCTTCGGCTGGCGGCAGATTCATCACCAGCGATTCGGCCATCGGCCGTTACGGCGAAATCAGTTACCCATGGGCCCGTGAACACATCTACGATCTTTTCTGGGTCGAATCTCCACTATCTCCACAATGATCGATGGGCGCCGACGATCGAAGACTCTTTTCGAGACATCGCTCCCTTGCCTCCTCGACGAATGCTTGCTGCTATTCATGGGCCAAAGAGTGATCGGACAATTTGTCGCCGATGCTGATCGAAATCTGTCCGAAATGCGTCCGTTCGAACGTTCGGCCGCTTTAACGCAATAGAGCCTTTCTCACCTAACTCCAACGACTTCTGGAGTCATCGAAGTATTTTTTCGCTTGGGTACGTTATCTGCCTTCCACCTTTCGCTGCCGCGATGGACCTGGACGCCGCCGGCTTCCTCAATCCGAGAGGTTATTCCATGAAGGATGACGGGGTTCGAACGGAATCGGACGACCAGGAGAAGGTATCAACGCCATGCATTGAATTGAAATTGCTCTTGGAATGTCCCGGTTGTGCGTCCACCGGCCGTGTGGCTTTGGAACGACTCGCGCATTTGTTTAAATGTCGCAAGTGTGGCACCTCGTTTTGGTTGGGAGTAGACGGCCGCGTGCAATCGGATCTGGATTCGCCGCGGGTTCGCATCGTTTGTCCACGTTGCGGAGAGGTGCGCGAGTCCTCGGAGGTGTTGCCAACGCGAAAATTTCAATGCAATGCCTGCCAATTGGAGATCGTCCTCCCGCGGCGCAAAGTCCGAGCGGAGTCCCATTCGCCGGATGACAAGTGGGCAAAGGCCGTGGACGGCAAGGTGCTGCCGCGAAAATTCGATCGGCGTGCGGTGTTGTTGGCCGCGTTAGCGTGCGGCTTGGCGTTTGCCTGCGGTTGGTGGTTCTTGAACCTTCCGGACCAGAAGCTTTTGCAGGCTGCCGGAATGCTGAACTTCACGCTTCTCGATGGTGACGAGACAGCCGCCCTGGAATGGGTCGAGGAGGGGCAAGACAAAGAGTTTCTCCGTTGGGTCAAAGTGGAGTATGAGCAAGCAAAAGGAACGGATTCGGATGTCGGCGTTCCGCGAATGAGTCTCTCGGCTCGTTGGCTCTCTGCGGGCTGTGCGCTTGTCGAAATCGAGATCTACGGGATGCGTAAACGCGTCATCAGGTGGACGCAAATCTGGCGCCGAGGACCAGACGATAAATGGCGATTCGATCCCCTCGAAACCAGAAAACAAGCGGACGTGCTCTGGGCGAGAAAGATGAAGGAACGGGAGGTGTATTGAGCAACCTATTCGCGAGATTCGCGCCGTACGTCACCCGCTTCCCCGCAGTGGTCCATCGGGGTGTCAATGGAATGGTCTGTCGCGCATCCGTTACCTCGCTTGACCGCGGTCATTGTTCTGTCGGACCGAACGCCGTCGCTGACGATTGCCGTTCGAAAAGGCAAGGCCGTGTCTCGGCTCAATTTTCTCAAAGACCCCCTTAGCAGTCGGGCCGGGGAATACGCCATCACTTTGCTGAAGCTCAACGGTCGCGAATGATCGTTGTCCCATGTAAATGATTTTTTCCGGGCAGGCGGCCTTGACGGGACGACATTGCCGTTCATGCCCAATTTATTTGTTCCAAGGATTCAGGAGAGAGAGAATGCACCGAAGGAATCGTCGTGGCTTTACCCTCGTTGAACTGTTAGTGGTCATGTTCATCATCGGAGTGCTGGTGGCCTTGTTGCTGCCGGCCACTCAGGCGGCGCGAGAGACGGCCCGCAAGACGCAATGTTCCAACAATCTCAGACAGATCGGCATTGCCGCCCACATGCACCACGACAGCAAAGGAGGACTTCCATACCTCGCGTTCAATAACTCGTCATCAGCGTCGCCCAAGCACGGTTGGGAAGTTCAATTGCTGCCCTACTTGGAACAATCGGCGATCTATTCGCAGTACAACTGGAATCTTGACTACTACAACGTCGCAAATCAGACGGCGGCCAATCACACCGTTGGCATGTTCGTTTGTCCCTCCACTCCACGCAATAAGCAGCGCGTGACCCTCATTCCGGGATTCGCGACGACGATTGAAGACAGCAGTTTGACTGGCGGGCCAAGCGACTATGTCGGCTTTTGGCGATTCTGGGACCCGGTCGCTTGTCCCACGCTCGATTGGCATCGGACCATCGGGGCGATGGACGGATACACCAATACGCTGCGCAAATTGACGGACATTACCGACGGCGTCTCAAATACCGCGTTGCTTGGCGAATCCGCCGCTCGTCCCGATGCGTGGATCAAGCGGCAGTACGTCGGATCCTTGACCGTGCAGCATGCGCTCTCGGGCGCATGGGCGGGCTGGGAGGCAACTCCGGTCCATAGCTTTTCCATCGACGGCACCACAAATCACGGTCCATGCGTCATCAATTGTTCCAATAACGGAGGCATCTACGCTTTTCACGCGGGGGGGGCTCATACGCTTTTCGCGGACGGATCCGTGCACTTTCTTGCGGAAGGAATGGATAAGTACATCGTCTACGCGCTTGTGAGCTTTTCGTACGGCGAAGTCATTGAAAAGGGAGATTATTGATGCACGCAATGACTCCGGTCAACGGCGCCATTGTCCCCGCCACCATCGACAACGGGCGATTCACCGCGAAAGGCATTTGCCTCACTGACCGTGGTTTGCCGGCCATTTGGCGTGGTTCGCGAGAAACTCCTGGAACATCGCTGCCTTCTTGGTCTTTATGGATCGTTCTCGTGCTCGTTCCCTCGGTCTCGGGTTGCGGCGGGGGAAAGGTTGTCGAGCCTCCGCGACTCTTTCCCGTGACCGGCCAAGTCAAGTATCGAAAACTACCCGCAACCGGTGCCATCGTCGTGCTACATCCGCTCGACAAAAAGGGAAAGTTGCTTGATGCGAAATCGCCGATCAGCACGGCCGTCGTGGATGAATTTGGACGATTCGAGGTTCGCACATTTCTTCCGGGGGACGGCGCTAAAGAGGGAGAGTACGCCCTTACCATGTATTGGCCCACTCCGCCTCCCTTGGGAGGGACGCCGGACCAAACAGGGCCCGATCGATGGAGCGGACGGTTTGGCGATCCGAACAAACCGGTGGTCAAATTCAATGTAGGCGCAGGGGGAGCGAGCCTTGAGCCCATCGAAGTCGAATAAAACCGCCGCCGACCTCAAAGGTTTCCGGCGGTCTTTCCCACTCTCAAGAGTTTTCGAAAGCGAGGTTCGTTTGATCGCTCTGGTTTTTTGCCTCGTATCCGTCGTGGGCTTTTCGATCGGCCCTGAAAGCGTTCTTTCGGCGGAACCTTCGATTGCCGAAAGAATGTCGGCGCGCATCGATCAATATTTTCAGGATCTATGGCTTAGGCTTGGCGTACGGCCGGCGACGTGTGTCGACGATGCCGCTTTTCTTCGTCGCCTACACCTCGACGTGGTTGGACACATCGCGACGCCCTTGGAGTGTCAGGCGTTTTTGCGCGACGCCGAAGTTGACAAGCGGCGAGCCTGGATTGGAATGCTCCTTCGGTCTCCCGAGCATGCGCGCCAATTGGGCACTTTCTTGAGGAAGCTTTGGCTACCGCAATTGGAGTCGTCGCGATTCGCCAATCACGCATCGATTGCCGATGCCTGGTTGGCACAAGAAATCCTTCGTGGCGCGTCGTTTGCAGAAATGGCCTTTGATTTCCTCACCGCCAAAGAGCTTGCCAGCGACGTGGGTCCGGTCGGCCGGGTTCCCGTACCCCCCGTGATGCTTGATGCATGTGAGCGCAAACCTGAAAACCTCGCGAGCGCAAGTATGTCGGCGTTTTTGGGGCTCAGTCTGGAGTGAGCCAAATGCCATGATCATCCTCACGCGACCTTGCGCCGCGAGCAGTTCTGGCAGACGGCGGCGTTTTTTGTGATCCCCGCGAACCAGACTCCCGCCGCCCGAAATGAATCGCCTTTTCGGATCGCCATTTCCGGCTCGGAACGAATGGTCGTGGCAACATTTTTGGATGGCAGTGAGGCAAAGTGGCGTGGGAAGGTGAGCGAAATCGACGCGCGTCAGATGCTCGCGCGGTGGATCGTGTCCGATGCCAACCCGTACTTTTCTCGGCATATCGTCAATCAGACTTGGAGGCGGCTGATGTCGGTGGAGTTGGTGTGCCAACTCGACGGTACGTCGGAAGCTTCCTCCCATCAGCACTTTCAACTGCTAGACGACCTCGCAAAGTTGTTTGTCGAAAGCGGCCATGACCTTCGCACCTTGGAACGCGGATTGATGAATAGCCGCCCATACCAGGCATCAGCGGTTGCGATCGCAGAGCCGTCGCAGAATCGTAACGACGACCATTTCGCCACTTGGCGAGTTCGGCACCTTAACGGGGACCAACTTTATGACAGCTTGTTGGTGGCTGGTGGATACTCGCCGGATTCGATCGTGAGGTCACGCGAGGTCGACGCGGTGGGACGGCGGCAGCGCTTTTCCACTTCGTTCCCCTCGAATGCCTCGGGCACCACGGAACGAACTCTCTTACAAGCCTTGGAAATGATGAACGGCGAACTGGTTTCGGAAGTCGTTCATCCGGAACGCGGGCCGATGATAGCAAATCTCGCCAAAACGACGGGCGTGACCGTCGTTGAAAAGGTCGAACTGTTGTTTTTGTCCGCCCTCGGACGAATGCCTAACGCGGGTGAGCGAATGACCTGCACTGGTTATGTCGGGGACGACGAGCGGAAACTTGCGGACGTGTTCTGGGCACTCCTCAATACCAGTGAGTTCGGCACAAACCATTGAATCACAACGAACGAAGTTTATTCGAGAAGGATCCGCAATGGCGCGCCGAGGTCTATATTCGCGACGCGATGCACTTCGATTGGCATTAGGCGCGGGGATGGGGTCCTCGTCCGGGTGGCTTGGGGCATTGGCGGCATGCGCGCAGGCAAATTCCAACGCGAAGAAATCAATGATCCTGCTCTGGCTAGACGGTGGACCGGCGACCATCGATCTTTGGGATTTAAAGCCAGGGCACGCTCATGGCGGTCCTTCGACCTCGATTTCCACGGCGGTTGCCGGCATGGAGATAAGCGAACATTTGCCGCGGACGGCTCGGCACGTAAACCATCTCGCCCTAGTTCGCTCCATGACGAGCAGGGAGGGAGATCATCAGCGAGCCATTCATTTCGCAAAGACCGGCTATTCGCCTCAGGGAAACATTCACTATCCGACGTTGAGTGCCGTGATCGTTCGCGAGACATCAAAAGGGGAACGTGCGTTACCACCCTTCGTCAGCATCTTTCCCGTCGACATCGGGCCGTTGAGGCCGGCCGCGGGCTATCTTGGACCCAAGTATATGCCCATGTATGTCGGCAGAAGCGGCGATTCCGTCGACGAATTGAGGGTCGCGAATCTTGAACTTCCGCAAGAGGTCAACGCCGCCAGATTCGCTCATCGACTTGGACTACTGAAACAATTGGAGAATCCCGCCCGCGAATCCAAGGGCGGGTACATCAACGATGGACACTGGGGCACGCTGGCGGACGCCTCGCGTTTAATGCTGCCGGAATCCGCGTCGGCGTTCGACTTAAAGCTGGAGCATGGCAAGGTCCACGAACGATATGGTCGAACACCCTTTGGCGAAGGTTGCTTGCTGGCGCGGAGATTGGTTGAAAGGGGCACGACATGCGTCGAAGTCACCCTGAGCGGGTGGGATACTCACAGCAATAACTTTGAACACATAATCCCGCTCTCACGCACGCTTGACGCCGCATTGTCCGCGCTCGTCGAGGATCTCCATGATCGATCCATGCTGGATTCCACGTTGATTGTGTGCATGGGTGAATTTGGGCGGACTCCGAGAATCAATGCCAGTCGTGGCCGTGACCATTGGCCCAACGTCTGGTCTGCGGTCCTGGCGGGAGGCGGCATCCGAGGCGGGCAGACGATTGGATCGACGACCTCGGACGGAATCGCCGTCAAAGACCGACCCATTCGCATTCAAGATCTTCTCGCGACGATTTGCAAGGTCATGGGAGTCGATCCGACCAAGTGGAATGATTCCAATGTGGGGCGACCCATCCGACTTGTTGAGGCCGGGGCACGTCCCGTGGAGGAATTGCTCTGATGGATTGTTCCTTCGATCGCGTTCCCTTGCTAGCCAGCGTCTTCACGGTCCTTGCGCTCTGTTCGCCAACCTTCGCGGACCAAGGGATTCACGCGAAGCTAAGTATCGAGATGGATGATGTAAGTGATCCGTCGAATGGGCGATTCCTCTCGTTCGGAATTCGAAGCGACAACCAAGCGGTATTGGCTCATGTCGACGTCCAGATTGATGGAAAGTCGTTCATCCTCCTCTGGGACGAGATTTTTGACGACCTGTTCGATTTCCTGGATCGAAATGGGAACGGCGTTTTGGATGCCACCGAGATCACCTTGGCTCCGTCTCCGTTCTCGATCCGACAGATTCTCTGGGGGAATTTCGTTGCTGGAACGCGCTTGCCTTCTTCGACGGTGGCCAAGGAATTCAAGAGCGGAGCGATTTCTCGAAAGGATCTCGCCAACTTTTATCGGCGCCATTCCATCGGGACGGGCGTCGTCGGATGGGGTCGATCGCCATGGGACACGACAATTACATCCATCATGGCGCGTCACTTGGACGGCAACGAAGACGGAAATATCAGTGAACCGGAGATTCGCGCGGCGCGAATGCTGCTGAAACGATTCGATTTCAGCGGCGACGAAATGTTAGACGTCCTCGAGCTTATGCCCACGCGACAATCATCGGTCACTCCGGGAGCCACGTTTATTCGGCCATTGAATGTTGAAGGCAATCAGCCAACCGACTTGCGCTGGATGGTTTTGGTTCGATTGCTGCGCCGGCCGAAATCGTCTGAACTTGGGCAAGGAAGCGCGCTTGGCGGCGACGGACGTGATTGGCCGGCGGCCGCGGCGAATCATGTCGTTTCAACTCCCATCCGTTTTAAGTCTGATGCCGATTCTGGAATGCATGCCGTTGAAAAGGAGGATCGAAGTGATTCGGGCCCGGGTAATCGGGGGGAAGCGGACTTGTCGATGGTTTCTGACGCTGCCTTGGCGATGGCCATCCATGCCTTGGAACCGAACCGTGTCTTTCATTGGCGAGTGAATCTTGGCCGCCGATCGGCCGGTCAACGCGTCCTCCAAAGGACCGCTGCGCCTGGTCGAGGAGAAAAGGTCGAACAAACGGGAATGCCGCGCCTGGGCGACGTCCAAATCCACCTTCGCGCCGCGGACGGAATGCTTGTGGAAATGGCGCGGGGCGCGCGTGAGCGGTTGCACGCGGACTTCAAAACTGCGGATCGAGATGGAAACGAGACCATTGATGACCGGGAACTTGCCGAGAAGGTTTCGTTGGGCCAACTTCAGGAACTTTTGACTATCTCGGATCGAAACGGCAATGGATTGCTCGAGAAGGGGGAGTTGGGGACGTGGCTCGATCTGCAAGCTCGAATGGCGAGGGCGCATGTTCTTCTCTCTTTGATCGATGGTGGATATTCGCTCTTCGATATGCTGGATGTCGATCGTGACGATCGGTTATCCGCTCGTGAGTTGGAAGGGGCTCACGCGGTATTGAAGGAGCACAATTGCTTTTCGGCCATGGGGATTCTGAGCCGTGAAAATCTACCTCGGTACGTTGTCGGAACGGTAAGCATTGGTCATCCCACGGCGCCATTGAATGACTTGCACCACGATTCTCCCTCTTGGTTTGAAGGAATGGACCGCAATCGTGACGGTGAGGTGTCGTTTCGCGAATACGTGGGAACCTTGGATAGGTTTCTACAACTTGATCGCAATGGAAATCAAAGGATTGAACGAGAAGAAGCGTCCACGGCGTATCCGCATTCCGGCTCGAATTGACGGCGTTGGTAAAAGGGCCATGATTGGCTCGAGGTCCAAAGAAGCCTAGGAATCGTCGGCAAGCGAGTGATTTTAGTCATTGAACTCCCGCCCATCCGCCACGGGAAGTGGACATGGTGGAGTCATGGATCAATGTTCGGCTGGCGGGCCTTCCTAATTCACGGATCAATCGTGGGGCAATTTGGCGATTCGCTCGGCATCCTTGCCGCTGAGCCACCAAAATACACCGGGATGCACGACGTATTCACAAATGGTCGACTTGAGCAGGCCGCCCAAGATCACGGTGGCCACCGGGTAGAGCACTTCCTTGCCCGGCTGCTGGCCTCCCACCACGAGAGGCACCAGTCCCAAGCCGGCGGTCAATGCCGTCATGAGAACGGGTGACAGTCTCTCCAAACTGCCGCGCAATACCATCGCCGTCGTGAATCCTTCACCTTCCTCCCGCATCAAATGGAAGTAATGTGATACCAAAAGAATGCCGTTTCTCGCGGCGATTCCGCCGAGCGAAATGAAGCCCACCATGCTCGCGACGGTCAAGGTTTGTCCCGTGAGCCAAAGAGCAACCGCGCCGCCAATGAAGGCAGTAGGCAGAGCCAACATGATCTGCAGCACGATTCGGGCCGATGGGTAAAGGGTATAGAGCACGAGAAATACCCCGGCGAGGGACATCAGGCTGAGCAGGGTGATGCGCTCGGTCGCTTCCTCCTGGGCTTGGAACTGACCGCCATATTCCACGAAATATCCCTCGGGTAGTTTCACTTTCTCGGCGATGGCCTCGCGGATGGCGGCGACCGCGCTTCCCAGGTCCCTGCCGACCGGTTTCGTCGCGATGGCGATTCGTCGACGAACGTTCTCCCGGTTGATCGTGTTGGGCCCGCCCGCCTCATATACCTTGGCGACGGCTCCCAAGGGGATTCTCCCACCGTTCGGAAGGTCAATCGAAAGTCGCTGCAGATTCGCGAGATCCGAACGGTAGGGTTCATCCAGTCGCACGAGCAGATCAAAAGTCCTTTGGCCTTCCAGTACGGTGGAAACCACCTCGCCATTGAGTGACGTCGCGACAAATTCATTCACGTAATTCGGGGTGATCCCGTAGAGCGCTAGCTTGCTTCGGTCGAGTTCGATTCTCAGTTGAGGAATGATTTGCTGAGGTTCGACGATGGGGGGAGCGATGCCGGGAACGGACTCGATTGCCGATTTGATTTCATTGGCCTTTTGTCGCAACACGTCGAGATCGTCGCCGAACACCTTGATCGCGATGGCCGCGTTCACGCCGGAAAGCATGTGGCTCATGAGGTGCGCCAGCGGCTGTTCGACGGCGTAGACGACTCCAGGAATGCCAGCCAATTCATCTTCGAGCAGTTCTATCGCCTGCTGCCGGTTCAGTCCGCTTTCGGGGTTGAAACTCACGACGTACTCGGTGACGTTGACTCCTTCGGCGTGCTCGTCCATCTCCGCGCGGCCGCTCCGACGGACAAAACTCTTAATCGGCGCCTTCGGAGCCTGCGCGCTGACCTGATGCTTTTGGAAACGAGCGTCGACCATAGCGGAGACTTGATTGGACGTTACCAGGGACGTGCCGGGAGGGAGCAATACATTCACTTGCGCGTTCCCCTCGTCGAAGGGGGGTAAAAAGTCCGTCCCCAATCGCGTCACGAGAACGACGCTTCCCACCACACCGCTCGTGACGATCAGCATCGTGACCGTGAGGCCCAGCGGATTCATGCTCCAGCGAATGATCGGAGACGCCATACGCTTCAGTAACCGCAAAAGCGGGCTGTCCTTTTCCTCCTTGGCGCCCTTCGAGTTGACCAGCAACAGAGAACCCAGCACGGGAGTGACGGTCAGGGAAACGAGCAACGACGCCAAGATCGAGACGATGTACGCGACGCCAAGCGGAGCGAACAGCCGTCCCTCGATCCCCGAGAGGGCAAAGAGGGGAACGTAGACGAGAATGACCAGCATGGTGCCATACACAATCGCGCTTCGGATCTCGACGCTCGCGTTGTAAATGACGGTCAACGGCGGCTTCGGCTCCGGCAGGTGCGCGTTCTCCTTCAGTCGCCGATGGATATTTTCGATATCGACGATCGCGTCGTCGACTAACTCTCCCATGGCGACAGCAAGGCCGCCAAGCGTCATGACGTTGATCGATAGGTTGAACCATCGAAAGACCAGGCCGGCGATGACGATGGACAAGGGAATCGCGGTCAGGGTTATGAACGTCGTGCGAATGTTCATGAGGAAAAGAAACAGAACGATCGTTACCAGTATAACGCCGTCGCGAAGTGCTTCGACCACGTTGTGAATGCCTCGATCGATGAACGTTCGCTGTTGATAAAGCTCTTCGTCCAGGCGAATGTCCGGCGGCAACGACCCTTTCAGTTCCTTGAGGGCCGCCGTCACCCGTTCCGTCAGCAAGCGGGTATCGGCAGTCGGCTGTTTGGTGATCGTTAACACGACCGCGGGCTGGCCGTTCACCGAGGAATCGCCACGTTTGATCTGGGGAGCTTCCACCACGCGAGCAACGTCTCGAAGCAGCACGGAACGGCTCGGCGTGTTCTTCACTACCGTCTCGCCGATTTCATCCACGTTTTGGGCGCGTCCGAGACTGCGCACCAGGTACTCCATCGATCCTTGATCCAGATACCCGCCGGTCGCGTTCTCGTTGCTTTCCCTCAACGCCTGCTCAACCTCGGCCAGAGTCACGCCGTAGGAGAGTAGTTGTTGTGGATTAACCAGGACATGGAACTGTTTGCGACCTCCCCCCATGGTGATCACTTGAGCCACTCCAGGTATCGTCAACAGTCGTTGGCGCACGACCCAGTCAGCGAGCGTTCGAACCTCCATCGGCGGGGTTTTGCCCCCTTCGCTCCACATGCCGACCATGAGAACCTGCCCCATGATGGAACTAATGGGCGCCATTTGTGGTTTAACGCCCGCGGGCAACTGGCTCGACGCCAAGGCGATTCGTTCCTGAACGACTTGCCGGGCAACGTAGATGTCCGTGTCCCAACTGAACTCCACGTAGATGACCGACAACCCGATTCCCGACGCGCTGCGAACGGTCTCCACGCCGGTCGCCCCATTGAGCGACGTTTCCAACGGAAAGGTGATCAAGGTTTCGACTTCCTCGGGCGACAGGCCCAGGGCCTCGGTCATGACCGTGACGCGTGGCCGGGTCAAGTTCGGAAAAATATCGATCGGCAAGGTCGCCAGGTTCATGCCGCCATAGCCCAGGGTTACCAGCGCCAGGCAAACGACCAGCAAGCGATGGTTCAAGGCGAAACGAATAAGACTGTTCACAAGGCCGCTCCGACTTCTTTCGTTAATCAATCCGCATTCCAAGGAGGGCGTGCCGCATGGGATCCAAGGCGGTTCCATTTGCCGACGGGAACTGCTGATTACATGGCGCTACGCCATGGAACGGGGCTTGGCTCCAGCGAACGGCTCGGCCTTCCTTGTCCCAAACGACGGACGGGAGAGTGGATCAGATCAGATAGCTCTGCAACTCCGCGCGCACCGGCAGCGTGGGAAGTGGGGCAACGGAATCGCGAAAGGCTTGAACGTGACGGGCCTCGCGGGGGAGGAAGGAAAAGAGATGGGTTCCCATGCCAACGGGGAAAACGCACCAAGGGTCGTGGACCTCGAACTTCGGCGACGTTTCCAGGAAAAAGACGTGCGTCCCTACGCAAAAATGATGCGCGTGGTCGTCCTCCAAGGGGAGCTCCCGACAAGAATTGGCGTATTCCCCGGCCCGGTCGCTTGAAGGGACTTGGCGCCAGCCGCTATTCGCGGCATCCATGAACCGGCATCGGGCCCCGACATTGCTTTTCTGAGCGGCAATAGAATCAGGAACGGGCCCGTTGGATTCATTCTCGGAGGAATCGCTATGGGAGCCGCAATGGTCGTGGCATTCCCGCGGCCGAACCGTTCCCCGTGACCGGTTTCTCTCAACCGCGCAGCAGCAAGCCACGTGCTGCAAAAGCATTCCGAGAATCGTCAGCATTAGGACCAAGCGGTGCATGCCATCATGCCCTTCGTGAGATACCCTCCCCATGCTATTCCGCGTATTGCATTCGAGCAAGAGACGTTTGCCATCCCCCCTCGTCCCTGAAACTCAATACGCCCGCTCTTCGTCCTCAGGGACTGCGAGCGCTTCGATTCCCAGTTTTCTTGGAACTTTTCTTTTTTGAAGCGGCGGATTTCGACGTCAAGCTCGCGTGCCAATCCAGCAATCCTTGAATTTTTGCCAAAAGTTTAACGTCTTGTTGGTGTGTCTTGAGGGCTCGTTCATAAGACCCCTTTGTCTTGGTAAGGACCAGCGTGAATGGACTCCCTTTTCGCTCCGTCACGTGGGTGGTGTCGAGCTTCAAAGAATCGATGGTGCAGTGTAGGTGCCTTCGTCGTTCCTTCGAGAGCGGCCACCTTAGCGACTCCAAATATGCGTTTTCGAGGAATGAACTGAGTTGCTTGCAATCCGCGCATTGGCATTCAATCGTCGATTCGCGGCGCCAGTCCGCGCGGTTGATGGGAGGATTGGCTTTACGCTTTTCGAGATCCTTCGCCAAGGAATTGAGCCAACGATGCATGGCGGGTGATGGTTGTTTGACCTTGCGTTTCAGCCACTTTTCCAAGCGGAGAAAGCCGCTGGAACTTGAACCGTCGATAGGTCAAAAATGTCAGAACGATCGAGAACGTGACTCACGAATCGTTCCAGCAGCCGGCCCTCATGCAAAACGATCAAGGACTGTGTGAATAAAGACAGTAGATCCGAGCAATTAACTTGTTTCGCGCGCCAATCACTGGTGACCGGAACCCAACGCTCCAATGCCGATAGCATCCGGTCCGCGAGCGACACACAAAGAGACTTTCGTTCCTCCAGACTGTCGTTTCGCAAGCACCAGTCCACGAGCAATCGAGCATGGCGCTCCATCGTTTCGTTCGTCGTGTTGTTGAATAATTCGGTCAGTTCGCCCTTAAACGTGCTCCAGCCATGGCGTTCGCAAACATCTCCGAGTGTCGAACCGGGATCCACTGCGACATCTTTCATCAAAACATGTCGGAGCCATTCCGTGACGAGGAAAGGGTCGTCAAGTTCCGCGATCACATCGAGGAGCGGACGCGATGGCTTCTCATCGCTCCGTCTGGCCAGGTAGTTTTGATAAGCGTATCGCGTGGAATGGTCGCCGAGATGATTTCGTTCGGGCCAAATTGCGAGGATGCGTCGCGCGAACTCTCGGCAATATTGTTTGAGGTTCGCGCGTTGGACCTTTTTTGCCCGTTTCCATTTCTTGACGGAGTTTTCCAGTCCACCGGTCGCGGCTTCGACACCCGCCCCGCAGAGCACGTCGAACCGCAATTCCTTTGGCCAAATTAGGACCGCTGCCCGATGATACCAGCGGTCGAGGGTCATGCCGGCATTCCCGGTGTATCCTTCGAAATCCTCCTCGTCCGGCAGTGCTTCCGTCATGGGATACCGAGAAACGACTTCCTTTTCATCCAGGGGAATCGTGCCATAGGCCAAACGCTTGCCCTCAGCGTCGCTAAAGCACGCCGCCGTCAAACTACTCTCGTACACTTCCCCCATGTCATGGTCGCTCGCATCATCGTCACGAGGTGCGTACTCCCATCGGCGGCCATAGCCGTGATGGATCCCTGAGGGTTCTGCGGACCCGTGCATCCAATGCGTGACCAGCGCCAAGCTAGCGTCGCAATTTCCTTCTTCCGCGGCGGCAAACAAGACGTTGGCCCGGGCCCGGTCGATGCCCTTGAGCGCGTCGATGGTCAAACCGGACTGCGTGTACTGGTGTTCGAGGAGAACCGCGATCTTCTTGGGGGAACTTGCGGTGCTTTCATCGCGCAAGACGGGAAATTGTCTGCTCCATGCGCAGAGCTGCTTGGATATCGCCTTAATGTGTTGGGAGCTAGTCGGAGCGGTAATGGGCTGTTTCGATTTTTCCAGCGTCAAGTTGTAGATCAGCGCGAGGCGAAATCCACTTGTCACGGGTCGGATCTCGTGCGCGCAATCGGCGTAAAAAGCCGCGAATTGCGTCGAGAATTCACTTTTCTTGCTGAAGTCGACAACGCATTCTCGCCCCTCGTGCCCAACGGCGAGCTGTCCCCCGCCATGCTTGGAGGGGAGCGTGATCACCAGCGTCGCGACCATGCGATCGAGTTTCTCGCCATCCCGATGGGAGAGGAAGAAACTTCCAGTTTCGTATAACAGTGCTTTGTAGAGTTGGGCCCGGAGCTTCCGATTCTGGAGTCCGAGCGCCTCTTGCGTTGTTTCGACCGCCTGACTTACGGCCGCCCCCCATTCCGGATTCGTGAGGTTCACTTGGTCGGCATCGATTTCCCAGACGCGCCGGACTTCCGTGTCAACGAGCGTGCGAGTTCCCTTGCCGTAAGGAGCTTGGCGGGCAACCTTTTTGAGCGACAGCGCTTTCTTTTTTTCGAGCGGCAACGGTACCGGGCCAACGCCGTTCACCACCAAGCCTGGTGGAATCGAGGGTAAAACGCCATTCACGCAGAATGTTCCAGGCCGATCGATTTTTTCCAACTCACGCAATAATCTCGCGGCGTTTGTGGTTGTCACTCCATGACCCCTCATGTTGGACCGCAGCGCAATGGTATTCTCGACGCCTTATTTCGCCCGCGTGGTGAAGATTCCAATCGGCAGCAGCCGCTGAGCCTTCGATCACACCCTGCGAACCCAGCATTATGCTATTCCAGGTGCGGCTGGACACAAGATTGTGCTTCGTCGTCGAACCGTGATGCGAAACCTCGGGCGAGAAGGTAATCAAGCCTCGTGGGGTGAAGTCCGTCTCGCGACGGGCAAGTCTCTTCCGCCCAACTTGCACCGACGTCTCGATAATTGCCGCCCGACAATAAAACCCCCGCAACATCAGTCCGGACAACGCCAATCCTCCAACCCGCTTGCGCCTAGGTTTCGCCTTGAACGGGTCACTAATTCACGACCCAAGCGCGACATCGCCATCCGCCACAACTGCTAGACCTCGCCTCAATCACGGCCAGCATGCGACCACGTGACGAATCCGCCAACTTTTGAAAAGATGTCCATCGCCGAAAGTTCACGTGTTCACATAGCCTAAGGCGGCAATGCTCATCAACGTTTTGCGCATCTGTTATGCCGACAATGAGCGCGCCGCCATGGCCGCATTTGAGGAGGAACGGTAACTCACGACCCCATCGCGGAAGCTACCGATCGCGAAAATTTGGCGTAACGAATTGCCATTTCAAGGATTGCGAGAGACAGGACTTGAACCTGCACGGGTTGCCCCACTGGATCCTAAGTCCAGCGCGTCTGCCAATTCCGCCACTCTCGCGGGAGATCGAACTCGGTAGGGTTGGGCCGATGGTGTATCGGTCCGCGACCGCTACGGACATTCTACAAGCTTTCCTCCATCGACAAAAGCCAATCGAAGGAGGTTCGTGGGGCGATGGGGACAAGCGAGTAAACCCCACCGGGAATCAAGCGTGGCCAAGTAGGCTATTCATCGTGCTGGTGTCCTGCGGACAAGGGAATGGGCCCCATCGGGAATCCAGCGTCTGACTTGCCCACGCGCGCATGGTCCAAGGGATCGACCGTTTATCCAGGGACATCGCGTTGTATTTCACGGGGGATTGCATGAGTTCGGGCAGATGGTCGACATTCGGGTCCGCAGGACGGATCGGCGCGGAATGTCGCGGGAAAATCGAGAACTTCGAGGGGCATTGAGGAAGTGCCCGGTTCAGGGGCTAGGGGGCTTGGCTTTGGCGTCGGTTTTTGGGAGAACCTGGTCAGGCTTTTCGGTTGGAGTTGTCATGGGGATCTCGCTTTCGGGCTCGGCGGTGGTGGTAATGACATCTTTGTCCTCGGGCTTGCGGGATTTGTCGAGCTTGGCGGCATGGACGATGGTGAGGATGGCGGCTCGGGACTCCGCGGGGAGTCGAGGCCAAGCTTGCGTCACTTCCAACAAGGCCGGGTCTTTCTTCCCGTCTTCTTTTTTTGCGGGTGATTTCGAAGTGGCGGGAGGCGTGAACAAGTTGTTGCTGAATTGGTGCGAAAATTGGTCCATCGATTCGCGGGTCGAATTGGCCGCGTCATAGAGAATGGTTGCTGGGACGATGGCAATGATGGTGGCGACGACGAAGACAATCCACTTCTGCTCAGTGACCCGCTCGACGAACATGCCAGCCGAGATGAAAAACTTTTTCATCAGAAGGACTCCACCGCGAGGAACGGCATAGTTGTCTCTGCCCGGGGAACCATTTTCCCAAGTTCGGGTTCAAGAGATGTCGAGCGATCCCTCGAGCGAACGCATGGGCCAGTTGGTTCACCAGTTGTTTTGAGGAAACTCAAGCCCAAGGTGTACGTTTCCGTCCTTGGTCAGTTCGATGCGTACGATGGTTGCTGGGAATTTTCCCTTGTGGTTTTCGACGTGGACCTTTTGACCCACTTCGAGCCCGGCGGCATCGGGAAGTTTCAGGCCAAACCCATGCCTGGATTCGTCGATGACTTCGGCGTCACGGACCCGCATGTCCATGCCGTGGCAGAGTCGAACCTTTCGCGTTCTTCCCAAGGGTGAATAACGAACATGGCGACGCATATGTTTGGAACCTACCTTCTCATGAAACCCCATCCGCTGGGTGGATCCGCTCCCCAACACCGTGGACCGACGTTTCCATTTCCGGTCGGACCGATTGCCGTTCACAAAGCATTGCCGAGGTCTGGCTCGTATCGAACCAAGGTACTTCCAAGCGACCGGGCCGGGTAATACTGCATTGCTTAGTTAGGGTTTAGGCCGCACGCATGTTGGTCGTGCAAATAAGAAGCCCCTCACCCCGACCCTCTCCCGCAGGGAGAGGG
This sequence comes from Planctomycetota bacterium, assembly GCA_046350335.1. Taxonomy (GTDB): domain Bacteria; phylum Planctomycetota; class Planctomycetia; order Kolteriales; family Kolteriaceae; genus JAXMAQ01. The sequence goes on from JAXMAQ010000026.1 coordinate 22,271, forward strand.
AGTTCCTTTTGGCTAGGCCGCCTTAGTTTTCCTTCGCTCATCAGTCGACGTTTCCTTCGCTCATCAGTCGACGTTTCCATTGCTCATTATTCGACTTTTCCGTTGCACATCAGTCGACGTTTCCGTTGCTCATGATGGCCAACTCCCGCGGCTCGAAGATATCTCGTCGGCAATCGACGCCGATCTCGTCCATTCTTTCGAGAAGCCTCGGCCGATAGCCGGTGGCAAAAAAGTTACCTTTTGCCCTGCCGTAGCCATCCACGCCGGCTTGTTTGAATCCAAAGATGTCCTCGAGGACGAAATCGCCGTCCTGGAATCCATTGAGTTCGGTGATCCGCATGACCTTTCGCTCGCCGGTGTTCAGCCTCTTGAGGTGGACGATCAGGTGAACGGCGGAGGAGATGTAATGTCTGGCGGCCATGCGTGGCAGTTCGACGCCGGACAGGGCGATCATGAGTTCCATGCGGTGCATGGCCTCGCGGGTGTCACTGGCGTGAATGGTGCTCATGGACCCGTCGTGGCCCGTGATCATGGCCTGGAGGACGTCGAAGACTTCGCCGCCCCGGCATTCACCAACGATGATTCGGTCGGGCCGCATGCGTAGCGTATTTCGTAGCAGATCGCGGACGTGGATTTCGCCGCGTCCCTCGATGTTCGGCGGACGGGCCTCGAGCGCGACGACGTCCGGTTGTTGCAGTTGTAGCTCGGCGGTATGTTCGATGGTGACGACCCGCTCGGCACGGGAGATGAATCGGCTAAGGCTGTTGAGCAACGTGGTTTTTCCGGAACCGGTCGCGCCACTGATCATGATGTTGGCGCGTGCCTCGACCGCTCGGGCGAGGAACTCCGCCATCTCCATGGTGAGGCTGCCGAACTGCACCATTTGTTCGAGGAGCAGCGCGTCGGATCGGAAACGTCGAATGGAAAGGGTTGGTCCACGGAGCGCCAAGGGGGCGATGACGGCGTTTAGTCTCGAGCCATCGGGCAGGTGAATATCGACCATGGGGGAGGATTCGTCGATCCGCCGGCCCATTCGCGTTACGAGCCTCTGGATGTAATTGAGGAGCGTTTCGTCGTTGGCGAAATGGACGTCCGTGGAGTGGAGCACTCCGTCACGTTCGACGTACACGTTTCGCCAGCCGTTGACGAGGATATCGGTGACTTCGGGATCGTGCATCAGTTGTTCGAGGGGACCGAATCCGAACAGATCGGACATGATCTGATGGACCATGATGTCCTGATCGTCGCGCGGCAGATCGATTCCCCGCTGCGCGCATGCCTGCAAAAGCGCGACCCGAATTTCGGCTCGGAATTGATCCTCGGTCAGGTAAGCCGTTCGAGCAATGTCCATCGTCGTGACGACCTGACGATGGATGAGCTGGCGAAGATCCTGTAGCGAACGCCTCATTCCCCCGAGGTCATTACGATCAGCCATGGAAGAGATGTCCTTGATGGGAGCCGGGCAGGTCCCGCGACTGCCGGACGCCCCATTGCCCAGCTTTTGGTTTCGCAAATAAACGGACGCACGGCTCCAAAGCCGCCTACCGCCAAAGCTTACCAGACGAAATGGCCGGTTGTGAGAAATTCTCAAAATCTTGCGGAATGGATAGCTTGGGGTAAATGGGTTGCCTTTGTCGGGGGGGGGCGAGATTCCCCTGGACGGAACTTCGAGATCTTCGCATCAGCCGTCGGAGGGACGAGCGTCTTGGGGTGGTCCGTGAGCGTTCGTTTTCCGGTTTTCTCGAAAGGGTTTGCCGGCGCGGTACTGATCGGCTCTTTGCAGAACGGCGTTCCGTTCTTCCGACTGCGCGGGCGCGGCGAGGATTGCTGCCGATCGTTCGGCGAGGTTCGTTGCCCGAGTGAAATCCCCTGACTCCGCCCATGCAGCCGCCAAGGCATCGAGGGCCTGGGGATTGTTCGGGGACGTGGCTTTCAATACCTGTTCCGCGAGTGCACGTGCTTCTTTTCCGTCGCGAACGCTTTCGTCGGGGCTGGTGGCGAGAATCCACGCGAGTCGCGTCATCAAGAAGGTTGGCGCTTGCATCGTCTGGATTCCGTTTCGCAGGAGTTTCACGGCTTGCCTGTCGAGTCCAAACCGGCAGAGTCGCTGGACCTGGTCGAGATAGACGAGTTGTTCATTGGGATACAATTCGACCGCGTATTCTCCTTGTTCGATGGAGCGTTCCGCGTCGCCGAGTTCCTGGTAGATAACGGCAAGCCGCTGATGGGCGGTACCGCTGGCGGGTCGGATTCTCAAGGCTTCACGAAAGGCGTTTTCGGCGCGCGTGTATTCCTTTTGCGCGAGGTAGACGTCACCCATCGACATGAGAGCCGCCAGATTATCCGGATAAATCTCCAGCGCCTTGTGAAAAAAGGTGAGGGCTTCCGGCAGTTTCCCTTGAGATTGATAGATGTACCCAATGGCGGAATAGGCATCCGAGAACGAGGGATTGAGCGCGATCGTTCGCAAGAATCTCCGTTCCGCTTCCGGCTGGTTGCCCACCGTGTTGTGGAGGCTGCCCATGCCGAATTCCGCGTCCCAGGAACGGCGGTCGAGTTGGAGGGCCCTTTCATAAGCGGCGGCAGACAAATCGAATTCCGATCTGGTGGAGAGTTTATTGCCGATCAGAACATGGGTCTGTGACAGATTGCCATCGATGTGAAAGGCACCAACCACATTGGCCGCCCAGGTAACCAGAATCATGGCAAGGGCGGCTTGCAGCCACCGCAGGCGCCGCGTGAGAAACTCGAATCCCCAGACGCCTGCGACGCTGAATGGCAGCATTGCCGACAAAATGTAAAAAGCTTTTGCCTGGCCGTAAAAGGGCAAGCGAAGAGTCGCCAACACGAGGGCAAAGCCGGTTCCGTATAGGGTTCCCAGAATTAGGAAGCCTTCCGCCGACGGTTGGCGCACGAGTCTCCCCAGCGCGGCAACGAATCCGAGTACGACGAGCGAAGTGGGGATTAATGCGAGCAGGTAACCGGTCGCCATCACATCGTAGTTCCAGGGCGGGCGATACTGGGGAGTCAAGGCTGACGCGCACATTCCGTCTCCCCATAAGGTGGCGTAGACCGAATCCCACAGGCTATCCATTCCGGAAAAAAAGGGCATCGAGAGGACGTGCCCAAAGCGGGTGTAATAGGCGGCGGAATGGTATCCTGGCTCTTGCCACCAATGAAATCCCAGACGCTCATCCCAATTGCCGACGAGCGGGCTCCCGAAATCCATCCAGAGTCGTCCATAATGCCAGCCAGAAATGAGCAAACATAGGAAAAGTGGAAGGCCGATCGAGCGAAGCCACGCTTGAGGAACAAAATTCCGTTGTGCCACCAACCGGCCCGCGAGGACCGTGAAAATCACGATGGCGATGAGCAAGACGGTTACTTTCGAGGCGAGTCCGATTCCCAGGCAAACGCCCAAGGTAGCGTACATTCTGCCCGTGGGACGAGGTTGATTGAGGATTCGGAACGTCATCAGGAATGACGCGGAAGCCATGGTCGCGGCAAGGACCTCGTTCGTTACGTAATGTGCCAAGTAGATCAACGCCGGCAGGAATCCCGCGAAGAGAAGGCCGATCAACTGCTTGCCTGGCTGGTTCGGAAAGATCGTTCGGAGGCACAGGAACACGACCAGCACTTGGGCCAAAGCGACCGCCTGCTGAATGCCACGCACCAGGTGCACGCCTCGGTCCACTCGGGGGGGGAGATCGAAGAGGGCGAGTGGGACGGCGTTGAGAATGTAGTAGACGGGTGGTTGGTAAAACTGCCAACCTTCATTTGCGGCGGGGAACCGGTGGTTATTGACCAAGTATTCGAAGTACTCGATGTGGCCGCTGTAGTCGAATCCATACGAGCGAGGCAGGTATCTCGCATTGCTCGCGAATACGCTGATCCACACTCCGATCACCATCATGAAGGCGATCCAGGGAATCCCGTCCGAGACCCAGGCTTGCTGCTGGTATCTTTCGAGCAACGAGCGTAAAGCGAAGAACGAGCCGACGACGGTCGCCCCGAGCGCCAGGCAGGCGAGAAGCGATCCCGCGCGAGTTTGAAGGGAATACCAGGTTGTGATGAATCCCGGCTGTTCGCTCATTGGTTTGCCGGCGAGTAGGGACTGCCTTTCGAATTCGGGACTTGTTGGATCGAGGAACGGAAAACGCTGAAAAAAATCCGCTTGCGTAATGGAAGCGTCAGCGGCACGCGCAATTTTTCCACGCCGATCCGGAGATCGACGCCTCCCAGGTGGAATCGCTGGGGACGATGTGACCGTCCATGTCGAGCGAAAACCATAGCGCGGGGGAAGCACCGACATTGGCGACGTCGACCTCGATGCAGTTTTCCCCGATCTGCAACAGACCAGTCAGGTCGGCTTTTTTTTCGAGTTTCCAGTTTTCGAGTTCCCGGTTCTCTGGATGGGTCTCCTTGACGGGAGGAATCTCCTGGCCATTGACCCGCAGCCGCCCCGATCTCATGGCTCGAAAAGTAGCGTGAGCGCTCGCTGGCTTACTCGAGATGGCGAAGTTTTTTCGAAAGGTCGTTTTTGCGTTGAAGACCCGTTTACCGCCAACGCGCGTGGCTTGCGGGAAAAGTATCCAATCCGCGGGAGCTTTGGACGTCAGAAAGGGAACCGTTGAAGAGTAATGGGTGAGGTAATGCACGATTGCTGCGGAGAGGGCTAGGACAACGACGAGGAACGCAAGGACTTTGCCGTCCCATTCGATGGTCCTTGAGCCCCACGGAATTCGCATGAGAGAATTGCACGCTCCTCGTTCAAAACGCCTGGCAGCGTTTCGAGACTACCTTTCCCAGGAGACCGCTGTCAACCTTCGCTTCAGGCTCGGGGGAAGAGCGACGCATTCCTTCCGGACGAGGAGTGGGCTACGAAGGAGGCCGTTACGTCGCGATAAAACGACATTTGCGGACGCCGGGTCGATGTTGTGGGCATGTTGGTAAACCCCTTTGACCAAAGCGTTTCGCGCGATCCATTGGCTCAATCCCAGGCTGCGGCTGATCAGTTGCTTGCATTGCCCCGCGCTGAACGGTAATCTAAATCCCGGTTCACGAGTTTTTGGACATATTTTATCATGGGTGATGCTTTTAGAATTGAGCGGCACGGCGACGTAGCGGTCGTAATTCCCTCCAGCGAGGTGGAGTCGCTGCAGTGGGAATTGATCGAGCAGGCGTCGGATCTCGTCTTGGGACCCATCAGCCGAATGGATACGCCGCTCGTCATTATCGACCTCAGTGAAGTGGATTATTTCGGATCCGTGTTCCTGTCCTTGCTCCTGCGAACGTGGAAATCCGTGTTTCAACATGGTGGAACCATGGTGTTATGCGGAGTGTCGAAACGCGCGCGTGAACTGCTCAAATTGACGGCACTCGACACGCTATGGGCCATCTACGACACGCGAAACGAAGCCATGGAAGTGCTCCAATCGGAATAGTGACTGCCGTGCGCGTCGATCGGATCGATCAGGCCAAAGGTAGCCCCTCGACGCTCAAACATCGACATGCGGGCCTGCGGAACCACCATCCTTTCGGCGAACGTCGCCTGTACGGTACCCATTGCCGCTCGGAAGAGTAATGCCGTGGCCCGGCTCCTCATGGAAGCCTCGAAACGCGGCTAGCGTCAAGGCCCTCGAAGCGACCGGGCCGGGAAGCACGCCCGTACCGTTCAGAAGCTCAATCGACGATGCGCCCTGCGCTCGGGTCGCGTGGATCCTTGCATTGGAAAGAACCATTCATGTCCGGACATTTTCGGTCACCGCGTCGTCGGGATGACGCGATGGAATCACAGAGACTTGTCGACGAGATCAAGCAAGCTGCAGATAAACTGCTTCGGGACAAGGCGGACCTGGGGGACATCAAGCTTCTCTCTCGATCGCTGCGTGAGCTGCGCTATTCCTTCAAATTGTTCTCTCAGTACCGCGATCGACGGAAAGTATCCGTTTTCGGATCGGCGCGTACGCCGCCCGAGAGTCCCGTATATCAACATGCCGTCGCGTTCGGCCAGGCCATCGCCGAGGCGGGCTTCATGGTGGTAACCGGGGCGGGGCCCGGAATCATGGAAGCGGGACATGTCGGCGCCGGGGCTGAAATGAGCATTGGCGTCAACATTCTCCTACCCTTCGAACAGGACGCCAATGATGTCATCGCGGCGGATGAAAAGCTGGTGCATCTCCGATACTTCTTTACCCGCAAACTCCTTTTCATCAAGGAAACCGACGCGCTGGTTTGTTTCCCGGGCGGCTTCGGAACGTTGGACGAAGGCTTCGAGGGATTGACGCTGCTGCAAACCGGCAAATGCGAGATGATGCCCCTGGTGCTCGTGGACGCCCCTGGTGGGGAGTATTGGGAACATTGGCGCGAGTACATCGAGAAACGTCTATTTCGCGAAGGAATGATTTCCGAGGAGGACTTTCATCTTTTCAAGATTACCCATTCCGTCGAAGAAGCGGTTCGCGAGATCGTCGATTTCTACCGCGTCTACCACAGCATGCGCTACGTCCGTGGCCAATTGGTTTTTCGTCTCAACCATCCCATCGAGGACGCCTTGTTCGCGCGGATCGAAGAGGAGTACTCGGACATCTTGCTAGGCGGGAAGTTTCATCGGAGTGGCCCTCATCAGGACGAGCACAACGATCCTCACGCGGTTTCCCTGCCGCGACTTTGGATTCCCTTCAATCGACGCTCGCATGGAAGGCTGCGGCAATTGATTGACCTGATCAATCGAGAGGCTCATCCGGAAACAAGCGGTTCGCAAACCGTCTAATTCATTTAAGAGAAGTAACGCCGCCCCGCGTAGGTTTGTCGCCTGGAAAGACTCGACGGAAAGCGGACCGGCCCAAATCATGACTTTTCTAAGCGGCCATAGATGACGTTGTTTATCAGCGGGGAGTCCAACGGTTGATCCTCAGTGCGTGGAACGGCAATTCCCGGCAGAACTCATAGATCCACACCTCGTGCCCTTCGCGAGTCGTCACCCTTTTTCTGGCATAGAGGCCAGCGTCAACCTCCTCGAACGCGTCGAGCGCGGGTAACTCGGCGACATGAATCTCGACCACATGCCCTTCGATCCAAGTCCCTGGTTGACCGACGTTGACGGCGGCGGGGTATGGTCCCAGGTCAAAGAGTTCACCCGCCACCGCATCCTTCCAATGTCGGATCGCGCTCCTCGGCGGTCGATAGCCTGGTTGGAGCAGTCCGTAAACGAACAACAGGCAGGTCATGAATCCGCCAAAGCCTCCTTCTCAATGGACGATGGCATGGTAGTCATCAACGGCCGCACGGAAAAGAAATGTCGTGGGCAAGATTGCTTTTCGACCCTCTCTATTTGGCATGGAGGGGGATCTAGCGTTTGGCGATGCGCCGGCGAATCAGTTCGACCGGATGGATCGCACGACGCCGAGATAGATCGTACATTTGCGTCCTGCAGGAAAACCCGGGCGCGACGATGGTGGCGTTTGGCGAGCGTCGAAGGGCTGGCAATAGCCGTTGACTGAAAATCTGGACGCTCACGTCGTAATGCGAGCATTCGTAACCGAAGGCACCGGCCATGCCACAACAGCCCGCATCCAGGACGACGGGTTCGACCCCCGCGAGCGTCCGCACGGCTCGGACGGAGGAGGCTTGTGCTCCCCCCGCCTTTTGATGACAGTGGCCGTGGTAAAGGACTTCCATCGGTTCCTCGGTGATGAGCGGAAACTCGTCGGAACCAGGAGCGACCCGCTCGACGAGCCAGGACTCGACCAGTCGAGCCTGAAGGGCCACGGAAGTCGTCGCCTCGCCGGGAAGCAGGTCCGGCCACTCATCCGTGAGCGTCAACAGGCAACTGGGTTCGATACCGAGAATGGGAATTCCATCCTCGGCGTAGCCGCGAAGTCGCTCCACATTGGCTTTGACGAGCGAACGCGCTTCGTCCAGAAAACCACGCGAGATCAAGACGCGGCCGCACCAGAGCGGGGCAAGGTAGACTTGGTAACCCGCCATTTCCAAGAGTGAAACGGCATCCCGTCCCACGTGAGGCTCGTGGTGGTTGGTGAAGCAATCGGCGAGCAAGACGACTTTTCCACGCGGGCGGCTCAATAACGTGGGATGTCGACGAAACCAATCCATGAGCGTCCGTCGATGGTAAACGGGAAGTTTCCGCCGCCGATCCAATCCCAAGGTTCGCTCCATGAGCCAACGCGCCGGCCACGAACGCATGATCAGATTGGAAAACGGCGCGAACCGAGACGCTTTGAGTGAATGCTTGGGAATGTCCGCGAGCAAGCGGTCGAGGAGCGGGGCTCGCCCCCGTCGCTTCCGCTGGCTGAGGAATTCCGCCTTCAGTTTTGCGATATCGACGCTGCTAGGGCACTCCGTTTTGCATGCCTTGCACATGAGGCAAAGATCGAGCGCGTCGGCGAGTTCCTTCGTTGCCCATGATTCCGGCGTCGCGTCCTCCAATCGTCCCTCCATGGCAGCGCGAAGCAAATTGGCCCGACCTCTGGGGCCGTGCTGTTCTTCGTGCGTCGCCATGAAACTGGGGCACATATTGCCGACCCCTTCGCGCCGGCAAAGGCCGTTGCCGTTGCAGCCGCGAACGATTTCCAGCGGACTACCCTCGTCCGCGAACGAGAGCACGGTCTTGAACTCCTCCTCGACCGTCGGATGGCCGCGAAGATGGTCGGTCATCGGCGGGCCGTGGACGATCTTGCCGGGGTTCATCAGATTTCGGGGATCGAACGCATTCTTGATGGTGCAAAAGGCTTCATAGATTTCGTGGCCGAACATCCTTCGGTTGAAAACGCTTCGAGCAATGCCATCTCCGTGTTCGCCGCTGAGTGCTCCGCCGAACTCGCGCACCAATTCGACCACTTCCTCCGCGATCCGGGCCATATCGCGCACTCCCTCGGGGGTACGCAGGTCCAAGAGCGGACGAATGTGCAGACAGCCGACGCTCGCATGGCCATAAAAGGATCCGTGCGTTCCATTGCGACGAAGTATTTCCTTGAACCGAGCGACGAATTCAGGGAGCCGCGTGGGATCGACCGCGGTATCTTCCACGAACGTCACCGGCTTGCGATCACCGGGAAGCGAGAAGAGGAGGGGAAGCGCGGTCTTGCGCACGTTCCAAATGGATTCCGTCCGCGCCGGATCGGTGGTCTTGAGAAGGGAACCGATCCGGAAACCCTTGAGGCCACGGGTGAGCTCTTCGAATCCCCGTTCGATATCCACGGGGTCATCCGAGGAGTATTCGACGAGAAAAATGGCTGCTGGCCTGCCTTCCACGAAGTCGACGCGACCACGGAATTGCGGATTGCGTTGAGCCAGTTCGAGAATCATCTGATCGAGCAGCTCGATCGCCGAGGGACCCGTGGTCAAAATGGCGCTCAGGGAGCGCATCGCCTCGTCGAGGGAATCGAAATGCACGACGGCAATGCCTCGGTGCTTGGGGCGTCGAACGATCTTGAGTTTTGCCTCGGCGACCGTGGCCAAAGTTCCCTCGCTCCCGACAATCAATCTCGCCAGGTTCGTCGGCGCGGGAGGAAGGAGCGCGTCCAGATTGTAGCCACTAACGCGGCGGAGGATTTTGGGAAATCGCCGACGGATCTCCGCCTCGTGACGTGAAACCACGGTCCGAACTACGCGATAGATTTCCCCTTCACGGCCTTCTTTTAACAACAGCTGGTTGAGCGTGGGCCGATTCACCTCGGCAAAGGTCGTCAGGCTTCCGTCGGTGAGAATGACGGCGATTTCGAGCACGTGATCGATGGTCTTGCCGTACTTGATCGAGCGCGCGCCGGCCGAGTTATTGCCGATCATTCCCCCAAGATTCGCCCGGTCACTGGTGGCGACGTCCGGTCCGAATTGGAACCCCATCGTTTCCAAATGGCGATTGAGCTGCGCCAGCACGACGCCCGGTTGCACGCGAACCCAGGCTTGATCGACGTCGGTTTCAAGGATCTGGTTGAGGTACTTGCTGACGTCGATAACCAACCCCGAGCCGATGGATTGTCCGGACAGACTGGTGCCGCCGCCGCGCGGAATAATGGCGACATGTTGCTCCATGGCGATGGAGACGGCGGTACGGAGATCCTCGGTAGTTTTGGGGATGACGACGCCTAGTGGCTCGATTTGATAAATGCTCGCGTCCGTGGCGTACATGGCGCGCGAGGCGTCGTCGAATCGGACTTCACCTTTGACGTGCCGCCGCAACGTCCGCTGGAGCGGATCGCGTTTCAACTTCGTCCAAACGTCGTCGCCGTGATGCGGTTGCTGCACTACGATTCCGCCCGAAACTTCGCCAGCTCCGGCCGGCCATCACCGACCCGGAGAACTCCACGCCCTGGATTGGCGGCGAGATACTCGAGCAGCCGATACGCCACCTCGACTTGAGCCGGCTTGCCGATGGCGTCGGCGATTTCCTTTGCAGTTCTCGGGTGGCCGACTTTACCGATCTCTTCCAATAGCAAAAGCTCGAGATCCAAAACGCCGCGCGCTGCTTTCTTGCCCGCTTCGACACCGGGTTGATGATAGGCGTTCACGTCCACGAGTTCACCATAGAATCCGACGGCTCGTTCGTAGAGCGCGATCAACTTCCCAACGCTTGCCGGCGTAACTTCCTCGATGCTGATGGTGATTGAATCCCGGCCGTTCTCGTACAACGCTTGACGAGTACCCTGCAGTAGGCCTTCCAGATAGTCGCCCGAGGTGATCGACGGTTCTACTTCCATCGAAACCCCGTCACGGGCCTTTAGCACCTCGATAAAGGTGACAAAGAAATTCGCCACGCCGTCGCGCAGCTGTTGGACGTAAGCGTGTTGGTCGGTCGTTCCCTTGTTGCCATATACGGCAATTCCTTGGTGAACCACCTTGCCGTGACGATCCAGCGTCTTGCCCAGGGATTCCATCACCAATTGTTGGAGGTACTTGCTGAAAAGTTGCAAGCGATCCTTGTAAGGGAGAATGACCATGTCCTTTTCTCCCTTGCCGTTGCCGGCGTAGTACCACATCAAGGCGAGCAAAGCGGCGGGGTTCTTTGTCGTGTCGGGCACGCGAGTGACGATATCCATGGCGGCGGCGCCGGCCAGCATCTGTTCAACGTCGATTCCCTGCAGTGCCGCGGGCAATAGGCCGACGGCGGACATAACGGAAGTTCGCCCGCCGACCCAATCCCACATCGGAAATCGTTTCAGCCATCCTTCCTCGGCGGCCTTCCGATCCAACTGGCTGCCAACTTGAGTAATCGCGACGGCGTGCTTGGAAAAGTCCAGGCCAACCGCGCGGTAGGCCTGCTGCGCCTCGAGCATGCCATTGCGCGTTTCCGGAGTTCCACCGGATTTCGATACCACGATGACCAGCGTCCGATCGAGCGCGCCGCGCAAACGTGAAAGCGTGAGATCGAAGCCGTCCGGATCGGTGTTGTCGAAGAAGTATGGGACCATGGGATCATCGGAGGTGCCGAGAGCCTGGGCGACGAATTGCGGTCCCAAGGCCGAACCACCAATTCCAATATGGAGAATGTTCTCGAAAGGGCCTCCTTCTCCACGCACGAGACCATCGTGAACGCCATGCCGAAAATCGAGGATTTCCGTCAAAGTTCCGCGAATCTCTTGGCCAATGTCCGGCGAAGGCGCAAGTTCGGGCGCACGCAGCCAATAGTGACCCACCATCCGGTTTTCATCCCGATTGGCAATCGCTCCTCGTTCCAACTCGTTCATGCTCCGAAAAGCCGCTTGCATCGCCGGCTGTATTCGATTCAAGAACGCGTCGTCAAAACGCATCCTGCTAATGTCAAGCGACAGGCCCAGGTCGCGATCGAGGAAAAGATAGTCGCAGAAACGCTTCCAGAGCTGCAGTTGGTCGGCCATGTATGATTCCGTCCTTGCCTGACTCCCAAGACCTTTGGAACGAGGAAATCCCCAATCGCCACAAGGAATGCAGGTCCACTGCGCGCCATGGTGATGGTCGTGATTCCCGAGTATGCGGGCGACAATTCCGAAGGACGGACCCTCACGCCCGCGCTTCGACTATACCACGAAATATGGAAAGATCATCGCTTCGTCTTTTCCGATACCTCAACAGCTCTACCGAGCCTTTCGCGATTCGAGGAATTCCGTCCGCGATTGTCGGAAGTAATTGCGGGCGTATTCTGGAAATGCCGTTCCATTTTTGTGGTTGTTGCCAGTAATCAAGAAAGTTCTCGGCATGGCGAGCCGACGTTCTCCGCACGAACTTACGAGATTCGCCGAGGTTCCATTGACGATGCTGCGCACTCCGGCCGAGACGGGGTAGAGGCAAGAAACGACGCGAGACGGGAAAATGGATCCCCGTCTCGCGTGTTTGTCTTCCTTGAGGCGCCAGCGTGGGCCTGGCGCAGCGACACGTTCACGCCACGATCACTTCTTGGCGAGAGCGGCTTCCTTTTGGGCCTTGACGATTTCTTCCTGGATGCTCGACGGCACGCGAGCGTATCGGCTGAATTCCATGGAAAAGGTTCCTTTTCCCTGGGTCGCGGACCGAAGATCGGTCGAGTAGCCGAACATGTTCGCGAGAGGAACTTCCGCCGTGATGACGGCGAAACCTTCGCGGGTCTCAGAGCCCATGATCATGCCGCGGCGCGAGGAGATTTCGCCACCGACCGATCCTTGGAATTCCGAAGGAACTTCGATCTCGACCTTCATCACCGGCTCGAGCAAGACCGGCTTGGTCTTGGGGAAGTACTCCCGGAAGCAGTCCTTGGCGCAGATCTGGAACGCGAGGTCGGACGAGTCGACCGCGTGGTACGTGCCGTCCTCGAGAATGACCTTGACTCCCACGACTTCGAAGCCGGCGACCGGTCCCTTTTCGACCGATTGGCGGAATCCCTTTTCAACCGAGGGGATGTACTCCGTCGGAATGCGGCCGCCCGTGACCTTGTTTTCGAAGGCGAACGTTTCCTGCTCGCTCTCCAAGGGAACGATCTTGCCGACGACGTGCGCGTATTGACCGGCACCACCCGTCTGCTTTTTATGTTTGTAATCGAAGTTGCACGGCTGAGTCGGCGCCTCGCGGTAGCTCACCTTGGGGGCGCCGGCGACGCAGTTCACCTTGTATTCGCGTTTGATTCGTTCGAGATAGATCTCCAAATGGAGCTCGCCCATTCCCATGATGATGGTTTCCGCAGTTTCCGGATCGGTGGCGACGCGGAAAGTCGGATCCTCTTTGCGGAACCGGGCTAGCGCGCTTGGAAAGCTTGTCAGGTCAGCGCGCTTTCCGGCGACACGGCCAGTGAAGAATCACCGGCTCGGGAACGTAAATACTCTCGAGCGCGTAACGAAGGTCACCGCCGCAATACGAATCGCCGGAGGCGCAATCGATTCCACGATCGCGATGATTTCTCCGGGACCAACCTCCGACACCTCCTCGGTTTCATCCGCGTAGAATGCGGAGATTCGAGAAAACCGTTGTTTCTTCTCGCTTCGGCTGTTGGTGTACGTTTCTGCCTTCTTGAGGTTCCTTGGTAAAGGCGGAAATAGGTCACCTGGCCGAACAGTTCATCCACCAGTTTAAAAGCCATGCCAACCACCGGAGCGTTCGCGTCGGTCGACAACTTCACCTTAGGATGCATTCCGCCCTTCCCGACAAGTCGAGTCGCGAATACCTCGCGATCGAAAGGAGTGGCGAGGAGATACCGAGTAATCGCGTCCAGGAGCGTCTGCACCCCTTGTTGCGATAAGCCGAGCCCATGAGAACCGGCGTGATGTCCTGGCTCAAGGTTGCCCGGCAAATCACGTCGTGGATCATCTCCTCGGGAATGTCGTGTTCTTCGAGCATCAATTCCATTAGCTCGTCGCTGAACATCGACAAGTGGTCGAGCATCTCATGGCGAGCGATCTCGGCGGCTTCCTTGTAGTCCTCGAGGATTTCTTCGACGCGGAGGTTCTCTCCCTTTTCACCATCGAAGAAGTGCGCGCTTCGCGGCAAATCGACGATGCCACCTTCAAAATTCGCTTCTTTACCGATCGGAATCTGGATCGGAACGCCAACCACGCCGAGCTTCTCGCGAAGCTGGCGAATCACGTTCGTCGGATTCAGGCCCGGACGGTCCATCTTGTTGATAAAAGCCAAGCGGGGCGTGTGGTACCGCTTCATTTGGCGGTCAACCGTGATCGACTACGGTGCACGCCACCGACGGCATAGTACAGAATCGCGCGTCGAGAACGCGCAGCTCCCGTTCCACCTCCACGGTGAAATCGACGTGGCCGGGAGTGTCGATGATGTTGAGCTGGAAATCGTTCCACTTCACCGTGGTGGCGGCGGAAGTAATGGTGATTCCCTTTTCCTTCTCCAAGCTCCATGTGGTCATGGTGGCGTAAAATCACCGCGGACCTCTCCAATCTTGTGGATCTTCCCCGTGTAGAAGAGGATTCGCTCCGTCAACGTGGTTTTGCCCAGTCGATGTGGGCCGAAATCCCGATATTGCGTAGGTTTTCGGATTTGGCCATGGCTCGCTTCCAATCCTCGCTTTCTTAGACGTCACGTTCAAAATTCGGCTAAACCACAGGTCCCGATCTTGTTCGGAACCATCAATTTTACCGGCAAGGCTGAGCTTTTCCGATACTTGTGCATATCTGCCAATAAGCAAAGTCACTCCGCCGGTTGAGGTGGTTCGTTCCGAACCAATTCATTCGTTTTTTTGTACCAGAAACATGCTCGAGGAGCATCAGGCTGTCGCCGCGTGTTCGAACGCCATGCCGGGAGACATCGCGGCGGCAACTCGGCCACGGACGCGACTTTTGTATGAGGGGTCCGCGCGACCCCAGCTGCTGATTATAGGCCGAATCAGGGCGGCGACCAGACGCTCGGCAGGTTTCCAACTCGTGCAGAAGCCGCACGGTTTGCTCCGCCAGGATGCTAGACGAGATCTCGTTTGGGCCAACGGCTCGCGGCGGATTCGCACTTTTCACCGTAATTCCCGGCAGTAACCCCCATTTTTACCCCCGGGGAAGCCTTACAAATCCAATACGGCGGGGCGACGCCTTTAACGCAACCCACACACATGTCTACGAATATGGAACGTTCCGGTCAATGTGGGACCGGGCCATTTGCCCATCGCTTCCGGTTGCGATATGCTGCTCAGAGTTTTTCTCGAATGACCAGGGTTGAACTCTAGCCGACAATTGGGGCGGACAGTGCCAAAACGTACCGACATTCCACCAAAATCCTCATCATTGGGTCCGGGCCGATCGTTATCGGGCAGGCCTGCGAATTTATTCCGGGACACAGGCCTGCGTCCTGCCCGGGAAGGGGGGCCCTGCTCGGTGTATCGCCCAGGCTCAATCCCGCAACCATCATGACCGACCCCGAGACTAGCGATCGAACCTACATTGAGCCGCTTAGTCCGGAGGTCCTGACCAAAATCATTGAAAAAGAACGACCGGACGCCGTGCTTCCCACGCTGGGGGAGCAAACCGCGGCTCCAGCCTTGCCTTCGAGTTGCATAACCGGGGCATTCTCGAAAAGTACGGCGTGGAAATGCTCGGCGCCCAAGGCCGACGTCATCGCCAAGGCCGAAGACCGAGGACTCTTCAAGGACGATGCGGCAGATTAACATCGAGGGTTCCGCGTTCGATCGTCCATACCCGCGAGGAAACGCTCGTGGCGCGCGGAGATCGGCTTGCCCTGCGTCCATTCGCCCCGCGTTCACGCTCGGCGGCACAGGCGGAGGAATCGCCTACAACGTCGACGAGTACGAGGAAATCACCTCTCGCGGACTGGAGCTTTCCCCATCCCGCAGAAATCCTTGTCCAGAATCGGTCATCGGATGGAAAGAGTTCGAAATGGAAGTGATGCGCGAACTCGGCGGACAACGTCGTGATCGTCTGCAGCATCGAAAACTTCGATCCCATGGGTGTCCACACCGGGGATTCCATCACCGTCGCGCGCAGACGCTCACCGATAAGGAGTATCAGCGGATGCGCGACATGAGCATCGCCGTTATCACGCTTCATCGGCGTTGAAACGGGTGGATCGAACATCCAATTCACCAATCAATCCCGCGGACGGCCGCATGGTCGCCATCGAAATGAATCCGCGCGTTAGTCGTTCAACTGGCGTCCAAGGCGACCGGCTTTCCCATCGCCAAAATCGCGGCCAAACTCGCCGTCGGCTATCGACTCGATGAAATCCAGAACGACATTACGCGAGAAACGCCCGCCTGTTTCGAGCCGACCATCGACTATGTCGTCACCAAGATCCGCGCTCACGTTCGAAAAATTCCCCGACGCCTCCATCCACGTTGACCACGTCGATGAAGTCGATCGGCGAAGCCATGGCGATCGGACGCACGTTCAGGTCGCTGCAAAAAAATGTCTCCGAAGCATGGAGACGGGACATTTCGGCCTCGGCTGCTCGCGTGGCGATCGGTGGGGGACGCCCCGGCAGATGGAAATGGACGAGGTCATCGCCAAATTGTCCACCCCCAATCCGTACCGGATCTGGGCGATTCGTTATGGTTTTCTGCTCGGCATGAGTGTCGACGAGGTTCATCATCGCTCCAAGATTGATCCCTGGTTCCTCGAAAACATCAAGCAACTCGTTGAGTTCGAGTTGGAACTCCGCGACGTCGGCCGACTCGAGAACGCCACTCCCCGAACTCCTGCGAAAGGCCAAGGAATGGGGATATTCCGATCGGCAACTCGCCTATCTTTGGAACGCCAGTGAACTGGAGATTCGCAGGCAGCGGAAAGCCATGGGGATCGACGCGACCTTCCGTCTCGTCGATACCTGCGCCGCCGAATTCGAAGCCTACACGCCGTATTACTACTCCACCTATGACTCGCAGGATGAAACCCGCCTGAGTTCGGACAAAGACAGATCATCATTCTCAGTGTGAGGCCCGAATCGAATCGGGCAGGGGATCAGATTCGACTATTGCTGCGTCCGCGGCACCGCCCTCCGCGAGGAGGGGTATGAGTCGATCGTGGTCAACTCAATCCCGAAACTGTGTCCACCGATTACGACACCAGCGATCGGCTCTTTCGAACCATTAACCGTCGAAGACGTGCTCAATATCGTCGATCGCACCAACCCGTCCGGAATGATCGTCCAGTTTGGCGGCCAGACCCCCTTGAACCTCGCCAAGGCGCTCGAAGCCGCCGGCGTGCCGATCATCGGAACCAGCCCCGACAGCATTGACCTGGCCGAGGACCGCGAACGTTTTCAAAAACTGCTCGCGAAACTGGGGCTCCGCCAACCACGCAACGGCACCGCGACCAACCACGTCGACGCGGCGCGAATCGCCGAGCAGATTGGATACCCCGTGTTGGTTCGGCCCAGTTACGTATTAGGCGGAAGGAACATGGCGATCGTCTATGATTCCGCCTCGCTTCAGGAATACATTGGCAAGGCTCTCGATGCCGCTCCCGAACAGCCCATTCTCATCGACAAGTTCCTCGAGGACGCCATTGAGGTTGACGTCGACGCTATCAGTGACGGCAAGCTCGCGCTTGTCTGCGGCGTGATGGAACACATTGAAGAAGCAGGTATTCATAGCGGCGACTCCGCTTGCGCCTTGCCTCCCTTCAGTCTCTCCTCGGAATTGGTCGCCAACATCAAACAACAGGCCTACGCCCTCGCCAGGGAACTCAATGTCATCGGCCTGATGAACATTCAGTTCGCCGTCAAGGATGGCGAGGTTTATGTTCTCGAGGTCAACCCGCGGGCCAGTCGCACGATCCCCTTCGTCTCCAAGGCAACGGGGATCCCTTGGGCAAAGCTCGCCGCGAAGGTGATGATCGGAAAATCGCTCGAGGAACTTGGCCAAACCAAGGAAGTCTGGCCCAGACATGTTTCCGTCAAGGAAAGCACGTTGCCCTTCAGCCGATTTCCCGGGTCGGACATCATTCTCGGACCGGAAATGCGCTCGACGGGCGAAGTCATGGGTATCGACGACTCTTTCCCGATGGCGTTTGCCAAGAGCCAACTGGCGGCCAACACCATTCTTCCCTCCAAGGGAAAGATCTTCATCAGCCTCGCGGACCGGGACAAGGCGTTTGGCGGCAAAATCGGCCTGAAGCTACACAATCTAGGGTTTCAGATCGTTTCGACGGGCGGGACCGCCAAACCGATGATCGATGCCGGCGTCGACGTCATCGTGGTCCAAAAGCTCCAGCAAGGTCGGCCCAACATCATCGACTTCATGAAGAACGGCGAAGTGGCTCTGATCATCAATACCCCCAGCGGCCGAGGCGCTCGCACCGACGAAGGCCAGATCCGCGCTGCCGCCGTGATGCAGGGGGTCCCGTGCATCACCACGATCCCCGCGGCGAACGCCGCCATTCAGGCCATCGAGGCCTTGTCGAAGGGGGACATGAACGTCACCCCGCTTCAGGAATGGTATAGGAAGTAACCTCACGCGCTTTCGACGCCGAGACGTCGACCCTGAGACGGAGACGTCGACCCTGAGACGATTACGGCTCGTTCTCCGTGATCCAGCGCCGCAGTAGGCCGGCGGCGCTCTCTGGACTCGTGCTCACCATGCTACTGATGGTCTCTTGCATCTTTTCGAACCGCATTGCGGATTCATCGGAGGGAAGTTCCGGCAAGAGGGAAGCTGGCTCTTCCACCGCCTTCTCTTCCTCCAGAATCCGCCGATCGACTTCCGGGACCGGAGCCCGGCGCGCTATCACCAACGCGACGATGACCGCCACCAGGCCCAGTACGCCGAACAAGATTCCACTCATGTGATCTTCCACCACCCCCATGATGGGCATGCCCGCTTCGACCATTTCCGGCATGGGCGTGGGCGTGAAGCGAAGGACTTTCACGGAGTCTTCCGTTACCCCCGGATAACCCAAGGCCACGACGTTCGCGATGATCTCGGCCTCCGTGACCGCGGGAGCTACGGTCTGGTTGTTCGCGTCGGTCGTCGCTTCGAGGAAATTCCTCGGCACGTTGATCACGACTCCGACTTTCTTTGGCGTCAAACCGACGATCTCTTTCGATGTTTCGACCTGACTGGGAACCATCTCTTCGTTGGAGGACTCATTGGATTCGGTGTTGGTGGGCGTGGTCGCCGCCGTCGCTCCTTGATTGGGGGCCACGCCTGGCTCGTCCACGTTCGTCCGAACTCCCGGTTCGCCGCGCGGGCCGGGAGGTGACGTCGATTCCACGCTTCTGCTTGTCGTGTCGCGTCGAACGACCTGGCCTTTCTCGAACTGCACGATTCGTTGATCGATTCGCTTGTCCAGGTCTACTTCGACATTCGCGACCACCGACACGCCATCCAGATGCGCCAACATACGCTGGATGTCGTGCTCGATGCACTCCGCGTACGACTCCTTGGAAAGCAGATGGGGATTGTTCATCTTGCTCAGCGTGGTGTCGACGCACGCGTCCGCCCCGTGTCCTTTCCCTTCCGCCGTTCCGAGCAGCGAATCCGACGCGACGTAGACGTTCGCTGGCTCCAGGTATTCAAAAGAACTCGCGACCATGTGCCGTATTTCCTCGGCGCGCAACGGACTCAAAGGTCGTTTGCCCAACATGGTCACGCGTACCGTCGCCTTTCTCGTCGCCGCTCGTCGCATGCCGATGGTTGGTGGATTGGTGACCATGACCGACGCGTTGCCGATCTCCGGAAACGAGGCGATCATCTTTGAGAGGATCTTCTGCTTGGCGACAAGCAGAAGTCTTTGTGCGTCCGCCTGGCTGTTCCACCAGGTGCGTTGATTGTCGACGTAGTCGTCGAACGCCTTGTAGAAGTTGTCCGGAAAGGCATTGGCGGTCGCCAAGGCAGTCAAGTAGTCATTTTCCCGCGCGCGCGGAACGAGGATTTGCCCGCCATTGATCTCATAGTCGGTGAGCGTTCCGCCGAACGCTTGCACCGCAGCCTGGCTTTCCGAAGCGGTGAACTTGTATCCTTCCAGAAGGGGCACTTTGCCCGTGGACTCCCGGGTTCCGCTCGCGACCAAGGCCGCGAGCGCGAGAACGATGGCCAAGCCGATACCGGCAAGAGTCAGGCGATTCGCCGTCGTCATGCCGGTCCAGACTTCGCTGAGCTGTCGTGGAATGCCGCCGCTTGACCCGGTCGCGTCGGTTGCCATCGATCGTCCCTTTCATTACTCCATCGGTCGGACCGCTGGCAAGCGGTCCATAATCCAATGCCCCAACGAGCACTCCGCATGACCGTCATTCCGTCTGGCCGGTCCGACGGAATGAGCTGCCAGCGATGCGATTAAATTTGCAAGTTGCGCAATTCGTTAAAGGCGTCGATCAGCTTCGTCCGAACTTGAATCATTGTCCGAAACGCGATGTCCGCTTTATTCACGGCATTCGCCACGATCGCCGGATCCAGGTCTTCGCCGCTGAATGCGCGCGTGCTCAGATCCTCCACCTTCAACTGCATCCGATTCGTCTCGCCGATCGAATCGCGCAAGAGGTCGGAAAAACTACTCGTCTTGCCTACCCCGGGCGTCGGGGGAGCGACTGGATTCGCCCCGGCGCCGATGATCCCGTCGATTCGCATCATGTCGTCTCCTTTTCACCGTTCAGAAAGACGTCTGCGATCCGGTTCCCATGCGCGGTAACGCCGCGCGAGCGAGGCCCGGACATCAGCGTTTACATTTCCGGTGCACCGGAGGAACCGGAAACGTGAGCCACGATCAAAACTCGCCGATATCGTTATTCGAGCAATCGCGAAACTTGCGTGTTGATCGTTTTGGCGGCTTCCACCGCCTGAACGTTTGCTTCGTACGCGCGCGCCGCTTCCAACGCGTTGACCAACTCGCGAGTCAAATCGACGTTGGGATAGCGAACGTACCCCTGAGCGTCGGCGTCGACGTGTCCCGGTTCGTATTTGATTCGGAACGGCTCGGTTCCCGGCGTTCCGGGGGTGTCCTCGTTAATCGCCGCTACTCGGACCCCCTCTCCCTGTCCGCCGGGCATGCCGACCTGGAAAATGGCTCGCTTGCGAACATAAGGATTCGGATTGCCATTCACGTCACGCGTGGTGCTGACGTTGGCGATATTGCTCGCGATGGTATTGAGTCGCGTTCGCTGCGCGACGAGACCGCTGGTGCTGATGTCGATTGCATTGGCCATGGCTTGGCTCCTTCCATGCCTTGAGTGGACGCGTCCCTTCGAGGACGACGCCGATTTTCGCTTTCCGTGGATCCGGTCCTCGTCACTTAGTCGTCGGCGGGAAGACGAGTGCTACCTTCGATTAAGCCGATTGCGGCGTTTCCGCGATGATCGATCGCAATAGTCGCAATTGGCTTCGCAGCACGTTGACCGCTTGCCGCTGCAAGTTGAAGTTGTCGACCATGGATGTGGTCAACTGTTCGATGCTCCGGTCATTGTCATCGTGGAAGACGATGCCGCGAAAATCGCCACCTGCCTCCCGGGTTCCATTGGCGTCCATTCCTTCCGGAGAGGGAAGCGATAAACGCACGTTGTTTGGATTCGACCGTGCCGCGTTGGTCATGGCCTGCGACAAGGCACGGTTGAATGCCCCCACGTCCAGGTCGCGCATACGGTACCCAGGCGTGTCGATGTTCGCGATGTTGTTCGCGATCACTTCCTGGCGCGCGGTGGTAAACGAAATCACCTGGGCCGCGGCATCCGTCGTGGGCGATCCAAGGAAATTCGAGATTCCCATTTTCAATCGCTCCGTACGTCAAAAAATCGAGAGTCGCCGGGCGAAGCAGGCGTACTGTAGGCGTGATGCACGTTCCCGCCGTCCACCGCCTCGCTTAGTTCTTGTTGGCAAGCGTCTCGCCGGGCCACGAGCAACTGCTCGCTTTCCCTTTCCAAGGCGATGAGCTCGGCGAGTAACTCCTCGACCGTCGCCAAAGCCATGTCGAGCACTTGCCGATCGTTGTCGTCGAGCGCCATCCGCACCGCGCGCCAATTGCGCTTGTACGGCGAAAGGAGGTTTTCCACTTCCGCCACGCGCGACAGGATCTGCTGTTTTTGACCCAGGATCTTCAGCAGATCGTCCACGTTGCCCCCCGAGATCACCTGTTTCTGGCGACGGGAGAGGTCCAATAGCGAGGTGTAACATGCCTGCTCGCGACCGAAGTACTCGAGCAGTTCCCGCAACTCCTTGTTTGTCACACCGGCTCCTTTCAGAGGTCACCGACCAATGAATCCAAACGACTCTTCCATTGATTCTTGTTCATCGCGGACCCGGCAAATTGCCGGTCATCCAATTTGCTGAGCACCCACCGGGCCTGACGTAGCGTGCTGTTCGCTTCCGAGGATCGTCCGAGACGCAAATACGCGTTCGCGATTTGAACGTACGCCGATAGGCATTCCGGGCGATCCTGAAAGCGGTTCGCCGCGGTCGTGTACGCGTCAATCGCCCCCTCCCAGTCTTCGAGCGCCACGTAGACGTCCCCCACGCTGAAGAAACTCCCGCGCAGCAACGCCTGCTCGTCTGGCGACAGTGGACGTTCCTCTTGGACCTTGAGCAGCTTCGATCGCAGATCTTCGAATTCCTGCAGCGCGGACTTGAGGCGGTCGTTGCGCTCGTTTTGAAGGACCGTGCGGCCTCGGGGGGTTACCCCCGGGTCCTGCATCAAGGTTTGAGATGCCTCCGCCCAGCGACGATAAGAGTCGGCAATTCGATATTTGGAATCCAACACCTGCGACGCGTCGGGATAACGTCGCGACGCTTCCCGCAGCCGTTCGATGGCTTGCGGGTATCGACCTTGCTCGTGAAGCAAGCGCCCCAAGACAAACAAGGATCGTTGCCATTCCAGTGCCTTGGGCTCAAGATCGAAATTGAGGCCATCGATATTCTCAGCCAACAAGGCGTCCGCCCGAGATAAGTATTCGGTTCGTTTGGCCTTCCCCTCCGCGTCCTTGGGCTCCGGGCCGAGTGCCTCCGCGAGTTCGACGTAACATTCCGCGAGATCGACCCGGGCTTCGAAACGGTTGGGCGATCGCGGTCGCCGCGCAAGAACTTCTTCGAGGAGCTCTCGGGCGCGAGCGAAATCTTCGCTCGCCATGGCGCATCTTGAAATCAGGTAGCGAGTCAAGAATTCTCGTTCCCCCGTGCCGTGCGCCTCGCCGAACTCGTGGAATAACTCCGCCGCGCGATCGTAATAATGGGCATCGAAGGTGTTGAGCGCCGCTTGCCATAAAAGGTCCGCGTATTGATTCGAGGAACGGTCCGCCATGGCCGCCCTGTAATAACTGTCACCAGCTAGCTCGAAATGTTTCCACGATTCGCGCAGCGTTGCCTCCGAGTCTGCGTATCGCTCCGACTTCGCCCGTCGCGACAGACGCTCGGCAAGTGCGCGTGCGGAATCCCCGAGCATCTGGTCCGCGACCCCGGGAGGTGAATAGTTGCGATAAATCCGCGCCACCGCCATTCCGTTCGTGTAATCGCCCGATTGTTGGAATTTTTCCCATGCGCGAGTAAACAGCGTGCGCAATCGATTCAACGCGAGATAGCGATTGTCAAAAGGCAATCGTCCCTTGGTCGCTTCGTTCGCTTCCTCGAACGCTTCCACCGCTTGGGGATTCCCTGATCGAGAGAGATTGTCCGCCCGGTAGAACAACGCCGCACGTTCAAAGTCCGAGCCGGGAAATCCGTTAATGAGTCGTTCCAGCGTCTTTTCCGCGCTTGCGTACTGCCGCAACAGCGTCTCAGAGACGCCCAGTCCGATCAACGAGCGTCCGTAATAACTCTCCTCGGCGATATTCGGATCCGCCAAAGCCGCGGAGAAATGCTTGCAAGCCGCGAAAAAGTGGGCATCGGCGACCATGGTCTTAAAAGTGGTCGGGGAAAGCCATCCTGCGACCCCGTTTCGCCAGGCATTTACCCTCGTCTCCCGAGGGTCTCCTACGCTCCACGATTGCTGAACCCGCTCGAGCCAGTCCGAGTACTCCTTCAGGCGGGGATTCGACTTCCGCCAAGCCTCCAACGTTAGATCGTCCCACGACAACCCCTCGTCGAAATAGGATTGGCCGAGTAAAAAGTGAACAACTCCATTCGCGCCATCCGACGGAGAGATCTCGTTGAGAAACGCCCGCGCGTCCCGAGGACGGTTCATCGCGAGCAAGGCTTCCGCCTGGCGGCGACGTGCCTGGTCGAGTTCCACGGCGGATAGCCCCTCGAGGGAGATCCGTTCGGCCCCGTTCGCGAGAGCCTCCCGATGGTTCGGTGGATCCTGCGAGAGCCGCGCGTTCATCAGCCGAGCGAGTACCGACGAGAGTTCTTCGTTGTTGGCTGCCTGCTCACGTTGGAGCATTTCCAACGCGACGTCCACGTGCCCCAAAGAGAGCGCCAGCTCGGCACGGAGATCGACGACGAATACCGCCGTGCTTGTCGCACCGCCGTTCCAGCTTGGTTCCTCGGATGACAGGAGGTCGCGGAGTAACTGGATCTGGTTTTCGTCAAGCAACTTTTTTGCCGACGCGATCGTCTCTTTGTCGCCGAGCGGCAATGTCGGAATCTTTGACCAACGCTCAAGCAGCACGCGCAGCCGTGTTTCGTCCACCGGCTCCTGATGCGCCGTCGCCTCCGTCAAACGGCGGAGGATCACGCCCTGGAGTTGACGGCGAACCACCAACACCTCCTCCAGCACCGGGATCGATTCCGAATAGTAACCCGCGTTATAAAGACTTCGCCCCAGTTCTTCGTCGAGGTCGAGTTGCAGACCTTCCGGCACGCCACGAACCGCCGCTTCACGAAGGCAGGGAAGGGCACGTCGACGATACGCACGACTCTCGGAAGGTCGAGCTTTATCCGCGAGTTCGTTGTTCGCCACACCCATGAGGAAGAGCGCTTCTCCCGACTTCTCGTCGATCCGCCACAGATTCGGGATTAATGTTTCCAGCAACTGGTTCGCCTCATACCAACGACCTTCGCTCGCCTGCTCCTTGGCGGTCGCGAATAGTGCCAACGCCTGGCGACGATGCCACAGCGTCAACGGTCCCATCCAAAGCAGGATCGCGGCGACGAACGTCGATACACCTACGAGCGTCGCTAACACATGCCAATAGGCGCGGATTGCCCGCAGCCAGGAGATCGGTTCCCCGCTCCCGCTCCGGTCGTTCTCTTTTTCCGCGTCCCCTTGAGCCATCGAAGGCTACTCGCTTTTCCAAAAGACCCCATGCGGGAGTCTTTTCCCCAGTTTCCTGTTTTCGCTCAATTTCAAGCATAATATACGTCGGGCCTTACAGCTCCGTGGTTCATTTGAGAACCCGAGGGAGAAAGGCCCTCGTATGGGTCCTACCTGGTTCGCGATCACCTTTTCTATTTCCGCTCGACGTTTAATGTTCAAACTTCAAATTCGGGTGAACGTTCAGTTTCTTTCAAACGTCGTTCCATCAAGGCTGTCCGGGTGCCGCCAAAGGGGCGTGGCATGCGGCTTGGCGTTGCCGATTCCCTGGTTTGCGAGCCTTCGCGACACTTGATTTGGTCGCAAGAGCCCTCTCTTGGGCGGACTCTTTATGGGCCGCGAACGTAGGGACGGAGAAGGGGGGAGGCAAATAGCCTCGGCGGCTTCTCCGTCGTCGGAACTCCAAATTCTGTCGACTCCTTGATGGCAACCCCTATGGCTGAAGATCCAGATTTTGTCAATGCGACCCGGATTCGGTCACCCGTCGAGGGGGGCGAGCCAAGCTTTTGGCAACGCTTTTCTCCATTAACAAGTTCCCCCGCGGGCCGTGGTAAGGGGAAATGGGGGACCGCGAAAGGGAGGCGTATCTCGCGAAATGGTTCCCCTCCCGCCTCGCCTTGCGCGTAATCCTCCTTTGAAGGGTGAGGTTGGGGCCCGGTGCCAATAAATTGGCACGAACTTCCTTGGACGCGACGGATGGATCGCCGAACGAAACTAGGGGGATTCGAACCGTTAATCCTTAGGAGGTTCAGCAACATCTCGTGGTTCGCTTGACCGAAACTTCCGGGGCGAATAACATGCCCCTACGGCATGACCTACGCTTCGGGCCCTTGAACACCGCTCGCTCGGGAAAATTGGTCAGGGGATTCGAGAAAAAGTCTTGAGCCGTGACTGTCGTGTGTTTCACGCGACCTTGATGAAGGCGTAAAGACGATCGGCATCGGGACAACGTTTTAGCCCGTTATCGCAGTGTTGTTCAACAACGCCATGGCCCGCTGCAGGAATGGAACGAGCCGGCCATTCGATGCGGAAAATGGTATCCGCTTGGCGAAACGGGATTCATTTGCGTTGTCGCCAGCGGAATTGAATTGCTCATGGACGGGACAGATAGCCGGACCGTTTAGCGAGAAATGGGTGCCTGCTTAACCATATTCGATGGCCGAAACGCGTTCCCGGTCCGCGTCCATCTGCCACAACACGGGGCGTAGCTCAGCTTGGCTAGAGCGCTTGCTTTGGGAGCAAGAGGCCGCAGGTTCGAATCCTGTCGCCCCGATTTTCGACTGGCCTGACATGCTTTGCCAAATCGTCACTTTCCTTGACAGCACTTCCCTTTACGTTCGCTTGGCGTGTGCCATCCTCGCACGTTGGCCCGGCTGCCATTTTGTGAGGAAATGACGGAAAACGACCCGTTTGGACATGAGTTGGTGCAACCGCTGGTGCAACGGCGCCGCTCCGTATGTTCTCAGTGCCGGTTGCCTTTGCGGTCGTTCCCGTGCTCGCCTGTTCATCTAGTGAAAGGCTCGGAAGTGCATCCAATGCACCTTGGATGTCGAGGAGTTTGGGATCGATGTCCCTTACCTCGCTCGGGTCTTGAACGAACGGGCACAGCGCCGGAGGGAGTTTCTACACGAGTTCGGCACCAAGCGAGGCCACGCAAAATCATCCGCCAGCTCGATTCCGGGGGGAGGGGGCAAAAAGTTGGCGGATCGACCGACTTACACCATGCCCCAGCCCTGCGCGCGTGCGGGTTTGATAGGGGGTTACTACAAACTGAAAACCGAGGCAGAAGGCCTACACGGCTTCGAGCCAGCCTGTCGGAAGCCTTCGAGCAGAAGGTCGCCTTTGGTTGCGTCACCGCTGAAGGATGCTAATCCCTTCGCGAAGTTGACTGACTTTTGCGGAGTTCTTTCTCGCGAGGTTGCCTGTGAATCTCGTCAACCCTGCCCCCAAGTTTATCAAGCTCCGCATGCGGAATCAGGCCCATCGAGCGATCTTCCTACCAGGAAAAATCGCGTCATGGTGCGCGACCTTGTCCTCGCAAACAACACAGGCAAGGTCGCCTACAGTTTGGCTCGTGTATCGGCCGAACTTTCTCCCCAATCTTTGAAGCTACTGTCACACGCGTCCACCTGGGAAGAAGGTCTTGCCGGTTGCTCCGTCTATGGTGTCGGTTCCCGAACTGCGGTCTCACGTACATTGGTCTTGCGGCGGTTCCAGTAAACGCAGCCGACGAGGCGCGCAATTACTTCTGATTTAACTCTACGGGTTCACTTATCGGCTTGGCATCCACGAGCCGGAGGTCGCCTTTGAAGTGAGGAAATGCGATCCGATCACCGTCTTCTGAGAAAGACAGACGATCGAGATTGCCCAAAAAATCAAGATGAGCGCACTCTTGCCAATCCTCGGTCCGCCATAGTTGAATACCGTTGACCTTTCCGTATGTCAATAATTCGCGGCCATGGTGAATAAAATGAACGGTTACGTCGTGAACGACAGGCAGGCGTTCAATGAGCCGCATGCTTCGTGTATCCACGACAAAAACACTCTGGAACCCTCCCGCTACCAGAAGATTGTCGTCGTGTGGAGATATCGCCACGCTGGACAGGCCTTCGGAATTAATGGAATAGGATCGAAGGATCGAGCCGGTTTTCGCATCGGTCCAGCGCAACACGCCATCACGACAGGCAAGGACGATTTGTCCGGACTGCGTGAACGCGATCGCTTTTACCATTGCCGGTACGGGCAACGTAAGAACATCTTCTCCGGTTTCCAGTTTCACAAGTAAGAGTTGCTGAGAAAGGCCGACAGCCAGGATATCACCATTAGGAAATGGTTCGATACAAATCAAGTCCCTTGGCAAAGTGTAATTCGACGTGACACGCCCTTCGTCTAACGCATGTACGACGACGTTATTTTCCAGCGAAAGCTCTATCAGACGATTCTTGCTTGGGACGACGATTAATCGCTTGGTTCTACTTTTCTCCACAGGCGAATCCCATTCCTTAATAACACGAAGGGATTGAAAGTCGACATGGCCGATCACATTGGGCGTTCTCCTATAAATGACGGTCTCACCGTTGGGAGCGATTTCGCAGAATTCGACCTGACTGGCAGCACTATCCCAATCTCGAACGCAGGTGCGTTGTTTGAGCATGTCCCATAGGATGATTTCTCCTGACGCGTCTCCAGACAGCAAAACGCGTTCGTCGTTCGACGCCGCCAATTCCGTAACGCATGCGTTGTGGCCATGAAGAATTCGCTCGAGAGGGAATCCAGAAATCGTTCGAAATACCTGGATCGCTCCTTCCTCCAGTCCCAATGCAAGGTTCGGAGGTCGATTGGCACCTCTGGACATAAATGTCCCGGCCCGTGGATTGCCAGGGTTGTCGGGCGAACGAGCCTTGCTTGCAAAATCGTTTGGGGAAATTGAATAGATATCACAACTTTGGTTGAAAAAGACGCATGCCAGTTTGGAATTATCCGGCGCGATGACGAGTTTCGTGACCCAACGTTTGGCAGCAAGAAAAACGCCGTCGGACGCCAGCGAGGAGGGAAGACCATGAATGGAGTCCCAGACGCGAACCGTGCCGTCCTCCGCGGAGCTATAAAGAATCGGTCGTTGCGAATCGAAGATAAGAGAGCGTACGCAGTCCGTGTGGCCAAGGAGTTCCTTGGGCGGCCCGCCACTTACGAGATTCCAAAGGAGAATATTCCTGTCGCCACCCGCACTGGCGAGCTCTGTTCCGTCGGGACTGAACGCCAAGGCAGCGATCCAATCCGTGTGTAGCTTTAGGACTGTCTTGAGTGAGAAGTCCGCCACATTCCAAAGTTGGATGTTCCCGTCTCCGCAGCCCGAAGCGAGCAATGTTCCGTCGGGCGAAAACTCGAGGGCATCGACGGCTGCGCGCCCTTTGATGGTTTGTTTCCGTGTGCCGGAGGGCAGGTTCCAAATATGAAGAACGCCATCATGCCCCCCTGTGGCCGCAATGTGAGAGCTGGGATGAATCGCGACGGAAGTGACCGCGCCTTCATGATGACCGAGACGATTTCCTGGCTCGTCAATCGCCAGGCTCTTACGGAAGATCCACCAGTCCAGGCCCCGCAAGTCGTTCTCGCCGTCTTTAGGCACATAACGATCGAGTAAATTCCGCAGGCGTTGTGGCTGACTCGTTTCCCAGAACCGATTCATCTGGCGCATGTCAGCCGCATACGCGTGGCTAAGCGCGCGGTGCTCGCTCGCCTGCGACTTAGCGACCGCCTGCCGCAACCGCGCGTTGTACCACAGCGTGGAAATTACGAGTACCGTTGTCGCGGCGAAGATCACAAGAGCCAAAGAAGCCTGCAGCGGATGACGCCGGAGCCATTTCCACGACCGTTCCATCAACGTTGCGGAGCGGGCGTGGATGATTTCCCCCTGCAAATGTCTTTCCAAATCTTCGGCGAGTTCTCGCGATGAGGCATAGCGGTGTTTTGGGTCCTTCTCCAGGCATTTGAAACAAATGATCTCCAAATCCCGGTCGATCGAATGTGAGCGGCCACGGAGCTTTTGGGGCTCGTCATGGATGATCCTCTGCAAAATATCGATATCGCTCGCCGACTCGAATGGCGTTTTTCCAGTGAGTAGCTGATAAAGAATGACCCCCAGCGAATAGATGTCACTTGCCGACGAAACAGCAGCGGAGTCTCCTTTTGCCTGTTCAGGCGCCATGTAGCGGACGGTTCCGAGGATCGCGCCCGACTTCGTCATGTCACCTATCGACTCGGCAATTTTCGCGAGGCCGAAATCCATTAATTTCGGCGTGAACTCACTGAGATCGTCAGCGCAGTGCCTTCCGTTCGGAGCGCGAGGAGCACGTTGCTCGGTTTGATATCGCGATGTAGGACCCCGCGGGTATGGGCGTGGTGGACGGCCAATGCGAGGATGCGAACGAGTTCCGCTCCCTGCCGAGGGGGAGGTGGATGCGGATGGCTGGCAATCCACGCCGCGAGGGTTAGCCCTTCGTGGTACAGGGACGCGATATAGGGAATGGCCCCCGCGGATCCGGCCTCCAACACTTGCACGATATTGGGATGGTCGAGTTTGCCTGCCGCCGCCGCTTCTACTTCAAATCGCTGTCGCAATTCGCCGCTGGCCATGGCCTCAAGACGGGGAATTTTCAGGGCGACATCTCGACGTGTTCTCGGGTCATGCGCTCGGTAGACGATCCCAAAGCCACCAATCCCTAGCTCGCCTCAATTTCGAAGCCGCCGAGAGATTTTGGCACCTGACGCGCTGGGCGTCTCACTGCCGAAGCCCCGCCGATTCTCCCGCTGGCAAGCGTACTGGTGAAGGGCCGCGAGAAGTTGCTTACCGCGTTGTATTCTTGCGTGGAGGGGTGAAGGTTGAGAAGCGGAGGCGGAAAGCGTGATTGTCGTCGTATCCCCGTGAAGAACGCGCTGATACGCATCCAGTTCCGCAGTGACCGCATCCTCAATGTTCGGATCGAATGCTTGAGTCATTGGTCGGCACCTCCGCTGCCAATTGCTCGACGGCGCGCGACCAGATCTTTCGCGCGGCGTCCGCGGATTTCCCAATGACCATTCCCACATCCTCGAAGGAACGCCTCTCGAAACTCCGAAGTTCGATCACCTTTCGTTGGTCCTCCGGCAAGCGCCCGAGAGCCCGCTCCAGCTCGAAGTTCATTTCCGACGCCACGGCGTGATCGCTGGGCGTCAGATCGGGACACACCATCCTCCTCGCCGGCTCGGTGATCATGCCATTGACGCTCAGGGGAACCTCGCGTGAAGCATCGCGCATTTCGGTATGCCTGAAGCGCCTTTGGACATCTAGCAGGTTGTTGAGAAAAATCTGCCTTAGCCAAGCTCTCAACTCGGGTTCGCTTTTTCCCTTGAATTTCGGGAAGTTCTTGCTTGCCTCGTAGAACGTCTCTTGCACCAGGTCGCTGGGGGAGACTTTGGGGACAAGGTCGGAGGACAGCTCTTCGTTCGCCACCCCCAGGAGATAATCGCGGTAATGGTCGAGGAGCTGGCCGACAGCGGAAAAGGAGCCGTTCCGCGCCGACCGAATCGACTCTTCGACCTTCCACGAACTGTCCGCCCTAGAGACCTTGTTCTTCACCTTCCCATAACCTCTTTGGCGTATCAAATCAGAAAACCGGACCAAAGTTTACCCGGAAAATACTGAAATATCAGCCCAAGTCCGCGTTCTGGAAAAAATACTCCTCCTTTTTTGTCCGTTCGATTTTGCCGGTACGCCTTAGAGGTTAGAGCCGCAGACTTCGCCGATGCGAAATAAGGAATCGAACCTTTTGACCCATGAGTGAACCGGAAAATGACTAACGATTTCCCACTCCAAGCAACATGAACAGTGTGCAAAATTGGAAAACTCGTCGATTTCCTACTTGAAGATCGGGAATCAAAACAATTGGCTTGGGCCAATGAGCAGCTGGGCTACGGCGAAAGGGTTATCCACCCTGGGTTTGTGCCATAGATGCACTGGGACTCGAACATTGCTCCCTATCCTCCGGGCTTCGCCATTATCGCGGATGGATTAAGCACGCTGGCGATCAATGCCAACGGGCGATTGTCTCGTGCGAACCTGCATCTGGAGTGACAAATGAGACACACACTTTCGAATCCGCATCTTCCATTTCTCGGCTGGTTTCACGTTCGATCATCTCGCCAACGCAAACCTCTTCAATTGTGACATCCGCAAGTTCCCACCACGGGATGAGCCGGCATTTCTCGCCGGCCATTCACGGAGTTGTGTCAAGAAGGTCTTTGATTCGTCCATTGCTTCAACCGAGACTAAAGGCGCCGCATCATGCGTTTACCACTGTCCATCGTCCCGCCTCGTCCCAGTGAAAAAAGAAAAAAAGCTCAGGAGAGGCTCTCCTTCGAATTTCTCGAGGACCGCGTAACGCCGTTCTCGTCGGCGGCGCATGCGGCGATGATCGACGCGGCGTTGCCGTTCATCAGTCAGACATATCGGGAAGAGTTTGCCTGGGCGCTCTTTGACCCTGGGGCGAACCAGGGGCCGGAGCTTGAGAAGGATCACTTCTGGGGATCCTACTTTGCCGACTCCGCGCAGCAGATCAATGATCGTTATGTGACGGCGATGCAACACGCGGACCCAAACAATCCACAGCTCACGGCTTTGGCCCGCGAGTTTGGCCGAATCATCGAGACGTCCCAAGACTTTTACGCGTCAACCAATTGGGTCGATCTCGGTCAGACGAGCTTGATCGACCGCGGAACGTCTTACTGGGACGGGCTCACGCCGT
Source organism: Planctomycetota bacterium (assembly GCA_046350335.1). GTDB lineage: Bacteria > Planctomycetota > Planctomycetia > Kolteriales > Kolteriaceae > JAXMAQ01. The sequence continues at coordinate 54,651 of JAXMAQ010000026.1, forward strand.
ACTCGGTTCATGATGGCGTTCTCGTGATCGAGGGAGAGGGGGAGCACTATTTCGGCGCGGGTTCTCAGTTGTCAAGTGAGACCAACAACGGTCGTTACCTCGTCACGATTCAAACGGGTGTTTCAGCGCCAATCGGCGCGTCGTACAAAGGTCTCGTAAGCGGAACGGTGTACGCGACCGACAATACGCCCGACAGCGTCGAGGTACCGTTGAGCCAGATCGACAAGGGCGAAACCTCCCATCCTTTGTTCGCAGAGGCCCAGCAATTGGCCATTGGGCAAACCCGTCACGAGTTTTATCGGCTGTTGAAGCTCGTGGAAGAGCAGCACGGCAGCTACAGCAGTATCGTCAACGCCTGGGCCACGGATCCAAACCAGTTCCAGACCTTTCTTGCCGATCAAGAGAATGCAGGCGATAGCCTGGCCGAGATGAAACAGGCGATCGCCCAAGACCAGATGGGTGGCGCGACGATCATCACGCACGGATTCCAGCCGTCGGCGTCGGACGGCGATAGTCTTGCCGCCATTGCCGAAGGCATCCTGCTTCAAACCGGGGGTTGGCTCGTCAACTTTCGCATCCCCAGCGAAGGCGCGCCAGAGATCATTCAACTTCGGCATGAAGCGCAGCCTTCACAGTCGATCAATGCGAAGGAAGAGGTGATCATCCTTTTCGATTGGGCCGCGGAATCCAACGAAGCCTCCGCGGGCTGGACGGAGGCGGCGGGGGACGCACTTTTCGCGACCCTCGTGGATTTCGGGCTCGTGAAACCGGCGCAGGGACAAGCAAAGGTTCCCCTCCACTTCATTGCCCACAGTTTTGGCTCGGCCGTGACCAGCGAGGCAATTGAGCGGCTTGCGAAGTTTAATGTTCGCGTCGACCAGGTAACCTTCCTGGACCCGCACGATTTCTCAGAACCACCACTTTACATTGATGCGCAGCAGGATCAAAGCACGGTTGGTCTGCCCACGGGATATGGTGTCTCTGTATGGAGCAACGTCTCTTTTGCGGATGTCTACTACCAGACGCGCGGGCAAGGGCTTGTCAATACCGCGATCCCCGAAGGAAGACCCATTGCTGGTGCTTACAATCGGCTGATCGCGGAACATAGAGAACTCCCCGCAAGCATTTCCACGTTGGGCGGGGATCACTCCTACGTGTGGAACGAGTTTTACCTGGGAACGATCCTCGGCGGGCTGCCGTGGGATGAACTGCCTCCCGAAAACGCGAGCGTCCTTGCGGAAATCACCACCAGTTCCACCGGATATGGCTTCAGCCGTATTCGCCAGGGCAAGGACGAGCGGCCAGCGCCGAACTTCTTCGGCGAGCAATTCACGGGGTCAACACGAAGTCGGGTGACCGGTCCAGCCACCTCGTTCGATCGCCGTCGATTCGGTGACGGGGACTATGTATTGGGCCGACCCGATGGGGGACACGATTTGGCAACGCGATTCCAATGGATTCGTAACGGCATTCCAGTCCGGGCTCGCGGATCCGATCGCCCTCGCGATCGATGACGTGCAGCACAAGTTGTATTGGATCGACGACGGAACGCACAAAATCCAGCGATCCAATCTGGATGGCACGGGAATCGAGGACTTTGCGACCGGCCTCCAGTACCCCAGCGCGCTTGCGATCGACGCGGTCACCGGCATTGTGTACTGGACAGACGACAACACCATCCAAAAACGGAGCAGATCGGGGGGATTGACGCAGGCGTTGCCTCTGTCGCTGGGTGCTCCGCGCGCCCTTGCCTGGGACGGTTATTCGGGCCAACTCTACTTCAGTGATAGCTCAGCCATCTATAGCTGGACTCCTGGCGCAACCCAGGCGCAAATCGTTGCCTCATCGGGAGTGGGAAATCCCCGACAGTTCTCCATTGCAATGAATTTACCTCTCGGGATTCACCGCCTCTTTTGGACCGATGACGCAAACAATCGCATCCATCAGCTCGATTTGGACACCGGTGCCACCACGGTATTGGCATCCACCGGCTCCGCCGTTGCGATGGGCATTGTCGCCGACCCGGACAACGACCGCTTCTATTGGTCCACGTATTCAGGCAGCCTGATTGGTGGGACGATCATCCGCGCGTCCCTTCCGCGCCCCACCGAGGCTCAGGATCACGAGCATAGCGAGACTGCCTACGTGCATCCGGACGGAAGCCCCAACATTGCCGGGTTTCCGTTATCTGCGACGACCGGCCAAACCATGACCGTTCAAGAGTTCACCGAGGCTCGCTGGCAGCCGCAATGGAACGCTTTGAGCATCGCCAATGGCAACTTCAGCTATCCCGGCGAAGCGACGGACCTCATTCACGTGGGCCACGTCATGGTTCCCGGCTGGTCCCATCATGGCGGCGGGGGCGAAGGAGAGATCGTTGGCAATAGCAGTGACGGCTATCATCTGCTCCTCTCCGACGACGGCATCAGTCGAACGCACAATCTCGTCTATGTCCCGTATAGCGCGAAATATTTGACCTTCAAGGCCAAACGCGCGGAAGCCGATTCCAACGACGTTTTGATGGTCGAGTTCGGGAATCGGTATTCCACCACCATGACGGAGATCGGACGGCTCTCCGCGAACGTGACCGATACCGGTTATCAAACCTATTCAGTGGAAATTCCCGTCGGTCTACGCGATCAGGTTCACAACATCCGCTTTCAACTCGCCGATTCGCAGGGTGGCTGGATCGACGCGGAAGTCCAGATCGACGACATTCGATTTACCCAGAGTGCTATCGGAAAAATTATCAATGGGGTCACGAGCGGCGGTCAACTTGCCGGCACGTCGTCGCAAGCAGAGTACGGGTTCGCCAGTGTTCTGCCACTCCTCGGCGCCAACCTGGGTTCCAAACTCGGACTTGGCAACGCGCTCGCTTCCACGTTCGCGCTGCCCGACGTCTCGAATGTCACCTCCATGGCGGAACTGAGGTTGCTCCTGGAAACCGCGGGTTTTACCGTTCATTCCATGCTAACCGATGCCGAACTCGACGCACTTCCCGTCGAGCAGTTCGCCGACTATTTCCACGTCAGCCGAAGCACGACGCAGCATCTTTCGAGTCAATCGGCACTCGACATGTCGGCGATCGAGTCCATCGCGGGCCTTGCGGGCATCACCGTAAGCGGGAACCTGACGCTAGAAGCGGACGTCACGTTCCACTATTCGTTCGGCGTGGATTCGAATGGTTTCTACCTTCAGCCTGGCAACTTGATCGAGGCAGAGATTCACATCGGCGGCACCGCGACGGGCGACCTGGGAATCTTCGGCAACGTCACCGCGACACCCGACATGGATCTCGTCGCCACCTTGAATCTTTCCGCCACTGCCGTCGACGGTCGCATCCGGGTCGAGGATCTGGTCAACGATTTTGGCGAGCATGCAAGTTTCTCGATTACTGAAGTCACGCCGGATACGGATCCCGATCTGACCATGCGGTACGAGCTGGGCGAGTTCTTGAACGTCCCCATCGTATTCTACAGCACCCACGAATGGAATATCACGAGTTCCGGAGTTACCTACGCCGGTACCAATTGGAACGACTCGGCGATTCGTGACTCCGTCGCCGCCATGGTCCAGGGAGGCCTCGATCGAATCGAAGACTATGCTCGGCAATTCGCCAACGTGGTCGAGAATACGCCATTCATTGGGGAAGCCCTTGCCGACGCCTTGGGGGATCAGATAAGTGCGGGGTTGAGTTTTACTCCGAACGCCGCCCTGGCGAACTCAAGTTTTTCCGCCACCAGCCTGATTGCCGCCGCGCTCGACGGTACGCTGGCGGACGTCCCTGTCCTCGAGTTCACATACAACGTCCACAGCGCCGATACGTTCTCCACGGGGGACATGCCCTCGGTGAACTTCGGATGGGATGCTGCCGGGGTCGAGATTGGATTGACGCTTGGATCCTCCGGGCTAACCGTCACACCAGATCTTGATTTCCATGTCGTCTTCGGTCTCGATCTCGGCCGGGGACTCTATATCCGTGAAGCTCGACCATCGAAGGCACGCTCGAGGTGGCTGGTGAACTGACAGGCTTGGCCTACATCGGCAATCTTTTCGAAGTCAACGCGACGGCCCAGGGATCCTTCCAGCTCAATGCCGGCATAACGCTCGAAGATGGCGACGCCCGGCAAGGGGAGCGGCTCTATGTCTTGGACGGCCCAGGAAATCCCGGAGATTCTGTCCGACGCAGCGAACATCGATCTCGACGGCGACGCTGGCTTCGAACTCGAGCTTTCGATCGGCGGAAGAAATCCCGCCGATCAGATTCCCATTCTTGGCGACGTTTTGCCCGCGCAGTTGGCCTGGGAAGCGTCCGCCAGCTACGCGTTCGCCATGGACGATTCCGGCGGCGACATCGATGGCACCGGCAACTCCCCGAGATTGGCGCGACGAACCTGGATCTCGATGACATCCAGCAGCACATCGTCGATCAGTTCCTCGATCAGCTCGATCGTGCAATCCGCTGCCGCAAAACTTCCGGGATTTCTTGGCCGACCCATTAACCTTTTGGGCGACAAGACGCTCTTGGAACTCATGGGACTTGGGGATTTCGAGTTGGTTGTTAACCCCCATGCTGTGCTGGATCGAAGTTTGGAAGATCGAAGCGCGGACGATCTCGAAGATGAGGACAATGGCATCTCCTTTAGTTTTGGTTCAAATCTTGTCGAAAGCCTCCTATCCGGCCAGCCGACAAATTTGATTGAGGTACATGGAGGCGAAGACAGCGAAAGCATTCCGATTGGAGAAGGACTCTTTCCAAGACTTCCCGGGTTTTGGCCTCCTCGCTTCAGGTAGTCAATCTCACCGTTACCGGTGGACTCAATGCCACGTTGGGAATGGGTTTCAATCTGACGGCGGGCATCGATACCGAAGGATTCTATCCGCGAAGCCGACGACATTTTCAGAATATTCGGGGGATTCGCGGAGAGCTCGTGTTCTCGCTCGACCTTACTGTCGTGCCTCTGGCCGCAAGGTCTTTCCCAATATCACCATTCAAGCCGGTAAACTGCCAGTTGGTCGCTCGTGTGGGCCGGATAAGAGCACGAGAATTGACGATCTGTTTTCCGGCGGCAGATTCGCATTGGATGTATTGACGTCGAGTCTTGATCTTGAGTTGATCCTCGGTCTCCATGGCAGGAGTGGGTCTCCAGGGTGTGCATACGGAAGACTGGAGCGTGCCCAGCCAAGACTTTCCCTTGTACACATTCGAAGGCGGCGGCAGCATCCCCGGCGCGGACTTCTTCGCGGACGCCGCCAAAGTAATGAAAGAGAAAGCAAATATCGCAGTAGGTGCCATCGGCTTGGCAACCGGCAATCCCCTTCTTGTCGCAGTCGCTCTTTACAACGAGTACCAGGGACGATGTCCAAGAAGTTGGCGAACAAGGGAGTCGATTGGGCCAAAAATCAGGCCGCCGCAGTCGTCGACTTTGGCACGGACGCGGCAAAAGACCTCGGCAAGGCGTTCAAAAGTGTCGAGAAGGAAGTCTCCGCTCTCGGCAATCGCATTCAAAAGGAAGTTCTCGGGCCACTCGCCACCGGCAGTTTCATTGGAGATATCGCCGAGGCACTTGGGTTCGGAGGGGATCGCAGTCGTGACCCGTCGGAATATGTGCGGCGAACCTTTGAAGCTGAACGCGATGGATTTCGACGCTGACGATTTCCTGGACCGGTGGCCTACGACCTGGATTGCCGCCGACTTAATGCTTGCGAAGCGAGGTTCTAAAACTTGCCGATGACGCGCCCGGATTTTCGCAGTAACGAGCATGTTGGCTGGCGCACGAGGATATGACTGGGGCGGTCATTGGGAAGAAAGTTTGAGACGTGAATCAAAAGAACTACCAGGAGGAATCACTATCCGTTATCTCACGTATCGTGATCGTCGGCCTCAATCGCGACGACGTGATTGTCGTCGACAAAGACTTTCCGTGGACTTTGAGATCCGTGGGCTCGGCGGCGACGACCTGCTCGTCGGCGGAGCGGGCGACGACGAGATCAGCGGCGGAACCGGTGATGACACCGTCGTCGGCAACGGCGGGGACGACACACTCAGTGGCAGTTCCGGCAATGACACGATCGAGGCGACGCGGGAGATGACGAGATCGACGCCGGCTCCGGAGGACGACTATGTCTCGGGCGGTACCGGCGACGACACGATCAACGGAAGCACGGGCAGTGACACGATTGACGGCGGCGACCATGACGACGAGATCCGTGGTGGATCGGGCGACGATTTCATCGACGGCGGCAAGGAGATGACTCCCTGTACGGCGAAAGTGGCAAGGACAATCTACGCGGCGGAAGTGGAAATGACCTCATCGACGGAGGTTCCAACGACGACTATCTCGTCGGCGATGCCGGGCACGATACCGTGCGCAAGGAGATTCCGGCATGGACGTCATATGGGCGACGACGAGCAGGGACGGCAGGCCGGTAACGACCTTCTGCAGGCGGTCTTGATAACGACATCGTCTATGCCGGCCGGGGCAATGACACCCTCTTTAGCGATGCAGGCGCGGACATTCTCAGAGGAGAGCGGACCATGATCTCGTTTACGGCGGCGGGGATGACGGCGCCAACGCGGGGGACGCCAATGACATGCTCGACGGCGGCACCGGCAACGACACCATGTATGGCGGGGCCAGCGGCGAAGGACTGGCCGTTCCACAGGCGAACTTAGGTCCGGGATACACGGTCAAGTACGTCGACTTACTCAATGGCGGCGAAGGGGACGACGTACTCGCCAAGACGGTGAAGATTCACTCGTCGGCGGTCTAGGCAATGACAGGCTCGAAGGAGGTGTCGGCAACGACACCCTATACGCCGAAGCCGGCCGAGACACCCTCTTCGGGGACGCCGGCAACGACATTTTGATGGGAAGCGCGGATGCAAATCTTCAACTCGGCTCTTGGCTCGAAGGCGGCGATAACGACGACACGTTGGTCGGCAGCGCGTTCAGCGACACTCTTTACGGTGGTGGTGGCAATGATTCCATCACCGATAATGAGGGAGACGATAGCATTTTGGGAGACGATGGGGACGATGCGCTTATTGGTGGAATTGGCGTTGATACGCTTATTGGAGGCTTTGGATCGGACTACCTTTATGCTGGCGCTACCTTGCCCGGCACTCAGCTCGACGACAACTACCTCTACGGCGATTCCCAGACCGAGCCAATTCAACCCACTCGGGTGACAACGACACGATTCAGGGCGAACTAGGCCGCGATTTCATTTACGCTGGCGAGGCAATGATCAAATCTACGCGCTGGGCGGCGACAATCAGATCTTCGGCAACGCGGGCGACGACCACATTGAAGCTGGTTCTGGAATGGACGAGATCTACGGTGGATCGGCTCGGACTATATTCTCGCAGGACTCGGTGGCGACACGATCTACGCAGGCGTCGACTCGCTCGGCGGCGGCAACTCAAGTGATGTGAACACTATTTACGGCGATACCGCTGGATCTCAATAATTCCAACGGCGGTTCGGATGTGATCTACGGCGACGTCGGGCGGGATTTCATCTATGCCGGGGAAGGTGACAACACCATTGATGCCTTGGCGGGTGACGACCACATTGAAACCGGTTCGGGGACGGACGAGGTCCACGGCGGATCAGGCTCGGACTACATCGTTGCGGGCCTGGGGTCCGACACGATCTACGCGGGGTCGATTCCCTTGGCGGCGGCGGTGCGAACGATGTCCAGCACAAGAAATCTACGGTGACATCACTGACGCGAAACGATCCCAACGGCAGCTCGGATATCATTTTCGGCGACGTCGGGCGAGACATCATCCAAGCGGGCAATGGGAATAACTTCGTCTACGCCCTCGCTGGCGACGACGACATCTTGACCGGCTCGGGACGGACGAGGTCCACGGCGGATCAGGCTCGGACTACATCGTTGCGGGCCTGGGGTCCGGCCCACGATCTACGCGGGGGTCAGTTCCTCGGCAGCAGCGGTGCGAACGATGTCAACACAATCTATGGCGACACTGAAGATGCGGGCAATACTAGCGGCAGTGGCGACCTGATCTACGGCGATATCGGCAATGACGTGATCTATGCGGGGGCGGGAACGATGTTGGTATGTGCTCTCGGGAATTGACCAAATCTCGGGAAACCGCGGCCAGGACGTCCTCGTTGGCATGGGGAATGACGTTCTCACGGGCGGCGAGGATGCCGACGCGTCTCTGGGGTGGTTCGCAGTACCCGACCTGAACCTGCCTATCTGAACGCTTCGGGCTATTCTCGGGGTGGAATCACTCCCATGCCAACGTCGATGGCGATCCGAATATTGGGACGGATAACGCGGCAGCGAAGCGGGGACGGTCGGTTGTTGCCGGCGGCGGCATCGACATTCTCGACGGCAACGCGGATCAAGACTACCTCGACGCCGGCGAGGGCAATGACGTCAACGACCACCGCGGCGGCATCGGCGGTGACCTTGTTCGCGGTGGTTCAGGCAACGATATTCTCCGCGGCAACGACGGCGTCGACTTGATCTACGGCGATGCGGGTGACGACTACCTCTACGGCGACAAGGGAGATGCCTCTGGTTCGCAGCTCGGCCAGGCGCGCAAGGCGGCGATGCTGCGTGCTCTACGCCTGCGCGGCCAATCCACATGATGGCGACCAAACGTCGCTTGGTGGTGATGAGCTACACGCTGGCGACGGAAATCCTCTACGGCAACCTCCGCGAGGAAAGCTCTGGGGCGACGCCGGCAACGATAGCCTGTACGGCGATTGGCTCGCCGGGCCCTCCTATCTCCCCAATTCCGACAACCGCCTCACCGGTGGTGCCGACCTGTTGGTCGGCGGTGACGACGAAGACCGACTCTACGGTGGAGAGGGCGAGCTCCGCCCTTAATGGAGGAAAGGTTCGGACTGGCTCGAGAGCCAGAACCATGACGACTCGCTGGTCGGCGGTTCCGGCGGCGTATTCTCGTGCTCGACGCCAGCCCGTCGGCCGCCACCTCCGTCGGCAATGAGGCGTTCATTGGGCACGGCACGGATAGTCCGGGCTCGGCGGCATTACCCGACGATCTCGCCACCGACATACTTGCTCATCGCCGGCAATCAAGGTTCGTCCATCGATGACATAATCCGAGTCGGCGAGACGCTGGATGGCCGACTATCGATCGAAGGCCTGACCGACCAGCTTCCATCGTCGCGACGCCCAGCGCAACGCCAGGAATGCCCACAGTCGAGCAGATCCGCGTCAGTGGCGGGACCTTCGCGGGACGACAACATTCGTTTCCTGCGCGATGGCGAGGTGGCTGGCCTGCCGCGGCCGGCTTCCCGCTCGATCAAGGCCAGCGGGCAAGCCATGCGCGCGCGCTGCCTGGTCGCGGTTCACCGTCATTGACGGCGCCGCGGGAACGACGCTCATCGGAACCGACATGCGCGATCAACTCGATGGTGGGGCCGGAAACGATAGTCTCTACGGCTACGGCGGCGACGACCGACTCTGGGGCGACCGCGGCGAAGGATCCACCGACGATCTTGACCGGCTCTTTGGCGGCAAGGGGAACGACAGCCTGCTCGGCGGCAGGGCTCGAATATGCTCTATGCCTGGTCGACGAATCCGGGGACACCTGGCACACCGGGATTCGGCGTTTACGACTCGCCTGGCGTACTCGAAAACACAGGCCTCAATCGTGTCCTAGGGGGCCAGGACGACACGGACGACTCGCTCTTCGGCGGAACCGGACTCGACCTTCTCTACGGCAATGGGGGTGACGACAAGTATTACACGAAAGATGGACGCGACTTCGCCGCCGAGGGAGACGCTGATGGCAACGTCGACTGGAAGGTTTATGCAAAGTCCCAAAGTCGCGTGTGGTATGTGGGCGCGACGGATCAAGCCGATGAAATCGACGTGGACTTCTTTGTTGCGACAGGGGAACTCGCAGCGTACCACTCCGTCAGAATGTCCGGACCGGCGTTTAGCGTCCCGATTCTTCTGCGTTTTCAGTCGGTGAGCGTTTTCAAAGGTTCCAGTGGAAACGACGTATACTGGCAGGAAACAGACACGGACGGGTCCGCGGGGCGCGATCTCGGCTTCCCTGGTGACGGATGAAGTCACCGGACAGATCGACGTGGCAAGCTTGGACTGGAATAACTTCCACCTCGCCGACTGGCTCGATTCCAGTGAACTCTCATTCGACGCGATCGTTGTCGATGCGAAGGAGAGCAATGACAAGGTTACGGTCACGGACTCCGTGCGCAAGACGGTTTGGATCGACGCGGGCGTGGCGCAATGATACGGTAACCGTCGAAGAGAACTCGCGGCCAATATGATCAACCGTACCGGTGTTCTTGCGCGCCGCGACGTTATCTTTGGCGGAATCGACAACGATACGCTCAAGGGTGGCTCCGAGCGAAGATTGGATTTTCGGCAACGCGGGCCAGCCCCGAAGCTCGAAGGAGGCTTTGACGCGGGACGTGGTGATCTTATCTTCGGCGGCGGCAATGACGTCTATCGGCTACTCCCGGACTATTTGTCCGCGGAAGGCATATCATTGATACGTTCTTCGGTCAAGAAGCGGGTACGACACCGTTTACTACGTCTCCGGCGACTCGGTAAACGGCATCGACGTTCGCGACCATGTGACGCTGGACTACAATACCATCGCAACGCTACGAACTGTCCGCCCTCGTCGGACTGCAGCTGCGAAATTCACGCGATTTTCCTCCGGCGATCTCGTCGAAAAAAGCCCTCTTCGACGCGGACGCCAGAACAAATCCTTATCGACACGCGGGCGGGCAACGACGTTGTCGCCGTGGACATCCAAGCAGGGGACCGCCAGGCGGTACTTCTCGATTCTGTCATTGTCCGCGGCGGCGCACGCGGGCAATGACACCATCGAGGGGCGCGGGTAACGATTCAATTCTCGGTGGAACTGGAACACTCACCAACCCAGACACCGACACGGGCAACGATTCGCTCGTCGGACGTTCCGGCAACGACCTGATCTTTGGCGGCGCGGGCAACGACTTTATTCATGGCGATACGCCGGATGGCTTTAATCCCGCCAGCCTGCTGCCGACGCTTGCCAACACCGTGCTCCATAGTCCGGCAACGGAGTACAAGTACGCGACGATTCGGCAACTCGTCGAAGGACAAACGAGTCTCAGCGTCTCCGGCTTCCAGACGACGTCTGCCGGCGTCACGCTCAATCATGTCGAAGGCCGTAACGCAGACGACCATCAACGTTGGCAATGCGGCGGGCGTCGAAGGAAGTTCCGCGAACGAGAAGATCGGCCGGGGTCATCAATCTGGGAGACATCAACGACGACGGCTATGATGATTTCGCATTGGAAGGAACTCTCAACACCTACATCTTCCTGGGGCCCGTGAAGTTCGACGATCGAGATCCGTCGCCGACCAGGCGGATATGTTCGCGAGCATCGCGACGTACGGCGTCTTGGCGAATGGCAAAGGGGACGTCGACGGCGATGGTGTGAACGATCTCGTTTTCGTGAAGTCAATTCCCGCGACATCTAGCGAAGACGCCCAATTGGAGATCAGTTGGGTAAGAGGATTCAAGCATGGCGCGTCGATGGATTACTTCCCGCGACAACTCGTTGCCCAGCAGCAGCAAACCTTTGCGAATAACAGATTGAAGCTCGCAAGTCCGGACACCAGCGTCGAAGTTCTGGAGTGGGACGGAGACGCGGGAGCGGAATTGGCCTACAAACATCTCGGAAAGCTCGTCGTCTACTCCTCCGTGACCGACCTTTCCGCCACTTCTATCGTCTTTTCATCTGACGGCGCTACCAATCAACAATGTGAAGAACGCCTCGTCGCGTACGATGGCGCCGCGAATGACGTATTCGGCAATGGAAAGAGCGGTGTCGCTGTCGACGGTCCATGGGCAGTTGTCGGCGCGCATCACGATGACATCAATTCGGCAATTGACCAAGGTTCCGCTTACGTCTATCGGCTCGTGGACGGAAAATGGACTTCTTCTTTCAAAGCTGGTCATGGCGGAATGGGACCAGCAACGATTTATTCGGAGTGGCAGTCTCAGTGTCTGGTAACCGAATTGTCGTCGGTGCACACGGCGCGAACAGTAATAGAGGCAAATCATATGTCTTCGATTTCGACGGAACGACGTGGATTCAATCCGCGGTAATCACACCTCCCCTGGAAATCGTCGCGAATGACAATTTGGATTTTCGGTGGCTGCGTCCGGAGATCGAATTGCTATCGGGGCGTTCAATACATCGAACGGTCAGGCAAAGCTTATGTCTATGAACTGTCCGGTACGAACTGGGATGTCAAATCATTAATTTCCAGTGTCCTGCAAGATAATGCCCAATACGGAAACTCGATTGCCATCGACGGCGATGTAGTCGCCGTCGGAGCACGGTACCTCGATCATTCAGGGTTCGCCGACGCAGGCGCCGTATTTTTGTTCCGAAGGGACGGAACTGGCAACTGGATTTCAGAGCAAATGTTGAAGCTGCATCGGATTCTGGATTGGCGGACGTCTTCGGTGCAGCTTTGGCAATTTCTGGCAATCGCATCGCGATTTCCGCGACAGGTGACGATGATATCGCTGTCGACTCCAGCAGGTTTATGTCTTCGAAAAAGAGGCTATCGTGGTCGCAGATTGCCAAACTCAAACCGTCCGATCCAACAGCGAGCACATCTTTTGGATCGGGACTCGATATCAGGGAGATACCATTGTTGCCGGTCTCTCGAGCAACACGAAAAGCGCGCGTATATCTTCCAGCTTCCTGGATACCGGTTGGACATGAAGCAGCGCACAGCTTAATCCCTTCGCCCGGGTGTGGGAGCCAACTCACAGTACCGGCTGGCACCTCGATTTCAGGCCAAGCGATTTTCGTCAGTTCCTACGGTGAGAACTCCAGTCAAGGTACCGTCTATGCGTATGATCTGAGCGGCACAATGTTCTCGCCGGGCGACGTCACCGGCGAGGCGGACTTAAAGATATCGGATTGATATCCCCTCTACGATCCCTCTCGCTCAAGTTCGGCAGCTTTCTACTTCCTCGGAACAAACTGCCTTCAACCTTGTCTACACGTTCGCGGTCACGCCGATTGCCGGCTATTCCGTGGCGGATCTCAACGGCGACGGCTACGACGACTTTGCCATCGCGTTCCAACCGGCCTCAGGCAATCCATATGTCAACATCTATCTCGGCGCGGCGAACATGCCCGCATCGCTAACGGCGTGGCGAACGATTTCGACGAGCGGCATTTCAGTCACGCTAACGCCAACAGCCGGCGACTTTGACGGCGATGGCGAAATGGACTTCGCGATTCTGGAGTCCATCGCGCCCGCGTCCGGTGGAACTCCAACGTCCGGCAACACCTACCTCTTCTGGTCGATCGCGACCAAGGGCCAGAATCTCACGTTATTGGATGCCGATGTCAGCATTGATTCCGAATGCAACCGCAGGAATCGTCGATCGTATCGCTTCGATGGACATCAACGGCGATCGCAAAAGTGATCTTCTCCTTACCTCGACGACCGCCGACGCACGGCTCGGATCAACGTTCGCCGACGTCGGCCGTCTCTTCGTCACGTACGGCGGTTCAAGTTTGCGATTGCTTCCCACACAAAGTGTAGAGATTCAAGGGGGCACGCAATTAGGTACAGCCTGCCCACGGGAACTGGCGAACAATGGTATCAATTCAGGCCGGAAGGTACCGGAAGCCGAGGCGACGTCATCGCGACGACCCGTTGGCGGATTACCCCGGCCCGACGGAGATACCGGTACAAGCCGCGAGCCAGAGTGTATACGGAAACCCAAATACGCCAGGCATGATCGTTACAGCGGTTCACCAATCTAATTATGACTTCAATGATTCCGCCGTCCAAGGGGATGGCAAGTTGGTGATCGTCGGCACCGCTTCCAACATCGTCGGTCCCTCCTCGAGGCGACGATATCGTCGTTTTCCGGTACAACGTCGATGGAACTCTAGATACGACGTTCGGACAGCAGGGCATCGTGGGCATCGACATGTCTTCTGCCGACTATGGCTTTGGCATTGCGATTCAAGGCAATGGTCGAATTGTGATCGTCGGCAAAATGACCGTGCCGGGTGATTCAGTTGTCATACGTCTTCTCTCCGACGGCAGCCGTGATTCCTCGTTTGGTACAAACGGCGTTCTCGTGCACCCCTGAGCGGTGGCGACTATGCCTACACCGTCGCCATTGACGCGAATGACCGCATCATGATCGGCGGCGCACTCGCTTAGTAACGCCGGAGCCCTACATTCGCCGGATTTCCGAGGATGGAATCGCCGAAGCCATCCAAGAGCTAAATCTAACCGCCACGACCGAAGCCGATGTCGACATCATCATCACCAGCGATGGCAAGGTCCTTGCCAGTACAAACCGTGGCGTCTATCGGCGGCTTGGCACCGATCTCAGCATAGATTCGTCCTTTGGTGATGCCGCGACACCAGGGTTTACCGACAAGCTCTTTGGCAAGATGGTGCTCACGGATTTTGGGATAGTCGTCGCCGGCACGGGCTCGAGTTTGAACTACGTTCGGGTCGGACGATTAACCGCCAATGGATCACTCGATGTCACGTTTGACGGTGACGGCTTCGTTGATCAATCCGTGAGAAGCCTCACCGACGGCGCCCGCAAATCCTTGTGCAAGCGGATGGAAAGATCGTCACGGCGAATCATACCACCCAAACCGGAAAAGACGTGAGTCGTCTTTCGCTTCAGCGACGGTTCGCTGGATCCAACGTTTGGCGTCGCTGGCGCGGCGTATATCGGCGTCAATCGAATACCCGGCTCAAGGAGCGCGAAGACGCTTTCTCTCGCACTCGCGAGAAAAGTCCGGATCGTGGTTCTCGGGGATGCCGATGACGACTTGGATTCCTTTATCGCCCGCCTTACGCCAAACGGGCAGCTCGAATCCGCGCCCGCGCGTGATCTTCACGGACTTCGCAACGACGAACGAAGGTTGGCACCGGGCCGACACAACCAGGCGGCAAACTTGTTGTCGCTGGACACAAATCTGTTGGCGGTCTTGATATTGTCGTGGCTCATTACAACATCGACGGGACGCTCGATCGCACCTTCGGAGAAGGGGGACTCGTCGACATACCTGTGCCTGGCTCGGGTGAATACCCTTTGCAATGACGATTCAATCGGACGGCGGGATTCTCATTGGAGCAGTAAAGTCACCGCCCTCCGGCGGGAATGACGAGGCAATGCTGGTTCGGCTCATGCCGGATGGAACACGAGATGAGTCCTTCGGTGTTCAGGGAATTAAAACGGATAACGTGAATCCATCGGGGAGCGACCACCCCTATGCGCTCACCGTGGATCCCGCCAGCGGCGATATTTTTACCGTGGGACTACAATCCCCGACCCAACTATACATCCGACGCTATAGCAGTTCGGGTGGTGCAAACGATGCATACGTTTCCACGACTTCGTTTCTGTTTCAGGGGATAACTATTGGTACTCGATCGCTCAGCAGGCGGATGGCAAGATCGTTGTTGGAAATGGGGGTCGCCTACTTCGCTTCTCGCTTCCCAGCAATTCTTCGGCCTTTTAGATCCCGACACGTCCTTCAATACGAACGCAGCCGGAAGGGGCGCTAAGACATTGTGCTTTTGAAGGATGGGTCTGGAAGAATCCTGACAACACGATTAGTTACACCCACCGGTGTCGGCGCAAGAAGTACTCGCAACTCGAAATTGCACGACTAGATCCCGGATGGCACGCTCGACCAGTCCTTCGGCGTGAACGGCATCCGCACGCTAGGCGGCGGTGATTTCGAGTCGACTTCGGAACTTGCGGTTCAGCCAGACGGTGGAATACTGGTCACCACCTCTTGGTACGCGACCGGGGTCGTCGAGCAGTCGTCTTTCGACTAACCGCGGATGGCAATCTCGACTCCTCCTTTGGGACGAACGGTACCACCACGCTTACTAGTCTTAGTAGCGGCGGAGGTGACCGTTGGCGAAGCATCGTCGTATGGAACGACATGCTCACCATCGTTGGACAGAACGACGTTGACGCGTTCGTCGCTACCCTTGAAAACGATGGTCAGTTCGCACGAAATCCATCTCCATTCACATGGGTTGGACCAAACGCCGGCACCTGGGCAGGCGGTGTTGGAGTTCGACCTCTCGGGCCTCGTGGCCTATCAAGCCGACGCGAGTAAACTCGCGAACGTCTTCTCCAACTAGGTTATACGTCCTATGCGACCACGACTCTCGGCGACATCGCTAATGGCGGCGCGGCGTTACTGGTCGATATTCTCAGTTACGAAGGAGACGGCATCGTTACGCCCGCGGACCTTACCGCTTCCGTGCTCGACCTAAACGGCGTGGCGGATGGGACCGCGATCGTCTCAACGGTCACGTCTCCAAGCGGCACTTTGTCGATCGACGTTGGCAATGCCGTGCGGCAATTCCTTGCCGCCGGCAAGCTCGAATGACCCTACGCCTCTCGACGACGAGTACGAATACGATTCGAGATCGAAACCTCCCTCGCCGGTTCCGTGGTGGATGAACGTGGAGTCCTCGTTTCCGGGCCAGGCAACACCAAACTCGTCGTCACGCCAGCCGAGCCGGAGACTTCTTCTCGACCTTTACCGTGCGGAGAAGGGCACGAACGGTGAGCAGGTATTGGCGGCACGAGTGTCGAAGGATCGCGCCCCGTTTCCGACTTGCGCGAACTTGCTGCAGGCACTTACTTTGTTCGCGCCCATGCTTCGACAACGCTAACTGCCGACCATCCTTTCACGCTCCATCTGCAATTGCCGCAAAAAGGCGCGATCTCCGCTGTCACCGACAACATTAACCGCGACACGATCTTTGGAGGCGAGGGCAACGACACGCTTGAGGGTGGCAAGGATATTGATCAACTGTTTGGAGGCGGCGGTGCGGACACAACCAAGGGTGACGACATCGAGTTCCGGGGTCCCTCGTCTGAAACGTCGGCGGACACGAAACAACCTGCCAGCAGCGCGGACTCCATTAGCGAACTTCGGCGAACTCCCATCGATCCCGTCGTAGCGATTCCGGACGTCGCGCTTCGCGTCAAACTCGCCGATGCATTAGGAATTGCCACGACCGTTTCTCCCACGGGCACGCCGATCTTTGCCCGCGACATGTTTGCCAGCGATCTGTCATCCCTCGTTTCCCTGGATTTGTCGAACTCGGGCATCAGCAACCTTTCCGGTCTCCAGTACGCGACCAACTTGCGCTCGCTCAATCTGGCCCATAACTTTATCAGCGATCTATCTCCACTCGTGCCCTTTAACGCAAACGCGGAGGGAATACTCGGTGCCGTCCATCTCGAATATCTCGTGATCGACGACAATCTCGTTTCGGATCTCTCCCCCTTGGAGAGCATGTCCTCGCTTAAACGGGGAGTAAGCGGCACGGTCTACAGCGACAGTAACGCAAATGGCACGAAGGATGCCTCAGAGGCGGGCCTAGCGAACATCACCGTCTGGATCGACAAGGATCATGATTCGATCGTAGACGCTGGCGAGACGACGACCACGGACGCTTCAGGCCGATATTCCTTTAACATGCTTCCCACGAACACGTACAACCTTGCCGTCCAAACTCCGACCGGTTGGCGGCAAGTAATTCCAGTGGGTGCCGGCACGCATTCCATTAATCTCATTCCGGGCAGAATGTACGTTGGCCGCGATTTCGGCCTGTTCCAAGTGATCGACCTGGCAGGCGACCGGACGGTGAATGAAGGGGCGAACGTCGCGGTGATGCCGGTCGTTCAGGATCCGAATACCGCCAACGGCAGCAATTTCGCTTACCTCTGGACCGTGACAAGTGACAACGGTCAGTCTGTGCCATCGAGCACCGATCCGTCCTTCTCGTTCCTGCCGGCGCTCGCGGGGAACTATACGGTTCAGCTCCAGCTCACCGACCTGGACGATGGCAATCGGATGTACTCGTCCACGATCGTTGTTCACGTCACGAATGTGGCCCCGACGGTGAACGCGGGCGGGTCGTACTCGATCCAGGAAGGAAGCGGCCTGACGCTACAGGGAGCGGGAAGCGATCCGGGGAGCGCAGCTACCCTGAGCTATTCCTGGGACATCAACGGCGATGGCGTGTTCGGCGATGCTTCTGGAGCCAATCCTACTGTCACTTGGGCACAACTCGTCGCGCTCGGCATCACGAACGGGCCGGCGAGTGTGACGAATGTCCGACTGCAGGTCTCCGACGGGTTGACTTCAACCATCTCCGGCCCCACGACGCTCAACGTGCTCAATGCCCCCCCGACCACGAATGCCGGGGGACCGTACACGGTGGTCGAGAACGGCGTGCTCGTTCTCAGCGCCAGTGCAACGGATCCCAATCCATCCGATTCGCTAAGTTTTGCCTGGGATCTGGATAACGACGGCCAGTTTGATGACGCCGTCGGTTCGAGCGTCAACGTTCCTTGGACGACGCTCGTTCAGCTTGGCGTTGTCGGGGGAACCTCCTTCCCCGTTCGCGTGCAGGTCACCGACAGTGACGGCGCGGCGGCGGTATCGTCCGCGGTGGACGTCACGATTCAATACATCCTTCCGACCGCGGACGCGGGTGGTCCTTACGCCATCGTGGAAGGAGAGTCGCTAAACCTGAATGGCTCGGGATCCGATCCGAACAACAGTGGTTCACTGACCTTCGCCTGGGACCTCAACGGCGACGACATTTTCACGGATGCCGATGGCGCCAATGCAGTGGTCACCTGGGCCGAGCTCGTGGCCCTTGGCATCGGTAACGGTCCCTCGTCCTTAGGCATACGGCTCCGCGTCGATGACGGCGTGGATGGTGTCACGATATCGGCACCCGTCAATCTCAGTATCGCGGACACCGCGCCGACCATCGAACTTCTCGGCGATGGCCAAACCGTTCAAGGCACGCAGTTCGTCCTGACTCTGGGCAATATCACGGACCCTGGCGCGGACACCGTAACGGCGTGGACCGTCCATTGGGGAGACGGAACCAGCGAGACTTTCACGGATGCAGGGGACAAGACGCACGTCTATAACGGTTTTGGCCCTATGATCATCGCGGTCGATCTCGTCGACAACGACGGCGTTCACGTCAACGCGGGCACCAAGGTGATTGCTGTTCAAAGCACACTCGCCATCGACGGCCCGTCCACGTGGACGGAGGCGAGCGAGTTGACGCTCACGGCAGACGGGACGCCGGACAACGTGGCCAGCTACCTGTGGACGGTGACGCGAGACGGTCAGGCCTTCGAGACGGGAACCTCGACGAACGAGGCCGAACTCCGGTTAACCCCCCCCGATGATGGCGAATATGTCGTTACGTTGACCGTCATGGATGACGACGACGATAGTGTCGTCGTCACGAAAACCATCGCAGTTGCAAACCGATTGCCCACCGATTTGAGCATCTCGGCGCCGGCGGCGGGACTTGAGGCCATGGGATCGATCGAACTGACCGGCTCCGCGACGGACCCGTCTGGGACGAACGATCCATTGACCTATGCCTGGACCATCACGCGTAACGGCGGCGTGTTCATCGAAGGAACGGGAACGAGCTTCAGCTTTACGCCCGAGGACAATGGCCTCTACGTCGCCATCCTCACCGCAATCGACGACGAGCCGGCCAGCAGTGGCCGTTCGGCAACCACCAGCGTACAGATTCACGTCGCGAACTTGAATCCAACGAATGTCTCGATTAGCGGTCCGGCCAGTGGGTTGGTGGGATCGGCAATAGCATTTACCGCTTCGGCCGCCGATCCGGCGGGCATTGACGATCCGTTGGAGTTCGAGTGGTCCGTCACTCTTTCGGGGAATCTGGTTGCCACCGGGGCAGGCTCGGACTTCTCATTCACTCCCTTGCAAGCCGGCAGTTACCTTTTGACCCTAACCGCGTGGGATGATGACGGGGGTTCGGCCGTGGTATCCCAGGCAATCGACGTGATCGATCCGTTGCCGAGCGACGTGACCATCACTGGCCAGACGTCGGGCCAGGAAGCAACGCCGATCACGCTGAATGCGTCGGCGATCACTCCCTCGGGTCATGACGCAACGTTCACCTGGGACCTGGACGACGACGGACTGTTCGACGACGCCCAGGGAGCGCAAGTGACCTTTACCCCCGCGGACAATGGAACGCTGACGGTTCGCGTCCGCGCCACGAATGACTTCGGCAGCAATGACGCGCAAACCACGCTCGTGATCGCCAATCGGAATCCCACCAGTGCGAACATTAGTGGGCCGAGCAGTGCCGTGCGGGGCCAGCCGTTGACGTACACACTGACGGCGACGGATCCCTCGGTTGTCGATCAGACGGGCAACTTCACTTTCGATATCGATTGGGATGGAAACGGAACGGTGGACCAGACCGTCACCGGTGTTTCTGGAATTCAGGTTCAGCACGCCTATCCCACGACGGGTGCTTTCGGAATCAAGTTGACCGCCACGGATAAAGACGGAGGAGCCAGTGAACTCGGCACGTTTGGCGTCACGGTTGACGCCCTCCGCCTTGTGAACACCGCTGGGGTGACGAATCTGGTCTACGGCGGCACGACGGGGGACGACTCGATCGAGTTCTCCCAGGTCGACGCGACGACCGTGCTCGTGAAAACTTTGGTTCAGAATGGCGTAGCCGTCAATACCAGCCAGACCGTCAGCGGCGTGACAGGCAAGGTGATCGCCTATGGCCAGAGCGGCAATGATCAATTCGTCGCCACCGCGCTGACGAGTACGGCGGTCGAGTTCCACGGCGGCCAGGGGAACGATACCCTCCGCGGCAGCAAGGGGAACGACCAACTCTTCGGCGAAGAAGATGTCGATCGCATCTTCGGCCATGAAGGCAATGACTCGATCGACGGCGGGGTTGGCACGGACATCCTCTACGGCGAGTGGGAAAATCCAGGTGCTGGAACCGTCTACGGCCACGACACGATCCATGGCGGCGACGGGAACGATGAGATCTATGGCGACGGCGACGGCGGGGAAGGGACGTCGGACGCCATTTACGGCGATGCGGGGGACGACCTGATCTTTGGCGATGGCAACATCGGCAAGAAGGTCGCGGTGGACACGATCCATGGCGGGATCGGCAACGACACGATCTACGGCGATAGTGACGGCGGCGAAGCGTCGTCGGACCTGATCTACGGCGAGGACGGAAATGACACGATCGTGGCCGACGGCTCCAAGGGTGGCAAGAGCGCGAGCGACACCGTCTATGGTGGCGATGGCGACGACGACATCAAGGGGGACGGCGGCGAAGGTGCCTCCGACAGTCTCCTGGGCGAAGCCGGCAACGACGTCATCGATACCGGCAAGGGAAGCGACTATGCCGACGGCGGCGAGGACAGTGACCTTTTGATCGGAGGCGACGGGGGTGAAGGTTCCAGCGACACCCTCGTCGGCAATAGCGGCAACGATGTCCTCATCGGCGGCGTCGGAACGGACTCGCTGAACGGCGGCGTTGGCGAGGATTTGCTCGTCGTCAGCAACTATCTTCCCGCGAACGCGAACTCCGCGCGCGCGATCCACGCCGAGTGGTCCTCCACTCGTCCCTTCGAGGAGCGCGTCGCCAACATCAAGGGCAATGGCACCGGGCCGAGGAACAACGGCAGCGACTTCCTAACGCCAGGCACCACGGTCGTCGATGACAACGCCGTCGACACGGTCTTCGCAGGGGGCTCCGAGAAAGACTGGGCCTTCGTCAAGGTGACCCAAGACGCGACCCCAGACCTTGGCATCGAAGACCTGCTGGGACCGCTCTAATCAACAGGCGCCAGGGACTCTGGCGCAAGGCTCGAAAGCGATACTTTCAACAGTCATTTTTAAGTACTTTGCAGTTTTAGAAAGGATGAACCATGACAAACGAAACCGCGGTTCTTGACCAACCAGCTTCACCGGCCGCCGATCGCCCGCGATCAGACGCCCAGCAGATTCAGGTCGATGACATCGGCCTGGAACCGCTGTACACGAACTTCTGTCGAGTTACCGGCACGCCCGAAGAAGTCATCATTGACTTCGGTCTGAACACCGAGCCGTTCGGCCGGTCAACGCACGCGATTAAGCTCCAGCAGCGGATGGTCGCTAATTTCTACACCGCCAAACGGCTACTCATGGCACTCAGCGTCGCCATTCAACGGCACGAGAAAGCCTTCGGCGTTCTGGAAACCGACGTCAACAAGCGACTCAAGGGTTCTTGACCCGCCAGCTGGAGTCGCTAGGCGGGAAATCAGCTGGACTCTGACGACTCGTCAATATACCGATGGGGTCGAAGATACGCCAGAACCGGCAGCAATTTCGGCGCGAGTGGGTAGAAACGACTTTCACTTAGCGGTTCAATCCACTGATGCGACACTTGTTGCGATGTTTGGCTGGATCGACACGACAAAACCAAGCGGGAACATCGCCACACGGAAATCATCGGCGACCGAAAGAGAGTTTAGACTGCGGCCACGGATCGGTAGACTCAGATCGGTCACGGCTCGAGTGTGTCATTTGGGAAATGTCGGAGTACCCATGAAACATGCTTGCGTCCGCCTAGCGATGGCGGTCTTCGTCGCTCTTTCGCTTTTGGCGTACGGCCAGGAGAGCGCGGGCGACGAAACCGCCGATCGAGTGCGTCATTTCGCGGTCATTTGTAGCGGGCTCTCCGGTGGCGCTCCCTATCGCGGCTGGTACGAGGAAGTTAATGAAAAGATGGCGGACGTGCTCTCGCACTACGGTTATCCCGAGGGCGCCGTCTTTCGATTAACAGAGTTTGGTGTTTGCCAGGGACCTGGCATCGACGGTCGGTCGACGCTTGCAAACCTTCGACATGTATTCGCTTTGCTCAACAACCTTCTGAAAGCGGATGATCATCTCTTTCTCTTCCTGATCGGCCACGGTGCAGCGAGCGACGGTGACTACGTCTACCAACTGATGGGAGGCGACTTTACCACCGGCGATTTGAAGCGACTTCTCGACGCCCTACCAACTCGGAATGCAACGATCGCGATTCATCCGTGCCACAGCGGTGGGTTCTTGCCGGCAGCCTCGAACGTTGGACACGTCGTCGTCACGTCTACCGCTGCGGATGAGTTGAATGGCGTGCCATGGGCAGAGGCATTCATCGGTGCGTTCTCGGCGCGCATCGAGGCTCGGCCGAAAGGTCCCATTGACGTCTCCATCAAACAGGCGTACAACGCGTCGCTGATGCCGGCGCGCCGGAAGTACGGTCTCGAACTGCGCGAGCACCCGCTCCTCGACGACAACGGCGATGGCGTCGGACACTTCGGAGATCTTCCGATCGTTGGCGGTGACGGTGAATTGGCGAGCCGGCGATTTCTCGGGGATTCCGGTCGAAAGCTCAACGCCTCGCGGACGGCCTTGGATCGGCTTCGCCAGTCGGACCTTCGAGTCGCCCCACGGGACCAGCGTCGGCTCGTCGAAGTGTTCGTGGCGGAAAGCGTCTTCCTGGCCAAGATAGGCGGGTACGAAAACGATCCGGGCGCGAACTTGACAGATCCGGTCGCTCACCAATCTTGGGCGGAAGAGAAGGTTCCCTGGGTAATCTCCGCCAATTTGGTGCAGAAGTACCTCGAGCAATTTGACCGCCAGGCGGCGTTGGGCA
The DNA here is from genome assembly GCA_046350335.1 of Planctomycetota bacterium. Taxonomy (GTDB): domain Bacteria; phylum Planctomycetota; class Planctomycetia; order Kolteriales; family Kolteriaceae; genus JAXMAQ01. The sequence goes on from JAXMAQ010000026.1 coordinate 78,239, forward strand.
AGCACGCGCTCGAGCAGTTTTTCGGCAACAGCTCGGCACAGATGGCGACCCATGGCATCGACCTTGGCAATCCGGGCGCGAACAAGCCGGAAGCGGCGGAGCATCGTTCGTGGGCCGCCCGGCAATCAATCGAGCGGCTGCGCGACGAAGTGGAGACGAAGGTCCGCATGGTCCTAGCCGGCGCATTGGAAGCCCCCGCCCCATAGACGAGTCGCGTCTCTTCGGCATCGGGCACCGCTTGCTCACCGGACTATTATTAAGGGATGCGGCCGATGGCGCGACGTAGCTTTCCTCCGACAGACTTCATTGGTTGATTTGTCCAGTCCGCTGGCGGGTGTCTAAGGCTACGAAGGGATTACCGACTTCCGTCAGACAATCCGTCCCCGGGCGCGACGCAAGTTCTACCGGTACAAGCGTTCGAGTGATTGTCATGCGTCGAAATTGAATCGTCAGCGATTAGAGCACATCGGTGACATGAGATGGTCGCAGAGACCAGCGAAAGCGGTTGTCGCGTGACTGAGGCGTCCACAGTGACGATGCTCGCACCTCCGCTTCACCTATTCGTCGTCGCGTCCGCTTGGCAGTTCGTAAGGTTGGGATATCGTGGCCGAGGATAAGTCCCACGCACTGCGTATGCAGGCGCGGTTCCGCGCCCGATTGCCATGAGCGTGGATAGACGATACTGGTCTGCTCCCCGGAAAGTAATCCATAAGTTATGAGAGTCAACTGGCCGAAGAGGCCCAGGAGGACTCGATGACGAAGTGCAGGAAGCGACACACAGCGGAGCAGGTGATCCGCAAGCTTCGTGATGCGGATGCGATGCTCGATGCGGGTAAGTCAATGGGTGAAGTGCTGCAAGCACTCGAAGTGAGTGAGGCGACGCTGCACCGTTGGCGGAACCAGTACGGCGGCATGAAGTCCGAGGAGGCAATCGTGCCTCCTCTGCCAAATCTGTGGGTGTGTTTTGGGGTTTTCTGGACAGGAGTGACCTGTTTCTCGCGAGAATCCGGCCCGAACGCAATGATTCCATTCGTGAGTAATTCCAGCATCAAATCCAAAGTGCGTTCTCCCATCATCCGGGCAGGTGACGAAATGTCGTCACTTCGCTTGAAACCCGAGAAAGCAAATGTGGCGAACGGTATACGTTTCGCTTCACCGTCCCTCGCCTAGCCGGAGCGGACGGGAAAGTTGGCTTGGACTGCCAAATGGCGTCATTCCCCGGTGAATGCAGGGTTTCGCAGGATGCTGCGGAATGCTGCATTTGTCACCGCTCTGATCGGCGACAGCCATATCTCCGTTTCAGCGACAATTAGAATTCCTGTCATGGGGATGCTTCCGAGCCTTTGCGTCGAAAGCTACCTCCGGGAACTAATCGAACAAGGCTTTGAAGTGGCCGTCGTGAGGGACGCGACGGCTGCACCTCGGTTTCCCGTCATCGGCGATGGCTACAAGGTGGCGCTCGTCAATTACGGATTTATCGCCAATGCCGTCCTTTCGACGGACGGCGCCATGAGCTACTTGCGTCAATCGTTAACGCAACTCGACTATTCTTCTCAGGTCGGAGAGTGGGGCACATGGCCACCAGAAACGCGGTGGGTTCGTGTTTGCCAGGCGGTTACGTCACGTTCTGCCATCGGAACGGTTTGAGCGGTTCGAGTGGGTGGGCCGTGTTGGCAGGGTCGGTTTCACTGCAACCAAATCACGTGGTTCGGACGTCTGTTGATAATGTTGGAACATCGTTTCGATCTCGCGACAGACCTCTTCACGGAGAAACTCCGGCTCGAGCACGATGGCTTTGGAGCCGAAGCTCAATATCCAATGCTTGACCTCTTCCGTCGAGGAAAGAGTGATCTCGACGCGCAGGCCACCATCCTTTAATCGGGTGATCTTCTGCGTCCCGTGCCATTTCTTCTCCAGGACGTACTGGGCGACGGATGGATCGAAGCGAATGGCCACGTGCGTCTCGCCGTCTCCTTGGAATACGCCGAACGACCTCTCCAGGTACTTGTCCATCCGAAAATCGTCCGGTGGATTGAAGGGAATTTCGGTGACTTCCGCCTCGGTAACACGGTCGATCTTGTAGTGACGGACTTGGCGATGCTCGGGCGAAAACGCCACCAGGTACAGGCTGCCGTTATGGTAGGCAATGCCGTATGGATATACGTCACGGGTCGCCGGCTCCGTCATGTTCTGCGATTGATAGGCGATCATGACCGCTTTGCTTTCCTCGATTCCCCGCATTAACTCGTCGACGATATCCTCCTTGTCGGAGTAGTCGCCCGCGCCACGCGAGGTTGCGTGAAAAGACTCGGCCATCTGATCGAGGTAACCGACGGGACCACGATCCAGCGAAGTCTTGATCAACTCGAACGCCTCGCGGGACGCCTTCCAGAACGGCGTTCCCGCTAACGGCTCGAGCAGCTTCCTGCCGAGATAGAGCGCGAACGCCTGTTCGTAATTTAATCCTATTGGAATGCTGTAGTCCTTGCGGAGGCGCCAAGTCTTCTTGCCTTTCTCGCCTATCGCCTCTTCGAGCGGGATCTGCATGTCCTTGAACTGTTGAAGATACCTTCGAACCGTCCGCTCCTTCGCGTCCAGCTCGCGCATCATGTCCTGAATGGTCATGCCATTTCGATTGACCAAGAGCCTGCGCAGCAACAGCCATTGATTCTCCAGGGGCGAACGGTCGCTCATGGGTTCCTCGGTTGTCCTTGTGTTTTGCCTTTGATTTCGCGGTAGTCGCTTCCCGTCGCATGGTACACGCTTTGTGGAAACATTGCATCCTCTTGATCATCCCTGCAGGCCCCCGCGGTGGAACAGCAGGGTGGCATAGGGCGTCACCTCCGCCTGGTGCCATGTTCCTCGCTTGCCGCGGGCATGTCCGTCCTCGACCCATGGACCCAATGAATCACGCGGCAAACTCTCACGGGACCAGGTCGCCGCGAGGAACCGGAGGACGAGGAAGAAAAGCGGCGAATGCTTTACCAATGGCTCGCTGCCCGGAACTTGTTTGTCTTCCTCCTTCCGAAATCCTCCTTTTTCTTCCGCTCTGCCATGGGCTGACATGCCTGGCAAGTATCATCTCATGCAGTCGGCGGAGACGCCCACTCCGCCGACCGTCGCCCGCGATTAAGGTCGGGACGAGATGTCAAGTTCGTCACTCGGTCAATGTCGCAGAGGAGACTGTCGCCGTAAACCCTTGTCTTGCTCCTCTCCGCCTCCCCTCGGGAGAAGCGGCACGCAGTGCGCCGGAGGGGGACTTTCAAAAGGATGAGTACTGAGCGACGAGTCATTAATGAAGAAGGCGAAAAACGCAAACATCTACCGCAATCTCGCCAAGAACGCGAAGAGAATGAATGAACCCTTGTCTTCCTAAGCGTTCTTTGTGTCCTTGGCGGTGAAAAAATCTTCTGGTCCCCACTTCTTGGAGGCCCAGCATTGAAGACACTCACGCGGAGCCGCGGCGACGCGGAGAAAGAGAAGTTCAGGCAACAGGAGAGAGGATGTAGGCCATCGGTTTTAGGCCGTAGGCTCTAGTCTCCGGCCTCCCGTCTTCTCATCGCCCTCGGAAAGGCAGCACGCAGTTCGGCGAGGGGCCGTCGTTTTTCCCCTCTTCTGGATTTCGCGCCAGGCCAGAGAAGAGGGGCGTAAGCACGTGAATCGAATGGACGGAATCATGCGGTGCAGGGCCTCGCGAGTCGGGTGCTTCATCGCCGACGTCGGCTTGATCGGGAGGTAGGAGATGTGCCGAAAATACCGGCCGAGGTCACACCAGGAGTTGCCGACTTGCCGACTCCGGTATTGCGACCTTGCGTTACGACGTCAAGATAGGGAGGCCCCACGTCGAATGTTTCAGAGCCATGTCTCCGCCGAGCGTCGGCCATCGGTACTGGAGCGCCAGCCGCCCCCATGCCGTCCCCTTCCGCTCCGCAAGATGCTCCGCGTGCCCCTCGGGCCCGCAAGCCGCATGGCCTTGGTACGACTGCACGGATCCCTTAGCCCGGAAACCGCGATGATGCATCCATTCGTTTACAACACGTTTCTCCCCCGTTTCAAGCTTTCGCCGGCGGAACTCGACCCTATTCCCTACGTCGCGATCGCTCGGCAGGGGATTTCACCTCTCCCCCCGGGGAGGTCGCTCGGCACGAGCGGGTGAGGGGTCCTCTTCAAAGGATGAATCCAAACGGATGAAGGATGAAGGCAATCGACCCATGTTCCACGTTCCACCGACCACTGGCCACCGACCACCGACCACCGACCATTCAAAACCGCCGCCACTTGTCCGTCACCTCTCCCCTCGGGAGAGGTCGCTCGGTACGAGCGGGTGAGGGGTCTTCTTCCAAGGATGAATTCAAACGCATGCAGGATGACACCAATCCGACCACTGGCCACTCCCGGCGCGCCGGGACATCGCTCCACCGACCACCGACACATGAGGGGCATTCCTTCATACGCTTATCCCCCGCCAAGGAGGCACCGGCATGACCGATCCTGAATTCGCTGAACAGTTTGAAAGGCTCACAGGTTACCCGCCTCTTTCCTGGCAAACCCGGCTGTTCCGCGACCATTTCGCCAAAGGCGATATTCCCAACGTTATCGACCTGCCTACGGGCCTCGGCAAAACCATGGTCATGGCCATCTGGTTGATTGCTAGAACGATCAACAAAGATCTTCCCCGCCGGCTTGTCTATGTGGTCGATCGCCGAACCGTTGTCGATCAAGCCACCACTGTTGCCGAGACACTTCGGAGTTCCGTTGAACGGAATAATAATCTCAAGAATGCTCTCGGATTGAAGAATCGTCCGTTGCCTGTTTCCACACTCCGAGGTCAATTCGTTGACAATCGAGAATGGCTAGAGGATCCCGCTCGCCCAGCAATCATTGTTGGTACAGTTGATATGATCGGCTCGCGGTTGTTGTTTGAAGGTTACGGCGTATCCCGCAAAATGAGGCCTTATCATGCGGGCCTTTTAGGCGCAGACACGCTTGTTATTCTTGATGAAGCACACCTAGTCCCGCCATTCGAGAAACTATTAGAATCCATCGCCGAAGGCGGAGAACATTTTGGGCCGAGGGATGAGTCCAGGCGTTTGGTGGTCCCGCCATTCAAGTTGGTTTCGTTATCAGCGACAAGTAGAAGCTCCAACCGAGCGTCATTTAAATTGAACGAACAAGATCTCAAGGATCCGGTCGTGGCCCGAAGATTGTCGGCTCGAAAGCGCATCATGATTAAGGAAACAAAAGACGACGAAACCTTGCCCGAAGCGCTGGCCAAGGAAGCATGGGACCTGGCGGACAACGGCCGTAGCAAGGATCGCATAATCATTTTCTGCGACAGCCGCAAGGCTGCCGAAGAGGTTAAGGTAGAAATTGAAATGCTTTCGAAAACGAACAGAGCCGCAAAACCGGGTCAAGATCCGCCTTACATCGAGCCGCCTGAGCTTTTCGTAGGCGGACGCCGCGTTAGAGAGCGAAACCGCGCGGAAGAAAGGCTCGAGGAACTTGGGTTTATCGCGGACACGAATGTCGACAGCTCCAAAACCAGGTTTCTGATTGCCACATCCGCCGGTGAAGTCGGTGTGGACATAGATGCCGACCACATGGTCTCCGACTTAGTCACATGGGAGCGAATGATCCAGAGGCTGGGGAGAGTCAATCGCCGTGGCGGCGATGGCCGAATTGCCAAAGTCGTCATCGTGATGGCGCAAGAATCAAGGTCCAAAAATGATGACGCAGACGCCGAGTTTGAGACAGCCTTGAAAAGGCCCTTCAACGATTTGCCACTCGTCGACAATTGGAACGACTGCCGTGACGGAAGTCCAGGTGCCTTGCGAAATTTAAAACTCAAGGCCGCAGAGGACGACGCATTGGCCGCCATTCTCGACGCCGCTACAGCCGTTGCCCCTTTGCGCCCTGCCCTGACAAGGGCTGTAGTGGATGCTTGGTCAATGACTTCGCTCGACAAACACACTGGTCGACCTGACGTTGCTCCGTGGCTGCGCGGCTGGAAAGAAGACGACTCTCCGCAGACCGCAGTGGTATGGCGAACTTACTTGCCCGTCCGATCCGATGGTCCCGCTTTAAGTGGAGGATTTTTAAGTAAGAAGGAAGTAAAAGATGTGGAGGCGTTTTTCGAGGCCGCACCGCCACATGTCAGCGAGCAATTAGAAACCGAGACGTCTATTGTCGTCGATTGGCTCGCGAAGCGATCCCAGGCCCTAAAAAAGAAGAAGGATAACGAGGAAAGTAACGATAGAGGATTGTTGGACGACGACGACTTTGTAGCATTCGCGTTTTCTCCAAATGGGGATTTCCGTCGCCGCTTCAAGTTACGACAGCTGGATGTTTCTGGCGACGAAAAGAAACACCTATTTAGTAATCTCGCCGGAGCAACCCTGATCATCGATGCTCAGATGGCAGGCCTAAAAGATGGCTTACTTAACTCCAAAGAACAATCACTACCTCAAACGGTCGACAATGACGACGAATGGCTGCCGCTCGCGGAGGGGAAGCCGGTGGTCCGTTTTCGAGTGTTGCGAGAAGCATCGGATCAGGAAACTGAGTCCGTCCCAAAGTTCCAATCATGGCGAGAGCGATTTCGCTACATTTCTAAAGCCGACGGTGACAGCGAACCACACGAATGGCTCACAGTGATGAAGTGGATGGATGACAGTTCGACGGAAGACGACCGGGGTGTCGGGCAGCCACAGCTTCTGGTCACCCACCAGCAACTGGCCGAACAGCGCGCACGCGAACTCGTCCGATCTCTCCGTTTGCCGCGCGACTACGAAACGGTCCTAGCAATTGCCGCCCGCTTGCACGACGAGGGTAAACGATCTCAAATATGGCAGCGCGCCTTCAACGCATGCAAGGATGGAGTGTACGCGAAAACCGTTGGGCCCTTGAACGTCTCACTTCTCAGCGATTACCGGCATGAGTTCGGATCTCTAAAGGTCGCCGAATCGGATAAAGAGCTGTTCACCTTGCCGAATGACTTGCAAGATCTAGTTCTGCACTTGATCGCCGCCCACCACGGTTTCTCACGCCCAATCATTCGCACTGATGGTTGTGAGGACGGTCCGCCATCGGTTCTTGAAGAGCGGGCGCGACACGTCGCGCTGCGGTTTGCCAAGCTGCAAAAGCAATGGGGTCCATGGGGATTGGCTTGGTGGGAGTCGCTATTGCGAGCAGTGGATCACGATGCGTCGCGAGAAAATCAAGTCAGCACTCCTTCAACCGCGGAGCCCACCTAATGTCTGATGCCTCGATCCCAGTCGACCTTCTCAACCCAGGCCAAGTATTCGCCTGCCTCGGCTTTCTTGAAGCAGCGGAAACACTGATCGGTGATGCAAGGGGCGGGTTTGATTGGGCGACGAATCAAACGTACGCTTTCGCCTTACTGCAAATGGTGAAGAAAATCCGTTCGAAGTTGTACTCATGTTCACTTTCGCGAGCAGTTATTCGCCTCACAGGCGCCCGATCGCAGCGACCTCACCACGGACCGTTGGGACGTACCGACATTAAAATTGTCGGACGATTCTCCGTTCCCTTCTGGAGTGCCTGATAGTCCGGCCACGTTACCAGTTTCGCTGTACTGTAGTAAGACCGGTCGCGAAATCGTCATTGACCATTGGGCAGACAATCGTCAGGCCACATCGAGAGACAACGTCAAATTCTGGGCCGGCGCTGGTGGATATCCTGGGGCTGCCTTGACCAGAGATGGCCTTAACCTAGTTCGCGACCGAATTGGTATTGCGGTTGACGATCCGTTCAATTTCTGGGCGGAACAGAGCAGCAGTTTTCGCTTCGATTGGCGACGCGACTATATTCCACTGGACATCGGATTCTCGATTAACAACCACGCGCTACGCGTTTCGCGACGATTGGCTATCCGCTTGTGGAAATACTTGCTGCTATTGGGTTGACCCATGCGAGACCCGAGTTCATCTCGAAACTGAAATACCGTTATGGCGTCCTCGCTGTTACGTCGGAATTTGATTTGTTCGATCCATTGTTTCTGCGTGCTTCTCTCGGTGCTCCGGCTCTTCCGTTTCTGCAACGCTCCTTCTACATGGACCTTGGCTGGCCGGGCAAGGAAGGACAGGCGCGTTGCATCACCACTGTTTATGAGGACACTTGAGATGACTGTTGCCAAGACCGAACCCACGAAGTTATCGAGTGCGCTGTTGGATGGTTGGGCGACCGATTCCCTAGGCCCCGTCGCACTTCATCTGAGACAGCGATTGAGGGCTGTTGAAGGGGCAGACGATGAAGTGCAAATCATATATCCCCGACCTACGCAGATATTGGCTATAACATCGACCGACTCTCAGGCGGCACTCGCGTTGCATTGATCGACAGTGTGGGTTCACAGGCCAACCGACTTGAACCTGCATTCAAGGCAGATTCTGGCCATGAACTTTCAGGTCTCGTACCTCAAATCGACATCGTCATACGAAAAGAACCCTGTGGTGAGTGTGAGCCTTGCAAAAAAACAAAAACTCCGAAAGCCGACAAGTGCGCGAATCCTTGGAAGGAGAAACGGTCCCTGTTTGACCTGGCGCATCGCGCGGCAGATGCTGTTGTCCAGTCATCGCCAACGCTTTTACCAAAGATTTCAGAAGCGTTTGAGAGACTCCGAAAGACTGGAGACGCTTCGCTGCTATGCACGATTGCCCCGACATCTCTCCTGTTTGGTTGTTGGGACTCTCGTGGAGGATCTGGAGAGAAACGTCCACGTCTCGTACGTGCGATTATTCGCGCTTGGGACGTCGATGAACTGCATTCGGCAGCGCAGTTCAATTCAATCTGGAAAGCACTCGACGAAGATCAGCAAAGCGGCTTGGAAAAGGCCATGCCGAAGGGAAAGAAACTCTCTGAAAAAGGTTTCAAAGACGCACCAGCCGTTAAGTATAAGGATGGTCGCCGTGTGCTTGGAGGAATCGTTGCGCGAGGGCCAATCCAGCGTGACGTAACGATAAATTTGGTCGCTCTACGAGGTCTCCAAGGCGGCCAACACAACTCAGCCTTGCGGAAGTATCTGCTCGCGCTGTCCATTTTATCGGGAACAGCCGATATTGATTTGTTTCTGAGAGAAGGATGCCATCTGCGACATGCTGATGACGCCGATCGGTGGTACATCGTTCCTAGACGCGGAGACAATCTGCCTGTCGATCTCGCCTCGAATGAATCAATACAGTTAGTGCGCGAGTACGCGCAAGCGAACTATCAGCCATTCATGGATGCTTGGACAACCCTCGGATTGGGGAGTGAACATGAATTTGATCTAGACGCCGCTAAGGTACTTCTAGGCAAGACGACTGAAGAAGAGGACGCAGGATAATGACAGACTCTCTCCTGATCTCAGTGCGGCTTCACGAAGGGTGGTTTCATGGGTCCGGTGGTCTTCCGTCACCAGCTCGGGTGTTCCAGGCACTCGTTGCTGGACGCGGAATCAGTGGGCCGCTTGATGACAATACGATTGCGTCTCTTAAGTGGCTGGAAGCCCAGAATCCTCCGGTTATTGCTTTCCCTCACATGACTTTCCAGAAGTCGTACGTGAACTACGTTCCCAACAATGATCTCGATGCCAAACATGGTGACTATCGAAGGATCGGCGAGATACGCACGAAGAAAGTCGTCGCACCTTGTGTCTTTGATCCAACGGTTCCGTTTTTGTTTGCCTGGAAACTTGAGGACGACGCATCGATCGAATCAGCGAAAACGATTGTTCAACTTGCCGATCGGGTATATCAGCTCGGACGAACTGTCGATATGGCTTGGGCGTGGGCCGAGCTTCTGTCGACAGACGAACTACTTGATCGATTTAACGATTATTCCGGGACTGTCCTCCAAGCGTCACCAGGCCCAGGCTACATTGAATGCCCCACAATTGGTTCGCTCGAAAGCTTGCGGCGGCGATATCTTGCGGCGTCACGCCGTTATGGCAGAACAGCAGACAGGAAAGGACAAACCTTCTGGCGGCCTCCACAACCGAAATGGAAGAGGGTATGTTACTCAGGCACCGCGTCGCAGTTCGTGCTGGAACTCCATCGAACCGATAATTTTGCATTCGCCCCCGTTCCCCTTGAACGTTCGTCACATCTCGTGACATGCCTTCGGGACGCGGCCATTGACCGATTACGAATCGGTTTGCCCACCCGGGCTCTGGAGATCGAGCAAGCGATGATTGGTCGCAAACCCGATGGAGCAAATAGCATTCCTACCTCTGCAAGAGTCCGGATCATTCCCCTGCCATCGATTGGTCATCACCACGCCGACCGCGCGATTCGCCGAGTTCTCATCGAAGTTCCCGCAACGTGTCCCTTGCGTCCAGATGATGTCTCCTGGGCGTTCTCTGGGTTGGAGCTTATTGAAGTGAAGGCTTTCCGGGATCATCAATCGTGATGTTGCGAACGGATGATTTGAAGATGCTCGCTCATTACGGCATTGGTGACGCGAGACACCGGACCTGGCGGACGGTAACGCCGATCGCAATGTCAGAAGGGGGTCGCCGGCGACGTATCACTCCAACGAGTATCAAAGAAGAAGCGAAGAATGGATTGGAACGACGAGTCGAGCAGGAACGGGCGGCTGCCACGCTAATCCAGTCACTGCGACACGCGGAAATCCGATGTCACGTTGAATCCATTCGATTGCAGAGGGAACCACTTACTGTGAATGGTCGGCGAGCCGAAGCCTTTGCTGCTGGCACGCGTTTTGAGAAAGAGAGACTTTGGCACGCCTTGGTCACATTTAAGGAACCAATTGCTGGTCCGATCGTCATCGGCGATGGACGTTTTCTAGGGCTAGGGCTCCTAGAACCTGTCAAGATGCCGTCTGAGGTCCTTGCCTTTAAGGTTGTCGATGGTCTCGCCCGCGAAGCCAATCCTTTAAGAATTGCTCGGGCTATGCGATTGGCGGTGATTTCTCGTGTCCAAGCGACGCTCGGACGCGGCTCTCGACTAGCATCCTACTTTACAGGGCATGAAGACGACGGAAGCCCAACGACTCAGCCGCATCTTGCGTTCATATTTGATTCTACCTTTAAGAGAATACTCGTGATCTCTCCGCATCGTTTGCAGCGTCGTTCATTGGAGCGTCGAGAAAGTGATTACCTCGATACGCTAGAGCGTGCACTTGAAGGAATGTTTGAATTGCGCGCGGGTTCTTCTGGAGTATTAAAATTGTGTATTGACACCGTTTACCCTGAATCAGATCCAGTGTTTTTGCGTTCTCGTACATGGGAGAGCGTTACCGAGTACGTTGTCACTCGCCACCTTAAGGCCGATTCGGCTAATGCCGCGTTTGCCACAAACCTGCAGTCTGAGTGCAGATCGATTGGCCTTCCCACACCCAGTGTTCGTGTGCTTTGGGTTGGGAGCATCTCTGGTCTCGGTTTGTGCGGGCGAGTTTCAATGTTGTTCCCAACGGCAGTTGAAGGGCCGATCATATTGGGAAGAAATCGTCATATAGGAGGTGGGCTTTTCGCTGCATGTATCGAATGATAGACTGCGGCTGAGCGAGTTGTTGTCGGCAAAATGTAATCTGAAAGCATGGTGGCCGACAGGCATACA
>JAXMAQ010000027.1:0-89242 GCA_046350335.1 Planctomycetota bacterium
CGAGAGTGTCCAATGGCCCGTGAGTTGGTGCATGAACCAATCCGTGCATTCGACCATCCGATCGCAATTGTCATACAGATCCGGTTGATTGCGCTTCACCCAAAGCGCCTTGGGAATCATCCATTCGGGTGAAACGATCCCCGAAACGTAACGCAGAATGGGGTCGCGGGTCGCGCTGATCTCTTCCGCTTCTCGAAAGGACCTCTGGTCCATCCAGAGCAGGGCGGGGCGAAGGGGCGTTCCGTCCGACTTGCAGGGAACCACGGTACAAGCCGTCGCATCCAGACCGATCCCAACGATCCGGTCCGCCGAGACGTTCGCCTGGGCCAAGGCTTTCGGGACGGCATGGCGCGCCGCCCGCCACCATTGCGTCACTTCCTGTTCCGCCCAGGCAGGTCGCGGATGCGTCGTCTCGATGGCCTCGACGCCATAACCATGGCAAACGCCATGGACGTCAAACACCGCGGCGCGCAGACTTTGCGTGCCAATGTCAATTCCCAGCACGAACCGCTCTTCGGCCATGATCGCTCGCCTCTCCATACCATCCACCATCGCGGCCGGTGAAACCAACGCCGTCGACGCCCATTTCCCGCACGCGACTTAAACCGGTTACCGCGAAGTGTATACGATCCTGCCAGGCGAGGGCAATCATCCTCTTCCCTCCCCGAGATATCGATCTATCCGTTTCATAAAGATTTTCTATATATTTGCACGTTTTAGACTTTTGTAGATCCGTCTATCGATGCCAAGTGTCTGCAATCGCCATGATGATCCTTATTTTGAAGCATCGGGTGATGGTAATAAAACGTGGCGAGCGGCTGCAGAAGTCTGTTTAGAATAATTTAAATGAACGATTTAGTCTTTTTTATTCTTGACCGAGGATATTGGGAGGACTAGGATTGGTCTGGTCGAGGTCCCCTGCAACGGAAGGAACGCACGATGAACGGAACAAAAATCTCCACCGATCGGCGGTCGCGCAGCAACATGTCCAGGACCCCGCGACTAAGCAAACGTCCGCGCCACGCCGCGGTTGCCGAGGAATCGAATTTCGTCCCGACGTTGGAAAATGGGAATTACGCGGACCGGGAGCGCGTGGCAAAGCTTCGGGAGAGGGAGATCTCCTTTTCGTTCTGCCAAGATTTCGACGTGCTTCATCCGGACGTGATTACCGCGGACCTGCCGGACAAGCCTAAGGTGGCGCCCCCTCGACGAAACGCGTCTCGTTCGCGGTCCACTTTACAGTTCATGACGGCGGACGTCGCGCGCATGTGTTCGGTCGCGCTGCTGAGCCACGATGACGAGATTCATTTGTTCCGCAAAATGAACTACTATCGTTACCTCGCGGCTAGGAAGCGGGATGAAATTCACGCCGGCCGCGCGGTTCCTCTCGCGCTGGTCTTAGAGATCGAGCACTTGCTCGACAAAGCCGACGAAGTTCGCAACGAGATTCTTCGCGCCAACCTTCGACTCGTGATCTCCATAGCCAAACAATACGTCAACGGCTTCAACACCTTCGAGGAATTGGTGAGCGAAGGAAACCTTTCGCTCCTCCGCGCCGCCGAAAAGTACAATTTCGCCTTGGGAAATCGATTCAGCACCTATGCGACCAGGGCCATTCGAAACAATCTGTTCCACTATGTTTCCGATAAACACCGCTATCGCGGACGATTTCCCGTGGCGGAAGAGAAGTGCCTGCAGGGGGCAACCGACACGCGCGCGAACGCTCGAATTCGTGAATCTTCATCCGCGAACATCCAAAAGGCGATTCGGTCCCTGATCGGTTCGCTCGATTCGCAAACACGAAAAATCGTTGAAGCGCGCTTCGGACTTGCAGGGAAGGAGCCGCGAACTCTCAAGTCGATTGCCAGTGAAACGGGAGTCAGCCGGGAAAGAGTTCGGCAGATCGAAGCGAGAGCAATCCGCGCGATGCGCCTATTTGCCAGTGAACGCCACATCAACATCGAAGATGATCTCGATGCTATGTCTTTCTAAGGTCGAAGCAGCTTACCGGTGCCTGGTGGATGACGACCTAAACGCTTCCCGCGTTGTCCCGGGCACGCTGCGATATCGACGAACACTTGAATAGCGGAAAGTTGCAACGTGAAATCTTGTCGAGCGCGAAACTACCCGTCGGCATCTGCGGCGGGTCGTCCGCGTTTCGGTCGGCGGGGAATTGGGTGGAGGCTTTTCGCGAAAGATCCCAATGTTTGTAAGCCGTCGCCATACGCCGTGTACGGAATTGAGGCGCGAAGTTCAGGCCCCAGAGCTTGTCCGCCAAGGATAACAGCTATCGAATCGCGATCCGCCTCCGCGTGGAACTCGAGATACTCCCGCTTAAACGAATCCGGATCAGTCATGTAGCTTAATGAAAGCCAAATCAAGCTCGGTTTGTGGTCCCGCAGCGCTTTTCGCAGGGAAGCAAGAGGTGTATTGGGCCCGAGATTAATCGCGTTCCACCCAAGATCGATGAGAACCATCTGCGCTAGCAGCGAGGGGAGAAGATAGTAGTCCCCTTCGTAGGCCCCTCCGATGGCGATGGGTCGCCTGCCCCGGCTACTGGCCTCGAGGTGAGCCTTTAACTCGAAAAGCGCGCCGGCCAGCAATTGGGTCGCTCGATGCTCTTCGTAAACGTCCATGCGCCCGATTTCCCAATCGTGACCCACCTTCGACATCACCGGCGCGATGATTTCATCCGCAATCGTCGCCATTGGGGTCCCTTGTCGGTAGGTCGCCAGGACGATTTGCCGAACGCTCTCTTCGTCGAAGTCCTTTAGATTACGATACAGGCGAGCGGCGACTTCACGCGTTTCCGCGGTTCTCCCGCCGCCCGATTTTCCGTTCTGCAAAAGGGTCAAGTCGACGTGAGGCAGGGTGTTGTCGCGTGCGACGCGCACCACGTCCGACACCAATAACTTGCGGTGCCCTCCAGGTGTTTTGTCCGCGGGAAGAATCCCCTCGTCCACCCAGCGTTTCACCGTGCTGACACTTACGCCAAGCGCCTGGGCGGCACGAGCGGTACTTACGTACGACTTCTCCATTGGAGTACTCACCCACGGACCGCGTCGCGGTCGATTTAGACGTTTTCATAACCACGCGGAACGCGAAGCGTGCCGTCAAGGCAATCCGCGCTGCCGTCGTGTTGGTCACTTATTAACTATAGGAAACGAAAGTGGAACGGGCGGATTACTTCCGCGCGGATGCCGGCGTCAGGGCGCTAATTGCCGGAAAAACACGTGAAAACCGTACGACTGGTCCAGGGAAGACGGTGGTCATCCCTCTTTCGGCAAGAGGCTGAAAATGCGCGCGGTGCCATCGACTTGGGCAACCGCCAGCCGAGTTCCGTCCGGATGCAGATCGACATCGAAGCCATCGGAACTCAGTTTGTGCGCGTGAAAAGAGGACGAATCACCCGGTTTCCAGAACCAGATAACGCCCCCACCATGACCTCCTCCCACCGCGAACCAGAAGCCTGCCGGATGGTGCAGTGGGCGCCACGCCGTACCCGTGAAGTCGTCGCGTGGTTTAAGAATCTCCTTCTGCTTGCCCTCGGTCCAATCGAAAGTCACGACGATCGGCTTGCCCAGACCTGCAAACGCGTTCGAGACTTCGGTGATGCCCGCGCACGCCAACAAACCACCGTCGGGAGAAAAGGACATTCCTTTAATGCCGCCAATGTCCGCGTGAAACCCGCCGTCATACTTGTGTAGCACCGCGGCATCCAGATCGCGCACCGGCTTGCCGGACTCGAGCTCCCACACTTTGACCACGCCCATGAGGTCCGCGGAGACCAAATGTTTTCCTTCCGGATGAAAGCCGACCGAGTATACGTGTCGCTGATGCCCCTTCAACTCGGATACCTTGGTACCCTCGGCAACGGACCAGACCCGAACAATGGCATCGTTCCCCGCGGACGCCAGCCATTGGCCATCCGGGCTGACGGCGAGAGACCGAATCCATCCCTCGTGAGCCGCGAGGTCCTTCATGGGCTTCGGCTGCTCCTCGGAGAACCGCCAAAAAAGTAGGTGTCCGTCCATGCCACCGCTAATCAACACATCGCCGGCTTTGGAAAACGCGAATGCACGAACCCAGCTTCCGTGTCCCTCGAGCGGGACCGGCTTTCCGCTCGCCAGGTCCCAGCGTTGAATCAAGTAGTCTTGTGCCCCCGTGAATAGGAATTTGCCGGCGGGATCGAATCGACACGCCAGGAGAGGGCGGGAATGCTTCATCGATAGCAGTTCGTGCATCGATGCCGGATTCGCCTTGGAGGCTTGCGACTGGTTCATGCCAACAGCTCCTGAATCGGTTCTGCCTGGGGATCCGCCAATGGGACCGGCCGACCCGCCGCGTCATGGTTCTCCTTCGAGTCGATGCCGAGCGCGCGGAAATAGGTATGGAACAAATGGGCGCCGTTCACTTCGCGGTCGGCGACGGCAGTGCCATTCTCATTCGTTTTGCCAATTACCGCGCCCCGTTGCACGCCACAACCGGAAACCACCACGCTCCACGCCATTCCCCAATGGTCGCGGCCGAGAAATCGATTAATGCTCGGCGTCCTTCCGAATTCGGAGTTTACGAGCACCAAGGTGCTATCGAGCAGGCCCCGCTGCGCCAGATCCTCGATCAATGTCGCGAACGTTCGATCGAACTCCCCCAATTGCTCCAGATGAAAATCGAAGTTCTCGAAATGGGTATCGTAATTGGTGTGCGTCACCTTCACGAAGGTGACGCCGTTCTCCAGCAACCGCCGAGCGAGCAGGCAGTGCCGACCGAAATCATGCGTCCCATACCGCTCGAGATCCTTGGGAGATTCCTTTTGCAGATCGAAGACATCCTTGCGGGCCATCAGTTTCGCCGCTTGCTCGAACGAATAGTTGTAGGCGTCGGTTTGCGCGGAACGGCGGCGGCTTTGAAAGCGGCGATTGAGCTGCTCCCGGAGAAGATTTCGCTGCAAATCCGCCTGCTCTTTGAGCGTCTCGGGACGATCGAGGTTCGCGGGGGGCTGGCCGTTGCCCAGCGAAAGGGACGCGTATTTTGGCCCCAGAAACGCAGCGTCCTGTTTTCCGATTCCACTCCCCCCGGGCGAGATGTGGATATAGCCGGGAAGCGGGTTGTCCTCCTTGCCCAACAACTTCGCGGCGACCGATCCCAGGTGGGGATACTCCTGCGCCGGATCCTGGGCCCGGCCGGTGTGCATGATGTAATGCCCCTTGCCGTGATCGTTCTCTTTCGTGTTGACGCTTCGAACGATGGAAAGGTGGTGCATCTGCTTGGCGGTGTACGGCAGAAGCTCCGAGACGTGAATGCCGGGCACGGAGGTCGGGATCGCGCGGAAAGGTCCGCCGGTATCCGTATTCGGTTTGGGATCCCAGGTCTCGAGCTGGCTTACCCCGCCCGCCAGATAAACGACGAGCACGCGTTTGCCGCTGGAAGCGAGCGCCTGTGCGCCAGCCGGCTGCACCATCGCCGTGTAACCTAAGCCTCCCGCGGCCGCCATTGACCGCGCGATAAACGATCGGCGGGAGAGCATCCGTTCCGCCCCGGAGCATGCATATTCGCATCGCATCGTTCTGCCTCCCTCTCGCCAATCGTTGCCATTCATTCGCTCGACACGGGCGACACCAAAGCCGACCCACCTGGTTTATTCCACTGATGCGCCGATCCTTGCCGACGGCGAACCGGTTAGTGGTTGAACCGGAATTCGGACGACGCCAATAGTGCCCAGGCCAACTCCTCCAAGGCCACGGGACGATCCTGGGCACGCTCGCGCAAGTAGCCAGCCACCTCCGCCCGTTCCTCTTGTCGAGGACGCCGGCACAAAACACTCAAGTACAGCTCTTCGGCGACTTGATCCTCCGTCGTTTCCTTCGCGAGTCGATCGAGCAGGTTCCCCGCGCGCGGGACCAGAAAACTCCGCAAGAGACCACCATTGGCCAGAAACAACGCCTGACTGGCCGTCGCGGACAACTCCGCTTCCGCTTGACCCGCGGCGCCCGCGAAAACACCGATAACCGCGTCGAGATTTCCCGCCACGCGCGCATGCAACGTCTTTTCGACTCGCGCGGGGTTCGCGCAAACAACCGCGCCGAACTTGGGATCTTTTGCTCGGAGTTCCGCAAGGAACGCGGACCTTTCCGCGTCCAATAGCCCGGTCGCTTGCATGTAGCTCCAGGCGAGCTGTTCCGGTGCCAGAGGCTTCAGATTCGCGACGGCAAAACGCTCGGGAGCGGAGTCCTTGAGTCCCGCCGGCAATTCACTGGACCGTTGATAAGTCCGGGATAGCGCAACCTCGCGCAAGAACCAGCGCATGTCGAAGCCAGAAGCCGCCAATTCCGCGCCCAGCATCGAAAGAAGTTCCGGATGGGACGGCGGATTTCCGCGGTGCGTCATGTCCACCGGATGAACGATCCCCCTTCCCAAGAGCAAGGCCCAAAGGCGATTGGCGATATTTTCTCGAAAAGCAAGGTTGTTGGGATCGGCAAGCGCGTTCCCAAGGAGTGAACGGCGACTGTACGCGGGGATCGGACGAACCTTCCCCTCCGGCCGAACGACATAGTCACTCCCTTTGGCGGCGGGGGGCTCTGGCACCGGCGCCAGATCGAGAATCCTGGGTCCCGTTCTCTGGACCACCTGGTCCGGATCGAACACCGACTTGTAGGTGACGTCACCCACCGCCTTCTCGGCGAACACCGAAACGTTCTTGACCGTGTCGGTGTAAAGGAAGCTTCGACTGAGAAACGCATTGATCCCGTAGTAATACTGTTGCAAGTAGTCCTCGACGAGCGGGTGATCGTGGCATTGATTGCACTGAAAATCCCGCCCCAGAAACAATCGACTAATGTCCCGCGTCAGCAGGTTCACGTCGCCGTCTCTGCCGAGATAGAAGCGCGCAGCGCCGCGCGTTTTTTCGTCGGTCCCATCGGCCGCGAGGATGTCCTTGACCAGTTCATCCCAGGGTTTGTTTTCGGCGAAGGATTGGAAGAGGAACTCGCGCCAGGCCGCCGCCGGCAAGAGCGTGTCCGGACGACGTTCCATCAGCATGACGTCGAAGACTTCGGTCATTCGGCGGACGTGTTCGGGGCTCGCGAGCAGTTCGTCCACGAGGCGCTGTCGCTTGTCCGAGGCATCGTCGTCGAGGAATCGACGCGCCTGCTCGGAACTGGGTATTCGCCCACAGAGGTCGAGATGGACGCGGCGAAGAAACTCCGCGTCCGAACAGGTCTCTGCCGTCGCCAGGTCGAATTCCGGCTTGCCGAAGCCGATCGACTGATCGATGCGATAGCGGAGAGGAAGCTTGTGTTCCTCCCCTTTTAGCTCGCCAAAGACTCCCGCGAAAACGACTAGTACGTACGCCGTCCCACGTAGAGAGAAGCGGTTCACGCATTGTGGGGCTCGAGGTAGCATCGCTCGTTCCCGAAACCATCGGAGTGTGTTGCAGGCAGGGAGGGCACACCGGATCCTACTTTTCCCATCTCCCGCGTGCAAGCTCAGTTCGGGAATTTGTTGTCGTTCCGGAGAAATCTCGGACAGGATCGTCCGCCTCCAAGGGAGCCTTCCGCGATCAGAAAAGCGGCGATCGATCTTTCCTCAAGCGGTGGGAGTGACGATTTCGAGGAGGTCGACGGCGGGTTTGCCATCGCAAAAAATGGTCGCGAGCCGGCCATAACAGGCAACGGGATCGGGATTGCCGAAGCGGGCCGCCAGGGGGTCGGTCGGCTCGATGCGGACATACGTGCCTCCGGAGATCGTCCGCAGAATATCGTGCTCGATGAGAATGCGACCCAGGGGGGTTTTTTGTTCGAGGATCAACGCTCCGACCTCGGGACTCACCGTGCTCAAATTGAACAGCATGGCCCCCGTCATCACCACGCGACCGTTCCCCTCGAGTAGCAGGTCCAGCTTTCGGCCGTACAGGTCGCCGACCCGGTGCACCTGGTAGGGACGAACGATGACTCGTTTCCCGAAATACTCCTCGAGCGTTACTGTCATATGGTTGTCATGAACGAGGAGCGAATGGAAGGGAGGGGGGACGTCCGAAGGCGCGATCTCCCGGCACTCCGGCAGCCGGGATTCGCCGAAAAACGCCAATAGCAGACGTAGTATCTTGCTCGGATCTTCGTCGCTCACTTTAGCCTCGCTCTCGTGCTAGGGCCGTCGGCGCCGCGGTCAGGTATAGCGGTCCGTGCGATGGATCGGCAGGAAAAAGGCGGGCAAGAGGGAATCGACGCGAAGCAACCCCTGACGGCTCAACCGAATCATGCTCGGTCCCAATGCCTCGAGTAAGCCGCGATCCTCCAGATCGGCGAACACGTCCGCGAAGTCCTTGGTGATGTCCCGGCCGAATTTCTTCAGAAAATAACGAGGGTCGAGCCAACCGAGCTTCATCTGCAAAATCAGTTCGCGGATCAAACGCTCTTGGGCGGTAACAGGGAGCGCGCGACCAAGGGGAAGTCGTTTCTCCGAGAGGATCCCTTGGTAATTCTCGAGTCCGTCCTGATTCTGGTAATGGACGCCGGACAGATGGCCAAACGACGCCACTCCCGACGCCAGCAAATCGGCGCCGTGCCAGAGATTGTCGCGATACTGGAACCCGGCGGTGTCGTTCTTCTTCACCAGCGTGTAGGCACTCGAGATCCGGTACCCGGCGTGATCGAACTCATCAGAAGCGAACTCGAGCCAATCTCTTTTGGTCGACCAGTTCGCCAATTCCAGCGGCTGCTCGAGGACGACCAGATCCTTGGAGTAACGGGTGTTGTAGGGCAACTCCATCTGGTAGATCGTGACGCTATCGGGATCCATGTCGATGGTCTTCTTGACGGTTTCGCGCCAGGAATCCCACGTTTCGCCGACCATGCCGGCAATGAGATCGATGTTGACCTGCCGGAAACCCGCCGTTCGAATCCACTTCCAAGCCTGCTCGATTTCGCTGGTGAGGTGAGCCCTGACCGTTCTCTTCAGTATGCGGTCGTTGCAAGGTTCTCGACGCCGAGACTTAGCCGGGTGACGCCGATCCGCCGGTCGCCTCAACTTCGATTCACTCAACGTCCCCGGTTCACATTCGAACGTCACCTCGCGCGCTTTGTCCCACGAAATGTGCTGACGAAGTTTGTCCACCAACCGCAGAATCTGTTGTACCGAGATAGGAAGGTCACCTCCAAAATAAGGAAGACATGATCGATCTGTCGATCGCGGACGGCGGGCAAACGCGAAAGGATGGTGACCTCTTCCGCCAAGGCATCGACGTACGCTTGAATGGCAGCGGCGTTGACGTCGGTATAAACGCGGAAATAGCAGAACTTGCATCGTTTCCTGCAGAACGGAATGTGCAGATAGAGGCCGAGGGGGACATCGCCACGCCCAAGCTCGGACGTAGCGCGTTCAATGGCCGGTAGGGTGTTCCTTGTTCCAAAAGGAGAACGGAGGATAATTCGCAATGAAATAATTGCCGACTTCCGTTTTGTCCGTCGAAATATCAGTGACCATGGAAACCCTATCTAGCGGAAGAACCAAAACAGTAAATCGTGCCGTCTTGCGTGCCGATGACGAGTTTCCCCTTGGCGACCGCGGGGGAAGCCACGACGGCGGACCCGGTCGGAAACTCCCAACGGGTCTGACCCGACTTGATGTCGGCGGCATAGATGTTGCCGTCATTCATTGAAGAGTACTCGATCTCCCGAGATCACGGGGGAACTGTCGACCCGCCCCTCGGTCGCATGAGTCCATTTCACGGCCCCGGTGGCGGCATCGAGAGCGTGCATCAATTTGTTCCTACCGCCGATGAAAACGGTTTCACCATTCACCGCCGCCGACGAGTAAAAGGGAAAATCCCGTTTCGGGTGCTCGTAGGTCAAGAGGCGGCTCCATGGTGAGCGTGTTGAGGCCGATGACCTGATTGCTCATGGTGCCGAAAAAGATCGAACTGCCGACGACGGCCGGCGTGCTGGCGATGTTGCCGCCAATCTCGAGCGATTTCGTCTCTTTTCCCGATTCGATATCGTGGGAAACGGAGAAATCCATCGCAGCCGGCGACCACCACTTCCTTGCCGATCTTGGAGGGAACAGTGAACGACCCGCTTGCGTCCTTAGCTTCCAGATTTCACCACAAGGCTCCTTTGCCATCGAGGCAGTAAAGGGACTCGTCATAACTGCCACCAAAGACTCTCCATCAAGCACGAGTGGGGGAACAGATGATCTGCACCTTCCGCTTTATCGACCACCGCAGTTGCCCGGTCTTGCGATCGAGTGCCCGAAGCGTACCGAAGTCGTCCCGTAGTAGACCAGTTCTCCCGCACGCAAGGGGATTTCGCGGCGTCTTTTCCTTGTTTTCGAATTTCCAGATCTCTTTGCCCTCGGCGAGCGTCAAGGCGCCCGGCCGTCCATCATGGTTGGAACGTAGACGACGTCGTCGACGATGGCGGCCGTCGCCTCGATCGAATCCTGTGTCTCGAAGAATACAACTGTTCCGGATTGAGAGGAATCTCGGCGGCGGAGAAGCCGGTCATCGCGGCATCTCCGCGAAACAATGACCAGCGATCGGCAGGAACGGCACCGGCATCCCCTGCGCAAGCGTCGAGGCGCTGGTAAGAAAGCGAGAGAGATGGCAAGAAAGCCGTCATTGAGATCCGGCGCGCGGCAGTCGCTGACTTGTCCTTCATTCGACCCGATTCCAAGTCGCATGCCAACCAACGAACACTCGATCCCGGAGCGCGGCTCCCTGAAGGCATGGCCCTACACCGTGGCATTGTACGCGGCGTGGTAGAGCTGCTCAGAACACCGGGCGGCGGCAGGCCGGGGATTGAATTTCGCCGTCCACTCTTGTTCCGCCTCGCGCCAGCTTCGGGACACAGTCGCGGCGATGCCACAGGCCTCGAGCGAGCCTGGCAAACCAGAGAGCTTTACCCATTCGGCGAGCAGGTCGGCAAGTCGATCCCCCGCCGACACCGCGGAACAGCCGAGCAGATCACCGCGTAGAGGAGTTCGCTGACCGCGTGGCCATTGAACCGGACCACGTGAGGAAGCATGATTCCGATCGCGACTCCATGGGGCAAATCGAAAGTCGCGGTGAAGAGTGGATTCTTTGCGGAACCAGGTCACTTGCCCGGCGACATCAAGGTTCTCGATGGCCGCCCCACGTGATGAGCACCCAGGAGCATTTTCCTCGCGCTTGCCGGATCGCCGGGACTCGATAACGGCGGGAAATGCGTTCGAGAGAAGTCTCCATGCCTCCCCTCGCGAAGAGCGTGCTCATCAGGCCGCATAGCTTTGGTCACGAACGATTCCACCGCGTGCGCGATGGCGTCGATCCCACCGTCGCCGTGACTTTCGGGGAGTTGCGAAAGTGTGACTTCCGGATCCAGCAGCGCCTATTCGCCGCCGCCTTCTTGTCGCCGCAGGCCATTTTTCGATGCGTCTTTGCATCGGCGATGAGAACGAACGACTGCCTTCCGCTTCCCGTTCCGCCGTCGTTGGCACGGCGTGAGTGGGCGCCGGGCGCCCGTCGCCTTCCCCACGCCCCAATAATCCCCGCATGACGCCGCCATTGGTGAAAAGAAAGTTCGCCCCCTTGGCGGGTATCCGTAACGCTCCCGCCGCCAAGACCGATCCGGCAAATCCGCCGCGATGGTCCTTGGCTGCCAAGCGACGCAGCGATCGACATGTTCATCCGTCGGGTTGACCTCCACACCATCGAACACGACGACGTCCAGGTTGGCTTCATCGAGGAACGGAGTGCCTTGACGGCGTGACCGGCCTCCTCGATTCCGGTCGATCACCGCTAAGAACTGCCTTTGCCACCCAACTCGCACGCCCGCTAAGTTGTGCCAAGGTGCCGTTTCCGAAAAGGACTCGCGTCAACGGGAAGAAGTCGAAATCGGGTATCGAGCCGCCGGTTATCTCCGATGCTGATTGGCTCGTCCGTTTGCTGATCACGCCGATTTTCCTTGCGTCGCGGGGCTTGCCGAATCGTTAGCGGGTTGGCCGGGAATCCCCGGCGGCTTTACTTCCTGGAAGGCCGAACATCTCTCGGGCATATGATCTCTTGCTTAGCCTCTGAAAAGTAGTGTCGGGGAGCCGGCGGAGTGAACGACATTACTTTTCTGACGCTCGATATTGTGCCGCATCCGGGAAGCGGGTTCAACCGCCGTCTGGTTTTCTCCCCGTTCGGAACGCAACATTTCCTGGTAGAAATCGGCGAGACTTTCCAAGGGGGGAGTCGGTTTCTTGGATTCGGGAACGGGTGGTTTTCCTCGCCTTTTTTTTGGTCGAACGTCCGACGTAGACGGTTCCTTCTTTGGAACATCGGGCGTCGGCAGTCCGCAAGCCGCAGCGGGGGCGGCTCGGGCATGAGTTCCTCCACACCGGCAACGGGTCGAGTGACGAGAAAACACCAGGCAATGCTCTCTTTCAGGCCTTGTGGCCCGACGCTTTTCTCGCGCGGCTCGGTGGACGCCGGCCGAGTCACGGAACGCTGGAGCAGCAGTTTCTCGAAGGCTTCGCATCCCAGCGGCCGAGCGCCACATTTTTTCGCCGAGCGCAGGACCGCGCGATCGTTCGAAACCACGCCTAGTTGTTTGGGATGGTGATGAAGGTTGCAAAGCTCGGCGATGAGCTCGTCGGCGGTCGGATGCCCACTGGCGAAGAGAACGCGAATGCCCTTTTCGATCGTTTCGCGAGGATGGGTCAATCGGCGCGCCTCTTCCGAAGCGGCATCGAACACCACGGTGATCGATGCCGGTTCCGGGCAATGTTTGGCGAGCCAACCCAAGAGCGCATTTCGCGACCGCTCGAGGTTCCCTGGCCCGGCCTTCACGCGAGTGCCGGTCCGAGCCTGAAGAAAGTTGTAGCCATCGATGATGTATTCGAATCTCATCGAAGTCGATTCGTGTCGGAATTCCTCGTCAACCGCCAGACGAGCGACATCGGTATGCCATGTCATCCACCCGACGGTTAGCCGTCAGTTGCTCGAAGCGCCAAAGTCATTCTTGCGATGCCGCCACAGGGAATGAATGTGATTGCTCGGCGTTCCCACCGGGTCGGCCTGGGTGTTATCCAATTCAATGGTGAACGTGGGCCCTTGGATTCGAAAGAAATGATCGCCGTCCAGACGGTCAGCGCCGAACCATGCGTAGTGAATGCCGTCGATTCCCGATTGTTCGATCTCACCTAGCCTCGCTTCCGCCGCCTCCTTCGTTACGTTGTTGGCGTACACCTGCAGAATCTCGCGGAGAATCTTCACTTGTGCCGGCGTCATCTTGTCCGCGGAGAGTCCGACCGGTTCGCCGCGGTAAAGTTCCGTTGGGGGGCCGCTCACCAGAAGTTTGTTTGGAATCTCCGTCCGATACGCGATCTTCCTCTGGTCCGGCGTCAAGGATTGCAGCAGTTCAAAGGCAAGCCGTTCTTCCTTGTCGAGCGTGCGGGTCTCTTTTTTCGGACCGACCTTTAGATCCACCGGCATCCATCGAGGGTTGGCGCCGAAGAAAGTCGGCGTCGAGGCAACCACCTTCCCGCCAGATAGGGTGTAGTTCACGGAGAGATGGTGCCCTTCGAAGCTCCAGCCCCAATTTCCCGAATCGCTCGGCGAACCGAAAATCGTGACATAGTACTTGTCCGGATCGCGAACGAACATCCGGTCCTTTTCAAGGATGTGCAATACCGATTCCAGCGTGAGGATGATTCTCGCCTTCTCGTAGCCGACATCGCTAAGTCCCGTCTTGAGCAACGCGTGAGCGAGTTCGCGCTGCTTTGGATCCATGTCGCGAAGGATCAGACCCTTGCGCGTGGGTTTCGGAATCCAATGCCAATCGGATCTGCGTTGATCGGCGTAATCCATCTGCGCCAATGCGCGCTGTTTCGGCGAAAGGGATTCGAGAAACGCGATCGCGGCGTTCGCCATCCGCGTCGAAAGCGGCTCGACCGCGCGTGCGTCACCAGCCGAGTAACTGGCCGCCAGCAGAATGAGAACGCTTGTCTTCCAGGCACATGGCATGTCGGAATGAACTCCCAAGGAATCGGAAAGAAATCCAAAGCGGTCCCGGCAGCATACCCCAAGCCCGCCGGGGATTCGACGAAATACCGCGGGATGACGATAAATCGAGGCGGTTCGATCCGTGCACGCCTTGCAAGCTGGGAAAATGGCGCGACGATCACGACCCGAATCTGGGTGCCAGCTCATGGCGCGTTTTCATGTGAGATTCCACGATCCACCACCGTTTGGATTCTAAATCATCGGCAGGCGACGGAGCTGGGGACGGGTTATCTCGGCCGAAAGCAGACGTTCCAGGCAACGGCAGCGAACATCGCGCCGGCGAGGGGACCGAGCCAATAGATGGCCTGTCCTTGCCAGAAACCACCGACCAATGCCGGACCGAACGAACAAGCCGGATTCATCACGGCGCCGGCGCCGCCGGAAAAGAGCAGCCGAAAGGAGATCGCAAGAAGACCGGAGACGACCGCGGAATACTCCGGACGACTCCAGATGCTTTTGACGTCGTCGCGGGGACTCAGGCGAAGTTCGGTCGTGCCGAGGAGTGACCAGAGGAGGACAAAGCCGGCGATGAGTTCGGCCACCATCGCGACCGGCGCGCTCGAATGGGTCGTCCAATGAGGGGCACCCCCCCTCGCCACGAACAAGATGTCGGGGGAGACAAATCCGCGCGCCAGGGACGCTCCCATGACGGCTCCAAACAGTTGAGAAGCAAGTAGTCGGAGAAACGCGCCCACCGAGAGTCTGCCGATCGCGAAGAGTGCAAAAAGAACCCCGGGGTTCGCGAGGCCAGGACTTCGTCGGGCGGAGCCGAGCAAGGCGGCAGTCGTTACTGCGCCGACCGCGACCGCCGCGTCCAGGGGACCGAGAGTCTTGCTCGACACTTGACATGCCGCCAGGCTCGATGCAAACACGACCGCCATGGTGGCGATGCACTCCGCCAGCATGGAGAAAGGGCGCGCGCCTTCCCGCGGATTCGAAATCTCCTCGGTCATTCCTGGTCCAGACTGTTCAAGTACGCGAACAGGTCGGCGATCTGTTCGCCGGTGCATTTGTCCAAGAGGCCCGCCGGCATGAGCGACGTGCGGCTACGCCGCCGTTCGCTCACGGATTCTTGCTCGATGCGCACCGTGCGATCCGCGCCGGTTTGCAGTATCAGACTGTCGATGGCCTCATAAACGACCATCCCTTGAAACAGTTCTCCCGCGTCCGTGGAGATGACCTCCGTCTGGTAACGTTCGGAAACGTCCCGGCTGGGATCAATGATGCTCGTGAACAAATCTCCGCGCGAGAATCGTCGGGAAGCTCCCGCAAGACTAGGTCCGACCGCGCGGCCGCCGGTATGGCAACTCATGCAGCCGGCATTCGTGAAAAGAACACGCCCCCGTGCCGCGTCCCCGGTTTCCCATGAGATGGACGCAAACCGTTTTTCCCAGCCCGATCGATCGATGCCGTCAGGAGACAAGAGCTCCGGCGCGCGTCCTGGATAGCGCTTGGCAGCCCATGCAATCCACGCCTCTCGATCGTCGCCGATATTCATTTCTCTCGTCGCGGAGGCCAGTAGCCTGACGAACCGACCGCGAATGCTTTCCGATTCCTGCGCCCGCGGCTGTTTTCGGTAGGCTTGCACGAGACGAATCACCGTCTCTTCATCCCCGGCAGGGGGAAGTTTCTCCAAGGCTTCCAATCCGAGCAACACAACGCGTTGCTCCGTCCAACCCAAAGCGGCGAGGAACTTGTCATGGTCCACACTTTCGGGTTGCTGCGCGAGAATCTCGAGAATCGCCGCGCGAAGGGAGGCATGATCCCATAGGGGCCGCAACCGAGGCAGCAATTCTCGGCGGGGAAGTGCGCCAAGCAGTTCGACGACCGCTCCGTTCCATTCGTAGTCGGAGTCGGCTTCGATCTTTTTCCAGAACTGCTTCGCCGCCAATTCACGATTGATCGAGAGTTCGTCGACGAAGATCGCATGGTCGGGTCGGCCAAAGGATTCGTCCGCGAGCAAAGCGGCGTTGAAATTGGCATCGCGCGCGACCAGGCCGGCGTGCAATTCGCGAATCCGATGCGGCCAGTTGCGATCCCGTTTTAGCTTCCGTTCGTGAATCTTCGCGTCGAGTTCAAGCAACGCATGGGCCGAGGCGCGCGTCATCGCTTCCGTTCTCGAACCGGACATGCGCGCGAAGGCAATTAACGAATGAATGTCCGAGACAGGATCAGAACTCTTGGTCCAGGACGTGGCGATCGTCGAGAGAAGCTCGGCGTCTTCGAGTTCCGTCATTGCCGCGATCCGCAGGAGTTCGCGATCGAGATCACGCCGACCCGTGAGATAGCGCGCACGTAAGGTTTCCGCGAGCTTGGGAGGTATCGGTCCTTTTTTGAAACGGGAATAACCTTCCCAGACCGAACCGATCTTCAGCCTCTCCGTGACGTCTCCCACCGCCAATTCGAGGACGCGGGCTGCCGCAAGCTGCACTTGGTCGTCGCTCGAACGAGCCAGTAAGTCATTTGCCGCGTCGCCGGCGCGTTTCGGATCGGACGATGTCAAAGCGAATGCGATGGTCAGCGTTGTCCAACCTTGATTTTTCGAAGCATCGAGCAGGGCCAACTGCCTGCTCATGGGAAGGGTTTCGAGAAGCGCGGCATTGGCCTGGATGATGCCTCGATCCGCGGATCCAAGATTTGCGCGGACCACGGCTTCGATTTCGGGGTCCGCGAACTTGTCGCGAAACCTCCGCAAAAGGATCAAGGCATGGCGTCGCATCCTATCCTTGGTCCCGTTCGCTTTGGCTGGTAATGTTGTTTTCAAGTCAGGGCGCCAATCCAGAGACGTAGCCTCTGGTTGGAAAGCCGCCAATTCCTGCTCGTTGAAACTCCGCTTTCCTTCGGAATAGCGAACACGATAGACGGCCCCGCGGGAACCACGTCCACCTATGGAGATGAACAGATCCCCGGTCGCTGGGTGGACGGCCAATCCCGTCGGTGCAAAGCCGTTGCTTCCGGTCGATTCGAGAAACACTTCGTGGCCGCTAGCGTACGACGAGCCGTTGGCTACCAAGGGAAGATAGAAGATCTTGCCGAACGTCCAGTCCGCGAGAAACACGCCGCCACGGTAGTGTTCGGGAAATTGTCGATGGCGATAGCAGGCGACGCCCGTAGGTGATCCGCGGGCGATCGATCGGACCGGATGATTCACGTCCAGGAAGCTCGGCGGCCAACGCCAGGTTTCACCCCGTTCATGTGATCGCCAACCGTGGTGCGTCCCGTCCATGACGTGGTAACAACGCGTGAATTCATACCAGGGAAGAGAGACGCAGCGTTCGTTATCCGAATCGTGAACGAGCCACTCTCCGTCTCCGTTCATGTCAAAGTCGTAGGGATTTCGAAATCCGTCCGCGACGATCTCCGAGTTCTTGAGGTCGGGAGAAAAGCGAAGAAGGCAGCCCGCGACCGGCGTTCGAATGGGAGAGGTTGGCAGCGTCGCCAATTTCTCGCTTAATCCACTCGAGTTCCCGCAGAGAACATAGAGCCATCCGTCCGCGCCTCGACGAATGGCGTGGGCGGCGTGCTCGTCCCCCGTTTTCAGCTTGCAGATCAGTTCGGCTGGACCGTCGGCACGATCGTCCCCATCGTCGTCCTTGAGACGATGGAGACCGCCGTCCCCCGTGAAAAAGACTTGATTCCCTTCCCAAAGAAGCCCCATCGCCCCGTCCTTGGGAACGTTGGCAAAGGGAATCGCCTTGTCCGCTTTGCCGTCGCCATCTTCGTCTTCGAGAATCCGAATGTAGCCACGACCGGAGACGAGCAATCGTCCCCTGGGATCGACTTTGACGGTGTAGATGTCCGTGGCCAAATCGCTGGAGGCGTACTCCGAGACCTCGAATCCGTCGGGAAAACGAAGGCCCAGACCCTCTCCGGCGGACGCGATTCCCACGCGCAGGAGAATTGCCAGTAATACAACGAAGGCGGCCGTTCGCATGAACTTCTCTCGATGGTGCTGATCGAAGCATTTCCAATGAGGGCTTCCAAAGCCGTTTGAAACTCGCGCTCGCCGATCGACCCCGCAAGATCCCGGGGAGGATCTCCGCGAGATAGTAGACCCGTCGGCTTCAATTGCACTCGGCGACGAGCGGGCCGGCGAGTTCCTGCAAATAGAAGAGCCGTCCGGGGAGCGTCGGCATGTAACTGCTTGGAATCCACGTGTTTGGTCCATGGCGGAGCGTGGTCCAGAGACTTAACCCCTGCCACATCATGCCGCGCCCCAGTGCTCCGTCCGCCCCGCCGATGGCCCAGTCCGCCTTAAGAAAGATTCCTGGCCCGATCGTATTTGCCCATGCGGGCACGAGCGTGGTTCGGCTCTTGAAGCTCGTGATCGCGTTTTGCTCGATGGTGAGGGGATGCAGCCTGGCGCCGAGCCGATGCGTTTGCCGTTTCCATTCCTCTTCGCTGGCAAACTCGGCGGCGAAATGCGGTTCCCAGAATGCGATATGGAACACGCGTCCGATGCCATAGATGACCACCACTTTCGCGCCGTCGCTGCGCAGTTCGTCGATTTGCTCGGCAAAGAGGGGCAGGTCCGCTTTCGTCGCGAAGTGGCGCTGTTTGGCTGGTACCGTGAGATTGCCCAAAGGACCGTAAAGCGCTTGTTCCATCGCCAACTGGAAGGCACCCGTGTTGTCGGACGGAAGGGTGTTTCCCTCGCGATCGCTCCATTCGTCCATGTTGAAGCCATGCACGTGGTCGCAGGGAACGCCCCACTCTTTGAGGAAGAAAACCGCCCATCGATACATGCCCATGGGACCAACGGGAAAAATGACGGCGAGCTTTTGATTGGCTTCCCGATGCCGCTTAAAGGTCAAAGCGATCTCGTGTCCCATCATGACCTCGAAGTCCGCGAGGCTGGCGCAGGGCAAGGGGGCGAAGTCCTTGTTCCACCACGGCTGCCGCTCCGAGATCGCTCCCGGAGGATGAGAACAACAGGCATCCAGTTTTGTCAGGTCCCACCCCTTGGGAAAAAAACCTTCGACCATCGAGCCGGCCATCGTCGTGAGTAAATCCATCGCGGGGATCCTTGGTTCGGTTCAGCGAATCGTCAAAAGTGAGTCGGCGCGCGAAAGCCACGAACTCGGACTTTGAAGGCGCGTTCTCGAGATCACTAGCTGCCATGGGCGCCCATTCCACGAACGGTTTCCGTCTGGTTCCTGGCTGCCTCCAGGCATCCCGTTGGTAGTCGGCGGCGGAACGCGCGCCGGCTTTGGCGCGAGTTGTATGCGCGCCGCAACAGGCGCCAAAGGTTATGGTTTAACAGCCAGGCGGGGCAGCCGCAAGTCCAGGGGGCGATCCATTCACGACACTTTCCGCCGCGTCAATTTGTCATGACCATGTCACTGGCGAGCACTAACCTGCGACGCCGGAAGGGACGGCGGCAATATCCTTGGGGGGTTCGGTTGGATCTGTCGATGAAACGGCGGGGGCCGGCACATCGCTGTTTTGCACCGTCTCGGTTAGATCGATCACTTCCACGTCGATCGACATGGTTTCGGTCGCCGCGGTATACAAGGTGCCCGCCGTTGGAGTGCAGTCTCGGAAATGCCGCCCGTAGCCGACGCGCACATGGGCGGTGTGCGTAAGCACGCCGTTCGTCGGATCAAATCCCTTCCAGCCGACTTTGGGAATATACAGTTGCACCCAAGCATGCGAGGCGTCGGATTGAGCCCGGTTTTCTCCCGTGTTGCCCGTGTGGATGTAGCCACAGACGTAGCGCGCGGGAATGTTCAGCAGTCGCGCCATCGCGATGAACAGGTTGGCGAAGTCCTGACAAACCCCTTTCTTCGTCATGAGGACTTCGAACGGCGTTGTTTCCAAATGAGTGCTTCCGGGCACGTAAGCAAAATCACGGAACAGAGTGAGATTGATGGCAAACAGCGTTTCCATCAGGTCGTGGTTATTCGCCTCGGCAAAACTCATGGCGAAGTCGTAGATCTCCTTGATCTGCGTTTCGGGCAACTCGACGCAGGTGAGGTACGGTTCGAGCATCGTCCGTTCCCAGGGCATCCACACCAGGGGAAATGTTGGCCGGATCGGCGAGTTGGCGAAGGCGAACGGATCGATGTCGGAAAGAGCAACATCGCTTTCCGCGGCGATCGTCAACTCGGTGTAAGGCTGCTGCATGGTCGCGCGAACCGCGTGATTACCGAATACATCTTCGTACTCCACCAGTGGTACGGCAGGATCCAGCTTGAGGGATGAAGTGATCACCTGCTGCCTGGAATCGTGCATCGGTTGGAGGATCATGCGGAGTTCGCTCCGCTCGATCGGCCGATCGTACTGATACCGCGTCACGTGACGGACGCGAAGCACCCTTTTGAAGGATTTGGCGATCGCCGCCAAGAATTGTTCTCTCATGATTCCCCGACTTCCGATTACCTAGTTTTCTCGAATCCACGGAACGTCATCCATGGAGTCCGGGACTCCATTTACGGCAAGGGGAGCGCCGGGCGGAAGAAAAAGCCCGCTTTCGCCCAACCCTTCATGCGTTGATGACCCCTGGCAGACTTGACCATGCGACGGTTCGCTGCGTAATCAAACGGATCAGCCCCATGCCGCATGTTTTACAGTCTACCCCACGAACGCCCCCAAAGGGAGTCGTCCCGAGTCGAATTGCGATCCCTAGTGGACGCGGGATGCGAAAGAAAGCCTAACCCGCGGAGTTTCAGGTTATCGTCGGGGGCGCGGATGGCGGAATGTAACGAAAACTCCAGCCGCTACATTCAAAATGGAACGCCCGGCTTGCAAGAGAATCATGGTAAAGCCGTTAGGAAAGGGTAGGTATTCCCTTCCGTTTCCCGAAGCGGATTATGTTACACTCCCTCGATCTCCCATGGGGGGCGAGGCGTGTTGACCTTTGCCGGGGAAACAGAGCATCAGAAAATTGGTGTCGGAATGCTACTTTTCCGAGCGGCAGCAGGAATCCATGCATTCGCTTTGAGCCCTGCTCGCGATTGAAGCCATGCCACGTTCTTCATACTGCAGAAGCATTGAAAAAATGGCCTACCAAGGCGCCACCAGGAGCAGGAACGCTTGTCCGCGAATCAAACACGTTGGGAATGGACGACCGTAACCTCCCTTTTCTTCGGATACGCGGGCTACTACGTCTGCCGGTCGAATCTCTCCGTCGCCACGCCGATGATCGTGAGCCAGTTCGGATCGGTCGGCATCGACAAGGCTGCAATTGGTTCCATCGTCAGCGCGAGCATCTTCGTCTACGCGCTCGGCAAGGTATTCAACAGCGTCCTGATCGATTTCGTGGGTGGTCGACGGATGTTTCTCTTTGGCATGGCCGCGTCCGCGATATGCACCGTACTCTTCGGCCTCTCGTCCAGCTTCGGGGTTTTTTTGGTCCTCTGGTGCGCGAATCGATTGGTGCAATCGATCGGCTGGAGCGCCCTGGTCAAGATCACCGCGAACTGGTTTTCCTTCGAGCGTTATGGCCGGGTGATGGGACTCCTCTGTCTGAGCTATCTGGTGGGAGATTGGCTAGCGCGCCAGTATTTTGCATTACTGCTCTCCTTTGGTTTCACCTGGCAACAATTGTTTTTTGCCGCAGCAGGTTTGCTGGCCGTGCTCGCGGTCGTTTGTCGTTTGACGGTGAAGTCGGGCCCTGCCGACGTCGGCATACCAGAGCCGACGGTAAACCCGGCGATCCTGCTGAAAACAAGGGAGACTCAAGTCGCCCGGAAGGGGTTTTTGAGCTTCTCGATCCTTTCATTAGAAGTCCGTCCTTTTGGCTGGTCTGCGTCATGTCCCTCGGACTGACCATCATTCGAGAGACGATCAATTTCTGGCTTCCGACGTACCTGGTGGAGGTGGGAAAATTCTCGGATGGAGGGGCGGCTTTCGCCAGTTCGTTTTATCCCCTGGCCGGGGGAGCGAGTGTTCTGCTTTCGGGATACATCACGGACAATCTCGGCAGTCGCCAGGGACTGTACAGTTTAATTTCGCTGGTCCTATTGAGCGGATGCTTCGTCGGACTTTGGCTAATGCCTGCTACAATTTCGATGGTGATCCCATTGACCTTGTTGTATGCCGCGGGTTTTTTGATGTTGGCCCCCTACGCGTTTCTCACGGGCGCGATTTCGTTAGACCTGGGGGGCAAGCGCGGGAGTTCCACCGCCGCCGGTCTCGTCGACGCCGTGGGTTATATGGGGGCATCCGTCATCTCCGGCCGATTCGTCGGCGGGTTCTCGGAGACGGCGGGGTGGGAGGCCGTCTTCGCCGTCATGGCGGGCCTTACCACCGTTACCGCGGTCGCGGCGCTCGGCTATTGGCATCTGCAGGAACGTTCACCGAAGACGATGCGTCTTTCCGCGTGACACGTTCCTAAGACTCTCGAATTCTGCTTTCTCCCTCTACTTCGATCCGATTTCCAATCTTGATTCCCAACCTTATCTCTTGAGGGAATTGATCCATTGGATGATCGCGTCGATCACTTCAGGGTCCACTGGCGTTCGCCGCTCATATTCTGCCGGCGTGCTGGGTCCGACTCCCTTACCGAACAGGTGATTGAGGGACGGGAAATCGCGAAAGGTGACCTTTTTGTTCTCGGCGAGCGACTTCTTCCAAAGCTCGAAGTCACGCGGCGTCACCTGATAGTCCCGATTTCCCTGCAATATCAACATGGGAAGCGTTAAACGGCGCGCCACTTCATCCGGTCGATAGTCGCGTAGATCCAGCCAATAGGACGCGGCGATTCCGAAAGGGAGCTCGTCGGCAGGGACGTCCGTGGACAACTGGGGATCGGTGACGCGGGAAACGGCCTTTGCCATTTTGTCGATTTGTTGCCGCTCCTCATCCGAGACCGATCCGTCTAGTTTCGCCAGGTACTCGAATTGCTCGATGATCAACTCTTCGAGCGGCCGGACCGCCGCCGCCATCAGGATGATTCCGCCGAGTTTCCCGTCCTGTTCCGCGATACGCGGCGCGAGCGTCCCTCCGAGACTGTGACCAAGGACGAACACCCGCTCGGCGTCGATATCGGGTTGTGATCGCAAACATTGAACCGCCAGCCATGCGTCGTCCGTCACTTCCTCTTTTAAGGTAAATGACTTTAGCTGAGCGAACTTCGGTCCGTGCGCTTT
Source organism: Planctomycetota bacterium (assembly GCA_046350335.1). Classification (GTDB taxonomy): domain Bacteria; phylum Planctomycetota; class Planctomycetia; order Kolteriales; family Kolteriaceae; genus JAXMAQ01. The sequence continues at coordinate 23,113 of JAXMAQ010000027.1, forward strand.
AGTCCGCTTCTCGTATCGAAGCACGGCGATTCCGTTGGTCGCGAGCCCCCAGGCAAGATCCTTGAATACTTTGTTCGGGCCAATGGTTTCGTCCCGATCCTGCGGACCCGATCCGTGGACTAGTACCACCGCGGGAAAGGGACCCTCGCCTTTGGGAAAGGTCGGGAATCCAGGTAGTTTTCCACTCCCCCATGCCGACGGTAACTAGCGGCTCCGTGAACTTCGACTCATCCGCGTATTTCGGGGGGCGAATATTTGGCCTCGGGAGTTGGGGGACCAAACCAGAGCCCGGAAATCTTCCCTTGGTCATTGAAGACGACTTTCGCGACCAGCTTTTTCTTTTCGAAGGCGCACGTGACGTGGACAACATTGAAGTTGCCATTCTTCTCCATGCGCGTTCCCTGCTGTTCACGAAAAGGACCGGCGAGTTTCAGCAGCTGGCCCCATGCACTTTCCAGCTTGGTGGGAGGCATGACCCGCGCCATGGTGTCATCAAATGTCTTAACCGCGGCTTCATAATCCCCCTGATGGAGTTGATCGACGAATTGTTTCGCGTCGGCCACCGGTTCCGCAGTGGAAACGCTTGAAAACGAAGCGGTGAAATAGATCACGTATCCGACCAAAGTCACACGCCTAAATCGTGATGGACGCATTGTTTACAAACCTATTTTGAAAACCCCGGCGAACATTTCTTCGATGAACCGTGTCCATGGGCGAAGGATTTCGTCCAAAATCGTATCTTATTTCCTGTATTTAAAGGGAATTCGATTTTCACCTTCACGCCGTGAGTTTGACCGCGGTTTCCTTGAATCATGATGGCGAGGTAAGGCATGGCAACTGCCGCACGCAACCCGGCAGGACCGGGTAGTTTTCGGGAACTTGCGCGGATTTCCGTGCCGCTGATCCTCAGCTCCGGTTCCCTATCTCTTCAAATGGTGATCGATCGGATCTTCCTCACTTGGAGCTCGACCGAAGCGTTGGCCGCGTCCATGCCGGCGGGGATGCTGCATTGGACTTGCATCAGCATGGCTTTCGGGACCGCGACCTATGTCAACACGTTCGTCGCGCAATACCACGGAGCCGGCAAGCCGGATCGAATTGCCGCGTCCATTTGGCAAGGAATCTATTTCTGCCTGCTAGCGAGCATCTTCATGCTGGCGCTTATTCCCTTTTCCTACACGATCTTTGAATCGATCGGCCATGATACCAGCCTCCGACAACTGGAGGCGGACTACTTTTCCATTTTGAACGCCGGCGCGCTCCTTCCGCTGCTTGCGACGACGTTGTCCGCTTTCTTTACCGGCCGGGGCCAGACGATGGTGATCCTCTGGGCGAACCTGGCCAGCACCGCGGTGAACGCCGTCTTTGACTATCTCTTGATTTTCGGACTCGGACCGATTCCGGCCATGGGAATTCAAGGTGCCGCCATCGCCACGGTGATGTCCAGTGCCGCTCCGGTCGCCGTCTATGCTTATCTCATGACGAGAGAGGAAATGCGCCCCTTCGGCCTGACCGCTCATTGGCGTTTTGACCGGGATTTGTTCGGCCGCTTGATCAAGTTCGGCGTGCCGAGCGGCTTTCACATGTTCATGGACGTCATTTGTTTTTCACTCTTCATTCTGCTCGTGGGCCGGCTGGGCAAGGAGGAGATGGCGGCGACGAGTCTTGCCTTCAATCTCAACACGCTAGCGTTCGTGCCGATGTTTGGCTTGGGAACCGCCGTCATGACCTTGGTGGGTCAGCGGATTGGCGAGGAGAAGCCGAATCTTGCCGTCCGGACAACCTGGATGGCATTCGGGATTTCATTCGTGTACATGACGGCGTTCGGAGCCATTTATCTACTCATGCCCGATTTGATTCTCAGCCCCTATGCCGCTCACAGTGAACCGGAGCAGTTCGCGCGTCTGAAAGAAACGGTCGTCGATCTGCTTAAATTCGTCGCGCTCTATGGCATTTTCGACGCCATGGTGATCATTTTCGGCGCCTCCGTTCGAGGAGCAGGGGACACCAAGTTCTCGATGATCTTTTCCGGGCTCTGTGGCTGGTTCTTGATGGTCGTGCCCACGTTCGTCGCCTTGGTCTATTTTGACGGCGGACTGCGAACCGCCTGGGCCATCATTACGCTTTATCTCATCATCGTGGGATTCGGCTATCTTTTCCGCTTCCAAGGGGGTAAGTGGAAATCCATGCGCGTGATCGAAAGCGAACCCGCCGTCATTGAGCTCGATGCGAGAGTCGTTGACCTCCCCGAGGAAGTCGAGCCCCTGTTGGTTCAGGAAGAAGCGCGGAGCTCTTGAGTTCCAACGTCTTCAAAACCGGCTGTCTTTCCGATCGACTCTTGAAGCCGCGCGGCGAACAAGCGACACTGGCTCCAAAAAAACCAAGGCGAGCAAGCCATGCAACTTTTGCTTTTGGATCCCGGTGTAGGAACGCGACAACGGATCGAAACGGAGATTCCCGGCATTGATTGGCTCGATTCGTCCAATCCGCGCGAATCCTTGGCGCGAGCTGAAGTTGTTTTCGGACTTCTCAAGCCCGAATACTTCGAGCTTGCTCATGGTCTCAAGTGGTTGCAACTCCCCATTGCCGGCGTGACGCCTGAACTATGCGACTGGGCGAGTAAGCGACAATTGCTCTTAACCAACGTTCGCGGCATCTACAACCAAACCGTCGGCGAACATTGTCTCGCTCTCATGCTGGCCTTGGCGCGCCGGCTCGATCTTCTCTTTCACCAACAAGCATCTCGTGATTGGCTCAGCCCCAAGGATCCGCCCATCCGGGATCTCAGCGGCACGACGGTCGCCATTTTAGGGACGGGCAACATCGGCCGTGGCATCGCGCGCCTCTGCCAAGGGTTCGGCATGCGGGTGCTTGGTTGCCGGCGCACGCCAAAACAAACCCCGTTCGTGGACCAGTTTTTTCCACCGCGGAAGTTTCGATGGTGAGTCAAGCCGATTGGGTCGTCTCGGCTTTGCCATGGACACGGTGAAAAACCAACCAATGGATTGGTCGGGACGCCACGTCCATGTGTCCCGGCAGCAGATTCGTCAATATTTCCCGAGGAAAGGTCGTGGACGACGCTCGCTGAAGCCTTGCAATCTGGGAAAATCGCGGGGCGGCATCGACGTGACCGAAACCGAACCTTGCCCCAGGAGAGCCCCTCTTTGGGACATGCCGGCGTGATACTCACGCCCCATTGTTCCGCCGACCCGGCGAATGCCTCCACCGCCGCCTTGGAGCTCTTTCTCCGTAACCTGCATCGCTATCAAGAAGGGCTGGAGCTTCACAATCGGATTGATCTGGAACTCGGCTACAAAGGGCGGCAGCTTCGCCTCGCATACGCGTGACCAATCAACTCGCCTGGCGGCGCCTTCGATGCCACCAGTAGCCAAGTCCCATGCAGACGGCGGTGAGCACGCTGACTAAGAGGCCCGCGCGCATGACCTCGCGGGGCGATACTCCCAGCGACCACGTGCCTACCGGAGGACAAAGCGGCACGACGCGAAATAGGGAATCGGATGCCGGACGGGCCCCATTTCCATCCACTTGACGGACCACCCTGCAAGCAAGATCCGTCAGCACGAGTTCGGACGGCCTGCGGCGACACTTCCAATTCCACTCGCGTCGAGCCGTAGCGAAGGAACGTTACCTCGCCCGGAGCCGGCGGTTTTAAGCCTGGTTTTCGAAGATACGTACCGCCTGGTAGAAACGGCCGAATCGGTACAGGTATAGCGGCTCGCGGAGGGTCGCGTCCCAGCGAGGATGCAGAATGATCGACGCCCGACCACAGCAAGGTCGCGGCCAATTCGTGGGAAGTGGTTTCTCCGTGAGCATGTGCGTCACGCCCATGTCACGGAGCGTCTCGGAAAACGGTGCCGTCCAGGGGCGCGTTGCCATGGAACAGGTCGGGGATCTTTTGCCAAATGGAGTAGTAGGCGGCGGGCCCCGGCCGAGGTAGGGGGGACCGTTGCAGCACCCGAAAGAGCCAGCGTGTTCCCGTCCATCGCCAGGATCCGTCGGTTTGAGACGCGCGAATACCTCGGATTCCGGCATCCGAGCCGCTCATGGGAGGGCGGACCATGGAAACGACCTGCACCGTCCTGGCGACCCAAAGATAGTCCAAACTACTGGCTCCAAAAATGACGATCAGTACGAGACGTTTAAGCCAAGGCAAGTCGGGGGAAGAGCGGTCGGCCCCAGCGGCCACGAGCACGGCGACGCTAACTTGAGCGAGCAGGCCATATCTGCCTGGATACTGAAAATAGCTAAACCCGGGCACACGCGCCAGCCAATGGAAGGGAGAACGGCGAGGAGCAGTCTGACGGCAACGAGAAAAACCACGGCCACCGGGCACGCCATTGACGGGGACTCAGGACCACGCCGAGCAAAAGGAGCAGGGGAAGCTGTCCGAAATAGAGATGGGCTCGATCCCGTTCGTTTGCTCCCTCAAGATCGCGGAGCCGCTGCTCCGCGTAAGGATAGATCTCAAACGGTATGACGAGTTGGAGAAAGTACGGATCGGAATGTTTCCGTAACTTACCGTGGGCAGCGAAACGCCCTCCTACGCTGGCTACGTACTTGCAATTCCATGGTGGAAAGGAGTTGAGGGGCAGCCAGGAGAAACCACAACCCAGCCAAAGCACCGTGAATCCTCGACGCCAAAGCCGCTGGGACCTCGAGTTGGCGACGCACGGGAGAATGCCGGCGAGGATGACGACGGCAAGCACCGTGACGAACGCGAGCTGGAAATGTCCTGCGAACAGTTGCAGACCTGTCCCCACGGGACAAGGCGATTCCCTCACCCCATCGGCCACTTTGCAGCCAACGAATCAGGGAGAATAGGGACCATGGCAACCAAGTTCCCGTAACGATAGCCCAATCGAGGCAAGAACGAGGTGGAAACCAGCCATAGACGAAGATCAAGGCGGACAGCAAGGCCGGCAACGGACGAAAACCCAAGGAGGACACGAACCAATAGAAGAAGACGAACGCCAAAGGTAGGGTGAACGAGGAAGATGGCGTTGCATGCGCTATTGAGGGTCAAAAGCCGATACGCGAGCAGGTAGGGGATAGAGTGCTCCCGTCTGACTTTCTCCCAGCACACGGAACGCCGCCGCCGATCCCGGAATGCCAAAGTGGATTTCTCCTGGCGAAGCCCTTCGGCGTAGAACTTCCTTTTGAGCGGGAAAAGCAGTTGTAGACGTCGCCGCCAACGAAGCCCGCTCCTGCATACAACGCTCAGAAAAGAGTCGGGAGCAAAGTGCCAACCACCCAAGGCAACATCATTCGCCACCATGGGACCGTCAAGCGGACGCGATCGGCAGAAGGGGGATGAGAAGGCGGCCGTCACGATCGCGCTCCCCGCCCCGGCATTTCGTGGAAAGGAATGTAAACGTTCAGCGTTCGAACGTCCCGATTGACGAAGAGGAGAAGTTCGATGACCCACGTTCGCTTCGCGAATCATCCAAGGATTATACCGGCAAGTCAATGGGCGTTCTCCCATGGTTCGAAACGTGACGCGGAGAGGTTTCATGAAACAGCCGTTTGCCTATTCGTATCCTCGGCCCGCCTTGACGGTGGACGTTATCCTGTTCGCCATCATCGAATCGCGCCTTCGGGTCCTTTTGATCGAACGGAAACATGAACCCTTCGCGGGTCATTGGGCTTTTCCCGGTGGGTTCGTGGACGAAGGGGAGACCTTGGAATCCGCCGCCCGGCGGGAACTTGTGGAAGAGACGGGCGTCCGCTGTGGACCACTTTTCACTGTTGGCACCTTTGGCGACCCTGGACGGGATCCTCGCGGGTGGACCGTTTCCGCGGTCTATTACGGCGTGTTTCCCAATCCCCTCTTCCAAGTTCAAGCCGGCGATGACGCCGCGAACGTGAAATGGAAACTGGTTCGGCCTCGTCCCCCACTGGCCTTCGATCATGCATTCATTTTGCGGACGGCGCTGGATCGGCTCCGTCGCGAAGTCTATCTCCTTCCCGTTGCCAAACCCCTCTTGCCGCGCGATTTCTCCCTCGTTCAGCTGGAAAAGGTCTATCGCGCGCTCGACCCTCGATGTCCCGCCAAGGCCGTGCTGAAACGCCGACTCATGGACGTTGGACTGGTCGGTTCCTCGCGGCGATCCTCGAGCCAGTTGCGATTCCAATAACGCCGTCCAACTTGAAGGGAAAAACCCGTCCGTCTCCATCGAGGATCGTCGTCCGTGATGGCTACTGCGACTGATTTTCAATCGAGACGAACGCGACCTTCGGCCTGCCCTCGTCGCCTTTCACGAACAAAAGGCGCACGGGAATAAACTTCGTCGGATTCCGTTCCGCGTCTTCCTCCAAGACCATTTTCACGGTCATCCAGGCGACGCGCGACGCGGTCGGGATGTCCGCGGGCGCGACCGGGGTTTCCAATATATTCTTCTGGGCTTTCTCCTCGGGACTCATCGCGGTATTGAAACCCCAGTCGGCGTTGTCGAGTTGCTCTTTTTCCATGGAATCGATGTTGTACTCAGGGCGCAAGATCTTCGGGGAATTGAATACCTTTCCCATCATGTCGGCGAAGGGTGCCGCCGCCATCCTCTCCGCGAGCATCGGGGAGGCGAATTCGTATGCCGCCGCATAATCCTTGCCAAGGAGTGCCGGCACGAATTTTTCCGCGGCAGTCATGACTTGGACAATCACCTTCGTGTCCCGGCGCGGAGCCGCGGGCTTCGACGGCTCCTCGACCTTCTGAACTGGCTTGGGAGGGGGAGCCGGGGGCTTGTCGGTAAAGTAGTAGGTGACCAATAGAAACGCGATTCCGATCCCCCCGCCGACGCAGAGAATAAACAATAATGCGGTCATGGAGCCATACGGCTGGCGCGCCTCTTCCCGCTCCGCGCGATCCTCTTCCTTGACGTTGGCGTGCTCGCGGATCGGCAGCTCCTTATAATTTACCCACTGAATGAAATGCTGAACGATGGCGGCGACCAGGTAGACCAAGAGGCCGGCGATGCCGCCCGCCTCCCACCAGAACGCCTCTTTTCCGCGGAAAAACAACCAGCCTAGACCGATGAGAATGAGCACCGACTCGACGAGGATCATCTGGAAGGCTGGGCCGCCGCGCATCGGCTCCCCTTCTTTTACCGTGAAGTCTTCGACGAGCCGTTGTTTTCCTTCTCGATAGTCGAAGCCGCATTTAACGCAAAAAACCGCCCCCTTCTTCATTTTCGCTTTGCACTTAGTGCAATTGGGTGGCACCTCGTAGGCGTTTTGTTGCACGCCATAGTCCCGCGCGTCTTCATCCGCCTCTTCCTGTGACGACGGGACGGCAATGCGCTTCTTGCACTTCGGACATTCGATGTACCGGCCGGCAAACGCCATTTTCACGCGGAGCTTCGCTTTGCAACTCATGCAGTTGAACCGAAGCAATTCCGGATTCGATTTCGAGGTGGACAACGGAGTTTCTCCCGGCCGAACTATTCGTCTACTGGTCTTTTCCATGCACCACGTGGTGCCACGAGTCTGCCCCCGACTCCCATGTCAATGCCTGCCAACGGACTTTCAACCCATGCGCCCCCTGGTGCGCCATCCGCTTGTCGCGGCTGGATGCAATGACGCCGATGATGCCCGCGCGCGGATCATCAGGTGGCAAGCACGACCTTGCCGAAGGGGGCGGAACGCAGCCGCTCGAACGCCGCCAAATAGTCCGTCATGGGAAAGCTTCCTTCGAGAATAGGCTTACGACCGACTTTCGCGAGCGTTTCGACGATCTGGGTCCAGGAGTCCTGGGATTCCTCCGCGGAGTAGGCGCTCACCACCACTCCTTCCACGGACGCCTGTTTGAACATCAGTGAGGGAATCGGAATACTGCCTTCAACACCCGCGAGAAGACCCACGACGCAGACTTTCCCCTTGATGCCAAGCAGATGGACGGAAGTTCCCAGCGAGGGCCCGCCAACGTTTTCCAGAACCAAGTCCACTCCCTTGGTATCCAGGGCGGCGAAGATCTTCTTTTTGAGATCCTTATCCTCGGGCGAGAAGACGAAGTGGGCGCCAATCTCTTTTAGCCGCGCTTGTTTTTCGGGTGATCGGGACAAAGCGACCACGCGTGCCCCCAGGCCAGCCGCGAGCAATACGCCGGCGGAGCCAACCCCTCCGGACGCGCCCGTGATCACGACCGTTTTCCCTTCGCTTAAGCCACCCTGAATCACGAGCCCGCGCCAGGCCGTCTGATAGGCGAGGGGAGCGGCGGCCCCTTCCTCATACGACCATCCGGTGGGCAAGGGGGCTAACGAATGTGCCGGGAACTTCTGACGTTCACAGAAGGTTCCCTCTGCCAGGCTCCGATCCTCCGTCTGCAATACCACCACGGAAGAACCGGGCCGCCAGCGGCCGACCGCGTCTCCCTGGATCACGACTCCCGCCGCGTCGCGGCCGCAAATGAACGGCGCGCGCGGCCCGCCGGGATAACTTCCTTCAATCTGAAAATAGTCCGCGGGGTTGAGGCCGATCGCCTTGATCTCCACCAGGACGTCGCCGGGACCTGCCACCGGTTCAGGCACCTCCGTCAATGAGGTGCTCTTCCATCCTCCCGGTGCCGCCGTCAATATCGCACGCATCTTTCCCTGCCCTTTCCATCCTGGTTTCCGCGCCCCCGCGAATGCCTTGCGGGTCGCCAGCCACCCATGCAACCGTGGATTGTTCCGTGTTTCCTTACGCAAATCCTCCCTTGATGGGGCGGAAATCCGAAGAAGAAATCCCGAGAAATTGTCCCGCGCAATAAACCGCGTACTCGCGTTCGCCCCGATCGGTTCCCTGTCGAAACGGCCGTCCGGTCCGGAAGAGCTTGGCCTCTTCTTCGTTCACTTCAACACGATCAAGATCGACAAGCGCGTCCCCATAGGGCCGCGCCCGTTCACGCCAGCCCGGCCGGCCGAGTTCCTCCAGGGATATCGAATCCTCCGAATGGAACACGCCTACCGCCGTCCGACGTAACGCGGTCATCACGCCCCCCGTGCCCAGCTTTTCTCCCAAGTCACGGGCGAGCGAACGGATGTAAGTTCCACTCCCGCAAACCACGCGCAGCGATAACCTCGGGTATTCGTACGAGAGCAATTCGAGGCGGTGAATCACCACCGGTCGAGCCGCGATGACGACTTCTTTTCCTTTCCGCGCCAGCCGGTAGGCACGCTGCCCAGCCACCTTCACCGCTGAGTAACTCGGCGGACGCTGTTCGATGGTTCCCAAAAACGGAGGGAAAGCGTCTAGGATCTCCCGTTTCGTCGGCGGAGTGTTTCCTTCCACCTGCATCAACTCGGATTCGGAATCATCCGTTTCACTGGTGACGCCTAGCTGAAACTCCGCTTCGTAGGTCTTCGTTTGTTGCTGGACGTATTCGATGAGCCGGGTAGCCTTTTCCACCGCGATCACGAGCACCCCGGACGCCAAGGGATCGAGAGTTCCCGCGTGCCCCACTCGACGAGTTCGCGCGGCGCGCACCACCACGTCGACCACGTCTCGAGACGTCGTCCCCGTTGGCTTGTTCACGTTGAGAAAAAAACCCGTCGCCGTCATGATTCCCCTGTTCTATGGCAGTGGACGCACCCGCAACCAGGGGGAGTCGCGCGGATTCTTTGAGGGAAGTTGTCCCGTATTCTCACTATTCGGAAATCCACGCCCCGTTCGATGGCTGGTTCATTTGCTGATAATTGCCGAGGAGATGGGCGAATCCGGACTCAGGGAGCTTCCGATTGCTGCTCCCAAGGTTAATGCCGTCACCCGTTACTGGCTCACGGCCGCAGCGAATGGCGGCTAGCGCCAAGGCCCTCCCAACGTCCGGGCCGAGGAAAACGCCAATACCTTTCTGAAGCTCAATTGAAGAAAAAGTGACCGATGGGCGCACCTCGGCCGACTGTCAGAACGGCGATTTTTTGACGGGTACGTAACAGGGATAGTTGCCAAGCCAGGTGATCTCTAGATCGTCTCCCACGCAATCGAGCAGGACGGGAGTCTTCTCTTCGCTCACTTCTTCCTCCAGCGAGGCCTCGACCAGCGGTTTGTCTTTCGTGCCCCAGAGAAGCAGGCGAAAATCCTCGTTGGAATACCTGCGGATCGTCAGAACGCCAAAACGAATCTCGCGGTCAACACCTTGCTCGTCGGTATACGTGACCCGATACAGATGGTCCTTCTCCACTCCCTTTCCTGGGAGCATGTTGTGCAGGAAAAGGAAGCCAACGGGAAATCCCTTCTCTTCTCCCAGCGCCGGATTCTCGCGGTCGTCGACGATCCCCTTGGCGGGCACGATCATGATTCCATGCTCGCGAGCCGCGTCGATCAGGCCGCGGCTTTTCGCGGTGTCCCCTTCAACCTTGAGGGGTACGCCATCGACTTTCCCCGCGTGCTCGACAAGCGCCGTCGCGATTCCTACCGTCTGCTCGTCGGAAATAGGAACGAGCTCGAGCGCCCCGAACTGCGTGCTCGCAATACCGAGAATCAAAAGGACTATGTTCATCACCCGCCCTCACTTGCCCCACCGGGAACCACGCCCGTTGTCGATGGACTGGCCCGGTTGTTCTCTTGCGATTTTCCCTGCGACGTTCGCCGGCCGGATGCCCCATGATAAAAAACTGGGCCAACGACTTTCCATGAACGGTGGGAGATGCCCATGGCTGGGCAACTTACCGCGGCGGCAATTCGCCAGATCCTGCGATCAATGTAACAGGCTTGCGTCTCGGGGGAAACCCAAGGTTGGCGTTGGGAGTCTTCCTTGTCTCAGGTGTTGAACGACTCAATAGGGGAACCAAACCCGAAACGAGAAACTCGACGGGCGATCCGTGAAGTTGGCGCCTCAATCGTCTCGGTGAGCGGCGGGCGGAAAATGTTCCACGTGACATTCCCCCTTGCGTCCGAAGTAAATGGCCCGTTGACCCGTGATCTGCACGAAGTATCCCACGCATCCCGCCGCCATGGTTTTTTTGACGAAATCCGCGTAGGTATGCTCGTTTCGTTGACTCTGCCGAACCGCCGATTCGACCGCGGAGGCGGAGAACTCCGTCCCCGTGTCCGCGCGTTCGTGGGGCGATGAGACCAACTGCGAATCCCCGTTCGTCAGGTAATAGGTGATCTCCTGGCGGCTGTAATCCGCGTGATACCGTTCGAATCCCGCTTCCGACAGTCGACGGACGATTTCCGGAAAGGTCAGCCGGCCCGACCAGGCGCCTTGAGAGCATTCCATGGCCACCGATACTTGCTCTTGGTTCATCCCATTCCTTTCGTGATCCATTGGATGACTGCGAAGAACTGCCTGAGAACGCACGCGGCAATAAAGGGGCCCAAGGAATCGATGCCCATCCACGATCCACCATTGTCGCGAGGGCTACGAAAGCGTTACTGAACCGGGAGGGCTCTCCACTGATTCATGGAAACGATTTCTCGGAGCAGATGGATGAGCAACGTTCGTTGTTCGGATTCGAGGTGTCCAAAGTACTCTCGATCGTTTTCGTCCGCCAACCGGGCCAAGATTGGGACGAGCTTTTTTCCCGCGGGGGTCAAGGAGACGGACTGATACCGCCGATCCTCGCCCGAGGTCGTTCTTTCCGCGAGCTTCTTGTCGCAGACTCTATCCACGAGCTTGGAAATGGCCCCGCGCGTCATGCCGAGCTTATCCGCGAGGAGACTAGGGTTGGCGGCGTGTGTTTGAAGCATCTCCCGCAACAGCACCCACTCGGCGACGGTTACTCCCTTCTCCTCCACTTTGCGGGCAAATGCCAGCGAGACATGGTTGGAAACGAACCTCAGCCAATAGCCCAAATGGTCTTCCAGCCCACTGACGGTTTCTTTGCGTTCCATCCTATTCTATTCTCCTCAACAGTTTCCTAGGAAACTATATCGGCGAAACGAGCGGCCGTCAATAGTCGAAGTTCCGTACACGATGGGGGAGTTCAGGAGTGGAAGGGGTCATTCGAAGCTCGGCGGTGGACTTCCGAGATGGTGGAAACGTACGTTTTTCCGCAGCCGAACGAGGTCCAGGCTGCCGAAACCGCGAGTGGAACCCTTCGGCTCGGCATGTCTTGGGGAATAGGGCAGCCGAGCCAAGTGTTACGACATCACTTTTCTGATGCTCAACAGGCCGCTCGGCGGTTCTTGCGGGCGCTCCGGAAAATAAACGGCCCGAACGCGCCGATCGAAGCAAGCAGCAAGATCGTGGAACTAGCTTCGGGAACCGCCCGGACGGCCATCGTGCCGACATAGGCGTAGGCATTGCCGGTGTAAATCTGCACGTATGTGCCATTGCCGAAGCTCAATCCCCAATAGTTTCCGGGATTGGCGCCCGTCGACGTGTAAATGATGTTCCCGCCGTAATCCCACGATCCCAAACCGAACGGCCAGTCCGCCCGATCGGGGTAAACCGACGACAGGTTGGCGAACAGCTCGCCGAGTTCGCCACTTTCCGCGGGAGGGGGATTACTGCTCCCGTCCACGGTCGGCAACCGCCAGTCGTCAAATCCCGCGTACTTCAAAGCATTGAGGTTCTCGATCCATGTATTCGCGAACGTCGGGTAGGGGTAACTGGAGGCAAATCCGATCCCATGCATCAGCCACATTTTTCCCGCCGTCGTGTCGGTCAGGACCTGGGTGGTCGGGTCCAGGATGAAGTCACCGCGGCTTGCGGGCGCCATGAACAAACAAAGCACGCAGCTGAAAAGGGAAAGACCGCTAATTTTACGTAGCATTCGCGCACCAACGAGGTTTCGGGCAATCACATGCCGCTCCTTGAAGTATGTCCATTAGCAAAAAAATGTGCCGATTCAGGTCCCCGGGTGGCGAGGGGAGAAGCCGACCTTTGGCGGAGTTGCGGCCAAGCGGCAGGCTCGAATAAATGTTGCCTCCATCGTTCGTTGTTCTTCCGCCCCGACTAAGCCCGACTCTGCCACGGAAACGAAGAGAGGAAGGTTCAGCCATGGAAAAAAGAGCCACGATTTCTGGAAGGCGATTGACTAATGCGTCAACAACCGCACCGTAACACGCCCTGTCAATGCGCCTAGATGCTTGGAACCGAAAAAGTAGAAAGAACTTGCGCGAAAAAATGTGTCACGAACTTCGGCGGCCGCGAGTCGTTCATTGGTGATTGACTGAACTACGCACCTCGTCCAATCACTTCACGGATTCCTTGCGAGTGCCGAACGATATCGCCAGCCAGGCGACGAGGAGGGCGAAGGCGCCGTTGCGGATAATCAAAGCCAGGCAGCCCATCGGCGTGAAGTCCGGTACGACGCCCCAGGGATCGTCCACGACCACGCCGCCCCCCGTAAAATGGGAAAAAAAGTGGTAGGGATAAATCCACGTGGAAGCGCCCGCGATGACGCTGCAAAGCACGACGGAGGCTAGGAGCGCGCTTCGTTTCATGGATTCGCAAGCCGCGAGGATGGCGAACGGAAGCGCGAAGAGGAGGAATTGCGGCGAGAGGACTTTCGCCAGCAAAACGGAAGTTGGCAGGACGAAAATGCTCAGTCGATAGCCGTCGGACCTCTCGATCGGTGGCCGACGAAACGCGAGATAGGTCGCGGCTCCGAGGAGAAATAAGCCGAGCACCGCCGTCGCCACCAGGGTGATCTCCTGGGAGGCAGGTCCCACCATGTCCCATGACGCCCCTTCCTGCTTCGCGACGGGGTGTCCCACGATTGGGCCGAGAAGAATGAGCACGGTGCCGTAGACCGAGTTGACGTCGACCAGCCGACCGGAGTGATAGTTCAGGAAATCGAAGACCTTCATGCCCGAGCGTGGAACATACCAAAGGAAAGGCAACATCGAGCCCAATACCGTCGTCGTCACGGTGAGCCACGGGTGGCCGCCGTCCTTTCGTTTCCTCCATTCGGTGATCGCCATCAATGGAAACAAAAGAATGGGGATCAACTTATAGGCGACGCCGATTCCGAGGACAAAACCCGCGACGGATACCCAGCGTTTGCTCGTCCTTGGCTCCCCATCCGCGCGCAGCCAACAGCTGACCCAGAGAAGTAGCAGGAACAACAGTCCGATGTCCAACCGGTCGTAGAGCAAATGACCCAAAGAGCCGGTAACGACGACGTATCCCCAAGCGGCTGGTCCGACGTCCGTCGGGCGACGCGCGTTTACCATGCTCAGAAACAGCAAAAACGCCCAGAGATCGAAGAGAAACGCTTCGGATCGAAACGTCGACTGATACCGCTTGTAAATCTTTTCCAGGGATCTAACGGGACGGCCGACGGCGACGTTCATCTGCCGCGGCAAGACGATCGACCAATAGGCCACGGGGGGATACTCGACGGGAAAGTCCTTGTATCCTTCGAGTTTCTGGTCGACGGCTCGATAAGCGAGCAGGGCGTAGTAAGGCAAATCGGACCCGGCCGGTTCCAGCCCATAGAGAATGTAAATGCGGGAGATGGCGAACGCCAGCACCGCGGTTCGCAGCCACCACGCGCTACTTCCGGCGGTTGAATCAAGCGCTGGCGCCGGGCTTGGCAATGGCGATGCAGACATTGTGGCCACCAAATCCAAAGCTGTTGTTGAGCGCGAAATCGACCGATGCTTCTCGAGACTTGTTCGGAATGTAGTCGAGATCGCACTCCGGATCCGGCGTTTCGTAATTAATGGTGGGTGGCAAGATCCCCTTCTCGAACGCCAGCATGCAAGCAGCCATTTCGACCGCGCACGCCGCGCCGATCAGGTGACCGGTGCTTCCCTTGGTCGAACTGATTTGCAGCCGGGAGGCGGCGGGGCCGAAGATCTCTTTCAAGGCAATGGTCTCTGCGAGATCATTGTATTTCGTGCTCGTGCCGTGCGCGTTCACGTAAGTTCTTCCCGCGATCTTCTCAGGATCCCACCCCGCCATGCGCAAAGCCTGACGAATGGCGCGAATCGCTCCTTGAGCCGAGGGATCGGGCTGGACCAGGTGATGCGAATCCATGGTGGATCCGTAGCCGACGATCTCGGCGATCGGGCGTCCGGACCGCTTCGCCAGATGGTCGTCGCTTTCCAAGATCAACATGGCCCCGCCTTCGCTCATGACGAAACCATCCCGATCCGCGTCGAACGGCCGACTCGCTTTCTCCGGGCAATCGTTGTACTTCTTGGTCATGGCGCGCATGTTGGCGAACGCGGAGATTCCCAGCCGGGTGAGCGACGACTCGCTGCCCCCGACCAACACGACGTCCACCTCTTCTCGCCGGAGCATTTCAAAAGCGTCGATGAACGCATGCCCCGAGGAGGAACAAGCGCTCGCGACGGTATACGCGGGCCCGGTGACGTTGAACGCCAGGCTCACGTTCGCGGGGGCCGCGTTGGGCATGAGAATGGGGATCGTAAACGGACTGACGCCCCGCGGGCCGCGCGATAGCAGGTTCTCGGTCTGTTCTTGCAGAGTAGCGAGACCAGACAATCCGGATCCCACCACCACGCCACATCGGTCCCCCAAGTTGGTGGAGTCGAGGCCCGCGTCGCGCAGGGCCTCGGCGGCGGAGATGACCGCGAAGATGCTCGATCGGTCCATTTTTCGCGCGTTGACCTTGTCGTTGACATTGGCGGCATTGACGTCCAGGTCGACGACTTCGCCACCGATGGTCACGGGAAGGTCCTTGATATCGATCGACTGGAGCGTGCGGACCCCGCATCTCCCGCCGATGAGCGCGTCCCAAAACGCGGCCTTCGTATTGCCGATGGGGCAGACGACGCCAATACCCGAAATGAAAACTCGTCGCATTCGTGATTCGTCCCGAAAAAAAGAGCTCCTCCGAGCGAACGGATTTCCGATGCGGAGGAACGCGCATCATGAACAGAATATTAACCTCTCGGCCCAGAGGCTGCAATTTCGTACAAAGGGTCCGGGAATTTCGAACATGACAACCCGCTCGGAGAGGCATCGATGGGATACGATCAACGAATCGCGGAGCTCGGCCTGGAATTACCCCCGGCACCCAAGCCAGCGGGGACCTACCGGCCGGTTGTTCAGGTCGGCAAGCTCATTTATGTTGCCGGCCACGGCCCCTTGCTTCCCAACAAGACGCTGCTCGAGGGGAAGGTCGGTAAGGACCTGAGCGTTGAAGAGGGGATCCATGCCGCCCGCGTGGTCGGACTGACCATGCTCGCAACCCTGCGCGCGGAACTTGGAACTCTCGACAAGATCGCCAGGATTATCAAGACGCTCGGCATGGTCAACGCCGTCCCTGATTTCCGCGAGCATCCCAAGGTGATCAACGGGTTTAGCGACCTGATGGTCGAGGTTTTCGGCGATTCCGGTCGAGGAGCTCGAAGCGCCGTCGGCATGGGGTCGTTGCCCGGCAACATCCCGGTGGAAGTGGAAGCGGTCTTCGAACTGGTCGGGTAATTCCCTGCCGACACCAATCTCCGGGAGACTCGAGGACGAGGCTGGCGGGCGGATTCGACGCCTTTATTGACGAAACCGAGACGAAAGGCCAGCAAGGTTGCTGGCCTTTTTGATTGGGTATTGAACTTCCGGGCGGTGAAGCGGCAATAAGGACTGGGAAACCCGCCAGGTTCCGCGAACCATTTCCGCTCCGCAAGTTTTGACGACGGACGTTCTCAAACGAGCAAACGGAGCTTGCGTTCCGGGTTTGCCCTGGCAATGATCGTTCGTTCGCAGGTGCAGGGATATCAGGAGGAAGAGATCCGATGGATTCGGCGGTACGGTTGAAATTGTCCGTGATGATGTTTTTGCAATACGCCATCTGGGGCGCCTGGGCCGTCTCGATGGGTGGCTACATGGGCAAGACCCTCGCGTTTGACGGGGTTCAGATCGGCTCGATTTATTCTTCGACCGCCATTGCCGCCATGATCTCCCCGCTCTTTGTCGGTTATATCGCGGACCGATTCTTTTCGACGGAACGGGTCATCGCGTTTCTGCACCTGATCGGAGGCGGCTTGCTTGCCGCCGCCGCGTTCACGACGGAGTTCTCCGTCCTCTATCCGATCATGGTCATCTATGCCCTTTGTTACATGCCGACGTTGGCGCTGACGAATTCCATTAGCTTTGCGAATATAGGAGATCCGGAAAAGGATTTCCCGGGGATCCGCGTTTTTGGCACTTGGGGCTGGATCATCGTCGGTTGGTTGGTGGGTTTTGTTCTGGATCCTCAAGGGGGGGTATCGAACGCGCCCATCCTGTTGGCGGCGGGTGCTTCGATCACGCTCGGCTTCTTCAGTTTCACGTTGCCGCATACCCCGCCGAGGGGAGATCAACACGTCGCGGACACGGACGATTCCAAGGCGGGGCTTCAAGATCTCTTAAAGGACACCTCGTTTCTGGTATTCGTGTTCTGTTCGTTCCTGGTTTGCATTCCGCTGTCGTTCTACTACGCGTTCGCCAACACATTTTTGGTGGAGATCAACGCCCCCGTCCCGACGGCGCTGCAGACCATTGGGCAACTCTCGGAAGTCGGCTTCATGGCCGCGATGCCTTTTTTTATCGCCCGACTGGGCGTCAAAAAAATGCTCGCGACCGGCATGCTCGCGTGGGTGATTCGTTACCTCTGTTTCGGCACGCTCAACATGCCGTTGATCATCGTCGGTCTCTTCCTGCACGGCATTTGCTATGACTTTTTCTTCGTCGCCAGTCAGATTTACGTCGACAACCGCACATCGATCTCGCAGCGGGCGAGGGCGCAAAGCTTCATTGCTTTCGTGACCTTGGGAGTCGGTATGTTCATCGGATCCTACGTGAGCGGCTTCATCGTCAATCGCTACACCGGCATCGACATCGAGGTGACGATTGTCACCAAGGATGGGAAGGAATCGACCCAACGGATGGATCTTCCTCCCTGGGCCGGTGACGCGGGCATCGCGAAGGCCCTCGGCGTTCCCGAGGGAGAAGCGATTTCGCAAGCGACCATCACGGAATCGGTGAGTCTACCTGGTTCTCAAGTGGGGGTGACGACGCGACTGGCCAAGGAGGAGGTCTTGAGGGTCATCGAGGCGCTCGATGCCAACGGCGACGACAAGGTGACGATCGAGGAGTGGCAAATCGCCGAGCGGCATGATTGGCCGACGATTTGGATGTGGCCGGCGATGGGCGCCGCCATCACCTTGGTCCTGTTCTGGTTGGGATTCCATGACCGTCGGGCGGCGAAGACGGGAGCCTAACCGACCCCGTCTGTCGACGAGGACCTTTCACCCTCGTCGGTATCAACGAGGCTCAGGCCGCGCGCGAAGGTTGCTCTGGTACCGTTGGAGTAGCAATTCCGAACGGGGCCAGCGAGATGGTTTCTCCATCCCAATTTCGCCTCGAGTTGGTACGCGGCGTCTGCAATCGAAGCCATTCCGAGGAATGGTTCAGTTGACTGAGCGGTTGATCGTCGATCGACGTGTCGACCGCGTCGTTTTTCTCGAGTACGACCAGACAACAGCTATCGATTTCGCTCGGCATGGCGCAGGTATGAATTACCCGCCAGCCGTCCGCGAGCAAGGAGCGTAGGGGGCTTTCCATCGAGCGGCCGATGGGGTCGACCTCGATGCTCCAGCTCTGACCCAGTTCCTCTCCTATGGCGGTCCGAACCACGATCGCCTTTTGCACGGCCAGCCACCTCAAGTGAACGTCGCGAGATTCCTCCATTTTCCGTATCGGCAGATTCGAGTCTTGGAGTTTGACGAATATGCGACGGGAATCGAAAATGCCGGGGGAGCGTCCGAGATCCATTTCGAAAAGTGTTCAGGAGATCCGCCATGGATGACGCAGCCGTCAACGACGCCAACTCCGCGGCAAAGCTGGATACGTTGCCTCATTATCCCGATCATCAAAAGTTGCTCGAATACCGGGATCAGAGCGGAACCGTTCACGCGATAAAATCCACGAAGGATTGGGAGAAAAGGCGAGCGCACATTCTGCTCGGAATGCAAGAGGTCATGGGGCCACTTCCCCGCGACCGAGTTCCTCTCGACATGAGAATCGAGGAAACGACAGACGACGGTACCTTTCTGCGGCATCGGATCAGTTACCAGGCGGAACCCGGGGACCGCGTGCCCGCCTACCTACTGGTGCCCAAGGAATTGCAGAAACGAGCGCCGGCGGCCTTGTGCCTGCATCAAACCGTCGCGATCGGAAAGGGAGAGCCGGTCGGGCTCGGCGGACGAACCACGCTACGCTACGCCAAGGAATTGGCGGATCGTGGCTATATTTGCCTCGCGCCCGATTACCCGTCTTTCGGCGACTACCAGTACGATTTCAAGAATGATCGCTACATCAGCGGCACCATGAAAGCGATATTCAACAATATTCGAGGCGTGGATCTCCTCACCGAGTGGCCGGAAGTCGATCCAAAACGGATTGCATGCATCGGGCATTCTTTGGGGGGCCACAACACGCTCTTTACCTGCGCTTCGAGCCACGGATTGGCGCTCTGGTTTCCTCTTGTGGCTTTACGGCTTTTGGCAAGTACTACGGCGGGAACCTGAAAGGTTGGACCAGCGATCGATACATGCCCAAAATCCTCGAATACTCGGGTTGGCAGGAAGTTCCTTTCGACTTTCACGAAATCGTGGCCGCCTTGGCCCCGCGTCCATTTCTCGCGATCGCTCCCCTTCACGACGATAACTTCGACAATGCGGGAGTCCGAGAAGTGATGACGGCAGCGTCGGAGATTTACGGGCTCTACGACGCCGAAAGCGCGCTCAACGCCAGGTATCCGGACAGCGCTCACGATTTTCCGGATCCCGATCGCAAGGCGGCCCTCGATTTCATCGATCGATCACTTTCGAGCATTTGAAAGTGAATGTCGCATCGCCCGGCCCGGTCGCTGAGCCGCATTCGCGGCATGATTGAATTGGCGCCGAGCCCCGAAACTACTCTTTCGACAGGCGATAGGTCGTAGCCGTTCGTGAGAACCGGTGACAGGGGAGACCGTTAACATGCTTGGGCCAGCCCTATTTGCTTGTTTACTCGCGATTTCCGGGGATGATTCGCCGCTGATACCCGATCGCCCGAAAGCATCCGTGCGGCTTTCTTCGCCGAACCGTGCTGGCGATAGGCCGTTTGTGGTCGATCGAGGGGTGCTGGCGTTCGGACCAGAGAACTCTTGGCCGGCCGTCCAGGGGGCATTCGAACTTGGGGCCAAGGCCGTTCGAGTCGACGTCCGCGAAACCAAAGACGGAACGCGTGTCCTGTTCTCGGACCCCTATTTGGATCGGCTTCTGGACGGGTTGGGTCGCTTGGACGAGGCGTACCATGAAGAATTGATCCTCTACTCATTTGCGAATAGTGTTTCCCACGCGAGTCCCCTTTCCCTGATCACTTTGGACGAGGTTCTCCAGTTTCACGCGGAACCTGACGGTTTGAAACCAAAACTCGAATTCCAACGTGGCGTCGCGCGACTTCTGCTCCCGGGTGCAAAGCCGGGTTCCCCGGCGCTAAGCGTTTCCGCAGAAGCGGATTCCCGGGCCGATGGAATGGATACCGATCTGTCGGCCGCGCGCGCCATTCTAGAGACTCAAAAAGTTCCACTGGTATCCGATCCTCGCGCGATTATCTCCGCGCAAGGCCGGCAGGCGATCCGGATCCAGATTTCGAACAAGGATGGTGCCGCCTGGGGATTTGCCGTGGATCTTGCCTGCTATCAAGCCGTGCTTGCGGGGCGTTCGAATGAACTCCCGGTGCGGCGGGCGGCCGCTCGATTGGCTATCGTCGCGCCGGAAGCATTTGTCCAGCAAGCCTCCCAGTTTTCCCAAAGTCCGAATCCTCGAGTTCGACAGGCGATCGCCTGGAGCCTGGGCATGGTGGCGAAACACCGTCCCCCTCTCGTCGTCGCGGAGACCAAACGCGTTCTGTTGGCATTAGGCGCGGATGAGGATCCCGAGGTGCGCGCGGATGCCTTTATTGCCTGTGGACGTGCCGGATTGAACGAGGTACTCCCGGCTTTACTCGACCGCGCGCGAATCCCGCACACACGGACGGGAGACGACGAATCGGCCCGTCGTCGTGCGATTGGGTATCGCGCGAGTCAGGCTTTTGCGTTAGGTCTCCTGGGTCGGCAAACTCCCGAGGGGATCGCGTTACTGGAGGAATGGGTACGGAATCCCACGCTCGATTCCGATGAAGCGTATTCCGCGCTCGACGGCGGCATGGCGGTTTCGGCGCTAGGCCAAGCGAAGTCCACGTCCTCCGTTGCCGTGCTTCGCGAGGCACTATTTCGGAAAGATTACCCGCGGGATCCATCGGGTTTGGCTGCCGGGTCACGAATGCGCGAGAAGGCGTTCGTCGCCTTAGCGGCGATCGCCAATGAGGAGGCCTTGTTAGCGCTCGAAACGGCGATGAACGCTCCATTTGCCTTGGAATTGGACAGCCGATTCCCTGAACTTGCCGCAGCCGCGTTGACGCGGTTCCAGGTTTCCGATCGCGCGCCGATTCTGGCGAAACTCCTGGTTCATTCGGACCCGCGAGTCCGCCGTCAAGGCTTGCAGGGCGCACTTGGGGAATCAGATCCCGCTTGCCGGGTACTCTTGGAACTCGGCGCGCCGTGGGCCGTGGGCTGGTGGGACGCACAACACGCCTTGACCCAAACGCCACTGAGGAACTAGTCCGTGCTCGAATCGGCTGGTCGGCCCGCGAAGGCAAATCCTCCGCGTCTTTTCCGAATGGAGAAAGTCCGCATTTCACCAGGAAAAGCAGTGCTGGCGGCGACGTCCATCCGTCACGGAGTCCGTGGAGGCCTCGGCGTTCGGGAATCATCCGTCCCAACTACTGGAGATTCCTGTTTCAAAAACCCAAGTGGGTTGTCCGTTCGACGCGCGCGAACCGCCCCCCCGTCCGAAAGGAAAATTTTCCACGAAACATGAAAAAGAGTGCCAAACTGCCATAGCGGAATTTCGAAGTGTGGTTAAAATTTCGCGCATCGTGGGCTCGCGGCATGGATGCTTGTGTCGCCTTCGGTCTCCCGGATCGGTTTCCGAGGCAGGCCGTCACGATGGTCTTGTGGAGGTAGGCAACAACCGCCAATTTATGGGTACGGATGACCTTGTCGGAAGTAACTTCCGACTGAGCCCCATTGAACTTGCCAATAAGAGCCTTTTCGACTCTGCCTTCTCTCGAATCCGCCAACCATTGACTGACTACACCTTCGCGTCGACCTACATGTGGGGAGGGAGTCTTGCGCTTTACTGGTCAGTCATCGATCGTCACCTCTGCGTGTTCGCCAACGGCACGGGAGACCTGACCATGCTCATGCCGCCGATGCCATTCGGCGACGTGCGCGACGGCGACGGTCGGAATTGCCTGGCGAACTGCTTCGAGATCATGGACGAATACAACGATCGGGTTTCCGATCGGTCGCATTCCCGGATCGAGTACATCTCCGAAGAGTTCCTGGCTTCCGTGCAGTCCTCGTCACCGTTCGGCGTGCACGTCACGTCGATGAGCGGGGACTACATTTACGAAATGCAACGGATGGTGGATCTCGCCGGCGGCAATCTGAAATCGAAGAGGCACGCCCGATCCAAATTCATGAGGGAGTATCCCGACCACCGCACCGAGGCGCTCGGCGCGGAACATGTCGACAGTTGCATGGAGCTCCTCGAACGCTGGTGTCGGCATGGGGATGCGTGCCACCTCGGCGAGGTCAACGATTCCAATGTCGCGACCGACATTCTCCGTCACCGCGATTTTCATGCCACTAAACGGGCACTGCAGACGTATCGCGACCTGGGCCTGACCGGCATGGTTCTCTACGTCGGCGAGACGCTCGTGGGATTCACCTTGGGAGAGGCGATCTCCGATTCCCAAGCCTCCATCCTCATCGAAAAGACTCATCCCGACTATCACGGCTCGGCTCAATTCATCTTTTCCGAGTTTTGCAGGCAATACTGGTCGCACCTCCAGGAATGTAACGTCGGCGATGACTGGGGGATTCCAAGCCTTCAATTCACTAAGGAAAGCTATCGCCCGATTCGTATGCTTGCCAAGCACGTGCTCCAACGAGAGACGGTGACGATGGTGGGAGGTTTCGACCTGGAACCGGCAGCCGTCGCGGGTCGAATCGAAGCGATCTCGGAGGCGGAGTCAACCTCGTCGTCGGATTCTTCCCGAGCGTTTGACCTATCCTTCCGCCCCGCGCGGATGGAGGACGTTTCCGCGATTCTGGCGTTGGAGCAGCGATGCTTCGACAGCGCCGCCGAGACTTTCAACCGCCGCCAGGTCCGAAATCTGATCACGAGTCCGGCGCGCCGTTGCATTGATTGCTGAGGTCGGGCAGGAAATCGTCGGCTGGTCCGCGGGGCTGCTCCGTCAGCACCGCGAACACCGTAGCGGGCGCCTCTATAACGTCGCCGTCCATCCCGAATTTCGCGGCATGCAGATCGGTCGCCAGTTGGTCGAGCGATCCCTCGAAGCACTGGCGGAAGCGGGGGCGAGCGGCGTTTTCCTGGAAGTTCGCGAGGACAACCAGGTTGCCATTGGCCTCTATCGCAGGTTGGGATTCGTCGATCACCACTTGCTTCCAGACTACTACGGACCGGGCGTCCATGCGAAGAGCATGCAACTGGCGGGTCGGGAGACCAATGCCCTGGGTGAACTCCTCGCGGTCTCCAGTCGCGCCGCGGTCTGAGGAGTTCCGGGCCAGGCGCGAGTTTAGAATCGGATTGTTTGCCGAAAACGTTAAGTCATGGGGCCAAGGCTGCTCCCCGGGAAGGACTTGGCGCAAGCCGAGTTACGTGGCTTTACTGACGGCGGACCAGCCTTCTCCCACTCACCCGGGAGATGGGTAGATTCATCTTTGTTTAATTCCATGCCTCGTCTGCCAGAACCTGGCCGGGCGATCCTTTCACATCTCGACTTCGTTTCGAACACGAGTGATTTCCGTTGTTTGCCTCGGACGGCATCGGTTACCATCTCCGCAACTAATCGATGAAACCCATAACGGTCCCCATTGCCCAGGACGAATCATGGCTGTCTCCTCGGCGCCAGATGGCGATAGAATCTGTTTGCTTGCATTAACCATGGTGGACGGCCTGGGGCCGGTTCGCCTCCGCGGCTTATTGGATCGATTTGGCACGCCGCGCGATGTATTGAATGCCAGTATCCGCGATCTGGAGACGGTGGACGGCATCGGTCCAAGTCTTGCGGCCAGCATCGCAAAACTCTCTCTCGACGCCGCGCGCGAAGAACTGCTTCGGATGGGGGAGAAAGGCGTAAAGCTCCTCTGTCACTTCGATCAGGAATATCCCGTTCCGCTTCGCGAAACCCCCGTGCCTCCCTTGACGTTGACGATGAAGGGCTCCCTGATGGCGCGGGACCGCGCGGCCATCGCGATCGTCGGTTCTCGACGCTGTTCGGCTTACGGCCGAAAGATGGCGGAACGGCTATCGCGAGATCTCGCCTCGCGAGGGATTACCGTGGTCAGTGGCTTGGCGCGGGGAATCGATGGCGTCGCCCATTCCGCGGCCATGGCGGCGGGAGGTCGTACTCTCGCGGTCCTGGCGTCCGGGTTGGCGAACATCTATCCGCCGGAACACGCCCGACTCGCGGAGGAAGTATCGGCGAGCGGCGCGCTGTTCAGTGAAGCGCCTCTCGATGGACCGCCGATCGGTGGACTTTTCCCCCAGCGGAACCGAATCATTAGCGGTCTCTCCTTGGGAGTCGTGGTGATCGAGGCTGCCGCGAGAAGCGGCGCCCTTTCCACCGCCCACCATGCGCTCGAGCAGAATCGAGAAGTGTTTGCCGTTCCTGGCAGAGTCGGAGATGCCGCCTCGGAGGGGACCAATGCACTCATCAAAAAAGGGGCGTGTCTGGTGCGCGGAGTCGAGGACATTTTGGAGCAACTTGGCCCCCTCGAACTACCGAACCAAGGCGTGATCGACGCCCTGAATCCGGTTTCGGCGCCTCCCAACCTCACTCCCACGCAGCAGCAGCTTTGGGACGCGTTGGGCAATGACGATATCGAACTCGAGTCTCTGCTCGAGCAGACGGGTTTGCGGGCCTCGGAGGCGAACTCCGCGTTGTTGCTGATGGAAATGCGAAAGCTCGTCCGGAGACTTCCCGGCAATCGTTATATGCGCGTTTCCTGAATCCCGCCCGGCAAGGCTCGGAACGATGGCCCGTTCGTTGCCTTAGTGCTCGATTTGCATCCACTCGGGCGCCACCGCTTCGTAACGAGAATAGGTGTCGTCGCGGTCGATCGGTTCGTGATCGATTCCCGCGGTCTTCATTTCACGAATGACGAGGTCGACGACTTCGTCCTCGGCCAGGTATTGGCGGGACAAGCGTCCGCGCGCGGTTTCGAACTCCGTAGTTTCCGCATAAACCTTCTCGAAGTCGTCCTTGAAACTTCGCAACATATGCGTCCAAAACCGGGTGAGCCGGGCGGAAAATGCTTCCTCGGTCTCATCGGTTCTCGATAATGCGGTGATGCAAACAAACTCATCCACGGACAGTCCCCCCCTTGATGCCAATCAGCCGCGCGACGGAACTTTCCCTCCGACGAAGCGTCTCCGCCGGGACGAACTTGCGAGCGTTCGTGTTTCGCGGGGCATGAACGTCGATTCATGCCCCGCGGTTGCCGAGCATTTCATCGAGCCGGGATATCTTTCTATCGGGCGAGCCATTTCAAGGCAGCCACCATGTCCTTGCCATCCTTGGTTACCAGGCCCGACGGGTTTCCAGCGATGCCATAAACGCGCGTGAGTAGGTTCCCCTCCCCCGCGGTGGAGGAAGTCAAACCCGAGACCCATAAATCGTCCGGCGCGCATAACATGGCCAGTCCGGCGAGGTCCCCGTACTTGAGCCCACCAGGGAGAAGCATCGGATCGTCCGGCGTTTTGACGTTCGCAAAGGTGAATCCGTTGGCGTCGGCAACGGTTCGGCGAACTTTCGCGCCCGCGATCCCTTTGGCGAGGAGGACCCAGGGACCTGCATTGTCAAATCCGACCAGGTCGATCGAAGTGGCGCCGTACAGGGATTTCGCGCAGCCTAACGCCGTCAGAATGTCGTGGACCCGATTGGCGAGAATCGTGCGGTTATAGCAAGAGGTGTAACCGCTGTACAACTTATCGACGGCCGGTCCCGGGTTGTACGTTGGCTTGTCATGGTATTCCCCCGTTAGGAATACGTCGGGCGCGAGAACCGCCGTTCCTTGTTCCAACAACTTGGTCACTTCCCCGATCGGTTCACCATTTTCGGGATTCGTCAGGTTCGCGTGACCTTCCGCATCGATCCAAACCACCATGCGGCCCGACCATTGTTTCGGCAGGAATGCTGCCGTCGGCATCGACTCCTTGGGAAAAAGCGTCTCCGCCTGACGACGCGCCAACAGTAGCTTGTCCACCGTGTAGTTTGCCTGGCGAACCGTGCCAAGATCGCGCACTTCGAGATCCGAAGCCGAGGGAAAGGAATCGACGATCATTGCCTGCAAGGCAGGTCGCAGGAGCGACCGATAATTCTCGAGGCTCTCCGGATTGGTGGGCTGTCGCTTCGCGAAGTCCGCCTCCCATGTTTGCGTCAGGTAGATCCGAAGGTCGGCGGCGGATTTCGCGCTCGCGGGAAGTGCATGCTCCTTGTCGAAGACCGAAAGGTCTGCTGGCGGAATCGGATCGATGGGGCGCTCAGAGGTATCCGCGACCCCCAACGCCAAGTGCCGATTGAGCCAACCGTACATCGCCTCGCGACTCACCTGGTTGTAATTGTGTCCAAACTGGAGATAGGGGAAAAGCATCACGTTTTCCGGAACGTGGAAGAGACGATAGAGGTGCTTCAGTTCCGGCATCCCCTTGGTTTCCATGTCTCTGGTCCAATCGTTCGCTGCCGTCATGCCGCAGGGCCTGGGCGCGGTCATGGCGGCGAACTCGACATTCGTCGTCCCGACGCGAAGCAGGGGACAATTCTCGCAGACGCATCCCCCTTGCATCGAAGCCGATACCATGACGGCGGGAAACGCGACCGCCGGCCGGTCGTCGAGTGCGCACAACATGAATGTTTGCGTTCCTCCTCCGCTCGCGCCCGTGACGGCGACTCGCGTGGGATCGACGTCTCCCAAACTCAATAGGAAGTCGAGCGCGCGTATCGAATTCCAGGTTTGCAGACCCATGAAACTCTGAAGTCTAAGAATCGCCTCCACGTCCAAGAAGCCGGAGGAGTGGGGAATGGTCTGGCTGTCCGCATAGCCCACCATGTCGTAGTGGAAAACGACGCACCCCATGCGCGCCAGCGACGCGACGCGGGATTGAAGGGGATAGCGCGCATTCATGAAATGCCGTTCCGCTTCTTGGGAAAGCTGGCTCTTGGTTTCCTTATCAGTAGCTTCGTACATGCGGCCACTTTGCCAATGACCATGAGGGGACAGGACGGCGGGGAGTTTTCCTGCTTTCCCCTTGGGCCGATAGAGATTTCCGCAGACGAAATGACCTGGTACGCTCTGAAAGTAGACCTTCTCGACCGTGTAGTCACCCTTGTCCACCTTACCGTGAATGACCGGTTCCAGCGGAGTTCGCTCGGGCATGGGCCATAGGCCCGTGGCGACGAGCATCTGCGTTCGCAATTCCTTCTGCCGCTTCGCCCAAGTTTCCAAATCCTTGGCGGGAGTCCACGGGTGGTAGGGATCCCTGGTGGTTCGAACGGTGCCGACTCGGCCATCTTCCGGCAAGGATCCAAGTGGAAGCACTCGCGATTTGTCCTTCGCCGCCTTGGCCAGTACGGCGTCCGGTCGCTTCTTGAGGAACAGCTTGTCCAGGACCCCGGGGTCCTGGGCCGAACTTTTCTCGTCCCCGCCGCACGCGAGTAGTGAAACTAGAAGCAATGAAGAAATCATGATCATTACCTTGCAAGAGACGTTTGTCGAGCCGATGCGGTCCGGCGAGCCGACGGAAGGCCGCGTGGCGAACTTGCCCGTGGGGCGGTCATCGGGACGGTTCCTTCGAGTAACAGGATCGCTCGAAGAACATTGAAATCGGCGAGCAACTCGGGAGCAACAAGATTATCGAGAGGGATTTACTCAACGGCCCAAGAAGTGGAGTGGGGGGTGAGTCCCGCGAACCTTCGAGGATTCGACGGCTTCACGGGGTCCGTCGCCGCCTAATCTTCCCAATGATCGGGCAATGCGATAGAGAGGGATTGACCCACCGGCGCGTGGCCGGCGAGTTTGTCGTCGACACGGACCGTGAGGCCGACGCGATGGTCCCAATGGACCTCGATCTCGTGATTGCCGACGAATGCCCCTTCCACCGCGAACCATTCCAAAGAGAACGGCAAGGGATCGATGAGCAACGTTCCCTGGTGGTCCGGTCGAATGCCGGCAACGTACCGCAGAATGTGGTCGATAAGCCATCCGCCATCCGTCTCATGGAGAGACAGGAAAAGGGCCGGCCGGCCCGTGAGCGGATTGTAATGCTCATGGCAGGCAGGTCGTTCCAGATCCCCGTCCACAAACATCCAACGAGCCACCCGAGTGACCAGTTCGGCGAACATTGCTCGGTGCGTCGGCGGTGAAAACTCCATTTGCCGACCGATGCCATCAATCACGTGGCTGGTGATTTCTGGCCAGGATCGACCATGGAAGGGCCGATCCACTCGTTCGTTGCGCCAGCGACCGTCGGGATTGAAGTCATGGTCATTGCGCCCCAGGGAGGGTATGGGACATCGAGTCCAGAATTCCGCGGGATCGAAGGCGTGCTCCACGACCTTGTTTCGTCGATCTCCCTGCACGAGATCGGCAAGCAAGGGATAGAACCCGGTGGCGGAGAGTTCACATCCGCCAGGAGTGGAGGAGAAGATTCCGGCCGCCTCATTCCAGTATCGTTGCTCAAATCGCTCGCGAATCTCGTTGGCTTTCGCAGACCAATCCTCGGCGTTTCTCTTGTCCACCCAGGCAAGCAGCTGGCAGGCCTGATAACGAAACACCTCCCGTGCTCCATCCAGCCTCCATTTTTCCACGGACGCGCCCGTGTCGCCCGCAACGTTGCCCGCGACTTGGGATTCCGAGCAGGGGGATTCCAAGAGTGCGTTGAGACGGCGGGATATTCTCTGCAGCAAATGACGGTCCGGATGGAGCGAGAGGATGGTCTGCGCGAGGTGGGCCAATGCCGTGGACCGAAGCGGCTCGTCATCTTCCCTGAGGAGTTGATCGAGCGCTAGCGAGCTTTCATCCGTTGACGGAAGCCATGCTCCTTCCATAAGTGGCCCGATCGCGCGATTTCCCATCATGGTCGCGGAGGGGGTGGATCCGTCGGTAGGTATCGCCCCTTTCCATAGTCGCCGGCGCGCCCAACGATACCAGTAGGCCCGTTCCCACATGGGGTCCGAACAAGTGAAGGACGGCACTTCTTCCAGCCAATTGATCCAACTATCCTCGCTTGCCTGAATCGGATTGATCATCGAGGCACAGCGTTCGAGTTGGTTCCTCGCCTGCTCGGAATCCGATGCGAAGCTGGCGGCGAAGTTGATCTCCAATCGTTCTCCCGCGGGGAGTTCGAAAGGGTACGCCAGCGCCAGGAAGATATCACCCCCCGGAGAATCTAAGGATTGGACGTGTCCCGGAAGTCCGCCGGGCATCATCAGGTCGTAATACGGGGAGGTTTCCCATTCCGCGGGCCCACCGTCGCAGCGGGTGCTGTCCACCGACCAACTGTCCGCGTCAAAATTAGCACCCAGGCAGCAACCCCAACTTTGTTCCCCGCCGTCCCCTTGATGGCGCGTTTCCTGAAACGAGATTCCCTGCGGATTGGCTTCGACGTCGGAGAGGGAATGTCCCCGAATGCCATGGGGACGCCTCGTCCAAAGAACGATCCAGAATCGTCGTGCCGTCGGGGCGGCATGGTTGATGGTCCAGCGGCTGACGAACGAATCGATCCCCAGGACGCATCGACGTTCCGTGATCAGCATCTGTGGAAGCCGATATTTCAGCTCCAGGCGCGCGGGGTTCCATTGGCGCTCGGCGGCGCGCATCGGAATGGGTCGGCCATCGCGATCCAGGAGGGTAAGGCAAAAGACTGGACCGATTTCTTCCCCTCGAAACGCGCCGGGGTCGACGAAACCGGGATAATCGAGTCGGGCCGGGGACACCGGAGCCCAGAGCGCGTCCCCTCCCCCACCGAGTTGCCATTCGTGGGGCAAGGTAAGTTTCTCGCTGAGGACTTCCAGTCCGGTCATAACTTCGTTTGCATCCCTGATGCCCTGCTGCTGGCCCCAATGGAGGGCGCCCGTCTGTTTACGACCTGCTTACCTCATTTTGTTGCTTAGACATAGAGGAAATAGGTGAGATCCTGCAAATCTTGCCACCGTTTCCTCAACCCGCGTCTTGACATCGGTCGAAAATGTCTTTAGCCTAAGACTGGAGTTTTGTCGGACCGGCGTCGCTTCCATCCCCTCGAGAGACGCGGCCGTGGAGATTTGTTCTCGACGGTTGCCGCCAGGGATAGGCGAATGCCACGATAAGCCTTCCGCCCGAACTGAGCATCAGAAAGTAATGTCGAATTTGCTAGGGCCGGTCCCTTGGAGAGCCCTGGCGGAAAGCGCACGGGCCCGCGACATTCCTTTTCTGAGCGGCAACGAACAGGGGCTACACACCATGATGACCATCTTTGGCAAGAGCCAACGGTATTGCGACGGGATTTCCCGAAGAAGCTTTTTGAAAATCGGCGCCTTGGGGGTGGGCGGACTTTCGCTACCCGACATTCTTCGCGCCGAAGCCGCCTCCGGACGCTCGTCTCATAAGGCAGTCATCAACGTCTTCCTCGCGGGTGGTCCACCTCATCAAGACATGTGGGAAATCAAATCCGAGGCTCCCGCGGAGATCCGCGGAGAATTCAAGCCAATTGCCACGAACGTCCCCGGCATCGAGATTGGCGAAATGTTCCCTATGATCGCCGCTCGAATGAACAAGTTCATTGCCATTCGCTCCGTGGTCGGCTGTGACGGCGCTCACGACGGCTTTCAATGCCTCACCGGGTGGCGCCGTAACGAACTTTCCTCCCTCGGTGGCCGGCCGAGCATCGGTGCGGTCGTCTCCAAGGTCCAGGGGCCGGTCGACAAGGGTGTCCCTCCGTTTGTCGCACTCGCCCGTCCGACCTCCCATGCTCCATGGTCCGAACCGGGAAATCCCGGCTTTCTGGGCGCTGCCCACAGTCCCTTTAAGCCGGACGGGCCCGGCATGGCCAATCTCACCCTTAACGGAATCACGACCGACCAGCTTGCCGACCGCAGGAGCCTCCTCAAGAGCCTCGACGGGCTCCGCCGCGAAGTCGATTCCAACGGCATGATGGCCGGCATGGATGCATTCACCGAGCGAGCGCTCGGCGTGCTTACCTCGAGCAAGTTGCTGGACGCCCTCGATCTATCCAAAGAGCACCCCCGCGTTCTCGAACGCTACGGGGACGGCAAACCTTACCAGTTTCAATACGACGGCGCGCCGACCTGCAACGAGCAGTTGCTCATCGCGCGCCGGCTCGTGGAAGCCGGCGTTCGTTGTGTCACGCTTTCGTACGGCCGTTGGGATAGTCACGGCGATAACTTCGGACTGGTGCGCCATCACGGGCCCAGACTCGATCAATGCGTCAGCGCCTTGGTGGACGACCTGGAAGAACGCGGCATGCTCAATGACGTGACCGTGATCGTTTGGGGAGAGTTCGGACGCACTCCCCGCATCAATGCCCAGGCGGGTCGTGACCATTGGCCGCAGGTCAGCTGTGCGCTTCTCGCGGGAGGCGGCATGCGGACCGGCCAAGTCGTCGGCGCCACTAATCGGCTCGGCGAGTACGCCAAAGAACGGCCCGTCCCGGTCCAAGAGGTCATCGCGACTCTCTACCACAATCTGGGCATCAGCCCTTCGGATACCGCCATCGTCGATCCGACCGGCAGGCCACAATTCCTCGTCGACGTTCGCCAGCCGTTGCCAGAACTCTGCTAGTGAAGCGAATCCCCGCTTCGCTTGGTTAGCGATGACCTCTTCCCATCGATCCACGGGGCCGATGGAAATCTACTCCCATTGGGAAGAGGGCGGAGATGAGAATCTTCACGGCCGCCCGTCGCCGTTTTTCCTCAACGCCGACGAAGTAAAAGCAGTACGAGGATTGCTCCCAGCACCGAACTGACGAAGCCTCCGGTGTGAAGGCCCGCGGCCGTTCCTGTGAACAAAAGTCGCCCCAAGGTTCCACCCACCACCGATCCAACGACTCCCACGGCGATCGTGCCGAGGCAGCCCATCGGCTCGGGACTTCCCACGAACAATCTCGCCACCAGCCCCGCGATCAATCCGAAGATGGCCCACGCCAATAAGTCGATCATTACGTCACCTCCCGCATCCCATTCCCCCGTTCGACATCCTTGCGATGACACTTTTTACCTTCAATGCACACGCCTTTTGCGCTTATTCACGTTCTTCCGACGGGGCGAAGCCGCGGCGGAGCGTGTTCTCCGTCACTGTCCGTGGAATCACGAATTGGCGAAGGTAGTCCGGGCCGCCCGCCTTCGCGCCGATGCCGGATAGCTTGAATCCGCCGAACGGCTGACGATCCACTTCCGCCCCGGTGATCTTCCGATTGATGTACAGGTTGCCCACCTCGAACTGCTGTTTCACCTTGTTGATGTGGAGCGGGTTTCTCGAATACAGTCCGCCGGTCAACGCGTAGTCGGTGTCGTTGGCCCATGCGAGTGCCTCGTCCAGATCTCGCGCCTTCATCACCGCCAACACCGGACCAAAGAGTTCGGTTTGCGCCAGGAACGAACGTGGAGCCACGTCGCCGAAAAGATGCGGACCGATGAAGTACCCGGTATCCGCCAGAGATCCGACATTTCCTGCATGCAGACATTTCGACTCCTCCTTGCCACGCTGGATGGCGGCTTGGAGTCGCCGGCACGCCTCTTCATCGATCACCGGGCCGATGGCATAAGCCGGGTCTTCCGGCGGGCCGATCGTGAGGCTCGCGACCGCGTCCGTCAACCGACGGACAAACGGGTCATGGATCTTCGGCAAGAGGATGACGCGAGAGCAGGCGGAACACTTCTGCCCTTGGTAGCCAAACGCGCTACGCACCACGCCGACGATCGCTTCGTCCATGTCGGCGTCTTCGTCGACGAGGATGGCGTTTTTTCCACCCATTTCAGCGATCACATGTTTCACGTGTCGCTGTCCAGGCGGAGTGTCGGCTGCCGTCGCCTGGATCCCGAGCCCCACTTTGACCGAACCGGTGAACGTGATCACCGCGACGTCCGGATGACGAACGAGTCGATCTCCCACCTCTTCTCCCAGGCCGGGCAGGAAGTTCACGACGCCGGCGGGAAGGTCGAGCGCCTGAAGAATCTCAATGAATTTCGCCGCGACGATCGAGGACTGTTCGGCGGGCTTGATCACGACCGTGTTTCCCATGACGAGCGGAGCCATGGACATGCCGCAGAGAATGGCGAGCGGAAAGTTCCAAGGCGAGATGACGGCGGTCACTCCCCGGGGAACGTAGGCATAATAATTCTCCTCTCCGGGAACGGATCGCCGGCGCGGCACCGACATCTCCAAGGCGCCGCGCGCGTAGTATTCGCAAAAGTCGATCGCCTCCGCGACGTCCGCGTCCGCTTCGCGCCATTGTTTGCCACATTCGAACACTTCCCAAGCCGCGAGTTCAGCGCGACGTTCTCGGAGCATTCGGGCCGTTTCAAACAGGACTTCCGCGCGACGCCAAACCGAGGCGAAGCGCCATTTTGAAAAAGCTTCTTTTGCCGCGGCGACGGCGGCGTCCGCGTTCTCCACGGTTGCCCTCGCCACCGTCCCTAGCTTCTGTTTGTTGGCGGGATTGATCGATTCGAGTTTCGCAGGGGTCACCAACGATCGCCCGCCGATCCAAAGGTCATAATGTCGACCGAAGGAGCCGCGAACCCGCTCCAGCGCCGAATACATCTCCTCTTGATGAATCCGACGGCTGAAATCCAGGACCGCTTCGTTCTGAAAAGGCGGCAAGTTCTCCAGAGAGCCGAGGTGGTTCGACATTTTGATCTCCACGGGTTCTCGAACCGTTCCGGAAGGTGGCCGGAGCAGTTCCTCCACGGACGTATGCTCGGTGAACGTGGCGCGCAAAAAGGAAGTGTTGGACGTGTTCTCGAGCAACCGGCGCACCAGGTATGCCATCCCGGGCAAGAGCTTTCCGAACGGAGTATAGATTCTTAGACGTTCTCCCCGTCGGAGAAACGCTGCCTTGAGTTGATCCCCCATGCCGTAAAGCATCTGTAACTCGTACGCCCCGTTCGGCAACTCCAGATGCTCGGCGACGGCCAGGGCATGGGCCATGCTCCGTAGGTTGTGGCTGGCAATCGCCGGGCGCAGCGCGCGATGGCTTTCCAGGAGGAGGACCGAGCAACGTTCGAAAGAGGCGTCGCTTTCCCATTTCTGCGTGAAAACGGGAACCGGCCAGTGCAGTTGCGCGGCAATGACGGTCTCGTAGTCCCAGTACGCGCCCTTCACGAGGCGGATCCAGAACGGCGTCCCCCGACGGTTCGCGAAGTCGCGGAGATCCAAAAGATCCCGTTCGGTATCCGGCAGGTAAGCCTGCAGCGCGATCCCCGCGTTTGGCCAGTCGCGAAATTCTCGGTCCTCGAGCAACTCCTTGAAAATCGCGATGGTCAGGTCTTTGTACGCATATTGCTCCATGTCGAGATTGATGATGGCGTCATGCCGGCGCGCCGATCGAAAGATTTCACGAAGCCGCGCGCCCACGCCCCGCGCGCTCCCCGACGGATCCACCGGATCGAACTGACTGTAAAGTGCCGTCACTTTGACGGACAGATTCACTCGCGGAATCGGGCCAGCGTGGTCCCGGTCCAGGGTGCGAACCTCGGGCCATCGTTTCGCCTCGGGACCAAGCTTCTCCAATAGTTCGAGGTATTGATGGAGATACTCGTCCGCCTCGGACTCGGTGATCGTCGCTTCTCCCAGGAGGTCCATGGTGAAGGTTTGACCAGCGAGGCGGAGCCGCTTGACGGTTTCGAGGACTTCCGCCGGCGTGTTTCCCGCGATGAATCGGCGCGCAAGACGGGTGACGTTTTGTCGAATGGCGCGCGCGAGGAGTTGGCCACGCATCGTCCCCGGCTCCGCGAGCGCGGTTCCATACTGAACGAGCGACGGAAACTTCGCCTGGCCATCGCCAAAGTACGCTTGGAGATGTTCCGCGACCGCGTCCGGAGAATCCAGCATGGGCAGTACGTCGATGAAGCGGAACATCTGGACTTTGACTGCTTCGTCCGCCATCGACCAGTCCATGACTAGGTCGTCCCACCACTGGCGATTGAAGACGCTGGGGCCGCGCGTGTCGATGGCGGCAAAGAGTTGTCGTCCGATCTCCTGCGTACGCGACTCGATTTGGCGGGCAACGAACGACCGCCGGGAACTTCCTTTGCTACTCATAGCGGACTTCTCGTGGGGCGCCAGGTCCAAACGTTCCCTCCTCGGTAACTTCAAAATAGCCGCCAAACCGTTCCGGCTTTAGATACCCCGGCGATTCGAGCACCTTTCGGACATCCGCCGGCCTGTTCGCCAGGATCTTCAGGGCCGTTGACAACGCCTCCGGTTCCGATTTCATCACTTTCGCCAGATTCGGATCGACGCGACCCACTTGCATGAACATCGCCGCAAGTTTGCGCACCTCCGGCGGCTCCTGAGACAAGTGGAGGGGGATATTGGGATTCTTCGTTCGTAACGAAAGGAGGTCAATGGCGCGCGCCAACGAATCGGGGTTCGCGGCGAACACTGCTTCTCTCAACTTTAGTGGAGACGGATTCGGTTGGTCTCCCGACGCCGACGGAGTTGGCTTGGCGTCCTTCTCCACCGTCAAGGCATGGAGTGCCCACGCAACGGCAGCACGTTTGGGATCCACCACCGAGAACAGTCGGACTCCCGCGTGCCCACTCTCATACCACGGGGGACAGGCATAGAGGAGCCGCGTAAACGACGTCGCTTTCGAACTCTGCGTAAGCAGCCAATACCAGGGAAACGCGTCGGGG
This sequence comes from Planctomycetota bacterium, assembly GCA_046350335.1. Taxonomy (GTDB): domain Bacteria; phylum Planctomycetota; class Planctomycetia; order Kolteriales; family Kolteriaceae; genus JAXMAQ01. The sequence continues at coordinate 59,033 of JAXMAQ010000027.1, forward strand.
CTGCTAAGCTCGACGCCGATTCCCTTTCTTAATCGGCCAAGTTGTTGCAACAAGGCGAACGTCTCTGGATTGATCAGCGGGTCGGGAAAGGAAAAAACCGCTTCTTCCGGCAAGAGTCGATTTAAATCTTCGACGACCGTCGGCGTGACGGCGTCATACCAATAGTCCGCTTCGAATCCCCCATCAAACGCACGCGCTAGCCCGATGTTGTAATAGCTAAGCTCGAAAGGATGCACGCGAATCCAATCGAAACCCGACCAGATCGGTCCGATCAAGAACAAAAGAGACCAGGCGAGCTTTGAAAAACCTGGCCAACGTTGAACGGCCAAGCGCGCAAGCCAGCCGGCGGCGAGACCCGCAAGACCCGCAAAGAAAAAGAACGTCGGAAGGAATAGTCGAACACCATCATGGGCGGGTGTGGGGAACATGCGAAAGATCGGCAAGGCCAGCATTTGAAGCACGAAGTAAAGAGGAATCAGGTCTCGGCGAACGACCACCAACGCCCGTAGCGTCCCGAGAATTCCCAGGGCGAGAGTACCGAAGGGAATCGTGACGGCCATTAGCACGAAGGCGTTATGCCAGGGGAGGCTGTAAAGGTGCTTTTCTCCCAGGTAAAAGATCTCGATCGGCGGCAGGACCCCTTGCCGATTGAGCGTGATCGCGAAGTAATTCGCCAGCGAACGGACCGGATCATGCCACCAAGTGGGATTGAGCACCACGCAGACCAGCGGTGTCGCCGCCATCACCACCCAAGGGAGTTCCAATGCCACGGACCATTCGGAGGATTCTTCCTCTCGACGAAGGAATTGGAAGAAAATGAACATGCAAAGGGGCGCAAAGAAGAGGAGTGCCGTCGTTTTGCTATACGCCAATCCCATCGCAGCGATATCGAGCAGGATCGGCGATTGGAACTCACTCGGATCGGGATTGGGGCCCACCCAAAGCGTGATGCCAATGGGGAGCAAGGGGGCGGCCATCAAGATCGACCAGAAGAGCCACCGAATCCAGTTCGTCGCCCGCTGCCGGAAAAGGACGCCACAAACAAACCATGCCAGACAGGGTGCCATGACGAATGCGCCGGTAAATTTCACCAGGAACAAGCAGGCAGCGAGGAAGGCAAATCCCCACTGCCAAGCTCTTGACGAGAGTGCCCGGTAGAAAGCCAAGGCGGCCGCCGACCAGAAGAAGAGCAACGGCATGTCCGTGCCAATGACGTGCGCGTCCCCCATCAATCGCGGCATGGTCAAAAGTGATAGGCCGGAAAAAACGCCGACCGAGGTTCCATAACGCCGGCCGAGGAAATGACAGAGAATCGCGACCGTGCCGGCGAACTCCAATGCCGACGCCAATCGTCGCGACGAAATGTCGTCCCAGTATTGATGCAGCAGACCATAAGTCACCAGGTTGAGCAGCCCCCCCATCGGGGGGTGGAAGTTGTGTCCGAAGCGGTTGTATTCCCAGTGCGCTTCAATCGCGTCGGGCGCGAGGAGGTACACGAACTCGAAATAACCCTTCGCTCCATACAGCTTGTAAAACCACTGCTGCAAGGTGACCTGGCTATGTCGGTAGGCAGGCTCGTCCCAGGAGAGTCCGGGACCCGCGACGGTTCCCCCCGCCACGATCGCTCCTAACAGAAAGACGCCGACAGTGACCCAGCCGGAATAGCGAATTCCTCCTGATTCCAAGGTCCGTTCTTGTGCCGTCGGTTCTTCACCGACCCGGGGATTCATCGCCGACGGTACGGAAGGATCGTTCGACGCTGGTTCTCGCGGTGAATCCATGAACTCCGAATCCTATTGCTTATTCGCTACGCAACGCCATTTTTCCCGGTTGGGGACAGAGGCAATATTGATATTCCGCGGCCCATATTCTCGCGTCCTTCGAAACCATGGAGCCTCATGGTTCCTCATTTCGCTCGGTCCGTTCAAGCCTTATTATTGACAAGCGCGGTCCGAATTTCCTCTTCTCCAAAGGTTCTCGAATCGAGGTTGAGGTTAAACATGCTCACCGTGGATGGCTGCAAGGCTCGTCGTAAGCGACTTTTCGAGAGGTTGGACCCTTCAGTCGATTGGGTGATCCTTGCCGATCCTCAGCACTTGATGTACTTCGCGAACTATTTCCAGAGTCCGTTCGTGTTTCGGTCGACGAACGCCAACGCCATGCTCCTCTTCAGCCGGGCGGGGGAATCGATCCTGGTGGCGGACAATCTGCTCGGCGTGTTCGCGGAGCTGGCGCATGTCGACCGTACCCACCTGCCGGTCTGGTATGCGGGCAAGGCTTCGGCGCCCCATCGCGAGGGGATGCTGGTGGAACAGACTCTCAAGCTACTCGAACAAACGTCGGGAACCACATTAGGGGTCGAGCATGCCGCGGTCCCTGCGGGAATCGTCGCGGGTCTACAGTCAAAAAAAGGGGGCAAGGTATCGTTCCCAGCGGTCGACTCCGCGATCCACGAACTCAAGCGGCGCAAAGACGAGGATGAGATGGCCTTGATGCGTCGTTCGATGAAGGCGGGGGAAGCGGGTTTCGCCGCCGCCCTTCAGAACGTGCGCGCGGGCATGACGGAACGGGACGTCTTCTCCCTGGTCGAGCGGGCGGCCATGGAGGCCGCGGGAGAGCAAGTGCTCGTCTATGGCGACTTCGTGTCCGGCGCTCGGTGCGAGCAAGTCGGTGGTCCGCCGACGGATCGGGTCATTGAAAAAGGGGATCTCTTTTTGCTCGACTTTTCCGTCGTGGTTGCCGGCTACCGAGGCGATTTCGCTAATACTTTCGTCGTGGATGGCGCGCCGACCGACACGCACCGTCGGCTTTACGAGGCGTGCATCGACGCGATGAACGCGGGCGAGGAGCAGTTGCGCGCGGGCGTGCCATGCGTGCACGTCGACCGCGCGGTGCGGAACAGTCTTGCCGCCAAGCACCTGGCGGAGAACTTTCCTGGCCATGCGGGTCACGGCTTGGGGCTCGGCCATCCCGATCCTCCGTACATCGTCCCCGAGAGCACCGACACGCTGCTCGCGGGGGACGTCGTTACTCTTGAGCCCGGGCAGTACATCAAGGGGGTTGCAGGCATGCGGCTTCGAGAGGAACTATTTAATAACGGAAAGCGGTTACGAGCTGCTGACGAACCACGCGGCTTACACTGGAGCAAACAGCATAAAAATCAACAACCATGGCGCAGCCATGGAACAAAAGTTTAGGGAAGGTTTGGAAACACCTTTTCAAAGGGGTTTCAGTGGCTTTGACGCGTCGCGTCAAAGCGTCCTGGAGGAACCTTTCTGAAGAAGGCTTCCTCAGACCTCCTCCAAAGACTTTTGATATCGATAATTAACATAATTATAAACAACCATGGCGCAGCCATGGAACAAAAAGTTTAGGGAAGGTTTGGAAACCCCTTTTCAAAGGGGTTTCAAGGCTTTGACGCAACGCGACAAAATGTCCTGGAGGAACCTTTCTGAAGAATGGCTTCCTCCAGACCTCCTCCAAAGACTTTTGATATCTAATTCGTTCCTTATTTAGTTTCACGTCGTGTTTCATTGAACGGGCATCATCGCATGGATTTTCTCGACCTCATTCTCACGCACTCCACCTCGCTTGTATATGTCGGCGAGGTGGCCACCTTTTTCGTTCCCGTTCACAAGCTCGATTCGGAGAAATACCTACGTGACGGCAAGACGCCCCGCATCCTGTTCGAAGAATTCCTGATGGAGAATTACAACGCGTATACGCTCGAAATCAGCAATACGCAAGGGCTCTGGCGGGAGCAGAAAAAGAGCAAGATTTTTCGCGACGAAAACGCGCGCTATGAAGTCAGCTTTCGCGGCCAGGAGAACGTCTCCTCGTTCGTTGAGTTTCTTTCCGATATGTGCACGCTGCTTAAGGAGGAGGGGATTTACGTGACCATGGGCCATAAAAGCTGGATCGTCCTGCCGAGAGAAAAACCGGCGAAGCCCCCCAGCGAAGCAACGAGCTAATTAGTGAACAATCAACAACCATGGCGCAGCCATGGACCAAAAAGTTTGGGGAAGTTTTGGAAACACGTTTTCAAAGGGGTTTTCCAAGGCTTTGACGCCTTGCGTCAAAGATCCATGGAGGAACCTTTCTGAAGAAAGGCTTCCTCCAGACCTCCTCCAAAGACTTCTGATAGGAAACCATCCACTTATTGCTAACCGCCCGGCTCACCACATCCTTTCCCCGATCACTTCCCCATCTCCCTTGGCAGCGGAAATGCGATGCCGAGGGCGTTGCCATGGACGATCCGTCCCAACGCGTCGACAATGAAATATTGTCGAGAATCACCGTCCGCTGTCGACTGAGGCAGCAGCTTTTCCTGATTTTCCCCGCCGCTCCAAAGGAACGCCTGGCCCGGTCGTACGGGTGGGGGAATTTGTTTGTTTTCGATTTCCAAGCCGTCGCGAACATAGAAGAACGGTTCGCCAGAATACGGATCGATTGGCAAGGTTTCAAAGTAAGATCCGACGAGAACGTCCAGAGTGGCGGGAAGCTCGCCGTGCTCCGCCTTCCAAGCGAGTAGGGCAAGCTGCACTTTCCGCGCGCGGAAATCTCGAACGCGCTCGACATACGCCTGAATCACATTCTCGGCGGCGTCGGTCAAGCCGGGCGGGCGAATGCTTGGCCCGTTATTTCCGTAGACGGCGGCACTCCACGAATGGACTCGACAGGGACCTGCGAAGCTTTGGGTGAGTTGATTCTCCAGGTTCTTTGCTTCTCGGGCGGCGGCGTCAAAGGATTGATTCATCAGACGCAAAGTTCGAAACTTTTCCCACGGCAGCCATGCCAAGATTCCGTGCACGTGCTCGCCGTTCGTGTTCTTGTCCGGTTCGCCACCATTGGACCAAAACGTCTCCACCTGATGGCGAGCCTGTCTTATTTCAAGGGAAAGGAGGGGCAACGGTCCGGGAAACTCGCGCTCCAAGGCGTCGAGCAAGGCGATCGCTTTCTTGATCCGCTCGGAGGTTTGGTTTGGCCTGGCGGCCCAGGCCAAGATCCTTTTAAAAGTCGTCGTCTCCACGATTGACTCGACAAACCCATGACGACTGACTGGAGCGTGCGCGATGTGGCACGCCGTCCGCATGGCGAGTTCGTATTGACGGAGCGCGTCGTCCAGTTCACCCTTTTCTTCCATCCCTCGGGCGGAGAGCCAGAAGAGAACCGCCAATTCGACGAGTTTCATCGGCGACACTGACCCCACATCGTTTTCAAAATCCCCATTGGTAAATCGGAACGGTTTTCGTGGCGCCTCGCTCGCGAGCTCCAGTGCCACCTGATTTGCATCCAGCAAGGCTCTCCATCCGGGGTTAATGGTTGCCAGGTTAAGTCGTATCGGGGACACCATCGGACGGAAGGCTCTTGAAGGCAGGGTTCGCATCATTGTCGTCCTCGACATCCTTGAGTGACTCGAAAGCCTTCTCAAAATCCTGTTCGAACGTACGCACGCCGCGCGGCGGGGCGAGGGCTCGGCAGATCCGGCGTGACCTTCGGGATGGAATACACGCGGTAAAACGGAAGCGCGACGATGGCGGCGAGGAAGGGGACGGCGACAAAGGCGAAGGCGCAGGCCCTTTTCCAATGCCAACGGTCTTCGAGCCAATCGCGGGAATGAATCCAGGTGGCGGCATACATGCCGGCGAAGACCGGCCCGAAGAACCATGGGATGGGTGCCTGGAGAAAATTAAAACCGACGCCGCAGAGGAAGAGGAACCAGGCCAGCATGATGCTCAGAAAGAAACTGGCGATCCCGCTGCGAAGGAACATCGAAAAGAACTGACCGATCCCGAAGGCGCTCAGAAATGCCACCGGGAAAACGCGGCGAAAAGCCAGGAGATCCGCGCTCCCGGGCGTCGATCGAGGCGTTCACGCTGCCCGGGCCATGTTGTTCCAGCAGGTAGAAAGCGGTGTCGCACCACGAAGTAGCCAATGGCTAAGAATACGAGAAGCTGGAGAATGGCGACGGATAGCCAGACGAGTTGACTGGTGAGCCAATAGATCGTCGGACTGACGCCACGTTCGCCGAGGAACCGGTAACGTCCGTCCCGTTTGTCCGCCTGGAACGCGCTCCACCCCCGCGCAAGAGCCATGAACACCGCGAAGGGAAGCGCGGCGTCGGGAAACCAAAGCTCTCGAGGCGGCGTAATGGCGAACAGGAAAGTCGTCAACGGAATGCCGACGGCCCAAAGGATCAGGGAAAAGCGGACCCCCTGGCGCGCTTGCAGCCAAAGGAGGTGATGCATGGTACGTGCCATCGAGGACCGGTGGGTTCGCGTATCCCTAAGCGGCATCGCGGGCGCGGATGTCGTCGATCCCTCGCGTAGGAAGAGAAATTCCCAGATCCATGGCCGATTCATGAGCCAACGCCTGGAAAGCACCACGTTCGCGAGCATCATTATGCCGAGCGCGGCGGCGTGGAACGCGATGGGAAATTGTCTGTTGGCCATCCACGGGTCTGCAATGAAGGCGATCGGCCCGCCGAGGAACCACCAACTTCCCAACAGGTAAAAGACCATGCCTCCTCCGGCCGCCAGGCAGACGGCGTGGAGCGACGTCGAGACCAGGAGCGACGCGAACATGGTCCAAGTCATGATGGTTATGGCCACCACCAAACTAAGCGGTACCGCTAACAGAATTTCACGTGATTCGTTGGAATAGTTAACGCCGCCAAATAGCGCGGCTACAAGGGCCAACGACAGAAAGAGAGGAGCGTGCTCGCCAGACTGAAGAGTGACTTCGCGAGCCAAAGTTGCGACGACTTGGCCGACCAGATTCGCAGCCAATCATCGACACTTTGCTCCCGCTCGTTCGCGAATGACATCGCCCCCGTGCCAATGGCAAAAAGAGGTGGAATGCTCAGCGCGATGGCAAACTGCGAGATGCCGATCGCCCTGTCTCCGAAACAAAAGACGATGAACTCGACGACGACGCCAAAGACAAACACCGCCAGCCAGAGAGAGCGCTGGACGCGGTATTCTTTCCAGAAGATGCGGGTGAAGGAGGGGCTAAACATTTGGGGTCATGCCTCCGCTCGGGTGGGTTTTGGGTCGTGCATGTAGCCGACGTAGATCTGCTCGAGGCTGGGAACTTTAGCTTCTAGTGACTGGATGCCCGGCTGCTGGCGAAGCGCGGAGATGTCTTCCTCGCCGACGCCGTGGACGAGGAGACGCGATTGCCTCCCTTCGTCGATTCGCTGGAGCGTGGTGCCAGGAACGGCGCCTAAGGGTTTGCCGTTCTCCATGGTGACGGTGAGCTCGCGCGTATTCGCCTTGAGGTTGTCGAGCGATTCGAAGAGGACGAGCCGGCCATGCCGGAGAATGGCGACGCAGTCGGCGACTCGTTCCACTTCCGCGATCTGATGACTACAGAGGAAAACGGTTCTGCCGGCGGCAGCGACGTCCACCATGCTTTCCAAGAACTCATGGCGGACGATGGGATCGAGTCCCGACGTCGGCTCATCGAGCAAGAGCAAGGCTGGCTCGTGGGCCTGCGCGAGCGCGAGACAGACCTTGGCCCGTCCTCCCTTGGAGATTTCCTTGATTTTTTGCCCGAGTTCCAGGCCGAGACCGCGCGCTAGTTTTTGATAATTCTCGAGAAACCTCCCGCCATAAAAGCCGGCGACGAACCAGCCGATCTCGTCGATGGTCATCCAATCGTAGAGCGTCGGTCGTTCGGGAACGTAGCCGATGCGCCGGCGAATTTCCTGACCTTCCCACCGGCTGTTCATGCCGAGTACTTCGGTGCTGCCGGAGTCGGGGTCGGCGAGACCGAGCAGGATGCGCATGGTGGTCGTTTTGCCGGCTCCGTTTTCGCCGAGCAGCGCGCAGACGACGCCAGCGGGGACTTCGAGGGAAACGTCGTCCAAGGCAATGTGTTTGCGAAAGCGCTTATTAACATGGTCCATGCGAATGACGGGATTCATGCGTTAACCCTTCAAAGGCGATTCATGTCACCAAGGAAAATGGCCACTGGCCGCGAAGCGGACCGAGACAAAAGGTCATTGGCGGAGATCGGGAGGAATCCTTGACGCAAGCGATTGGTTTGGCGTGGGGCTTCATGAAGCGTGCTCCGCTTTGGGCTCGAGTTTCTTGAGCACGTCCTCCAGCAGTGACCGGATCTCCTGCTTGTCCAGCCCGCTTTGCAAGGCTTCGAGGAGAACGGCGGCCAGCCGATCGCGAATCAGCTTGGCGCGCGATTGCCGGCAAATCTTGACCGCCTGGGGAGCGACTTCCAATCCCGTGCCGCGAACGGCGTGAAGAATTCCCTCGTTCTGCAGTTCGCGGTAGGCGCGCGCGACGGTGTTGGGGTTGACCGCCAGCCGCTTGGCCAGCTCGCGCACGGACGGGACCAACTCTCCCGTGGCCAATCCCTCGGTCGCGATGGCAAAAGTGACCTGGCGAACAATCTGATCGTAAATCGCCAGGCCATTCGAAGGATCGATGGAAAAGAACATCGCGGTTCCCGTTCTCCAGTTTCAGTCGACCATTCCCACCCAGGCGGACACGTGTTCTAGTACGATAATACACTAGCATGGCTGGGACGCCTTGTCGAGGGCACTCGCGGATTATTTGGCCATTTTCGGATGGGACGTGGCGCGGAAAGGAAGGGGGAGAGGAAGTGATCGGACGAGGTTCGGACGACACGCAGTTGGAAAGTATTGGGCCGGGCGCAAGCCAATGGGAACGAGGATGGGGTCGCTTCCGGGACGACGCGGATCAACCAACGGGCATTTCAACACGCGATGGCATGGAAGCGCGGGTTAAGCAACACGGTTTCAGGGGGACGAAACCCTGATGTGCATGAGTTTGGATTTAGCGGCGTTGGGGACCGTCGGAAGATTGGAGCAAGGTGACCCGTTCGACCCGATAGAGAGGGCCACCAAGGAAGACGCTCGAACGATCGCTGAGGATTTCCCCTTCGATTCTGACGAAGTCCCCTTCGCGATGGTCTTTCAGCCGATCGCTACGCGCGAGCACGACGCTCCCGCCGTAGGAGTCCACTTCATCGAGAGGCATGTAACGAACCACCCAGGCGCCGCCATTGACATGGACCCAATGCAGTCGGCCTTGGATCCAACGGTAATCCTCGGCATGTCGGGGTTGAATATCGTCGGTGACGGATGCTGTCGACGGCTGCGGAGTAGGGACGTTGACTTCAATGGGAACCACGCGGGTCGGCTCTTCAAGAGCGGCTAGAGCATCATCGTCCGTGTGGGCGTGCACCACATGAGGTTCGTCGGTTTCGTGCATGGCGACCGGAACGCAGGTCGGCTGACTGCACATTTCACAGGGCTTCTTCGCGCGGGATTTGCCCAACAGGCGTTCGAAAAGTGCGGGCTTTTTCGATCCGCGGTCACAGGCCTCGTTACAGGAACAAGGAACGCCCGTCTGAGCAGGTTCGGCACAGTCACACTTTTTGGTCCTAAGGAACCGCGGCAAGAGGCTCTTCTTGCTCGGCTCGGAGCATTCGCAGTACGTGGCGTGTTCGGCTCGAGCCGATGCCGTCGGTATTGGAGCCGAGGGAGACTCGTCGGTGGTGGCGGTGATGGTCTCCGCGGATTCGGCGGGCACGCCCTTGGCGGGCTCGTCCCCACCTTCAACCGCGCCTGCCAAACTCAGCAACAAGCCCAGGTGGACAGCGACGTTCATGTCCTACCCTCCATGCAATCCGTGCCAACATTCGATATTTCGGGCGATGTCTCCTCGGAATGGATCGGCGAATCGTTGCGATCGTCTAAAGCTGTCTTTCCCACTCCGTCCGAATTTCTCATTCAATGCACATTTCCGAAACCAGCAAAACAGTCAAAGTCTGCGCGGTCTTCGCATATTGACGGGAAGTGGCTAGTCGTCGGAATCCGCGGACGGGGCGGTCGTTCCCAGCTGGTCGCAGCGACGGTGCAGGCGAGCGCGGGAAATGCCCAGGAAGTCGGCGGCCTTGGACTTATTGCCCCGAAACCGCGATAAGGCGAGGTTTAGGAGGCGTTTCTCGACCGTTTCGAGGATGACGTCGAGGGGAGGTGGTTTGTCGCTGGATTCGACGCTTGAAGCAAGCAGGGTGCTGGGTTTTCGGATTCGGGCGGGCAACTCGCGCGGGGAGAGGAGGGTGACATGCGACGATTTCGCCGCCTGAAGCAGCACGGTCTCCAATTCGCGGAAATTACCTGGCCAGTCGTAATCGGCAATGACCTTGTCGGCTTCCGGCGAGAGTACCCGGTCTAGAGGCGATAGTATCCGTTCGCAGACCAGCGGTAGATCGGCCTTCCGTTCCCGGAGGGTTGGCACGGCAATGATGAACGGGGAGATGAGCCAATAAAAGTCTTCTATCAATCGCCCTTCCAGCATCGCTTGCTCGAGAGATGACCGTTCGCTGACGATCAACCGCCAGGTAGTAGTCTTTTTCTCAAAGGCACGGCAGACTTCTTCTTGGAGTACCTGGCTGAGACGCGTGGGGTAGCGGAGGACAAGCGTGCCTTTGCCTTGAGCATGGAGCAAACCACGGGCGGCAGGCGCGTTGAGGTCCGCAACATCGAGACTTCCGAGCAATTGTTGTCTTTGCAGGTCGGGCGTCAGTGCTTCGCAATCGACCACGGCGAATGGGTGATCTCCCTCTGTCGACAAGTGCAGTTCGCGCGCCAGGGAAAGTTTCCCGGTTCCACTTTCTCCCAGAAAGGTCATCGGTGCGTCGAGGTGGCGCGCGAGGTTTAATTGGTGGGCTAGCCGTTGCCCAGCTCGGCTGCGCGGGGGAGCGTTCTCGATGCCTCGGGACCTAACGTGATCGCCGAGATGTTGGCGATCGGTGGCGGTCGCGCGCGCGAGTCCCTGATGGCGGCTGGTCACGATTCCCCAATATCCGAGAAGCGAGCCGGACGGGTCGTGAAGCGACTGACATTGGATTTCCAGCCAGCTTCTCGAATCCTCTTGCGCGTGACAATGCCAGGTTGCTCCAGGACTCGAGAGACGGCTAATGCCGAGCTTCTCCCATAGGTTGACCCCCGCAGTGGCTGGATCGGTATTCTCGGGAATATTCAGGCACCGGAAAAGCGCGCTGTTGGCGTAGCGGAGTTGTTTATTGGCGTCGAGGAGAAAAACGGCCTCGAGCGATTGGGAAAGTAAGTCGATCTCCTGGTTCGTGCATTCGTTCAAACGATCCACTCCTTACGCGCGGAAGGCCTTCCATTCGTTCCGATCCTGGATCAATCCGAAGGGGAACTGCTCGCGAGGGCGTCTTTCAACGCCGTCATACCCGAGATCGCCGCTACCGCTGTGCCGCCGTGGCAGCGCACGCACAAGTTCGCGGGCGCGGCGGGTTTTCATGAGACAACGCGCGCTCCTCGGGTAATGCAGGCTCGCGGGGACATTCGAAAGACTTTCCTTTCCCATTCAGCAATGTACACTGGGAGCGTTGGCATAGAAAGGTGGCTCTCGTTGGGTCGGCAAACTCCGTTGCACGCCTGGCACGTCAAGGCGGGCGCGCGCATCATCGATTTCGGCGGCTGGGACATGCCGGTCGTGTATTCTTCCATTCTCGAGGAACATGCGGCGACTAGGTCCGCGGCCGGCCTTTTCGACATCAGCCACATGGGACGACTCCGGTTTGAAGGGCCCGATGCCGTTCGATTTCTCGACCATGTCCTCACCAATCGGGTGGATAACCTGAAATCGGGACAAGCGCGATACGCTTTGGTGTTGAATGAAGCCGGCTGCGTGCTTGACGACGTCTTAGTCTATCGGATGGAGGGTTGGCATCTCCTGGTCGTCAATGCGTCAAATCGGGAAAAGCTCCTGCAATGGTTTGAAACTAAGCGGAAGGGATTTGACTTCAAACTGACGGATCTGACGGATGACTACGCGATGGTCGCTTGTCAAGGTCCGCGCGCCGCGGCACTCTCGGAGACAGTGTTTGGTGAACCTCTAGGCCACGTGGAATACTATTCCGCCGTCGACACGCGTTACCGGGGCGAACCCGCCATTTTGAGCCGTACGGGATACACGGGAGAAGACGGGTTTGAATGGATCGTCCCACGGTTTCTCGTGGAATCTCTTTGGACGTCGTTATTGGACGCGGGCGCGTCGGACGGGGTGAAGCCGGTTGGTCTGGGAGCGCGCGATACCCTTCGGCTAGAGGCGGGAATGCCACTCTACGGTCACGAGTTAACGGAGTCGATCGATCCGCTGCAGGCAGGACTTGGCTGGGCGGTGAAGGCCGAGTTAAAAGAATTCATCGGCAAGGCGGCCTTGGTTAACCGGCCGGTGGACCGGCCCATTCGCGTCGGTTTGAAACTGGCGGACAAAAGGATTGCCCGCGAGGGATTCGCCATCGAGCAGAACGGCAGGGAAGTGGGGCATGTCTCCAGTGGAACTTTCGCTCCCACCGTCGGTGCGTCGATCGCGATGGGATACGTCGCTCCGCCTTTGGCAAGGTTAGGGCAGGCGTTGGAGGTGCGAATTCGCAATGCCCTCGTCTCTGCCCAGGTTGTTTCACTACCCTTTTACAAGAGAAAGAAGTCATAGGGATGGACGAATCCACGCTGCTTTATGCCGCGTCCCATGAATGGGCGCGCTTGGAAGGAAACACCTGCGTCGTCGGCATCACCCGTTTCGCCGTCGAGCAACTGACGGATATCGTGTACATCGAGCTTCCCGCCGTCGGGACCGAGTTGACCAAGGGCTCGACGTTTGGGGTGATCGAGTCGGTGAAGGCGGTAAGCGATCTGTACGCGCCGGTGAGCGGCAAGGTGATCGCCGTCAATCAGGCGGTGGTGGACGATCCGGGGATGCTCGGCGATGATCCTTACGAGAAAGGCTGGATGATCAAGCTAGAGATCGCCGGGACGCCGGACACCAGCCACCTGAAGGACAAAGCCGCGTACGACGCACAGGTCGCGAGCGAGGCTCATTGATGGAGTCGTCCAGCCATGAACGTGACATTCAAAGTCGAAAACTCAGCGGTTCAAAGATTGGCTGAAGCTCGATATTTCCATTCAGAGTGGCGATGGGTTCCTGGAGTCGTTTGAATCTCGAAGGTCATCGGCGATGGAGATAACCTTTTTGGGGGGAGCAGAGGAGATTGGCGCGTCCTGCGCCATCCTCGACCTGGAAGGATATCGCCTGCTGATCGATTGTGGTCAGCGGATGGGAGCCCCGCCGGGACAGGTTTTTCCCGATTTTTCCCACCTCGAGAACGGCCCGCCGGTGAGCGCGGTGCTTCTGACGCACGCGCACGCGGACCACATCGGCGCCTTGCCGGCGCTGCAAGCCTTTCTTCCCGCAGATTGCCCGGTCTATGCCACGGAGCCAACGTTTGCCATTAGCAAAGTGATGCTCGAGGACACGCTTCGCATCATTCAGCAACACCGGCAAGGGGATGGCGAACTCCCGATGTTTCCGAGTTCTGCAGTCAAGGGGGTGCTCGGGCGATTTGAAATGGTTCGTTGGGGGAAAGCGATTCACCCCGCAGGGACGAACCTATGGGCCACCTGGTTTCCCGCCGGCCATATTCTCGGCGCGGCGATGATTGAAATTCGGGGGGCACATGAGTCCGTCTTGTTCAGTGGCGACGTCTCCGTAACCGATCAGATGAGCGTTCCCGGCGTGTTCGTGCCCGCCATCCGACCGACGGTCCTGGTGCTCGAAAGCACGTATGGCAACCGGTTGCACGCGCACCGGCCGGCGCAAGAGCAGCGCCTCGTCGAGCGGGTCCAAGCCGCGTACGCCTCGGGGGGCTCGGTCCTATTCCCCACGTTCGCCGTCGGTCGCGCGCAGGAGATTCTGCTCATACTCGGCCGAGCCATGCGTGAAGGGAGTATGCCGCGAATCCCCGTTTACGCCGACGGCCTGGTGCGCGCGGTCTCGAAAGTGTACGCGCGATTCTCCGATGACCTGGCTCCCGGTTGCAGGCAGTTGTGGGAACATGGTCTCGACCCGATTTTCCCGGAAGATTTGCCGATTCGGCCGGTCAAGAATAACGACGAACGGGAGTCGATCGCGATCGGGGAGCCGTGCGTCGTGGTCTCCTCGAGCGGGATGTTGCAGGGAGGCGCCAGTCAGTTTTATGCGCGCCACTGGGTCGGGGACGAACGGAATTTGATTCTGGTCACGGGCTATCAAGACGAGGAATCACCCGGCCAGGCGCTACTCAATCTGGTCGCGCAGCCGACCGACCAGCCGCGATACTTCAAGCTGGGCGGGGTTCGCACCGAGATCCGTTGTCACATCGAAAGTTGCCAGCTTTCCGCGCATGCGGACACGGGCGAGTTGGTTTCGGTCGCGGCGAAGCTCAAGCCACAGTTGATCCTTCCCGTGCATGGCGACGGCGGAGCGCGCGAAGGGCTGGCGCGCGGCCTGGCGGCAACGTCCAAGGCACAAGTGATCTTGCCGATGAACGGCGAGACTTACTCGATATCTGCCGAGGGAACGGCGGTCGGCGGTCGTGGATATCCTCCCAGTAGGGTCAATCCCCTTTCCCTCTGGCCCCCCTGGGATCCCTTGAAACCACGGGAGCTTGATCTGGCACGGTTTCACGGTTGGATTTCCAATCAGACGCCACGCATCGCCTGGATCACGCTCGAAGAACTCGCGGAGATCTGGCGTTCTCCCGAGTCCGCGTCGACGGAAGACTGGGACCGATTGCGCGCCGCGGTGTATGAGGAAGCTCAACCTTATTTCGTCCCTGACGCCAAGCGACCGTATCTCCTGAAGGTAACTCCCCCCGAGAACCTGGTGGATATCCCGGTGGGGGAGGCGAAGTTGACGGTGGAGTATTCGGCGAAGATCGTGCGCGCTATATTCCCCGCGGACAGTGGACTCGAACGCTTTGGTTTCTTCCCCGAGGAGGGAGTGGTCCGACTGGAGTTTCGGTTTCCCAGGGCGGCCCATCGTCATTACGGCCGGCGGCTGGGCGAACTCCGTGAGCGAACCGGTTGGCATGCCGAGCTCAATGAGCAGACCTCGGAAAAAGACCTGCTCGGCGTGGTTCGGGAGTCCACCTTGGCGGACGCGCTTGCAGGGTATGAAATTCGCCCGGAGCTCGACACGTTCCGCGTACTTCTCCCGGAAGGTGTCGCGGGGGATGATTTGGAAGACTTCAAAGAGCGGTTTACGCGCAAGACCGGGTTTCAATTGCAGGTGGAATTCACGCCCGTTGTACCCGCGAGCGAAATCAAGACCAACCCTTGAATCGAGAAGCCGCCTGGACAGCTCGTCCTCGTGACGCGTCGGAATGCCCGGCGGGCGTGCTCGGAATCCTGGGAGAAGGTTGAACCAATCCCAGCGCGCCGGGATCGGTCCACGGTTTCTAGTCGTCGCGAGTTTGATAACGCCCAATGGCTTGTGGACCGATTGACTGTAACGCGACTTCTCAACAGGCAGCTTGAGGACTCATGATGGCGAAATTTCCAAGGGAGAGATCCGCCGTGCGCGTGTTGTGTCTGTTGATTGGCGTGACGTTGATTCTTCCGCCTCGAGTGAACGCGGATTCCGGCCCCCCACCGGAAAAGCCACCTGCGCCGCTCAATCCCGTCGAGCAACGGATTGTCGATGAATTGGATCGCATGCGGCCGGAATTGGTGGGGATCAATCAGGATATTTGGAATTACGCGGAGCTGGGGCTGGAGGAGCACCGGTCTTCGGCGCGTCTCATCGAGGTGCTCGAGAAGAACGGGTTTCGAGTGACGAAGGGGGTTGCCGACATGCCGACCGCGTTCGTCGCGGAATACGGCTCGGGCGGGCCGGTCGTCGGAATTCTCGCCGAGTACGATGCGCTTCCAGATCTTTCCCAGCAGGTGACGCCCGACAAGCGACCCGTCGCGGAACGGACCACGGGACACGGTTGCGGCCATTCGGCCTTGGGGACGGCCGCGGTCGGAGCGGCCATCGCATTACGTAAGGCCATGGAAACGGAAGGTGTCCGGGGAACCATTCGAGTCTACGGCACGCCAGCAGAAGAGACGGTGATCGGCAAGGTATACATGACTCTCGCGGGGTGCTTTGACGATCTGGATGTCTGCCTGCATTGGCATCCGGACACGAAGAATCGCGTGCGTTATGAGCGGACGAAAGCAATCATCTCTGTAAAGTTCACCTTCACGGGTTTGCCGGCCCATTCGTCCGCGAGCCCGCACAAGGGGCGCAGCGCGCTCGATGCGGTGGAGCTGACGAACATCGGCGTTAACTACATGCGCGAACACATCGAGGAAACGAGTCGAATCCACTACGTGATTACTCAAGGGGGCGGCGCGCCCAACGTCGTTCCCGCGTCGGCGCAGGTTTGGTACTTCATCCGCGCCAATACGCATGAAATGGCCGAGTATCAATTCGAATGGGTGAAGGATATTGCCGAGTCGGCGGCGAAGATGACACGAACGAAGCTCGCCATTGCCATCGATACCGATTGTCACGAAGTGATCCCCAATCTTCCGCTGTCGAAGCTATTGGACAAGCACTTTCAGCGGATCGGTCCGCCGAAGTTCACCGCCGCCGACGTGGAGTTCGCGCGCGGCCTGCAGGAACCGCTGCGGGCCGATTTTGGCCTCACGGACAAGAAACATCTCCATGATGAACTGGAACGCTTGCCGAGCGAGCCCTATCCCGCGGACGGTGGTTCGACCGACGTGGGGGACGTGAGCTGGCATGTTCCCACGAGCGGATTGGGGACCGCGTGTTTTGCCGCCGGCAGCCCGGGCCACAGTTGGCAGAACGTCGCGGCGATTGGTTCCCCGATCGGCCATCAAGGGATGATGACGGCGGCAAAGGTTCTTGCCATTTCCGCCGCGGACTTGCTGCAGAATCCCGAACTGGTCGAGGCCGCCAAGAAGGACTTTCAAGAGCGTATGTCCCAGCGCAAGTACACCACGAAGATACCCCCGGGCCAAAAGGCGCCCAAGGCCATCCGTTGAGTTCAAGGTGGCGGGAGGGAGGCCGGTCATGGAAATACGGGAGTTCGCGGAAGGGATCCTGTTTTCTCCCTCGTTGACCGCCAAATTGGATGTCTTTCCGGATCGATTCACGGACGACGACCCTGGTTCACCTCGGGACATTCAGAAGCCCGCGAGGCCCGCGGAACTCGAGTTCTCGGATGCGCGCCGGGGGGCGCGGATGCCTCATCCCACGGCTCTTGGGGAGCCGCGGCTCCGCGCGGTTGCCCACCACATCATGGCGAATCACGAATTGCAAGCACTCGAAGTCATGGCATGGTGTCTTTTGCGATTTCCCGGGGCGCCCAAGGAATTTCGGCGTGGACTCGTTCGGATCATGCGCGACGAGCAACGGCATACGCGACTTCACGTCCGGCGACTTGAGGCTCTTGGACTACGTTTCGGCGATCGGACCGTGAACGGTTATGTTTGGAAGAAAACGAGGAATTACGGATCGGTTCTGGACTACCTGGCGGGGCTGCCGCTGACGTTTGAATCCGGGAATCTCGACCATACGCTCTTTTTCGCCGAGCGATTTGACGCGGTGGGGGATCGCCAAGGGGCGGATCTCTTCCGCGCGATTCATCATGACGAGATCGAACATGTCGCCTTCGGAATCCGGTGGCTGCGGGAACTTAAGGATCCGAATCTATCCGACTGGGAGGCCTATTTGGCGCACCTCCATTTTCCGCTTCGCCCAGCCTACGCGAAGGGGGATCCCTTCCATCGCGAGCCGAGGGAGCAATCGGGCATGACGAAGGAGTACGTCGACGCGCTGGAACGTGCCTCGGCGGATTGGCTTTCCAAGGAAGAGGCATCCGACGTCGCGGTCAAGGAGCCGCGGAGCCAGTGCTAAGTTCCTCGACCGCCGGCAGCTTCTTCGTGTCTTCCCGATCCGCGAACCATCGACGAACCCGCCGACGCGCGGGAACCTCAAACTTTTTGAACGTGATCACCGAGTTCACGATGCAAATCAGCGTGCAAACAATCACGAACGTCATCGGTGAGTAGGAGCGGTTTTTGTCGATGATCGGGAAGATCATGGCGAAAAAGATGACGGATGTGTGGATCATGTAAAGGGCATACGTGGCGTCGCCGCAGAGAATGACCCAGCCACGATTGAGGAACCAGACAATCGGTCCGCCCCCCAAAACCAAACCATAGATGAACATCGCGAAGAGGGGAGCGACCAATCCGTTGTGCAGCATTAGATAGGGGATTTTGAGCGTGAACAAGGCGATGGTAAAGATGATCAGTACCGCGCCCACGGAATAAATCGTTCCCTTGCCCCGCAATGCCTGAACCTCCTCAAGCGTCTTGAGTCGGTACAGTTTTCCGAGCGCGATGCCGACGACGAACTCGGGAAGCCGCAAGATCGGATTGAATTTGACCACGTCCAGCCAGAACGCCGTGCTCACCCAATCCACTCGCCCGATCCCGTCGGGATCGAGGATGCCATACGTCACCGGTCCCACCTGGCTGCAAATCCAAGAGCCGATCAAGACGCACCAAAGCTGGCGGCGGCTGTAACGATCCAGGTGCACCACGAGCCAGGGAAAGAGCAGGTAGAGAAAGAATTCGCAAGACAGCGACCACGACGGGGGATTCCAAAAACGGGCCCACGTGGGGACCCAGGATTGCACTAGGAAGATGGTGGAAAGTCCTCCCCCGATGATGTCGAACGTGGTGTACGGGGGTTTGCGAGCGGCAATATCGAGCATGAAGTACGGGATCGAAACCAAGAGCCCCAGCGCATACGTCGGGTAGATGCGCGCAAAGCGATGAATGAAGTATTCCCGTTTGTCCACCCGGGTTGGCATGCCCCGATCGGTGTAGGTGTAGGTCAGGATGAAGCCGGACAGGGTAAAAAAGAAACTGAGAGTGATGACGCCACTATGAAAGAGGTTCTCGATGATCCAATTGCCGGTGAAAAGGGTGTCTCCCCAGGCACACCACGGTCGAAAATTGGTGGGATCATCGCCGGTCCCCTTCGCGATGTGGTGAAACGCGAGGACGATGTGGACGACGACCACGTGGATCGCGGGAATGAACCGGGCAGAAGTCAGGGATGGAACAAACGGATTCTTGGGTTGCGAACTGGCCATGTCTGCCCTTGTAGCATCAGAGAGTAAGGACGAATAACCGTTATAGGGTGAATCGCGAGAGTATCGCGACATTGCGTCAATTCGAGCGAGAATTCCGAACGAAGCGGGGCATCCAAGCCTGCATTCCGATGAGGAACGAGCGTTTGTTCGAGCGACCGTCCAAGGCAACTCGTCTTGCCACCGAACTCGATGGAAGGATATGAAAGCGATTCGTCCTCTCGCGTCCCTGAGAAACAATTGCCGCCGGACGCGTCAGCTTCTCCGCGCCCAGCGACCATCTTTTTCGGGTGTCAAGTCGAGAGGGATGCAGCCTACCAGCCGATCACCATATTGGACTCGATCGCCTTGCGGGCGCCCTCGAGGTCCGTTCCTGTTTCGTGCATGTAAAGTCGAATGGCGTGCAGTTTATCGCCGCTCGCCTTGGAGAGGCATTCGCGAGCCGTCGAGCATGGATCGGTGGTCCCTTCGAGACCGAGAAGTCGCTTGGAAATGACCCAGGCATTGCGTGGTCGAGTGGACACGCGGACGACTTCTTCACTGGGATAGTTCTCGACGCAAAACGCTTTCGCCTGTTCCTTGTCATCGGCCCAGACGATCATGATATGGGCGCTGGTTTCCACCTCGAAGAGTGCCATGACTTGCCTTTCCTTATTCGAAGTGCCCCGAATTTGACCCAGAATGGCCGACAGTCATTCGACGTTTCGGCCGCTACCCTTTGAATTTTGTTCCATCCGTTAGGCTAATGTCCCGCCGGGGCGGTTGCAAGAGGAGCGTCCTTCAATCCCTCGGCGACGCGGGGTGCCGTCGGATTCAATCGATTGAACCGTTCCATCCCGCCCAAAACGTCGTCCGCATTCCCGGTCGTTACAGCCGCTCAGAAAAGGAATGTCGGGGCCCGGCGCGCTTTGTACCTAGGCTCTCCAAACGACCGGGGTGAGCGCACGCCATTCCTTTTCCGATGCTCGTTTATCCTCTACTTCCCCAAAAGAAACGCCAGGAGATCGCGCAATTCCGCCGGTGTTTTCACCAGCCCGTGAGGCATTGGCGATACTTCTTTCTGCGTCTGGCTTTCGATTTCGGACTTCGGCACGACCTTTTTCGTTGCGTCCCTTTGCAATAGTTCGATCCGATCCGCGGTCTCGCCGACGACGAGTCCCATCAGGGTGTTACCGTCGTTGGTGACGATCAGGGTGGAACGGAACACAGGCGACACCGCTTTGTCCGGCAACAGGATGGATTCGACGAGGTAAGGTACCGTGAAACGCCTGGCCGCGTCCGCCAGGCTGGGGCCGTTGCCTCCTCCCTGGTCGGCGGCGACGGCATGGCATTTCGCGCATCCCAAGCCGTCGGCGGAGAACAACCGTTTGCCGTTCTCTCGGTCCCCCGCCTCCGTTGCCTTGGACCAATCGATGGCAAGAAACTCACTGGGAATGGAATTGGGGCTCCCCGCCTGCGTGGCGGATTTGATGCGGTCCGCCAGCGAGCCCACGATTCGCTCCGGCAGGCTCGCGACCACCCTTTCCAAAGACTTGAAATGAAGATAAAGTCCGCTTGCTCCACTGACGTTTTGCACGCGAATGAGCAAGTCATTGCTTCCTTCCTGCAATTCCAAGGGAACCACATCCTGGAAAGGCAACGCGCCGCGGCTTGTGGCATTCTCGTGGACCACCCGGCCGTTGAGCCAAACCTTTACGCCGTCGTCCGAGCCGACCAGCAAGTCGATGCGCTGGGTTTTGGGTGTCTCCAAGCGACAAAAAGCGTAGGACGACGATTGATCGACGTTTTTGAATATCTCCTGAAAATCAAAGAATCTCCCGTTGTTCTTGACCCGCGTCCAGTGCACGTTCGCTCCCCCGGTCCGGTAGCTTGCCGCCAGGTCGATGGGGCCAGTTTCCGGGGGGTGAGTCGTCTCGAACGGCTTTCCCTCGTCCGGAAACAGACCGGCGACCCAGAGTTCGTCCACTTGAATGGCTGGCGCCTGTTCGAGCCGTTGAGCTTGGGTGGCGGCGACGACTTTCGCGATTTTCGGCTCGCTTCGACGGTCGTTCAACAGGGAGAGGAAATAGGCGGCCTCAAGTCTGACCGGTTCGCTACTGTCGGCGAGTTGTTTGATAAGGAGATTAAAGAGCGCTTCCTGGGTCGTCGACCGCTCCCCGACGGCCCAATGTTCCGCGACGGTAAAGTTCCCCATCCGACCGTGCTGGCGAAGATCGACCTTCTTGTCCGCATACTCGATGAGGTACGCTTCCTCTCCGCGGTGCGGCTCCAAGGGAAGCCGTTCGGAGATCGGTTCGTTCGAGAGTGGGAGAGTCAAGCGAAAGCCGGCGGCAAGAACGGCGAGCAGCCGAACCTCCGCGTCGGAGGATCGCCCAAGCTCCTCCAATTCACCATACGGTGCCCGCCGGGCCAACAACATGGCTGCCGTCTGTCGAAAATAGGAATCCTTCGAATGCGCGCCCAACTGTATGACCTCCTTGGGAAGGGGGTCGCCGATATCGAAGTACGCGTGCATGGCGGCCAACTGGACCTGTGGATCGGAATCCTTGAGCGCGTTCTCGAAGACGGAACTTTCCGCGTTGAGACCCGGGAATTCGGCGAGAACTCGGATCACCTGCAAGCGAACGGCGGGGTCGTCGTGGTTGGCGAGCTTGGCGAGGGACTTGCCCGCTTCGTAGGTTTCTCTCGAGCCGGCGATCCAGGGGAGGTGAAGGCGAGCCGGATCATCCATCTTCAGGTTTTCCAAGCGGGAAATGGCCTGTTGGGTCGTCCGCCTACCTCGCCGAAGGAGTTCTTCGTGCGCGCGATAACGGGGCCACCACGAGGGGTTGGAGAGCTCTTTCCAAAGGTGTTCGTCGTTCACGGCGGGGATTTCAAGGCTTTCAAAAGGATGGCTCGCGGGATCCTCTTTGGTCGTGATCATCGCGAGATCGCTTCGATAGATCGGCGAACCCTCGTTGTGTGCCATGTAGGCAATGGTGACGAAGACGCGACCCCCCCTGCCGACGGTGACGCCGACGGGCCGCGCCTGCTCTTGTCCGGCGAGTAACGTGCTCTCTTCCGCCTGGAAGCTGGCGCCTCTTGGTTTGTAGGCGTAGCGGGAGACCGTGCGAATGCCCCATTGTGCGACCAGTAGATTTCGACGAAAGGGTTCAGGAAAGAACGTCTCGTCGTAAAAGGTCTGGCCCACGGGAACGGCGCGCCCCATGCCCCCGAACATCGTTTCCAACAAGTCGACGCGGTCCGGGCTCTTTTCCGCCATCCAGCCACGGGGCCAGCTGAAATAGGCGAACGGCGTGACGTGAAGCAATCGACCCGGAACGTACTCCGCGGGCATTTGCTCGTGATCGTTGTCCGTCGTGAATAGGTTCCAGTTCGAATCGAAGCAAAGGCCGCAGCTATTGCGCAACCCGCGCGCGACGACCTGAAGCCGACTACCGTCCGGTCGGCAACGCAAAACTCCCCCCACGCCCGTATAGGGCACGGGAACGTCATTGGGTTGCGTGTAGAAGTTCCAATGGCCGAAATGATCGGGACGACGGAAATCGCCGTAGTACCACAGCGGATCCCCCAGGGTGATGTAGAGGTCTCCCTCCGGTCCCCAGGCCAAAGCGTGCAGGCATTGGTGCACGTGGCCGAAGGGAATGCCCCATACGAGTCGTTTCGGCTTCAAATCCGTCCGCTTGATGCGACCGTCGGGAATCCGGTAGAGAGCCGTGCACGTCAGCACGTAAAGATCATCGCCGAGGATCTCGACGTCGTTGAGCCAACTATCCTTGGGAAACCGCGCCAATTCCTTCGCCGGCTGATACCCTCCCTGATCGGTCGGTTCGTAAACGAACAAGGCCTCGCGGCCGCCGACGAATATTCTCCCCGCGGAATCCACGCGAACGGACAAATACGATTCGTTCGGCGACGGATCGATCAAGACCACTTGAAGGGCAGGATCGGTCGCGGAGTATTCGAGCGCCTCCGCCCATGCACGTTCCCCGAGCCAGTAAAAAGTAAGGGTGAGCAAGAGAAAGGTCGTGGGTCTGTTCATCGTGCTTCTCATCCGATCTCCCATTTCTCGATCGTCACCAGGAGCGTTCGTTCCACCAAGGTGGAGCGAGAGGTCCGCATCCACTAGGATGAACGCAAGCTCCCTTCGGATGGTTTTTGTCTATGAAAGGTTGGGGAACGCTTGGAGTATTTCTTCGAAGGTTCACGAAATACGGTGATTGATGAGGCGCGCGCCCGCGAACTCGTGGACGGACTGCTGGACCAGCTCGGCGCGCTCCAACGCGTGCTCATCGTCCCCCCTGACATCACTCGGTTTCACTCCGGTTCCGGGCCGTTGGTTTGCCATCTCTACCGGCGAATGCAGAGCGCGTCCGAGGTCGAAATCATGCCCGCGATCGGCACGCATGTGCCGATGACCGCGGAGGAACTCGATCGCATGTACCCAGGCATTCCCCACGACCGATTTCGAGTGCACGATTGGCGTCACGACCTGGTTCGACTTGGCGAAGTTCCCGGATCCGTGATCGCGGAGCTTTCCGAAGGAAAACTTGATTACCCCATTCCGATTGAGATTAACCGTCTTCTGCTCGAAGGGAAATGGGACGCCATCATTTCCGTGGGACAATTGGTTCCTCACGAGGTGATCGGAATCGCCAATCACGCCAAGAATATCTTTGTCGGAACCGGGGGCAGGGACACGATTCCCGAACCCATTTCTTGGGCGCCCGTCTTCGGGATGGAGCGAATCATGGGGGAAGCGCGAACGCCGGTCCGCGCGGTCCTGGACTATGCCAGCCAGCATTTCGCCGCCGCGCTACCGATCCGGTACTTGCTCACCGTGCGAGGGAAAAATGAAGCGGGTCGTTTGGTGACTCGTGGTCTGTTCGCCGGCGATGACGAGGCCTGTTTTCTTCGCGGCGCGGAATTGTCGCGCCAGGTCAACTTGGACGAGCTTGACCGTCCCATCGGCAAGGCGATCGTGTTCTTGGATCCGGACGAGTTTAAGTCCACCTGGCTTGGAAACAAGGCGGTTTATCGAACGCGGATGGCGATGAAGACCGGTGGCGAACTGGTCGTTCTCGCGCCAGGAGTTCACATGTTCGGCGAAGACGCCAAAATCGACGAACTCATTCGCCAGTTCGGCTACCGAGGTACCCCCACGACGCTCAAGGCCGTCTCCGAGAACCAGGAGTTAAGAGAGAATCTGTCCGCCGCCGCCCACCTGATCCACGGCTCTTCGGAAGGCAGGTTCCGCATCACCTATTGTCCCGGCGGGCTCACCAAAAATGAAATCGAAGGAGTCGGGTTCGAGTTCGCCGATCTCCAAAACATGTTGAAACGTTACTCGCCCCATTCCCTGAATGATGGCTGGAACACCCTACCGGACGGCGAAGAAGTTTTCTTCGTTTCGAATCCGGGACTGGGTCTTTGGACCTGCCCGAACCAATAACCCTCAAGGCGGATTCAAGGTTCGCCTACCCGCTGAAATGTCCCGAGCCCGTTTCCATTCAACGCCTCAAGAAGAACCTTCTGGGCGACGTTCTTGGCGTCGAGCGTGAAGATGCAACCACTCGTACCGCTCGCGGATTCTCCCGTGGGGAGATATGTAAACGTGTCGCGGTCCCAATGTCGAAGCGGGAAAGACATCTTTCGTGGACCCAATTTCAGCATCAGGGATCCATTCGTTTCGAGAATCTCTAGCGCGCCAAAATAATCGTTTTGATACCTCCCGGTATAAGACTTCACGGGCATCGCCGGCGACGGTGGCGCTGGTGGATGGGAATAGTCGGTTTGCGCCTGGTACATTTGCTTCACAAGTTGGTCAAAGCGTCCGTTCCAGAGTTCGACCCAATCCGTCCCTAGCTTGCCGTGAAACACGAGGTCGAAAAAGCTGTCGTTGATCGCTTCGGGAACGCCCGTCGGGGCGGCATTCGTCAACACGACGATGCCTAGTTGTTCCGCGGGGAGCAAGGCCACCTCGGTACGAATACCGAGAAAGAATGCACCGGAATGCCGCCAGAATACCCGTCCTTCGGGATCGATCACGATTCCCCAGCCCAATCCGTACAGGCCAGGTCGATTGTCGTCTGGATGGAATCCAGTAATCACGCTGGGCGCGTGCGTGTCCGCGAGAGCTTTCGAATCGACAATCAGCTTGCCGTCAAACTTGCCCCCCGCGAGTTGTAGTCGAAGCCATTGAGTCATGTCGCGAACATTGGAACTTACACCCCCCGCGGGTGCTTGTGCGTCCGGTTGGCGAACAAATTTAGGCACCCACTGACCATCCACGCGGACATGGAGCTTGACCCGATTGCTCGCCTTCTCGAAGTCCGAGAACCGAGCGCTCGTCGCCGTCATTCCAAGGGGCTCAAAGAGCTTCTGCTCGCATAAATCCTCCCAAGCCATTCCTTCCGCGCGGGCCGCCGCCTCCGCCGCCGCCGTGAATCCGAAATTCGTGTAGGCGTACTCCGAACGGAAACTGGAAGCCAGGGGCTGAAATCGGAGACGACGTAAAACTTCGCCTCGGCCGTATCCCATGTCCTCCAAGAGATCGCCCGCCTGGTCGGGAAGCCCACTCCGGTGACAAAGAAAGTCGCGAAGTCTCACTTCTCGCGTCACCCAGGAGTCGTAAAGGCGAAACTCCGGCATATGATCGATCACGCGATCGTTCCAACCTATTTTCCCTTCACCCACCAGCCGAGCGAGTACCGTGGTTGTGATTGGCTTTGAAACCGAGGCAACCTGAAACACCGTGTCGGCATCGACCGGCTCGGGTTTGCCCGCTTCGCGAACCCCTAGTCCCTTTAGGTAAAGAACCTGATCCTTGTACACGATCCCGAAGGCCATTCCCGGCACGCCGGTCCGGGTCAGCGTTTCTTTTGCGACCTTCTCGAGCAATGGGATGGCCACGTCCACCTTGCCCCGCGTTATTTCCTCTGCTTTCGCTTCCAAGGTAACGAGTGCCAAAGCGGTAATCACGCAGCCTACCCAGCCAATTTCACGATCCGTCATTGCATGGTCCCTCGCGAGCTAATTGCCCCAAGTGATGGGGAAAGTGTTGCTCCCTACTTGGGGCGATGGATGGACCGACATTCGGTTTGTCCAAAATGCCCATTCTCTTGGGGCAAGTGTTCCGAACCGAGGTCCCATTCCGTTCTCCGAAGTCTAGCACTAGGAACCAAGGGGGCACGTTGGGGAAACTGGGAACTCGGCAGGCTCGTTTTCGGAAGGTTGTTTCTCACCGCCGGAAGGCCCGAAAAAATCA
Source organism: Planctomycetota bacterium (assembly GCA_046350335.1). Classification (GTDB taxonomy): domain Bacteria; phylum Planctomycetota; class Planctomycetia; order Kolteriales; family Kolteriaceae; genus JAXMAQ01. The sequence goes on from JAXMAQ010000027.1 coordinate 85,317, forward strand.
TTCCGCCTGAGTTTCCGATGGCTGCCATCGAAACCAAACCGCTCGAGATTGTCTCGAAATGCGCGTAAATCGCACTTCTCCCAGGTTTTGGATCCAGTATTATCTCGGCCGGAGTTCGTTCGCCGGTACCTGGGGTACTGGGGAGAGGAGGACAGGAAGGCCATGTTTTGCTCGAATTGTGGGAAGCCGGGCAAGGGGAACTTCTGTGCCCATTGTGGCCATCGATTCGCGGAAGGAACGCCGGAACCGGAAGCACCCATCGATTGGGAAAACGAGGTGCGTTATGAAACGCTTCTCCGGGTTCCCGAGGTGCGATCCGCGATCGATCGGCATGGCGCGATGGCGAAGAAGGGATTCACGGGAGAGCAGTTTCTGGCGGTATTCGACAAGGTCTCTCCGATCGGTGTCCCTTTGGAAACGGTGGCTGCCATTGCTCAGCCCCTTTATCGCAAGCTTGGAATCGCGACGGGCAAGGATCGGACGGAGACTTTTTCCATCCCCGTCGGACGAGTCATCGTTCGCGTTCTCTGTTCCCTTGCACGCAACGGCCAGAAACTTCGCGGCGTGCAGCAAGGAACGGATGGCTGCGTGCTGGAGGCGGTTTTGCCGTCGGACTTGTTCTCGTTCGAGGGGGAACTGCTCGTTTCGGTCCACCGGAAGGGAGCCGGGACCGAGGTCCGCGCCGTCACCAAGATTCCAGGACAGTACTTCGATTGGGGGAAAAGCAAGCGTTGCCTGGAACGGCTCGTGCAGGAACTGCATGTCGATCCGGGAACGAACGACGGGTTTCTTTACCGGCGCATCGCGTCCTAATTCACGTGACGGCAGGGGACGGACCATCTCGTCCTTGCTCCGGTCCGCTTCGTTCCGGGCCATTTCTCTGCGGGCTGGCGGGAGAGTGAGGCGAAGTTCGTGGATTCGCGGATTTTTGAGTAGCCGCGCGCGGGAATCGGCCGCGGCGCTCCGCCTTTTGTCTCGCCAATTGTTGCATGTCCGCGTGTCGGTCGTATTCGTCCACGATTTCCGATCCGATCATGCACTCGAGCACGTCTTCCAGTGTCACCACCCCCTCGAAGCCGCCATACTCGTCCACGACGCAGGCGATGTGCTTTTTTTGAATGATGAACAAGTCGAGTAGCTGATGGCCGCGCATCGTGTCCGGGACGAAATCGATTTCATGCATCAGGTCGCGGAGGGTCATGTTCGGTTTCCCTTTGACGATCGCGTCAAAGACATCCCGACGGCGCACCATGCCGACGATCCGGTCAGGATCCCGATCTTCGGTCAAGGGAAGTCGGCTGTGCGTCCAATGTTCGCTCCGGTGACGTACATCTGACAGCGGCATGTCCGCCGGGAGTGTATAGACGACCGTGCGCGGAGTCATCAATTCGCTCGCCTTCACTTCGTCCAAACGGAGAGCGTTCTCCACCCACCGGAGTTCCTGGGGGCGCAGCTGGCCTCTTTCAACCGCCAAACGGGACATCATCATGATCTCATCCTCGGTGGGCGCCCGTTCCTCCTGCTCTTGGCCGAAGAGTCGCACCAGGCCCGCGCAGAATTTCACGATCGGCCAGACGGCCCAGACCATGATTTGTAGTGGCCAAGCCATCCAGGGTGCGATTTGCAAGGCGTACATAACGCCGATATTCTTGGGAAAAATCTCCGTTGCGAAAAGGACGAGGAACGTGAACACGCCGGCAAAGACGCCAACCCAATATTCGCCGTAGTATTTTCCGACCAGGGCACCGCACCAGGCCGAGCCCACGGTGTGTGCCACGGTATTGATCGTTAGAATGGCGGCGATGGGGTCGTTGATCTTTTCTCGAAGCTTGGCTAGGCGCTCGGCGCCAAAGATGCGGCTCGTTCGCATGATCTCGATCTGCGCCGAAGAGATGCTGTACAAAGCGGCTTCAAATAACGAGCAAACAAACGACGCCGTCAGCGTTACTGCCGCGACCGCCAAGATGGCTGTCATCGAACTCCCTTCGTTGGATGAAGCGTCCGCTCCCCGCCAAACCGGCCTCGGCGCGACCGCAATTGGTGTACGCAATGGCCAAGCTCGCTGGCAGTTGCGTCGTCCACTAGCGTGAAATGATACTCCAGCGACGGTCACTTTGCCATAAAAACCTCGATCTCCGAGGTGACTGACGCCTTGCACCCACGAAGTTCCGTTGCCGCTCAGATGAGTAATGCCGTGGTCCGGCGCCTAGTCACGGTCGTGGCGAATCGCGGCTTGCGCCAAGGCCCTCCAGGCGACTGGGCCGCGAAATACGCCCTTGCTCTTCTGAAGCTCAATAGGGAATCGATCCTCCAGCGATTTCCCAAGCTCTCGCGTTCTTTCATTTGTCATCAGCTGCCTGGATTTCCCAAATTCGCCAGCACGACGAAAAAGGGTGTCTTAACCCGTTCCCCGTTGACACAAGCGCGTTTCATCGCTTTATTGCCGCCGCTTGTTTCTGGGATGGTTTTAACTTTAGGATGGGATGCCGAAATGACGACGACAGGCCGACGTGTCCTCTCACGAATGGTGGATTTGCCGTTCGCGATCGCGATGGCCATCACGGTCGCGTTTTATGCCGTCGTGCTTCAGAAGCCGTTCCACGGTTCGGTGATCGAAAGGTACACTTGCGAACATACGGTTCAGTATGTCATCGTCGGTTTCTTCGTATGGGGTGTCATGGACGCGATCTTTCGCGTTTCCCGCCATCCGCGCGAAAAGCGTGCGCTGCGCGAGCAATGGCTCCCAAGAAAATCCACCCGCGAACAAGCCACGAACGCGACGGCACTGCTGAATCACCTTCGCGCCAAACCGGAATGGCTGCAAGAGTCGCGGATGGGCAAGCGTCTCATGAACGCGCTCTCCTACCTGGAAGAGAAAGGCTCTGCCGACGGATTTGGCGACTTCCTCCAATCCCTGGCGGACCGCGACGAGGATGACTCGCATGCGGACTATGCCCTGATTCGATTCATCGCATGGGTCACTCCGGTCCTCGGGTTCCTCGGCACGGTGCTCTACTTCGGCTACGCGCTCGGCGGGCTCTCCGTCGACGAAATGACCGAACAACTGCCCCGGGTCGTCTCGCAAATGGGTGCGGCTTTCAATACCACGACGCTCGCGCTCGGAGCGTCCACCTCGATGATGTTTCTGCTCTTCATTTGCGAACGCATCGAGCGGGGCATCAATTATGAAATCGATCGGCGGACGGAACGAGAACTGCTCAACCGGTTCGAGATGGCCGATGAGAATCTCATCCCGTTCCTGAATGCCGTCCAGGCGTCGAGCTCAGCCACGCTCCAAACCATGCAAGCCACCGTCGATCGGCAGCTCCGAATGTGGTCCGAAGCGCTTTCCTCCGCCCATAAGCACAATGAGGAAATTCAGAATCGGCAAGTGCAAGTTTGGTCGGACGCCATTCTTCGCCTTCAGAAACGCTTCGAGGAAAGTGAATCCCTTCGCGAGCAACGGCTGGCGCGCGTGCTGGAGTCGTTTGAAAAAGAACGGGCCGTCTTTCAATCCCAAACGGCTATGCTCATCGAGAATACCGCCAAACTTCGGGCGGATTTCGATCGGAGCGCCAATACCCTCGCAAGCATCTTCTCCGACCACGGCAAGCTCGTCGAACTCCAACACTTGCTCGCCAACAATCTACGCGTACTTCGCGAAACCCAGAAGATCGATGATGCCGTCCATGGCCTTACCGCAGCCATTCACCTTCTCACCGCTCGACATGCCTCGTTGAACACGGATCACCGGGCAGCATAACACCCGTTCCCTGATCCCGCGCTAACTGCCTTCGAAAGAGAAGTCTTTGGGCGCTCCGCGACGTTGCAATGCGCGACCACGGGCTGCGGAGTACCTTGCCCTTGGTGCCCGCGATTGCTGCCGTCGAAAGAGAGGTCTTTGGGCGCTCCGCGACGTTGCAATG
>JAXMAQ010000028.1:0-88505 GCA_046350335.1 Planctomycetota bacterium
CGGGCTTTCCACCTTGCTCGGCAACTGAATTCGAATCTGTTCTTGCGCCACCAGCGTGGTGACCAAGCCGGCTTCCACGCCACCACTGGCGAGTTTGATTACGAGCGCGTTAGCCCCCTCGTTCATGTCGAGCGTTCCCTGCCAAAAGCGGATCGACCCTTGCTGTACCGGACCCGTCAATGGCACGGGCTTGCCGTTGAGCCAAAGGGAAACCACATTGGACGTCGTCAAGACGATCCGCGCCTTCTGAGTCGATGGAGAAATCGTGGGAACATATACGAATACCTCGTTGCCTTCCTTGGTTCCCAGGATTGACGACAAGTCCAAATACATATCCTTGCTGGTTCGAGTCGGCTGCCATCGGGCTGTCACGCCCGAATCCTTCAAGAGATTGACTGGCCGCTCGACATCGGGAATCACGCTGCCGTCGAATGCCCCCTGTTTTACGGGACCCAACAGGAAGCATTCCCCCACTTCCGTGACGGGAACCTTGAGCGTACCGAGGAACGCGATCAAGTCGGCGAGCTCCTGGAGCGAAAAGGACTGGGCCAGGTTCTCTGGCATGATCGACTGGTTTTGCGGCCGGCGATCTTCAATCTCCGAAGTCGCCAGAGAGATCCGTTCCCCCGCTGCGGTCTTCAGCACCAGCCGGTCTGCCGATTCATCCGCGACCAGTCCGGTGAGGAGCCGGCCATCCGCCAGGGCAACCACCTGGGGAACATAGTTGTCTCCAATGGCGCCGCTCGGATTGAGTACGTGATACAAGAGTTCCCGCGCGCCGTACTTTGTTCCGATCGACGAGAGATCCGGACCGACCCAATTTCCCACCCCCTGCACTCGATGGCAGCGCGCGCAGGCATCGCTGGCATCACGCCGAAATAGCCTTTCGCCGTTTTCGACGTTTCCTTGCTTTGACAGGACGTCATCCAGGCGTGCGAGGGATGTCCCGCCGGCGATTTTGGGAAGTGGTATGCGATTGGCGGCGACGCGGCGGATCTTCTCGTCCGGATGATTGTGAAGCAGGAACACCGCCTCGGTGCGCACGTCCTCGGGTAGCTTTCCATCAGCGAACAGGGTAAGTAGACGCCGCGCGCCTGGCGTATCCAACGCGATCAAGCCCACTCCCTTGCGACGCAAGTCCGCAGGATAGGCCTTGTCCCCCACGACGTTGATTAATAGTTGGAGCGCCGCTTTCCGGTCGCCGGCAATTGCAACCGAAAGTCCCGTCGCGGCAAGCGGACCGGCAGCAGGTTCGCCACGAGTTGACTCCACCCAATCGCGCGCGATTCGAACCGCCGCTTCATTCCCTCCTCTCCCCAGCGTTTCGAGTGCCGCGGACCGAACCCCGTTCTCCTTTTCGGAATCTTTGGCGAGCTGAAGAAGGCGATCATCAAAGTGCCGATCCCCCGCGGAGTCGATCGCGCGGATCGTCTCCACTTCCATGCCGGGCTCGGCAAGGGACGCCGTGAAGAGGTCGCGGACCGCCGCCGACTCCCGTTCCGATTGCCACGGACCCGCAAGTTTGCGACCGAGCAACTTCAGGATCGACCGACGTTCGCCCGCGTCCGAAGTTAGCGAATGCCAACGAGTCAAAAACGCCGCGCCACGCGGATCGGCGATCCGCTCAAGCACCAACTCGACCCCTTGCCCGATCGAGGGTGAATGGTCGATCGCGATAACCTTCTCGAGCGATGGCAGGCATTCCGGCCGTTCGAGCACCCAGGAAATACCCACCAGTTTCGAGGCCGCGTTCGCCCCGGGAAACTCGTCATCGACTCGAAGGTACGCATCGTTCGTCGCGGTCGGAAAATAGGGAGGCTGTGCTAATGCAGTGACGCTATCCTTTGCCTTTACGCCATCGGACAGTACGTCGAACAGTCGCGCGAGATACTCGGCCTCTCGATGGACGAGCGCAAGCCGCAGGGCCTCCAGAAAAAACCGATCCTTGCCGTCCCAACTTTTGGCCAACGTGGTGAGTTCCTTTTCAACGGGCGCGGTAGGAACGTCCCGCAACGCGAGAAGAAGCTCCCTTCGGACACCCGCATCCGGGTCGGTCGCGAGGGGCAAGATCTCATCCAAAACTCCCATGGCGCGGGGTTCGATCTTTTTTGCCTCGGTGTCATCGACCATGCCATGCTTGCGATCGTCCCGGGTCAAGATTCTCAACGCTTGCTCCCGAATCATGGGCTCGGGATCCTTCAATGCCGCCAGTACGTCCGCTTGGCCGGTCTGGGCAAGAGCCGAGAGCACGAACAAGATACGGCCACGCGTACGGAGCGAACCTTCGCGATAGGCATCCCTCAGCGGACCGCGCCTTCCGGATCCTCTATCAAGCGGGGTCCTTGTCTCGCGACAAACCGCGTGGCGGGGATTCGGCGATCCCAGTCCCTTGATCAAACCCGCGATGCTCTTAAAGTCTGGTTCCGCGGGTGAAATGGGATTCTCCTTCGGGCGAATGTGATAAATGCGTCCCGTGGATTGGTCCGCGAACGCATGCCCACCCACGCCCGCGTCATACCAGTCGCAGAGGTAGAGCGTCCCATCCGGCGCCAAGGCGATGTCGATTGGCCGGAACCAGGGATCCTCCCCTTTGAGAAAAACCTTGTAGTCGGACCGGTAACCTGCCCCTTTACGCACTAGCGGATGCAAATTGACTTGCCGCGTTCCGGCGTCCACTTGAAGAATCTGCCCCTCGACCTCTTTTCCGAAAAGCGGACTCTCGACAAGCAGGATTCCACTAGGGGATCCGTTTCCCGTTCCGACGAGTTTGGGAATAACGCCAGGGAGTTCTTCCGCCCAATGGCGACTGCTTCCGGGCATGCGATAGCCGTGGTTGCCGCCATCCATGATCCAGATCATGCGGCTTCCGCGGTTGCCGTCGTCGTCGTTGTCCGAGACGAAGACGTTACCAAAGGCCGTCGACACAGGCTTCGTAGTTGTTTCGCTGTCCGTTGGAGAGGAGCTCGAGTTCCGTGCCATCGACATTGACGCGAAGGGTAACGCAAGCCTGTCATTCTGAATCCAGCGACCGCTAGCATCACCAGGCACGCTGAAGAGGTCGTCTTCCCTTTCCTTTTCGGAGATCCTTGCCGTGTATTCGCCATCTCCTTGCATGAAATGAAGCCGTCGGACCCAGGGACATTCCATGCACGCCATGGTCGTGATCGACTCCCCCAGGGGAAAGCGCAGTGGCGCCGAACCCTTCTCGGCTGTCATCTCATCCAGATCATCGAGCACCAGAAGATTTGGGAGAATTACCGACGAAAACCCGAATCCCCTTGGTACTTGCCCTCCTTCAGATTTCCTGGAGGGGCAAGTCCCATCAGATATCTTCCATGAAGACGGTAACCTTGTCCGCCTTGCCGTCGTGATTGGTGTCTTCCAATATCTTGATCCGGTCGGCTCGGGAACCCGTTTAGAGGTGCCGTTGCGGAAGAAGCGATGGATTGAGACCCTCGGCTGATCAAGACCCTGCCACGCGAGAATCGACTTCGACGGCGGTTGGGTTGGCAAGCATCGGTTCGCTGGCCCAGAGATCGACGGCGGCCCCCATGGGGAGGGGACGCAGGGTCTTCACCAGCTCGCTGGCTGAGATCTGCGGCTCTGCAAACGGCGGGAAGGCAAAAATACATGCCGAGCGAAACGACGATTGCCGCGACGTGAATCTTCGGTTGAAGCATGTTCCTAGAGTTCCTCAGGTTCCGGCATATTTCCTTCACCATGGTACCCGCAAATTCGCCGGTCGCAACACGCCCCCTCAGGGCTCAATTGACCAGGAAGGAAGGCCGGACTACCATAAGGAGCGTGTACGCAAGTTAGAATTGCGGCGGTCGAGGTACGGATTGACCATGTACGAGTCTTCGATTTCACGACACAAGACCCGAGAAGTCCGCGTGGGAGACAAGGTTGTCGGCGGCGAGAACCCGATCTGGGTTCAATCGATGACAACCACCAATACGTTCGAAATCGACAAGACTGTCGCGGAGATCCGCCGACTGGAAGAAGCTGGCTGCGAGATCGTTCGCGTCACCGTGCCGAAAAAGGAAGACTTGTCCGCCATTCCCGAAATCAAAAAGCGGATCTCGATTCCTTTAATCTGCGACATTCATTTCGACTACAAGATGGCGCTCGGATGCCTGGACGAGAACGTCGACAAGATCCGCATCAATCCCGGCAACATCGGCGGCCAAGACCGCTACAAGCAGGTGATCAAAAAAGCGAAGGACAAGGGGATCCCGGTTCGGATCGGCGTCAACGCCGGTAGCCTCGAAAAGGATCTCATTGAAAAGTATGGCTATCCCTGTCCGCCAGCCCTGGTCGAAAGTGCCCTGCGGCATATCGAAACGGCCGAGTCGCTCGGTTTCGATCAAATGATCGTTTCCTTGAAATCCAGCGACACCCGCACGGTCGCCGAATCCTACAAGTTGTACGCGGAAAAGTGCAACTATCCGACGCACATCGGACTCACGGAAGCGGGCAAGCCTCCCTACGCGGTCATCAAAAGTGCCGCAGCTTTGTCTCCCGTGCTGCTCGCGGGGATCGGCGACACCATCCGCGTGAGTCTGCTCGGCGACCCGGTGCCGGAAATCGAAGCGGCGTTCGACATCCTGCAAGCGACCCAACGGCGGGTGCGCAAGCCTGAGTTGATCGCTTGCCCAACCTGTGGCCGGCTCGAGATCGACCTGGAGGGGATCGTCGCGGAAGTACAATCTCGATTGGCGGGACGCAAACAACCGATCACGATCAGCATCCTCGGTTGCATCGTCAACGGCGTCGGGGAAGCAAAGGAGGCGGACCTGGGAATTGCCGCCGGTCGCGGCAAGGGAGTTATCTTCAAACGGGGCGAAATCGTTCGACACGTCACGGAAGCGGAGATGGTCGACGCGCTGCTCGAGGAAGTCGACAAATGGGACCAGGAAGAAGCCGAACTCGGCCCCCGTCCCAAGCAACCCGAACCGCTACTTCCCATCATTTCCTGACGGGTGCCAATAGGCAGGCGTTGCTCCACCTCGGCGGGGTCCCAATGATTCGGGTCCCTCTTTTTTTTTTCGTGTTCGATCCGACGGCAATGAGGTTGGCTTGATGACCATTTACCATCTCGTTTGGCAATCGGATTGGAATAAACTCGTCGCCAACGGCCAGTATCGGGCTTCGAGCCTGGAAACCGAGGGCTTCATTCACTGCACCAAGGAGCCCGAAAAGCTCGTCGAGGTGGCCAATCTCTTCTTCGCCGGCACGCCCAAGGAAGACCTCCTCATGCTGTCGATGGATGAATCGCGCGTCGGCTCGCCGGTGAAATACGAGGACCCCGGCGTTGGGCACCTCTTTCCTCACATTTACGGACCGCTGGACATTCGCGCGATCACCGCAAAGTATGTCATGAAACGCGACGGCGGCCTCTGGTGTTTACCGCATGAATGGACCACGCCATAACCGATAGGCAAATGCCGATTCGGTGGCAGCCGACGCGTCACGTGTTCCCGGCAGCGGCCTTCTCCAAGCGCGTGATGTCGAGTTTCGACATGCCGAGCATTGCTTCCGTGGCGCGTTTCGCGCGCGCGGGGTCCGGGTCGGAAAGCAACTTTAGCAACACGCGTGGAACGATCTGCCAGGAAAGCCCATACTTGTCCTTGAGCCAGCCACAATGGCTCGGTGAACCGCCCGCCGCGAGCGTGTCCCATAAGCGATCCACTTCCTCTTGGTCATCACATTCGACCGACATCGAAAAGGCTTCGTTGAGCTGGAAATGGGGACCACCGTTGAGCGCGATGAACGGAACCCCGCCGAGCTCGAATTCCACCGACATTATGCTCCCCTCGGGAGCGGGCGCGCCGGGAGGATAGTGATGGATCTTCACGATGCGCGAATTTGGAAACAACGAGACATAGAAGGCAGCAGCCTCCTCCGCGTCTTTTTGGAACCAAAGAAAGGGAGTGACCTTTTGTCGCGCCATGCTCTTCTCCTCATCAAACAATAACGATGTCGAACGAGATCCCGCCAAAGGCGACGAATGCACGTGGATGATGAAGCACTGATGACGTACGCGCCATCCCGGGTTTCGTCAGCCGGGCAAAATCGCCGGCTTTAATAACTTGTCGCAAAGCACATGTCGGATTCGACATCTCGCGAAAAAATAACGAAATTTTGCCCTTCAAATTCCTTTTCAACTTTGGGGATAACCCGCCCGCCGACGACGTGGCGCGGGCAATTTCCAGCGAAAGGTGACCGTCGCCAACAACCAAGAGTCGCTGGTACAATGCCAGAAAGGACAAAGAGATCGGGCAATATTTCTTTCAAACCCCTTCCGATGCGCGTGAGGAAACCTGGCCGTGACACCATCCACTCGGCGTTTATTCTTGGTTTTCTCGATTTGTATCCAAATGCCGACGCTTGTTTTCGGAGAGGGGACCGAGACTTCGGGGTATTTTCCCCCGCCGGAATCCCAAGGGGGTTGGCGGTCATTGACGGCTGCCATGGAGCTACGCCAACGAGCCGGCGTGGATGCAGGAAAACTCGACGCACTAAGGCAATGGCTCTTGTCATCGGACGACCGGGATTTCGCCGCCGTCGTCATTCGTCATGGATACGTGGTCCTTGAAGTCGAACGGGGCAAGAGCGCGAAAACCGATACCGGCCGAGTGGCGTCCGTTTCCAAGGCGATTTGTGCCACCGTATTGGCCATCGCGTCCGAACGAAGTCTGCAAGGACGAACGCCGCGGCGCATGAGGTTTGACGATCTCGCGTTCGACTATATTCCCTGGGCAAATCCTCTCAGCGATCCGCGTAAAGCAAAAATCAGTGTCAAACAACTCTTCAACCACACATCGGGAATTTGCCCCGAGGCGACGGGAGCGCGCAACGATGGCTCATGGGAGTACCTTCTGGGACATGCGGGAGACCCAAAGACCGCGCGGCTAGCATTCGATCCAGGAACGGCGTGTGGCTATTCGACCCACGCCTTATGCCACGCCGCGCTCGTTTGCGAGAACGTAACCGGTAAGCCTTACGACCAGTTCGCCATCGAAGCACTCTTTCAACCGCTGGGAATCGAGCATTGGTGGTTTCAATACTACGAAGGTGGGAAACTAATCGGTCGGCATCCGTCTCATGGATTGGGAATGCCAGCGCGCGACTTGGCGAGAGTCGCTTACTGCATGATGCGGGAAGGGGCGTGGAAATCGGAACAGGTGATTCCCCAATGGTTCGTACGCGAGACCGCTCTCCCCACCCATGAAGTTCACACGAAAGAATTGCGATTTGGAATACCTGCCGAGCGATTCTCTCACGGCTGGGAATTGCCCGGCAGGTCGACGCGCATGAATGGCGACAGTAGCAACGGGATCCCCATCGACGCGCGCTCAAAACCTGGATCGGGCGGCCAACTTATTGCATTCGTTCCCAGCCTTGACCTCGTCGTCACTCGACAGACGGGAAGCAGTGGTCCTTGGCAATACGACGACTACTTGCGCCGAGCGTGTGGCATCGTGCTCCCTCAGCCCACGCAAACTCCCTGAAACACGTGACCCAAAATACTGACCCCACATCTTGTGGCCTTTTCGTCGCTGACGTACTAGATATGGGAAATAGTTGTCAATCGTGCGATCGGTTCAACAATAGTCTTGGTTCGTCATCCGTTTCGGGAGGTCGCGTGACGTCCCTCTCCCCAGCATCTGATCCATGAAGTTTTCGCGAAACGAAGGTTTGCCGGCAGGAAAAAGCCTAGAGTAAAAAGTCGTGGTCCGGAAGTCCGCGTGATTTTTCACAGCGGTTCTCCGTGAGGATTAAGCACCGAGTCCTGCCGTTCGGTCGTCCGAGTGGACGCTCGTTTTTATAGCAAGCTTCAATAGTCACTTTGGAGGTTACCCATGTTCCGCATCTTCATCGGCTGGGACTCGCGCGAAGCCGAATGTGCCGATATACTCAGGCACTCTCTCATCAAGCACTCCTCGATTCCCTTGGACATCCGATATCTCAAGATCGACGAGTTAGGACTCCATCGGCCACGCGATCCGTTGCAATCGACCGAATTCACCTACACTCGATTCTTGGTTCCACATCTATGCAACTTCGAGGGGAAAGCGGTCTTTATGGACTGCGACATGGTTTGCCTCGGAGACATCAAGGAACTGGACGATTTGGACATGACGGGGCTGGCGCTTCGGGTCGTCCAGCACGACTACAAACCGGAAGCGACCTCCAAGATGGATGGCTGCGTCCAGACCGTTTATCCGCGGAAAAACTGGTCAAGCCTTATGCTGATGAATTGCTCCATGCTCAAGCTTTGGACCAAGGAAGTAGTCGATACGCAAACGGGAAAGTTCCTGCACCGATTCGAAGGGATTCCGGACGAGCAGATCGGCGAGATTCCAAAGACGTGGAACACGCTTGATTGGATGGACGAGAATACCAAGCTGATCCACTACACGAGTGGTGGCCCTTGGTTCGAACAATGCAAGGACCATCCCTACGGCGAAGCCTGGCTTCGTGCTCGGGACGAATACCGCGCGTCGTTAAGGCCGGCGGCAGCGTTCGCTTGAACTACTAACGGGCCATTCCCCGCTTTCGATCGACGAACGCCCGATAATCCTCGGGCGTGTCGATGCCGCGAAAGTGCGCGTCTTCCTTTACAAGCACTTTAATGGACGACCCACCCTGCAAGAACCGAAGCTGCTCGAGACATTCGCACTTCTCGAGTGGGCTCTGCGGAAAGTCGGGGTAGCGTTTAAGGAATTTCGTGGAGAACGCATAGATACCCAAGTGGCCGAGTGCCGCCGGATTGGGGAGCACGCCCCCTTTCCTCAATGCGGGAATCGTCGCCCGCGAGAAATACATCGCGCGGCCTCGATGATTCACCACCACTTTCACGAAGTTCGGATCGTTCAGGGATGGATCGTCGGCGCGGATCGGTACCGCGACGGTGACGATGTCCGGGGGATCCGATTCCGAGAATCCACGAATGCAGTCCACAATCCAATCGGCGGGCATTTCCGGCTCGTCGGCCTGCAAATTCAGGACGACCTCCGCGTCGGGCAACGACGGCAATGCCGACCAGATCCGCTCGGTGCCCGATTCGCAATGCCCCGTCATGACGCCGCCAACTCCGCATGCCTCGGCCACGCGCAAAAGCGCTTCGTCGTCCGCCACCACCCAGATCCTGGACTGGGGATCCAGAGGAGCATCACCGAGCGCCGCCACGGCATCAATCGCTCGATCAATCGTATGCGCCAAAAGCGGCCGACCCGTTTCCGCGAGCAGCAATTTCTCCGGCAAGCGGGTCGATGCGCGCCGTGCCGGTATCACGATCAACGAATGGCATTTCATGCGGTCCAACTGCTCCTTCCCTCTCCGACCGATACTCCTTGGCCCTTAATCCTCCCTTGCCCCGCAGACGAATCGGGCACCGGCCGGCGTCTCCCCCGTACCATCGGGCATTCACGCGAAAAAGACAAGCCGACTCCTGCACAGCGCCATTTCCAATCCAATCATGACGATCGATCGGACGAGGTCAACGGAGCTCCCATTGCCAGACGAAAAATCTCTGGCCGACGGAGACCTAATCCAATCCATGCCACCACGCCCACCACGATCGGCATGTAGAAGTCTTCACCGACGCGAATGTGCGTGACCGTCGCGCCCCCCAAGTAAGCCGCCAGCAGTATGGCGCCAATGAAGCTGGTCCGCGGAATCAGGAAAAGGATGGCGAAAACGACTTCCAGAACGCCGATCTTCATCATGACGTCCGCAGTGAAACCCATGTCCGCAAAGGCCTTTTCCTTGCCCTCCCATTCCAAGAATTTGCCCATGGCGCTCGGCCCGATGAGTAATGCCGCAACAAGCGCGCTAATCACCCACCCGACGATTCGCAGTGCTTTGGATCCATTCATGAATAACTCCTTTCGAATCGGACGTGAAACACGGGAATATCTCGGTGCCGTCGCTGGTTCATGGGTTCCGCGTCGGTAGATCGGGAATCTTGAAGACTTCGCGCACCTCCACGGAGCCCACGCCCACGCCGGGATGCCGCGCGGCAATCTCGACCGCCTCTTCGATGGCGTTTACCTGCAACAGGTAATAACCCCCTAGTACTTCGTGCGTCTCCGCGAACGGGCCGTCGGTAACGAGCCGCTTTCCATCTCGAAGACGCACGCATTTGGCAGTCGACGACGCCTGGAGGGGAGACGCAGTGAGGTACTTGCCGGCGGCGTCCACTTCATGCGCCAGTTCGACCGCTTCCTGCATCGCCCCCCTTAGCGCGACTTCCCCCGCGTCGTTCCACGCATCTTCGTCGTCGTAACATATCAACATGACCTTCTTGTCGCCCCCGTCCGCCTTCTCTTCGCGATCCGGGGGCAAACCTTCCAATTCGAAGAGTGGGCGAATTTCCACGGTTCCCTTTTTGGCCGGAGGAAGTCGACTGGCAACTTCGATCGCGTCCTCCAAGCTCGGAAGTTCGAGGATGTAGTATCCCCCCAGTTGCTCCGCCGTTTCCGCGAAAGGACCCGTCGTGACCAACCGTTCCCCCTCGCGGACCCGCACGGTTACCGCGGTCGCGACCGGGTGCAATGGTGAAGCCCCTTCGAATAGACCCTGGGCAGCCAACTCACGACAGATCCCCGCGGACTCCACCGTGCACGCCGTCCATTCCTCCGGCGTCCACGACTGCTCATTGCTGTAAACGAGAAGCATGTATTTCACGTTTGCCTCACTTTTCTCTATCGCCTTCGACGAACGTTTCTATCGATCCAATCGCATGACATGCCAATGGCAGCCCCGTCAATCTCGGGTCTAGCGGCTAGCGACTCCGTTTGCAAGCATTGCGAACCAAATTCAACCGACCGCTTGCCGCTCTAAAAAGTAAAGCCGGGACCCGGCTTGCCTTGAGCCAAGACCCCCAAGCGACCGAGCCAACAAATTCGCCATTTCTTATCTGATACTCAATAGGACAAGCGATTGAGGGACTGGATGGTGTATTGTACGCGTCCACGGACGCCAACGCGACGGACGGTGGGAACTTCTGAATCTCGGAGGGGCCAAGAGGATGGGAACTATTTTGGACTCTGGTTTCAACGTGAAGGCTGGCCGCTCGATCTCCTTACGCGCGACATCGATCACGTTCGGAACCATTCCGCTTGCGGAGCATTCGGCGACTCATCCATGCGACGGCGGGTACGAGGCAAAGAACCAAAGTACTTGCCTCCGGCACAGCAGTGAGTTGGATTTCCAAAGCGCCCGAGCCGCTGAGCAACACGCTCGCCACGCCAACTCCATTAAAAAAGTCGATGGCGACGCCATCCAGCATGGCGGAAAGAATGTGTCCGCGGTTAAAGAACGTCAGTTCCGTGCCGGCGATCAAGCCGTCCGCGGAGATTGTTCCCAAGATGAGATCGGGCGAGAAATGGAGCGACATCGTGAGCGGGTTGTCGGCCTGAAACAGCGGATCGCCGAGATCGAACATTTCCGAACCCTCGGCGATCATGACGCTTTCGAGTTCGCCGGCGGCCTTGCGCATGTAGGCATATTTCGCGTCACTGGACATATCGCCGACCGCGCGAAGGTTCTGGTCATGCTGCGTTAAAATGGTATCCGCCCAACCCGCCTCGTCGTTTTCGACCAAGGCGCCGAGGTACTCGGTGCTCGAGGTGAGCTTGGTGATGTCGAGCTTGGAATTCGTACCCGCATCCCCCGTCTCCAGAATACTCAGGAACAAACCTTCCCGCGCGCTGAAACTCGCCAGCATGCGATAAGTGGTCTCGAAATTGTCCCAGGTAAGATGCGTGGAACGTGTGTCGGTCGTCAGCGTCATGGCATTCGTGGAGAGCAGATGCTCGATGACTTGGGCGTCGTTGAGCTCCCATTTCACTTGGATGTAATTGGGGTCATTGCTCACGACGGTTTGCGTTCCCCGGCCGATGAGATTGAATCCATAGCTTCGAAAACCGGTGGAGCGCATGCGGTCCGCGACGACGAAATAGTCTTCGCCCGGGAACGCCATGCTTCGGGTGACGTCCGTTTCGCGGTAGTTCATTTGCAGGGTGGAGAAATCGCTCACACCCTTGAAGTTGCCGAACTCCGTCGAATCGAGCCGGTTGGAGTGAACGAAATCCTCCGGCCGCATCATTCTCCCCTGGTCGAACTGCCCGGTAGCGCCGTTGACGAGGATGACGTTGTGCCAATTGGATTGCATCGGATTGAAGCCAGGCGGGGAATTGGTGAGATCCTGCCTGTTGTATCCCGGCGCGACGAGGATGTATTCCCCCTTGGCTGCGAGTAGGATTTCCCCCGTGTCATTCTGGCTATGAAACGCGGGGATCACGAGCGGCGGAGCATTGACGGCCTCCGGACTATCGATGCCCGGCGAAATCGCCAAATAGTCACTTTCTCGACTCCAATCCTGGCGGAAGACGCTGATCGCGCTTTGGCCCTGAGCCAGGAACGTCGGCGAAGTGGTGGGTGGAATGGGTGGAACATTCGAAAAGTCGGTGAGCGCGAAGAACGACGCGTCCGTGTACTCGTTGTTTTGAACGTTCGTGATGCCCCAATCGAAACCGGGCGGAATGTTCTCCAAATACCAAACTGCGTTCCCCGCCGCCGCCGGGTCCGTCCCCTGCGAGAGATAATGAATCGCCACTGGGTAGACGAGACCGTTGGACACATTCGGTACGGCCCCGCTGGGAAGTCGAAGTCCCATGGTCATGTCCAAGTAGGGTTTCACGTTCGCGTAGAGATCGACGCCGGACCCCTGCTCGTAGGCGCGCAGAAAAACGCCTAACTGCCGCATCGTGTAGTTCAGATAGTGTCCTTGGCTGTCCGTGAACCAACCGTCGTCCGTGGTGCTATAGTCGTAGTGGCCGTCGAGATCGGAAAGCCCACGGTCCAACAGGTCCTGATCGCGGAGGAGAACACCGGCAAAGGCGCGGGTGGCGCCGATCTTGCCTCGCGCGTTGCTATAGGTGTTGTTCCCGTTCGTCAGGGCTTGTGTCTGGGAAAGCAATCGAGCTTCGATCGTATCGCGAGTCGACTGCGCGAGGTCCGCGAGAGATGCCCCACGGATAAAGTCGTACGCCTCGAGGTAGTTGGTCATGACTTCGGTATGCGTGATGAAGTCATTTTCATTGTTCGCCGGGATCGCGAGGTTCAGCAGCGCCCCAACCGCCTTGTTGAGATCCGCGGTGCTGCCGGTCATGGCGAAGCGAAGGGCCGCGGACTCGGCAATCCGGGAATCGTTCATCGCCGTGCCGAACGTCGCGGGGACCGATCCACTGGTCGATAGATTCGCGACATTCTTGATGTCGTTGATCCAGGTCGCCTGAACGGCGTTCACGGGAGAAAGCCATTCCGCCTGCAAACTCGCGAGGTCCGAACCCAGAATCAACGATTGGTAAATCGGATTCGTCGGCAAGACGCCTGTGGTCGGCATGGACATCTGGGCAAACGCGAAAGTTACAGGCATGAACCAACAAACCATGCCCGACAACACGCTCGGTAGGTAGTTTCTACGCGGAAGTTTCAACGCATGTTCCCTTGATGTCGCGGCTGGAAGGCTGAATTCCCCTGCATGCAGGCCGTTCCAGATGTTAACAGCTTCCCTCCCGACTCGCAAGACGAGGGACTGGTCAGCAGGTTTCTTTTCAGCACAAAAGCATCGACCATCGAGCGAAGCATCCCAGAGCCGATGACCAACTTTCCCAACCATTCTGCACCGAGAGGTCCGAGCAGTGGGCATTTTTCGCCAGGCAAGATCCCAAGGAGCATATCTATTCGGAGGGGAAAGGTTACAATGCACGCCGGGTTGAAATCTCACTTTCATCGCATGGGGAACCTGTCATGCGCGGCACGCGAATTACCCGACTAGCAGCATGGTTCGTCACCATCGTCGGCCTTTCCTTGGGCATGGCTCATGCAAAGGAAGAACCGGTTGCCTTGGGCGAGAAGGTCCCCGATCTCGTATTCAAGGACCAATGGTACCTACCACGTAGCCTCAAGGAATTCGGGGAAAAGCAAGCGTTCGTCGTCGTATTCGTCTCCTCCCAATGTCCCGCCGTCGAACAAGTCCTGGGGGAACTAAAGCGTCTGGAGAATGTTTATCGTGCCAAAGGCGTTCAATTCGTCGCCATCAACGTCGGGGCGGAGGACTCCATTCGCACGATGGCGGATCAAGCGATGACGCATGACCTCCCCTTCCCTTTCGTCAAGGACTTCGCCGGTGCGTGGCCGACGACTCTCGGCATCGACAAGACGCCGGGAGTCGCGGTGCTCGACGCCAAACATCGTTTGGTCTACCGAGGCCGCGTCGATAGCCGAGTTTCCTTGGATGGTGCTCCACGGAATCCCGAACGCGCGGATTTGGAAACGGCGCTCGACGAGTTACTCGCCGGCAAGCCAGTCTCGGTTTCCCAAACCGAGGTCAAGGGGACTCCGATTCACGCCGTTCCTCAGGTCACGGTCCAAGGTCCCGTCAACTTCTCCGAACATGTCGCGCCGCTACTGAAGCAACATTGCCAACAGTGTCATGACTCCGGCCCCGACGCTCCTTTCGCGTTACGCACGCTGTCGGACGCCGTTCAGCACGCCGAAACGATGGTCGAAGTCGTGGACGACGAGCGCATGCCCCCTTGGTACGCCAGCCACGGCAACTTTTCCAACAAGCGAGGAATGACCGCCGAAGAGCGGGCGACGCTTCGCAAGTGGGTGCGCACCGGGATGGCGGCGGGAGATCCCGCGAAGCTTCCCGAGCCGCTCCCGGTTCCCAATTACAACGCCGGTGAATGGTCCATTGGCAAGCCGGACCGCGTCATCACCGCCACCCAGGTGCACAAACTCCCCGCCAAAGGGTACGTGGATTACAAGTACGTCATTCTTCCCTACGTCTTCCTTCATGACACCTGGGTTCAGGGAATCGAAATTCGACCTAGCAACCCGAAGGTCGTGCATCATTGCAACATGGGCTACCTGACTCTGGGGGGGAAGGACTGGGCCAATGCGAAATTCGTCACCGGAAAAGTTCCAGGCGTTCAGCCGATGAACCTTGGCGACGGCATCGCGTTTCGGTTCGCCAAAGGGGCCGTCATGATCCTGCAAATCCACTACACCACGACCGGCAAAGAGGAGGAGTGCCAGATTTCCGTCGGCATTCGACATGCGCGGGGGGTGGTGAAAAAGGAGTTTCACGACTTCTGGATGGTGGACGGCAAGTTCGCGATCCCTCCGGGAGACGCCGCCTATCCCGTTGCGGCCCGAAACACGCTCCCCACCGACGTCGTCGCCTTGGGACTCTTCCACCACATGCACGTCCGGGGTAAGAACGTCCGCTTTTTCGCTCACTTTCCGGACGGCCGAGACGAGGAACTCTTGCGAATCCCCAACTATAGTTTCGATTGGCAGATGGCCTACTCCTGGAACCTAGGGGAGCGAAAGTTTCCCAAGGGGACCGTTCTCGAATGCGTCGCCAACTATGACAACTCGCCGTTCAACCCGTACAATCCCGACCCGTCCGCCACGGTTCGCGAAGGAGATCAGACGTTCCAGGAAATGCTCAATGGTGTTTTCTTCTACATCGATGAAAAAGAGAATCTCAACCTGACGATCGATCCCAAGACCGGACGGGTGATCGACCCGGGAAAAGAGCACGCCCAGCTCGAAAGCCAGTGATTCCGACCATCGAATCCACGATCTATTCGTCTTGATCCGTCGAGTGCGCCAGATCACTCAGCCGGCATGAGGAAGTTCTCTGGCCAGGATGGCCATGGTTTCCTCTTGCCGCTTCTCGACGAAGCGCCTGGCCCGGTCCGCTTTCTCCGCGGCTCGCCTCGGATCTTTCGCCAGATCGAGGACGGCGGGCACGATGCGCGGAACATCCCGGGGGTTGTCCATGTCGAAGAGCCATTCTTCGAGCCCGATGTCTTTCCACATCCATCCCTTGCTCGTTTGCTCCTTCCATCGGCAAACGATCGCGGGGATTCCACTCCCGATGCACATGATGGGACTGTGCATTTCATGCCCGAAAAGGCCGGCACTCCGAAGGTAAGTGCTCCGTGCTTCCCCGGTGAGCCAATAGTCCGGCCGCCAAACCACTCGGGACCGCGCGTCCTCGGGAAGACGATCGAATAAAATGGATTTGCCGAGTGCCATTTGCGTCCGATCCTCCGGGCAAAGGAGCACCTTCATTTCGGTTTGCCGAACGACTTCGATGATCGCTTCTCGCAAGGGAGCGTGATCGGACTCGAGATGCATTTCGTTCTGCTCGTTCTTCACGGGATCGAACGGGGCTCGGCGCTCGGGAATGGTCCAGTACGGCGTGAACCGATGCCGAGGAATACAACAAAGAAACTTCTTCGCTTCCAAGCCATTCTCCTTAAGAAAGGCCTCCGCGCGCTCATCGTCCTTCAGGTCCGTCGCAAAGGCACCGTCCGGGCCGAACTCCATGACGGGCGCGCGACACCCTTTTTCCTTCGCCAGCGCCAGCGAAGGTGAGTCGCGGAAAAAAACGAACCGGGCGCCGCTGAGCACGTCGATCGTCCTGGCAAACGCATCGTCCGGCAAAGGTCGCGTCGAGTATTTGTTGTCGGAAAAGGTTATCCCATAGACGCCGTAAGGCTTCCCGGTCGCTTTTACCCAACGTTCCACGTCTCGCTGCGCGACGAGAAACGGACCGGAACCGTGAAGGAAGAAGTCGCATTCGTCAAACGCTTTTTGAATATCCTGCTCACCCTTGAGAATGGTGACGGTGGGAAATCGGCGGCGAAGCAGTGGCTCGACTCCATTTCCGACATTGCTCGGCCAAAGTCGAATCTCGGCTTGCGGAATGTACTTCTCCAAAAGACACAGTACGCCCGGCGTATGGGCGATGTCGCCGATATTGACGGTCTGCCAGGAAGATCGGAGCACGATGGCTGGTCGAAATTGCTGTTGCGCGCGAACGATACTCGCCGAGGTGAAGGCGCCCACCGCCGCCAAGAATCTTCGCCGTGACAGGGATAAACGTCGGCACGAGTGGTTGGGTTTTCGCGGCATGGCGTCAGGGTCCTCGATGGATGGAATCCGCATGGGACGAACGCGTCAAGGGACGGACCATTTTATGGAGCATCAGAAAAGTAATGTCGTTATGCTAGGGCCGGTCGCTTGGAGAGCCTTGGCGGAAAGCGGACCGGCCCACGACATTGTTTTTCTGAGCGGCAAAAAGGGAGAAAAATCGCGATTTGCACCCTCGTCAGTTGGCGAAGACGCTAATCTCTTCAGATTCGAAAACCGCATCATCCGGATTGCCATCGAAACGTTCGGCACCGAGCCAGGTGTTCCATCCGAGTCGCGATCCGATGGGGTCGCCTTCCGAAAGCTGACAAGGTGGAATTTGCTCTCCGTTGAGCACCAACTGCACGTCGAAGTCGAACTCTGGTCCGATGTACAAACGAATGAACTGGCAGATGGCAAAGAAGCTCTTGCGTTCGCGCACCGGGGCGGGGTCGGGCAGATACTCGTGGAAAGTCGGCAAGTCCAACGGCCCGAGACGAACTCGGATCCGGTTCTCGACGCTCCAAACCCGCTCGCCGACGACACAGTTCCTGCCCAGCATGGCATTGCCGTCACTGATACCCAATCTCGACTGATTGGGGGGATCGAGGATCAGCCAATTCCCTTGAAACTGCAGGACTTCGACAGGCATGGAAAAGAGTTGTTCGGTGACGTTCTTGAGAATGGTGGCGCACCGAGGACGATGAGCAAGCAAACCCGCAAACCGAAGTAGCGCGAGGTCGGGAATGCCGCCGAAACATTCGCTTTTCCCGTCGACAAGGGAAACGCCGTTGACGAGCAGCCGATTCCGAAGTGGCGAAAGCCCCAGGCCCAGCAGTGAGAGGAGGACCCCGCCAAAAGAACCCGGCTCGAAGTTTTGTGGTGCCCAACAATCCTTGCCCATCTCGGAAGGCAGAAGCGGTCGATATTTCTTCCACGCCCAGTAAAAGAGCGCGACCATCCGGTGATTGAACAGATCGAACCAATCGCGAAGAGCGAGCGCTTCCCCTTCAGATCCCTGCCGCTCGAGTTTCATGAGCAGCGACGTGTAATGTTGCGGCAAAACACCGCTCGGCCCCGTCATGCCCAGAAAGTTCACGAACACCTGGGAAGGGGCATCGTTGTCGAGGCCCGGTTGGATTTTTTGGATGGAGCTTCCCGGAAAGCTCAGACTCAAATGCGTGCGAAACAACGCCGGTTCCGCATTGGGCCCCCCTCCTCTTCCGACCGGTTCCAATTCCGGATGAAGTTTCTCCAGGATTCGAACCGCCTGGAAGAAATTGAATCGGTGCCCCTCCTTGTGCAGCAGTTCCTCAAGTGTTTTCACAGGAGTTGTTGCTCCCCGGCCCGCGGGGGCCACCGCCTCAGTATCCCCTCCGATTGCTTGATCTTGGCGACGAGTTGCGTGAAGGAGTTGAGGGAGGCGTACAATCCGAGGAAGCGTTCGAGAACGGCGGCGAACAGGTAAACGCCGGTCCCGACGTAGTGGGTCGCGTCGAATTCGATCATCACTTCCACGCCCCGACAAAAGCCGCTCGAGGTCGCGCACCCGGTATGGCCGACCACCCGTCGACTGGTGACGGTGGAAATGCCGTCGATCAATTGCCGATTGACCGCGCGAAATTGTCCGCCGGATTCCGGGTCCGAGAAATCGTAGAGGCGGAGGATTTCCTGGAGTGCCTCTTTCCCCTCGGCGCTGTTGGCGATGGAAAGATGATTGAGCGCCAGGTGCGAGATAAGCCTCCAATAGCCTCCACGCCGACCGAGCGGGCGAAGCGGAGGCGACGCCGGCCGAACGCAAGAGATTCGCGACACGGGCGCCGCCGCCTCGAGTTCAAAACGTAGCTTCTGACCCGCCATCTGGATCTGCATCGGCAGGTCGCGGTTGGTGCACGTGGTCCGTACGGACAGGACGGTGTCACTGGGGATGCGTGGGTTGTAGCCGAGATCCACCAGGTTCAGGTACAGTTCGGTGCCTCGATCCCCTTCCACTTCGGATCGTCGGCGCGACGCGTGCCAAAAGGCTTGTGACAGCGACGCCGTGGCTCCATGCTGAAAGGAGAAAAAGGGCTGAAATTCGGTCACTCGGTCGGTGGTGCTCTCCGTTCCCATCACCTCGTCCACGGAATATACCTCCATGGCCCGCGGATGCGCCGCGTCTGGAACGATGCGGTATTCGAATTCCGTTCGTTTGAGTGGGATGGGCTCGGCAAGATGCGAAAACAGGTTGACGATCGGGGTGCACCCAAGTCGAAAAGTACTCGCGTTCACCGATTGTTCCAGCGCGGCCAACGACTGACGCACGAAGAGGACCACTTCCATCCGCCGACGAAATTGGGCGCCGGCGACCTGGCGAAAACCCGCGAGATCGAAGAATAGAAACTTGCTGGGGAAGGTGAAGTATTCCATCAGCAAGCGGTATCCCGGAAACGCCTGTTCCGGGTGGGGCAGCATCCCTTCGTCGAGCCCGAAGCCGACGTCGAAAATCGCTTCATCCGGCTCCAAGGTAACGGTCGCGTTGTTCGGCGAACCGTCCAAGGGTCGGAAAAAAATGCTGATGGCCTGATTAAAAATCAATTCGTACAGGGCCGAAGTGATTTGATCCTCGCCCGCGAGATGAAAACGCAACCGGTCGAGGGACAAATCGGCGAATTGCAGCCCTCCTTGACATTCCAACTCCAACACGAGTGCGGCGGCGGCGTTCGGGGGCGGCTTGTACGCCGCGGGAAGCGGCGGGGGGAGCAAGGCCGCGCGATTCACCTTGATCGGCCAGAGATGGACCGGATAAACCGTGCGAAATCGGCAAATCATATCCCCGACCGCTTGCGTGTGCATGCGCGTCTGCTTCTCGAGGAGGAGGCCCTTGGGAAGCTGAGCCTGCTGCGGATTGATTTCCAATTCCGCGATCGCCATCGATGGAATCGGGGCCAGGTAATGCGGGTAGAGAATGTTCAGCAGGGCGTCGGTAAGCTCGGGAAAATCGTCGTCGAGCTTGTGGTGGACCCGACCCGCGAGCAGGGCAAACGACTCGATCATCCGCTCGACGTGTGGGTCCGCGCTCCGGTTTTCATCGAGCAATAACCGTCCTGCCGCCGCCGGGTATTTTTTCGCGAACTCCTTGGCGTGCTGGCGAATGAAGTGAAGTTCACGCTCGTAATAGGGATAGAGAATCTCGGCCATGCTACGCTTCACCCGCTCGTATGGTCGCGTGCCCGCTAAGTTCGAGAACCGTGCCGAAGGTCACGTCGGGATTCGGATCCACATTCAGGCGCGCGCGAATCTCGAATCGCACCGTTTGCACATCCCCCTCTTTCGGCTCCAAGGCGGTGACGCGGATGTTCTTGAGGCGCGGTTCAAAGCGGGCGATGACCGACGCGACAACCTCACAAATCTCGGCTCTCTGCTCCGGCGTGGAAGCACTTTTACGCGTGATGTCGGGCAAGCCATAATTGAATATTGAATCCGCCAATTCCGCGTGCTCCTCGATGCGAGGATCGACGGGCTGACGGCTATTGAGCAAGTCCTCGAGGTCTCGACGAACCGCATGGAGAATTTGCTGAATGGTGTATCCCGATCGGGGCGCGGCTCGGTTGACGTCGGTGTCGATCAGTCGATCGAGCATGGACGGCAACAACCCGGGCCTTGCGCCTAATCTCGACATTCGCTCGGCTCCCGGTGATTCCGTCACGACATGGGAAAACTGGCCCTCTTGGGCAAACTAGCTCATGCTTGCCGGTTAAGCAACCATGAAACGGAGCAATGAGGAACGGGAACCTTAAACTCGATCGTTACAATCCTCCCTTGAGCCTTTCCCTGCTCTTTACGTTCTTCGAGGTTAGGACTTTCCAAATCTGACCTAAGCTTCACCAGTACCCGGAGGAAGGAGACTTGGTTCCTGATCAGGCCCGGCGAGCAGTGCTTTTCCGCGCGGCGTCACGATATCTCCGCGGTAAAAGCCCTTGCTTCTTCCCGATTGGTGCTGGAATCGCTACATTAGACCGGGTTTCCGTGTGATGCGTTTGACGGGTGGGGGAAAAAGAGGGGTGGTTGGTGCTGCGCAAAGGGGAACCGATACGGTTTAGCGGCTCCCCCAAAGGCACTAGCCTTCAAGCCGAGACTGGGGTCGCATGGCTAAGGCAAAACTAGCACTGGAAAACGGCATGGTGTTCACCGGTTCCTCCTTCGGAGCGACCGGAGAATCCGCCGGGGAAGTCGTATTCAATACATCAATGACCGGCTATCAGGAAATCCTGACGGATCCTTCTTATTTTGGCCAAATCGTGACGATGACATACCCGCTCATCGGCAATTACGGCATCAATAACGAGGATTGCGAATCGGATGGGGTCCGTCTGAGCGGCTTCGTGATCCGAGAATTGGCCCGTCGTGCGAGCAATTACCGCCAGAACCTGGCTCTGGAAGACTATTTGGCGGAGCAAGGCGTGATCGGCATTCAAGGAATCGATACCCGGTCCCTGGTCCTGGCGATCCGCCAACAGGGGGCGATGAAAGGGGTCTTGTCGACGGTCGACCAATCGGACGAAAACCTCATCGCAAAGGCGAAGGCAAGTCCAGGTCTGGTGGGACGGGACCTGGCCCGGGAAGTCATGCCGCGCGGCCCAATCGAGTGGAACAGCCGCAACGCGGAAGAATGGCACTTTGTCCCGTCCGTCGATGGCGAAGTTGCCTCCACGCCTTATCGCGTCGTCGCCATGGATTTCGGAATGAAGTGGAACATTCCCCGCTGCCTGGTAGAAGCCGGCTGCTCCGTGACCGTGGTGCCGGGTTCGACCCCCGTGGACGAAATCCTGGCGCGAGAGCCGGAAGGGGTGTTTGTCTCGAATGGCCCGGGAGATCCGGAGCCGTTGACATACGCCATCGACACGCTTCGCAAGCTCGTAGGCCAGGTGCCCATTTTCGGTATCTGCCTGGGGCACCAACTCTTGGGCCAGGCCTTGGGGGGAAAGACCTTCAAATTGAAATTCGGTCATCGGGGCGCCAACCAACCGGTCCTCCATTATCGTACCGGTAAGGTGGAGATCACGACGCAGAATCACGGCTTTGCCGTCGACACGCGCACCTTGCCGAGCGACGTGGAAGCGACGCACGTCAACTTGAACGATCAAACGCTGGAAGGTCTCCGGCATAAAACCTTGCCCGTGTTCTCCGTTCAGTATCATCCGGAGGCGAGCGCGGGACCGCATGATAGCGCGTATTTGTTCGGCGATTTTCTCAGCAGCATGAAGGAAGCGCGTCACGCCCATCGTTAGGCGCGCCTCAGGGAATTGGATCCATCGGCCTGCACCTGCTCGCTGCCGGGCCAGCCTCGCGAAAAAGGATAAGTTCATGGCCTCCACCTGTGTGGTTGGGCTTCAATGGGGGGACGAAGCCAAGGGAAAAGTCGTCGATCTGCTCACGCGCGAACACGACATCGTGGTTCGCTTCAACGGCGGTGCCAACGCCGGCCATACCGTCATGGTGGGCGAGCAGGTCTACAAACTCTCCCTGATTCCCTCGGGCATTGCACATCCCGGCCTGACCTGTGTCATGGGAAACGGACTGGCGATTCACCCGCCTACCCTACTTGGCGAGATCGACGCCTTGGTGGCGCGTGGCATCCAGGCGGAAGGTCGCATTTTCCTTAGCGATCGTGCGCACGTGATCTTCCCATATCACATGGAAGAGGAGCGACTCAACGAGGAAGGGGCCGCCGACCGCGCGATTGGCACCACCCGACGAGGCATCGGCCCCTGCTATGCCGACAAGGCGGGCCGGCTGTTCAGCGTCCGCGTGGGAGAATTACTCGATCCCGCGAAACTCCGCGAGCGACTTTCGATTATCGTTCCGCATAAAAATCGTCTACTGCGGGCTACTTCCCCAAGCGCCAAAACCTTCGACGCCGAGGATTTGACGGAAGAGTACCTGCAATACGCCAAGAGGCTCAGGCCCTTCGTTCGGGATACCTTCTGGTACCTGCAACACGCGCTTCGGGACGGCAAAAAAATTCTATTTGAGGCGGCCCAAGGGTCGTTGCTCGACCTGGATCACGGCAGTTTTCCTTACGTGACCAGTTCGAATAGCTCGACCTGCGGCTTGCAGAGCGGCTGCGGCGTTCCCGCCCGCCGCATCGATCGATTCGTCGGCATCGTCAAGGCGTACACGACGCGCGTCGGGGGAGGACCCTTCCCCACCGAGCTGCACGATGACGTGGGAGAACACATCCGCAAGGTGGGCCGCGAATATGGAACCGTCACCGGCCGACCGCGGCGGTGCGGGTGGCTTGACGCCGTCGCTTTGCGTTACACCTCCTTGCTCAACGGCGTGGATCGGATCGCCGTAATGCTCCTCGACGTCCTCAGCCAGCTCGACGAAATCAAACTTTGCGAGGCGTATGAAATCGACGGCGAGCGAACCAATGAGTTCCAGGTCCCCTTAGATCAACTCGCCAAGTGCAAGCCAATATACCGCACCTTTCCTGGGTGGAAACGAGACATTAGCCATTGCCGCTCGGTGGCCGACTTGCCCAACGAAGCGCGCGCATACATCGACGCCATCACGCAATACCTGCAAGTGCCGGTGCAGCTCTGCTCCGTGGGGCCCGAACGAGACCAAACGGTGATCTTCGATTAACGGGAACAGGCCGTGACCGGACAAACTTCCGCCCCCCGAGCGACGGGGGCCTCGCCAGTCGTGGATCTCGAAGCCCAGACTCAAGCCCTCGCGGAAATGGGTCTGACGGCGGACAAGCTTCCCCGCCACGTCGCGATCATCATGGACGGCAACGGACGTTGGGCGCAGCGCCGCGGCATGCCGCGCATCGAAGGCCATCGCCGAGGCGTTCACTCGGTCCGCAGAGTCGTCGAAGAAGGATGCCGTCTAGGGCTTGCGCAACTCACGCTCTATTGCCTTTCGATCGAGAACTGGAAACGCCCCAAGCTCGAACTAGATCAACTCATGCGACTCCTGCGACGGTATCTGATCGACGAACGTCCCACGATCATGAAACAAAACGTGCGGCTTCAGGTCATCGGCCGCCGCGAGGGACTGCCCGATAGTGTCATCAAGGAAATGGACAAGAGCATCGAGATGAGTGCCAGTAACACCGGCATGACTCTCTGTCTCGCCATCAATTATGGCGGGAGAACCGAGCTGATCGACGCGGTACGAACCCTGGCTCGAAAGACCGTTGACGGCGTTATCAAACCCTTTGAGATTGACGAGGCCGCCATCGAAAGCGCCCTCTATACCCACGGCATGCCGGACCCCGATTTACTCATTCGCACGGCGGGAGAGATGCGCGTCAGCAATTTTCTGCTCTGGCAGATCTCGTACGCGGAGATATGGATCACGGAGACTTGTTGGCCGGATTTTCTCGAACAGCATCTTCGCGACGCGATTACCACCTATGCAAAGCGCGAGCGACGATATGGAGGGCTCAACGGCTAGACCATGCTTCAGGCTCGCCTGCTCTACGGCTTTTTGATGATCGCGGCGTTTCTAGCCATTCTGGTGGCGGATCTATGGTTCGCGCCCTACTACCCGTTATTCGCCGTCCTTTTTTCCATCGTGACCTGGCTTGCCGCCCAAGAGCTATCCCACCTGATCCGCGTGCTTCCCATTCCGGTAAGCGTTCGGTTCAGCCAATGGGGCTCGTTGGTCATCGGATTGGCAACCTGGTGGGCCGCGTTTTTGGGCGAAGGATCGCCGGTAACCCTGAACCTTTTGCCTCCCTTGGCGGTCCTTGTACTATTCGGAATGCTCGCGTTCCTTCTCGCGGCGTGGCAATTTCACGCGCCGGGCACGTCCGTTTTGACGATCGCCGGACATCTATTGATCTTTTTCTACGTAGGAGTCCTTGGAAGCTTCGTCGCCCAGGTGCGATGGCTGCACGAGAAGCCGCTATGGGGAACGGTCGCATTTCTTCTCATGGTGTTCACCGCCAAGTTTTGTGACATCGGAGCGTATTTCACGGGGCGGTTTTTAGGCAGGCATAAGCTCTCCCCCACGCTCAGCCCGGGCAAAACCTGGGAAGGGTCCTGCGGCGGACTATTGACGGCGGTCGCTATTGCATGGTGTGGTGCTCGTTTGGGAGAATGGATGGTCGGTGAGCCCATCTTGCCAGATGGTCGAGTTTTGCTCTTCGGCGTGGTCATCGGCTTGACCGCCCAGATCGGAGACCTTATGGAATCCCTCATTAAGAGAGATTGCCAGCGCAAGGACGCCTCGAGCGCGATTCCCGGATTCGGCGGAGTTCTCGACGTTGTCGATTCGATTTTGTTTTGTGGACCGGTCGCGTATCTGTTCTTCTCCTTGGCGTGATGAAGCAAGCATCTCGGTCGACTCGACCCCCAAAGGGAGGCTAATGGCGGAAGCAACTCTTCAAGACATTCCCCAGGACGAAGCGATCGCGTTGTTTGGCCAACGCGATGAAAACCTTCGGCTATTGAGGGACGAACTCGGAATTCGAGTCATCGCGCGAAGCGGAACCATTCACTTACAAGGAACCGAGGACCAAGTGAACGCCGGGCTCGGCGTGCTGGAGAAGATGCGCGCCCAGGTCCGCGCCAAACGTGAACTGTCCGCGGACGATATTCGCCGATTTCTCGGCAAAGGCGCGAGCAAGCCGGATTCCGCGGCGACGGAACCAGGCGACGGAAAGGATCAGCGGGCGGTCGAGATCAGTGGCCCCTTACGCAAAATGCGCGCCCGATCCGACGGCCAAAATCGATACGTCAAGGCGATCCGCGGACATGATCTTACCTTTTGCATTGGGCCGGCGGGAACCGGCAAGACTTATCTTGCCGTCGCCACTGCCCTCGAGGCCTTTGATCGGCACCAAATCAAGCGGATCGTCCTCGTTCGGCCCGCCGTCGAGGCGGGGGAGAAACTCGGCTACTTGCCCGGCGACCTCCAGGCGAAAGTGCATCCCTTCCTCCGACCTCTGCTGGACGCTCTTCGCGACATGCTCGATTACCATCAGGTCCGCTCGTACTTGGAAAACGACATCGTCGAAATCGCTCCCTTGGCCTACATGCGCGGTAGGACTTTAAACGACTCGTTCATCATCCTTGACGAAGGGCAGAACACCACCGTCCCGCAAATGCGCATGTTCCTGACTCGCATGGGGATGGGGTCAAAAGTCGTCGTAACCGGGGATATCACTCAGGTGGATTTGCCTCCTGGCACCCCCAACGGACTCGAGGACGCGGTCGTCCGACTGGAAAGCCTCACTAGCGTTGAAGTTGTGCGAATGAGACAGTCAGATATCGTGCGTCATCCGTTGGTCCAAGAGATCGTTAACGCTTACGAGCTTTCTTAGCTGCGGTCTCCGCTTGGCTCATGCTGCTTTTGCGGAAGCGGACGCGATTTTCCTTCAGGGAAATGATACAATTCAGTGTATTGGCCCACCCAGTCGGCCAAACCAGCCTGCTCTTCTGGCGGGTGGTCCATAGTCGTGGTGAGAGGGGTTCGTTTCCCTCCGAGCGAGAGAATGTCGAACACGGACAAACGGCGTAGGATCCCAACCCGGGGAGAATATTCTCGACCGAAAGTCGTATCGCTGGAGAACGGCAGCCGGCTGCGCAAACTTCGTGGTCGGGGGATACAACTCGCGTGTGCGACCGTAACCTGCGCCGCCATCGTGGTGATACTGGCGATTGGCGGGCCGGTCTTTCCGTACCGCATTGGCGAAATCGCCGACCGCGAAATCCGCCTTAAAGTCGGCCTCGAGATCGTCAACGACACGAAAACCCGCAACAAACAAGAGGAAGAAGCCCGACTGACCCCTTTGGTGCTCAGTCACAATCCTCAACCAAACATTGATTTGCGCAACCGCATCCTCGAGCTTGCTCGCGCGGTTTCGAAGCAAACAACGCTCGACGGATTGGAACTCTCGCTTCGTAGTGAATGGCAACTCACGCCAGAGATGTTCCAGAATCTCCGCAAGATGCTCCCTTCGGACGAAGCGGTCGCCAGTTTTCAGACTCGACTCGAGCGTGTTTTCGAGCCGATCATCGATCGAGGCGTTCTCGATCTCGCTTCACTCCCGCCGGACGCGGAGCGGGAAACCAATCGCATTCAGATCTTCACGCTCGGCGCGGAGCAACCGCTGGCGGCGTACAAGGACAACGTGTCCTTGACGGAGCTCTCCAATCCCGAAAGTCGATTTGCCGGTCAAATCAAAAAGCAGTGGCAAGATCCCGCCGAGGCGAACACGGTTTTTCAGTTGATCGTTTCCAAGCTGAAGCCGACGCTGGTTTATGACGCGGAACGGAGTCGGTCCGGCCAGGACCTGCGCCGCCAACAGGTCTCGCCAATCATCGACAAGTACGAAAAGTCCGGGCTGGTCGTCGCCAGCGGGGAAGAGATAGGCGAGGATCAACTCAAACTCCTTCGCGAAGAGGAGAAGGTGCTCACGGAGCAGGCCCGCTGGGGGGACAAGTTCGGTCCGTGCATCGGCCTTTCCGTCATCGTCCTTGCCGTTTTCGTGATCACCGGTTTTTACTTGAAGGCGTTTCAGGCGCAAACCTTCGAAAGCCCGGTCCGACTTGGCATTCTTTGCATCGTGGCGATCGTCACCATCGGCCTTGCCCGACTTCTGAGCCTTGAACCGTATCACGTGGAAGTCCTTCCGATCGCCGTTTCCTGCCTGCTCTTGGCGGTCGCGTTTCAGAGAACTTTCGCGCTCTATTTGGCGTTCGCGTTTTCCGTCTTGGTCGCCTTGGTTCAGCCCGATCCCATGAGCCATTTCGTCGTGCTCATGGGGGGAACCGCGGTCGGCATCATGGTGCTCGATTCCGTCCGTTCGCGAACGAAGTTGATCACGGTCGGCTTTTATTGTGCCTTAACCTATGCCGGCCTTTCGCTTGCCTTGGGACTCATGCACGACCAATCCTGGTCACTGATTCTTTCGGACGTGGCGCGCCGGTTCGGATCCGGTTTGATCGCCGGCTTCCTGATCAGCGGTAGCCTCCCGTTTGTCGAGTCCCTCTTTGGCATCGTGACCGACATCAGCTTGATCGAGTTGGCGGACACGAGTCATCCCCTTCTTCAAGAGCTCGTTCGCCGGGCTCCGGGAACCTACAACCACAGCGTGACCGTATCCATCATCGCCGAAGCCGCCGCCAAACGGATCGGCTGCAATTCCCTACTCGTCCGGGTGGGCGCGTTATTCCACGACATCGGCAAGATGCTCAAACCCCAATATTTCATCGAAAACAAAAGTCAGGCGGAAAAGAATCGTCACGAGCACCTGGCGCCAGCCATGAGCACGCTCATCATCATCGGCCACGTCAAGGACGGCATGGATTTGGCCTATCAACACCACATGCCCGAGCCGATTATCGACATGATCGAGCAACATCACGGCACGACGCTCGTGGATTACTTCTATCACGAAGCGGCACGCGCCCAGAAAGGGGTCGACGATCCGGACGAAGAGGTCGACGAAGATTCGTTCCGGTACCCGGGACCCAAACCTCGATCCAAAGAGGCGGCGGTCCTCATGCTCGCCGACTGCGTCGAAGGGGCAAGTCGCGTGCTCAGCGAACCGACCCCCGCGAGCATCGAGAAACTTGTCCACAACTTGGCGCTCAATCGCTTGCTCGACGGCCAGTTCGACGAGTCCGGGCTCACCCTGGAAGAGTTGCGAACCGTCGAGGAGAGCCTGACCAAGTCGCTCACCTCGGTCTACCATGGCCGAATCAAGTATCCCGCTGCCGGATGACCAAGATGGCGTCTCACAATCGCGCGAACCTTTCCAATCCATTCACCTTGTCCGGCCGACGTTGGGTCCGCCCCGTGAAAGAGCCTTCCTCGAGGTGGCGGCACGCATGATCAAGATTGCATTTGCGAATCACCAGAAGCATCTAAAGATCGATCGGCGATCGCTCGCTCGGCTGGCGCGTCAGGTTCTCAAAGAGGAAGGGGTCGCCGACGCGGACCTCAGCGTGACATTCGTCGACAACGGGAAAATGCACGAACTGAATCGCACCTACCTCGCCCACGACTATCCCACGGATGTTTTGACGTTCCCCTTGTCGGACGACGCGTCGCCGTTAAGCGGCGAGATCATCATTAGCGCCGAATACGCCATCGGCGAAGCAGCCGAGTATGGAAATACGCCGGATCGCGAAGTTGCCCTCTACTTGACGCATGGGATTTTGCATCTGTGTGGGTATGATGATCGGAGCAAGGGGAAAGCAAAAGTAATGGCGGCGCGGCAAGAGGCGCTGCTGGAGGCATTCTTGACCAAGGAAGAGGGGGCGAAGCCCAACGGTTCTCCGCCCCGGCAAAATCGTCGATGACCATGACATTGGCCCTCACCATTGCTGCTCTCGCATTCGTGTCCCTGTCCCATTGGGCACTGGTGGACTACTCGCGCAGCCGTCTCGAAAAGTATCTTTCGACGCGGACCCCCCGTCTTTTCGCCACGATCTTTGAGTTCGACGACGACACGATACTCGCCGTGCGCGCCTGGCAGTTTTTACTCCTGGCCGGCCTGACGCTCTCGATCGTCGCCGCCACCATGGGGAAGGAACCGATCCTGGCCGAGGCGCTCGGACCGGCGATCGGCTACTCGATCCTCGCATGGTTCCTGTTTATCGCGTTCGACCTCTGGATTTCCCGACCCATTGGTCGCCGGCTCGCGGAGAAGATCCTCTACCGTTTCTGGAACCTGTTGGTTTTGCTTCGACTTTCCATGCTGCCCGTGATCTGGCTGGGCAACACCCTCGACCGCTCCGTCAACCGCTTGCGTTCGCGTCCGGAGGAAGGCGTTCCATCTCCGATCCAGGAAGAACTCTTGAGCGTCGTCAACGAAGGGGAGCGGGAGGGGGAGATCGGCGGGGACGCGGCGGAGATGATCGAGGGGCTCATCGAGCTCCATCAGGTTCTCGTCGAAGAAATCATGACCCCGCGGACGGAAATGGTCATGCTCAAGTCCTCCTCGACGATCGAGGAAGCCCGGCATGTCATCGCCGCTTGCGGGCATTCGCGAATCCCTGTTTATGCGGAGAGTCGCGATAACATCGTCGGCATCCTTTACGCCAAGGATTTGCTCCCTTTTCTCGGCGATGCGCCAGGAGCGGCCCAGGGGATCGCCACCCTGGTACTGCGGGAACCGGTTTACGTCCCCATGACCAAACCAGTCAACGATCTTCTTCGCGAGTTCCAACGCAGTCGCGTTCACATCGCGATCGTTTCCGATGACTATGGCGGAGTCGCCGGTCTGGTCACCATCGAGGACATTCTCGAACAGATCGTCGGGGACATTACGGATGAACACGATCCCACCGAACCCCCTCCCTTCCGACGCCTGGATGATCATCGGATCGAAGTGGACGCCCGCACGCCGGTCTATGAACTCAACGAACTTTTCCCCATCGGCCTCCCGGAAGACGGCGACTACGAAACCGTGAGCGGATTCATTTCCAGCGTGCTAGGCCGGATCCCCAAATCGGGTGAATCCTTCCCTTACGAACAGGCCCGATTCACCGTCCTCGATGCCTCGGACCGTTCCATCAATCGCGTGCTGATCGAACTCGAACCGAGCGTCAGCAACGCTGAAGCCTCGGAAGCCACGGGCCAATAAACCGTGGCGACCGACAAGACCCGAGCACTGGTCCTGCGAGCCGTTGACTTCAGCGAGACGAGCAAGATTGTCACCTTCTATACCGAGGATTTGGGCAAGATAAGCGCCCTGGCCAAGGGCGGAAGACGCCTCAAAAGCAAATTCGAGGTTGCCCTTGACCTGCTTTCCGTCTGCGTTATATGCATCATTCGCAAACCATCCGCAGAGCTTGACCTGTTGACCGAAGCGACCCTGGAAGAGCGTTTTCCAGGACTGACGCGCGATTTGCACTCGTTGCATTCGGCGTATTATGTCGCGGAGATTCTGGATGGATTGACGCAGAAAGGGGACCCGCATCCGCCACTCTTCCATGAGACGATCCGGGTCCTTCGAAGGCTGGAACAAGGCGAGGACCGACTTTTGTCGCTCGCTCGGTATCAGTTGCTTTTGCTCAGGGAACTTGGCTACGCCCCGAACCTGGAGGGGTGTGCCAGCTGCGGGGGAGGTGTCCGCCTGACCGCGAGCACGACCTTTAGCGCAACCGCCGGGGGACTATTGTGCGCGGATTGCGCACGGTTCCAAAGCGGATCGCAGACGATCCAGGGAGGGACGGTGCGTCTGCTTCAGCGAATGCTGAAGGATGACGAGGCGGCGATGGACCGGCTGGCGGTAAGCACCCATGCCCGAGGGGAACTCTGGCGGGTGGTGACCACTGGCATCCATGGCCTCTTGGGCCGCCGTCCGCGAACTGCTGCAATGCTTGAGCTTCCGTGAAGATCGCAACGCAAGGGAAAACGCGAACCGTGGGCCGGATACGGTCCGTCGGCTTGGTGCATCATCGCCATTGGAATGCCATCGATAAGGGCCGATCCGAGCGAGGCCTTCAGGAATCGCGAGGTATCGGAAAAGGGCGCTCAATCGATGAGCGGCAAAAGTACGGGGGTTCCATCGTGAAGCCAGCGATTATTCGGGTTCTTGGACGAACGGTCCTCGGTCCCAACAAGGCCTCGGTTCCGACCGAAGCGAGCGAGGGTGCTCCCGACGCCACCCTTTCGTTGGTTCCGACCGATCGGACGATGACCAGTTCGGCGACCGTCTGGAACACGCTGTCGCTCCGGGAACGAGTCCGTTTACCGCGCGCCGCCTTGTTGGCATTTTCTCTCACAGTGGGAGCCGCCGGCTCCGCCTGGGCACAGGAACCGAGTCTGGGAAAACCGTCGCCGGCCCCCCCCACGGATGCGACTCCAGCGGCAGATAAGGAAACTCCCGCCACGCAGTCCGAGGCGCCGCGCGAGCCGGGACTTTATCCCGAGCCGGTCGACGAAGATCCACCGAAAAAATCGTTCCGGCACTCTCGCTGGTGGCCGACGAATTGGTTCCGCGACGAAGAAGAAGACGAGGCGATGTCCGCTTCGAACATCGTTCGGGACGCGAACGGACGCTGGCGCGTCGATACTCGGCCGCGCGATCTTCCCGAACGGAACCCGGAGTTCATCGCCGCCCAGGATCTATTTCGCGCGGAAAAGTACGACGAGGCGGCACGTGCCTACAAAAAGCTCGCCAAGAGTTACAAGAACAAGCCGCTCGAAGAAGACGCGCTCTTCATGTACGCGGAATCCCTCTACGAAGCGAAACGCTTTCCCAAGGCACAAGACAAATACCTGGAGTTGATGACGAAGTACCCCACGACGCGCTATTTGCCGCAGTCGATTCAACGGACGTACGACATCGCCTATGAATGGCTCGAGGATTCCCAACTGCGCGCCCAAGGCAAACCGGGCAAGTACAACTCATTCACGCAATACGTCAATTTCTTCGATCGCACGAGGCCAATGCTCGACACGAACGGCCGGGCCATCGAAGCGATCGAATCGATCCAGAACCACGATCCCTTCGGCCCCTTGACCGACGACGCCGCCATGATGGCGGGAGCCTACAAGTTCACCGGCGGCAGCTATCTCCAAGCCGCCGGCTATTACGAGCAACTGGTCAACGATCAGCCGAAAAGCGAACATGCGCCGCGAGCCTACTTCTTGGGTTCTCAAGCTTATCTTCGGGCGTATCGTGGACCGAATTACGACGGGGTCGATCTCGAGTCCGCCGCCCGGCTG
Organism: Planctomycetota bacterium; assembly: GCA_046350335.1. Classification (GTDB taxonomy): domain Bacteria; phylum Planctomycetota; class Planctomycetia; order Kolteriales; family Kolteriaceae; genus JAXMAQ01. The sequence continues at coordinate 32,689 of JAXMAQ010000028.1, forward strand.
ACGAAGGCCGCCTTGTCGCGGTCCTCCGAACTCCCCGAAGAGCAACGCTCGCGGCTCGAACAAGACATGCGAATCATCCACATCGAGCGCGCGAAGCGGGACTTCCGCACGGGGGAACACTATCTCCAATTGCGCAAACCCGCCGCCGCCCGAATGTACTTCCAGCGGGTGATCGAGAATTTCTCGGACACGGACTGGGCTCGTCGAGCCGAGGAGGAAATCGCCAAAATTGACCAGCGAGCCAAACAGCCGCCCGGCCTGATGACGCGAATGAACACTCGCGTTCGGAACTGGTTCACTAGCGAAGAACCGGAAAAGAAAATCGCGGGCTCGACTCCCGCGACCGTGGAAGAGTCGACGCGGGAAGTTACGGGCGTGCCCAACGCGGACGCGCCCGCCGACGCGCCGTCGGGGTCTTCGACTCCTGCTCCGGTATCACCGGGTAAATCCTTGGGCTTGCCGAGTCTGTTCAAGAGGGACTAACCGTTGGACCGCATGCGTACCGAGTCCGATCGACGCTCGAGCGCTCGCCGCTACCTCTTGGTCGCCGCCGCGTGCAGCCTCCTGCTGCCCAGCGGGTGCGGTTACACGACGCGCGGACTGTATCCGGATTACATCCAAACGGTGTCGGTGCCGATCTTCAAATCCAATTTGATGCGGCGGGACGTCGAGTTCCTGCTGACCCAGCGGGTCATCGAGCGGATCGAGAGCCGAACGCCCATCAAAGTGGTTTCGGGAACCGACGCCGACACTGAGCTCCAAGGGGAAATCACGGGTTACTATAAGGGACCGTACGGCGAGGATGGGTACGACAATCCCATCGGCGGCGGCATGTACATGACGGTCAAAGTTTCGTGGATCGACAAACGGAGCGGCAAGGTACTCAACGAGCGAACCAGCAGCTTCACCTTGCAGGCCTACAACGGCTTCAACACCTTCTTGGCGAACTCGATCACCACGGCGCAGGACGACGACATCAGTTCCATCGCCGACCAGATCGTTTCTCTCATGCAGGTTCCCTGGTAGGGACGGGACGAACGAGCGCATGAACAACCGCCACGGGGCCGCGTTAACGATTCGGTCTCCTCGTCTGCACAACTCGCTTGTCGAGTGGACGTCGACGGCTCGCCGAGCCGTCGACACCAAGGCAAACTCGCGGAAAACCTCCAACGTTCGCGCCGACCGCGTGGCGGCTCACGAATGCGAGGAACCGAAGGGCAGCTTTACTGCGGCAACTTCGGTCGCTTGATGTCGGGCATCGGCCCGGTTAAACCCTCCGTCAAGAAGGCCACCAAGTCTTCTTTCTCTTGTTTTGTCAGGTTCAACTTGCGAATGCGTTTGCTCAACTGAGGGTTGGGAACTCCTCCCTTGTCGTAGAACTCGACGACCCCGATCAACGTCGCCTCGCTGCCATCGTGCATGTAGGGCGGATGAGCCACGATATTGCGTAGCGAAGGAGTTTTAAAGGCCCCCTTGTCCTCATCTTTTTTCGTCACTTCATGCCGGCCGATATCGGGCTTTTCCTTATCCATGCCGACGCCGATGTTGTGGAACAACTCGTCGGTCAGGTTGGTGCCTACGTGGCAGAGGCTGCATTCCGCCTTTTTGAAATAGAGTTCGCGACCGCGAATCGCTGCTTCACTCATTGGATGAGCCTTCATCTCCGCGAGCACTCGTTCCACGCGCGCCTTGTCCTCGGGCTCGAGATCCTCGATCTCCTCGGGCGTAAGCTTCATGGCTGCTTCCGCCTGCGTGTAGTAGTCGTTCGGATTGGGTCCGGAAATCACCGTACGTTCGAAAGTGGCAATCGCCTTGGCGATGTTCTCCGGCGTGATATCGCCGTAGGTTTTCTCGAACATCAGTCGGTAGCCTTCGCTTTCCTTCAGGCGCTTGACCAGATCCGGAATATTGAAACCCATTTCGATGGGATTTTGAATCGGGCCCAAAGCCTGGTCTTCAAGGGTCGCGGCTCGGCCGTCCCAGAATTGGACCTTCCCGAATGCTCGATTGAGCACGGTAGGTGAATTGCGTCCACCCTTCTGACCACGAATGCCGGCAGCAACCGGCGTGTGCTGGGCCCAACCGGTCGCGGGATCATGGCAGGAAGCACAGGAGACCGTGGAATCCTCGGAAAGTCGCGGATCGAAATAGAGCATGCGACCCAATTCCGCTTTCGCTCGCGAGATTGAGTTGTCCCCGGCGAACACCTCTTGCACGTTGGCATGGCCGAGTGGAGTCTTCAACTTGATCGGTTCGAGGTTCTTGGGATCGGCGAGGAATGCCTTGATCTCTTCGACGGTCAGCTTTTCCCCCTTGCCATCGTCGGCAGGCAACGAGTAGACGGCGGCAACATCGATCTCCTCTTCCTTCGCGTCGGCGTTTGTCGACTCCGCCTTGGGCTCTTCCTTCTGCGCGGGAGCGGGGGATTCGGAAGCAGGCGCGGCGGGAGCAGCCTCCTCGTTCACGGCCTGCTCCTCTTTCGGGGGCGCCGCCTCGGCCGACTGTTCGGCGGGAGCCTTCGACTCCTCCGTTTTGGTCGCGGGCTTATTCCCACAACCCAAGGCAAGCACGGCCGCCAACAGCGGACAGGTCCATCGGATGCGAAACAACGTCATTGGCATGATCTCCCATTGGGTTTTTGACATCGATCGGGGACCACGGGCGTCCTTACTCCGACGACCTTCCCGTCGGCCGCGATTTCCTTCGCGTTCCCCGTTTTCATTTCCTCGACGATTTCGCCGCTCAGGTCTCCATCGCCGACAAATAAAGCCGGAATGTCCACGATTCGGCGGCAACGCCGTTTTTAGTCCCGGACTCCTGAGACGCGATAAATACAGGATAGAGATGTCCGATCGGTGATGCGGGTAGTTTTTTTCAGATTTTCCAAACCTCTCTCAAAGGGAGGTAGAAGAGCATTTTCGCCCATGATACAGTACCGAATGCTCCCGAACTGCGCTCCGGGACGCCTGCCGACGGAGGACTTTCAAAGTTCCAGCGTCTTTCTCGCCAGGTTTGAACGAATTCCTCGGCGAACGGACTTTGGATTTCGAAAACTCCTTCCATCGGCAAACTGCATTCAATTTAAAACTGTAGACGTCGAGGGCCCCACGGGGGGGAATGATCTCGCGAACGCGACGATCCCCTCGCGAATCCAGCCGACGACGAGACCTGCCGGCATGAGACTCGAACGATTTATCCTTGGCTTGGTGATCCTCTTGACGTTATCGGCGTCCGTTCGCGCCGCAGAGGAAGCGCGAGAGCCATCCCCCTCCGAACTACCTCCTCCCGCGACCCGCGCCATCGATTTCGAGAAAGAGGTTCTACCCCTCTTTTCCCAGCGATGTCATCAGTGTCACGGGTCTGCCAAACAAGAGAGCGGATTGCGTCTCGACGTCAAAAAGGCAGCGTTCGCGGGGGGCGATTCAGGCCCGGCGTTCGTGATCGGCAAGAGCGGGGAAAGTGACTTGATCGCTCGCGTCGCGGGAAAGGACGCTGACACTCGCATGCCGCCCGAGGGAGAACTCCTTACCTCGGAACAAGTCGGCGTGCTTCGCGCATGGATCGACCAAGGCGCGCCTTGGCCCGATCATCTCGCGGGCGGCAATGAAAAGTCGTCCCATTGGTCGTTTCAGCCCCCGGCTCGACCCGAGATTCCCCCCGTGCGTTACCCCGGCTGGGTGAAAAACCCCATCGACGCGTTTGTACTCGAGCGCTTGGAGAGCGAACGGATCGTTCCCTCTCCCGAGGCGGATCGCCTGACCCTGCTCCGACGGCTCTCCCTGGACCTCATTGGTCTGCCTCCCACCCCCGAGGAAGCCGACGCCTTTCTCGCGGACACCAGCGCGAACGCCTACGAAAAGCAGGTCGATCGGCTTCTGGCCTCCCCGCATTTCGGCGAGCGTTGGGGACGGCATTGGCTCGATCAGGCGCGCTACGCCGATAGCGATGGGTACGAGAAGGATCTTCCTCGGCCGCATGCCTGGCGCTATCGCCATTGGGTGATCGACGCCTTCAATCGCGATCTCCCTTTCGATCAATTCACGGTGGAGCAGATCGCCGGCGATCTTCTACCCAACGCCACCTTGGAACAGAAGGTCGCCACCGGTTTTCACCGCAATACGCTTCGGAACAAGGAGGGTGGAGCCGATCAGGAAGAAGACCGCGTCAAGATCGCCAAGGACCGGGTGAACACCACTGGCGCGGTCTGGCTGGGGCTTACCGTTAATTGTTGCGAATGCCACTCGCACAAGTACGATCCGCTGAAGCAGCGGGAATACTACGGCATGTTCGCGTTCTTCAACGGGATTGACGACACGGACATTCCCGCTCCCCTACCCGACGAAGCGAAGGCCTATGAACGAGCGAAACGCGCGCATGACGAAGCGCACGCGCCGCTCGTCACGACTCTCGCATCGTTCGACCGAGAGCAGCTTGCCACTCGCCTCTCGACATGGGAGCAAGACTTGGCCAAGACCGGCAAAATCAGGAACTCCTGGCAGGTTGCGGAACCGACCGGCTTCGTTTCCGAGGGGGGAGCGTCGTTAACGAAGCTTGCGGACCATTCTCTTCTCGCTAGTGGTGCGAATCCCGACAAGGACGTCTACCAGATCGTCTTGAACACGACGCTCCAAGGAATTACCGCGCTTCGCTTGGAAGTACTCCCCGACGAGAGTTTGCCCAAAAAAGGGCCGGGGCGTTCGAGCAGCGGAAACTTTGTTCTCTCCGAGATCAGGCTCCGAGTCGCACCCCTCGGGGATCCTTCGCGTGGCAAAGTCATCTCCCTGCAATCGCCAACCGCCGACTTTTCGCAAAAACAGTATCCCGCAAAAGGGGCCGTCGACGGCGACCCGAAAACGGGATGGGCCATCGGGGTCACGGAGAATCCGCACCAAAAGAGAATCGCAGTATTTCCGCTTGCCGAAGACGCGGGTTTTGAAAACGGATCGACCATGCTCCTCTCGATGGATCAGTTTCATGGTTCAAGCCATGCCATCGGCCGATTTCGAATCTCCTTGACGACGGCGTCGCGGGACGAGTTACCGAACCTTCTCCCGGACGACATACCGCCGATTCTCGCACTCCCTGCGGATCAAAGAAACGACGGACAAAAGAAGCGCCTCGTGGAATACTACCAAACGGTCGATCCGGAACGGGTTCGGCTGGCGACGCTGGTTGACGAACATGCGCGCCAGGCTCCCAAGTCGCCGGAAACCATGGCCCAGGTCACGCTGAAGTCAAAGTCGCCACGCAAGACCTTCGTGAACGTTCGCGGGGATTTTCTGCGTCCGGGGGACGAAGTGGGCCCGGGAACCTTCTCCGTCTTGCATTCGTTCCAACCGAAGGACGACGTGGATCCACGACTTTCCTTCGCTCAATGGCTTGTCGATCCCGCCAACCCGTTGACCGCGCGGGTGACCGTGAATCGAATCTGGCAAAACCTTTTCGGCAGAGGACTGGTCGCCACGGAAAACGATTTCGGCACGCAAGGAGAGCCTCCTTCTCATCCCAAGCTGCTGGATTGGCTCGCCACGGAATTCGTCTCTAGAGGCTGGAGCCAGAAGGGGCTGATTCGCCTCATCGTCACCTCGGCGACCTACAAGCAATCCTCGGCCAGTCGGGAAGACCTGATCGATCGTGACCCCAAAAACGTTCTCCTTGCGCGCCAAAGTCGCCTTCGACTTCCCGCGGAAATCATTCGCGATCTTTACCTTTCCGTGAGCGGCCTATTGGACGATCGGATCGGCGGACCGAGCGTTCGGCCCCCGCTGCCCGCGGGAGTCGCCGAACTAGGCTACGCCAATTCGGTGAAGTGGAAGGAAAGTGAAGGGAAGGATCGTTACCGCCGGGGCCTCTATGTATTTTTCCAGCGAACCACTCCCTACCCCATGCTAGTGACCTTCGACGCGCCGGATTCCAACGTGACCTGTACCCGTCGCGAGCGCTCGAACACGCCGCTCCAGGCGTTGACGACGTTGAACGATCCGGTTTTTTTCGAATGTTCCCAGGCGCTGGGACGTAGGATCGTGGAGGATACGAAGGGGTCGGTGGCCGACCGCTGCCGGCGCGCCTTTCGACTCTGCCTGTCCCGTGAACCGACCGCCGAGGAGCTCGATCGGCTGCTCAAACTTCACGAAGAATTGTACGCACTTTGTGCCGCCAACCCGGTAAACGCCAAGCAAATCATCCGCGGCTTCGAGCCATCGGAAGCGCCCCCCGAGGCGGCGACTTGGGTGCTGCTGGGCCGTTCCCTCTTGAATCTCGATGAATTCGTCGTGCGGGAGTAGACCATGGATCCGATGCAAGATTTCGTAACCGGCTCGCGTCGCCGGTTTCTCGCGACCTGCGCCAATGGCGTCGGCGGCCTGGCGCGGCGTCCATGTTGCAAAAGGACGGCCTACTTGCCGCGGAATCGTCCACGATGGCATCGACGAACCCGCTCGCTCCCAAGCCGCCGCATTTTGCCCCCAAGGCGAAGAATTGCATTTTCATCTTTCTCGAAGGCGCATCCAGCCAGATCGATCTTTTCGATCCCAAGCCGAAACTCAATGAACTTCATGGCCAGAAACTTCCCGAGTCGATGACCAAAGACAATTTGCGGTTCGCCTTCATTCCAAAGAATCCGCCGTGCTCATGGGAGCAAGCGAAAGTTCGCTCGTCATGGACAGTGCGGCATGGAACTGTCCGATTTCCTCCCACACATTGAAGTTGCGCGGATGACATCGCGCTCATTCGCTCGATGCATACCGACGCCTTCAACCATCATCCGGGCCAACTGATGATGAACACGGGCGTGCCGATTTTCGGCCGGCCGAGCATGGGCTCTTGGCTCAACTATGGGCTCGGCAGCGAATCCCAGAACCTGCCCGGATATGTCGTGCTCACTTCCGGCCGAGGTACCAGCGGTGGGGCGTCGAACTATACCAGTGGGTTTCTTCCCACCACGTACCAGGGAGTGCTCTTCCGCAACCAGGGGAACCGGTCCTCAATCTCAATAACCCCGCGGGTCTCACAGGCGAGATGCAGCGCGCGCGGGCCTGGACGCGATTCGCGACCTCAATCAAATGCACCACGCGTCGAAGATCCCGAGATCGCCAGCCGGATTGCGTCGTAACTGGCCTACCGCATGCAGTCGGCGGCGCGGGAACTGATTGACCTGGCGGGCGAATCCAAGGAGACGCGCGGGCTCTACGGCATTGACCGCACGGAAGGAAAGATGAAGGCGTACGGCAGCGACGGCACGGGCCAGTTCGCCGCCTACGCGACCAACTGCCTCCTGGCCCGTCGACTGGTCGAACGAGGGGTTCGGTTCGTCAGCCTCTTTCACCACCTGGGACCACCACATGGACCTGGACAACGGCCTGGCATTCAATTGCAAGATGGCGGACCAACCGATCGCCGCCTTGCTCAAGGACCCTCAAGGCCGCGCGGACTATTGGACACAACGCTCGTCGTTTTGGGGTTCGGAGTTCGGCAGAACGCCGCTCGGCGAGAACCGTGTCGGCGGGGATTCGAACACCGGCCGAGATCACCATCCTTTCGCCTATAGCATCTGGATGGCGGGGGGCGGCATCAAAGGTGGGCAGGTCATCGGCAAGACCGACGAAATCGGCTGGAACATCGTCGAGGAACCGATCCACATCAACGACTTCCACGCGACCATCATGCATCTCTTTGGCTTCGACCACCTAAAGCTCACCTACAAGTTCCAAGGACGCGATTACCGACTCACCGACGTCGGCGGCAAGGTGGTTCAGAAATTGCTGGCGTAGCGTCGACGGGTACCGTTCCGATTGCCTTGACGGAGCATCGAGAGAGGCGCTTTTTCCCAAGCGGCCTTGGCGTTCAATCGTAGCGGATGAGTTGGCGCACGGCTTGGCCGGTGGCGAGCGCGTCGAAACCCTCGTTGATCTGATCGAGAGAAATGCTGCGCGTGACGAGGCTGTCGACAGGGAGCAGGTCGGCGCCGTACATCGACATGTAGCGTGGGATATCGCGGGCCGGGACGGCGGACCCCATGAACGAGCCCTTCACCGTCCTTTCGTCCGCGGTCAAGCTGAAAGCGGAAACCTTGAACTCCTGGTTCGGATTGGGCAAGCCGATGGTGACGGTGGTTCCGCCGCGGCGGGTGGCTGCGTAGGCCTGCATGAGGACATCGGCCCTGCCGGCACATTCGATGGCGTATTCCGCGCCCCCTCGAGTCAGCTCTCGAATCGCTTTGGCGGGATCGCCGGCACTGGCGTCAATCACATGGGAAGCGCCCGCCGCCTTGGCCCCCTCGAGCTTATCCTTGAGAACGTCCACCGCGACGGTCGGATGGGCTCCCATGGCGCGCGCGCCCATGACGGCGCTGAGGCCAACTCCCCCCATTCCGAAGACGGCGACGGAGGCTCCGGGCTCGACTTTGGCGGCGTTTGCCACCGCACCGACACCCGTGATGACGGCGCAGCCGAAAAGAGCCGCCTTGTCCAGCGGAAAGGACGGATCGATCTTCACGAGCGATTCGGCGGCGACGACCGTGAACTCGGAAAACCCCGCCACGCCGAGAAAATGATGAATGGATTGGCCTTTGAGGCTGGCAAATGGTTTATTCCCCGTGAGCAGCATCCCGCCGACGTTCGCGCGAATGCCGGGCATGCAAAGCGCGGGCCGACCGACGGCGCACGGTTCACATCGTCCGCAAACGGGAATGAAGGAAAAGACCACGTGGTCGCCGGAGGAAAACCCGCGAACCTCCTTCCCCACTTCTCGGACAACGCCGCTTGCCTCGTGGCCGAGAACCATGGGAAGCGGCCAGGGACGAGAACCGTCAATAACCGACAAATCGGAGTGGCAAAGTCCCGCGGCGGACACCTGGACCAGCACTTCGCCTGGCCCCGGTCCCGACAGCTCTAGTTCTTCGATGACCAGAGGTCGCGATTGGGAATACGGAGCAGGCTTTCCACTTTCGTACAACACCGCCGCTCGCGTTCGCATGCTGATTCCCTTCGATACCTCGGCCAACCCTGAGAATGCAACCACGCTCGGTCGCCGCCAGGTGCGCCGAGCGCGATTTAGTGACGCGGCGGACGCTGGCTAGCGTGCCGTCGCCGGCTCGATCTCGATGGTTTCCAAGTCCCCCTTGCGAATATCTTCGGTGATGCGCATGGAGCAGAATTTTGGTCCGCACATCGAGCAGAAAGGAGCGGTCTTGAACGCGTCCTGGGGCAAGGTTTCGTCGTGCATGGAACGGGCCCGTTCCGGATCGAGGGACAACGCGAATTGTTTGTTCCAATCGAACTCGTAACGTGCCTTGCTCAGCTCGTCGTCCCGATCGCGGACGTTCGGCCGATGCCGCGCGATGTCCGCGGCGTGGGCGGCGATTTTGTACGCGATTACCCCCTGACGAACGTCTTCGTTGTTCGGCAGACCGAGGTGCTCCTTGGGAGTCACGTAGCAAAGCATCGATGCCCCGGCCCAGCCGGCCATGGCCGCCCCAATCGCGCTGGTGATATGGTCGTATCCCGGAGCGATGTCCGTGACGAGCGGGCCGAGCACATAGAACGGCGCCTCGTCGCACATCTCCATTTCCTTCTCGACGTTCATCTTGATCTGGTCCATGGGAACGTGGCCTGGACCTTCGATCATGACCTGGCAATTATGCTTCCAGGCGCGCCGCGTCAATTCTCCAAGCGTCTTGAGTTCTGCAAATTGAGCCTCGTCGCTGGCGTCCGCGAGGCAACCTGGCCGCAAACCGTCGCCGAGACTGAAGGTGACGTCGTAGGCGTGCATGATCTCGCAGATCTCATCGAACGCCGTGTACAGTGGATTCTGCTTACGGTGCGCCATCATCCATTGTGCGATGAGCGACCCTCCGCGACTGACGATGCCCGTGATGCGATTCTTGGTCAGCGGCAAATATTCCCACAACACGCCGCAATGCAGCGTCATGTAATCGACACCCTGCTTCGCCTGGTGCTCGATGTTGTCGAGCAGCATCTGCGTCGTGAGTTCCTCGACGCTCTTGAGTTTCTGAATCGCTTGGTAGATGGGGACGGTGCCGATCGGTACGGTACTTTCATCGATGATCGCCTGCCGGATCGAGTCGATGTTTCCGCCGGTCGAAAGATCCATGACCGTGTCGGCGCCGAGGGAGACGGCGGTGCGGAGTTTTTCCCGCTCGGTATCGATGTCGCTCGTGACGGCGGAATTGCCGATGTTCGCGTTGATCTTGCATTTCGCGGCAATCCCGATGCCCATTGGCTCAAGTTTCTTCTTGAGGTGAACGACGTTCGCCGGGATGACCATCCGTCCGCGCGCGACTTCGGAACGCACGAGTTCCGGGTCAAGCTTTTCTCGCTTGGCGACAAAGGCAATCTCAGGAGTCACGATGCCCTTCCGGGCCTGTTCGATTTGCGTCATGGCCGGCAACCGTCCTTGCACATGAAGGCTGATGGTGAAAACGTCTCCGCCTCGCGGAGAACCTCTTGCCCGGACAAACGGGCCGTTTGCTCCATATTTAAGCGCGTCGCCTGGGAAGTCAACGAAACCGTTCGCTAATCTCGGCATGAAGGACAGTTGCGTTGCTTGCCGATCATGGCCCCAGGTCACTTCCCCGAAGAAAATGGTGAAGCACGATTCCCGCCGCGACCGCGACATTCAGGGAGTCAGTTCCCGGTTCCATCGGAATCGTCAGCCGGCGGTCGGCGAGTTCCAACCACTCCTGACTCAATCCATCTCCTTCGGTACCAAATAGTAGGGCCAATCGGCCCGATCGTCGCGCTTTTGACAATGGTTCCGCGGTTCGTTCCAATACTGTCGCGGCGATTTCAAACCCCCACCGATCCCGAAGTATTTGTACATCCCGTCCGAGATCATCGCTTCGATGAATCTTTTGTTCGAGAACCGAACCCATGGAGACCCGAAGGATCCGGCGAGAAAACAGATCGGGACACGCATTTCCAACCAAAATCCCGTCTACGCCGAACGCGGCACTGGTCCGCAGAATGGTTCCCAGGTTCTCCGGATCATGGATCACGGGGCAAACAACGAACAATTGCGTCGGATCGTCCGGCCTGACTAGCTCCTCAAGCCCGATTCCCGGCAGGCGGCGACCACACGCTAAGACCCCGCGATGAAATCGAAAACCGATGAGCGCCTCGATTCGCGAATGTTCGACGACATAAACGTTCGTCCCGTCCAATCCCACGAAGTCCAGCTTCTCTCCCTCGGCGAAACGATCGCTGACGACCAGGGACTCGACGGGGAATCGGCTGACGAAAAGTCGGCGAACCAGCTTTTCCCCCTCGGCGATGAAATAGTTCGCCTGAATCTCCCGCGATTTCTGCTTTAGATCGCGGTACGGCTCCAATCTTGGATCGTCCGGATCGGAAATGGGTATCCATGTCGCCAAGGGAACGGGTCCTCGAAAATTACCTTCCTTTGCGGAGCGAGAAACGCTGGTCAAACTCGACTTCCAAGCCCGTCGCCACGCGCTCTTCGGTGTATGAAATTGGGGAACTTATACGGAGCGATCTTTTGGTAACAGCATTTTTCGCGACGCGGTCGCATGGCGCTTGCCGCCATTCGCGGCGTCCACGAAATGGAGCCAGGCCACGGCATTTTTCTTCTCGGCCATCGGATGATGGGCGCACCAAGATCTCTGGCAACGCCGGGCGATAGAGACCAATCGATTCTTCAAAGCTCGAGAAACGACCGACGGCAGGTCGGTGCAAGCTTGCAGTAGAGTTTCGCGGACGCTCCTTTACTCGAGTGCAGGAAGTGCAAATCCCTTAGCCCGCGTTTTGACTTTCTCGATCGATCGCCCTCGTGGTAAGCGTTTCCAGCCGTCCGCCAGAATCGAATGCCTTGACGCATTTGGGGAAGTGGGGTAAGGGAGAGGGGGGAGTGTGTGTTTGCGCGCTCGGGGCATGACGAGAAGACCGAGATCCGTTCCGGGAATCCGCTGCAGGAGGCAGGAAACATGAAGCGTCGACAATTCATCGCGGCAGCCGGCGGGACCCTGTTTCTTGTCCCCTTGGCCGAGGGAGGCGAACGGGAAACCAATATTGTTTACAACGCCGAGGATGTTCTGGATGAAATCACCGCGATACCCGCGCGATCGATTCCCGTTTCTCTTCTTCGGCGCGCCCAGGGAATCGCCATCTTTCCGGGAGTCGTGAAGGCGGGGTTCGTAGTCGGGGTTCGCCACGGCCATGGCATCATCGTCGCCAGGGACGACAACGGCGCTTGGAGCAACCCGGTTTTTCTCACGATTACTGGAGGGAGCCTGGGTTGGCAGGCGGGCGCTCAATCGACGGACATCGTGCTGGTATTCATGAACATGCGGGGGGTAAGAGAGATCCTTCGCGGTCGCCAGTTCGCGCTCGGAGTGGACGCTGCGATTGCCGCCGGCCCCATCGGCCGCCAGGCGGAAGCGGACACCGACGCCCGACTGCAAGCAGAAATCTATTCCTATTCCCGTAGTCGAGGACTGTTCGTTGGCGTGTCGCTGGGGGGATCGCAAATCAAGGTGGATCGAGGGGCAAACGCCTACTACTACAACACCTTCGACGCCACTCCCGAGGATATCGTCGCCGGTGTCAACATTCAGGTCCCACGTTCCGCCGCCGAGCTCAAGGAGATGATCACGCGGTACGCGAGCGAAGCTCCGCGCCGTCGCCGAGACTAGCCTTTCCCACTCCCCAAGCAGGAGAACCTCTCTGGTTGGTATCGGTCGAGGCGCTGCCGCGCCTCGTGCGTTCCAATTCTTTTCGGAATCACGCGAGCCAAGAGTCCGGCAGTGACGAATTCCATCTCCCGCCTTTGGTGCTTACCCGTCTGAAGTCGAGAATGATTAAAACAGTTACAACACGCGTGAAAACAAGAACGGGCAAATCCATTTTACATCGCGTGGCTCGGCGGTTTACGATGGAGACTGTAAATCCTGGCTCGGCGATTCACTTGCGTGGTACGCTGCCGTACGGTTGTTTTTAATGCACTCAATACGGCTTGGTTACACGGTCCCTTCGAATCAGGCTTGAGCCCACGCATCCTTTGTTTCGCCGCCGCCACGTCTTTGATGGAAGTTCGCTTCGTTGGAAACAACGTGCCCCGTGGGTTCAGCATGGACGCCCGCGAAGCCCATGTCCTGTCGACAGGAATATTGCCGCCCAGAAAATAAAAGCTCCGCACGTGGCCCGCATTGCCACGAAAGGAAGAAATCATGAATCTCCCCCGAATGCAAGCGACTCCTTTCACGGTTCCGTTCCTGGTGATCGGCGTGTTGATGGCGTGGCTGACATATGTCTCCTGGCGTCGGCGATGCTTTCCCGGTGCCCTCTCCTTCACGTTTCTTTTGGCGGCCATTTCCGGTTGGACGCTCATCAATGGCATTGAGAAATCGCTGGTGGATCACGAATGGAGGCGTGGCGTCTCCACCTTCCTTTACCTTTTCATCGTGACGACTCCGGCAGCCTGGTTCGTGTTCGCCGTCCGATATTCGCGCCGTGACGGGTGGCTAAATCGGCGAACCGCATGGCTCTTATTCCTCGAACCCTTGGCCGTGCTCCTGCTCGCTTTCACCGATTCTCTTCACGGGTTATTCCGCGCCAACACGCGCATGACCGATGACGGTGGAATGGCAGTCATGTTGGTGGAGTATGGCCCGCTGTTCTGGATCCACGTCGTCTACAGTTATTCGCTCTTTCTTGCTGGCGCTACCTTCGTCATGTTGGGGCTCGCGGACCGCAAGGACCGCGCGTCGGCGCGCCAGATTGTTCTATTGCTCGCCATGCTCAGTCCCGCGATTGGAAACGCGATTTATGTATTTGGACTCCAGCCGCTTCGGCACACGGACTTGACGCCCATCTACTTCGCGGTCACCGGCATCGGCGCTTTCTGGATGCTCTTTCACGTGCGGATATTCGACATCCTACCGGTGGCTCGCCACTTCGTGCTCGATCAGATGGCGGACGCGGTATTCGTCGTGGACCGGAAGCAACGGATCCTGGACAAGAACCGGGCGGCGGAAGCCTATCTGGGCTCCGCCAACCATTCGTCAAACCATCGTTCCCTTACCGAGCTATTGCCGCCGCTCGAACCACTACTGCTGGACTTGGCCGAAGAATCACGCGAGCTAGAGATTCCCTTCTCCAAACAGGACGATGCCGCGATCAGACCCACCGAGGAAACGATAAGGCACACGGAAGATCGAATTCTTCTTGCTCGCGCCACGGTGATGCGCGAGGGGAACACTCCCATTGCCACGCTCGTGACGCTCGTGGACGTCACGGATCGGCGGCGACTGGAAACGGAACGTCGAGAATTCGAACTCGCGCTCCAGCAAACGCAGAAGGTGGAAAGCCTGGGCGCACTCGCCGGAGGGATCGCGCACGACTTCAACAATCTGCTGGCGGCCATATTGCTCAACGCGGAAATGGCGCGAGATGAAGTCGAACCTGGTTCCGAGACGAGTAGTTATTTGCGCGGCATCACCGACGCGGTAACTCGCGCCACGTCATTGACGGGTCAGATGATGGCTTATTCCGGCAAGGCACATTTCCCGATGTCGGAGTTCAATCTGAACGAAACGATCTTCGAAATGCGTTCGCTGCTCGAAGCGGCGGCATCGAGTTCCGGCTCTCTCGAGCTCGACCTGGCGGAGCAACCCGCGATCATTCTCGGCGATCGCGCGCAAGTCCGGCAGGTGCTCGTCAATCTGGTTACGAACGCGGCCGAGGCCTTGGAAAAGCAAACGGGGTCGATCCGGATTCGAACAAGGCTCGCGAACGTGACCGCCGGCGACCTGAAACGCGCGGCGTTCCATACCGACCTCGTCCCGGGTGTCCACTGGATGCTCGAGGTGACGGACACGGGAATTGGCGTCGATTCGAAAAACCTGCCAAAGATCTTCGATCCGTTCTTCTCGACGAAATTCGCCGGGCGCGGCTTGGGACTGGCGGCAGTCCTGGGGATTGTTCGAGGGCATGGAGGCGCGATCTTTGTCGAGAGCGAACGGGGCGTTGGGACCGATTTCCGAGTGGTGTTTCCACGGGTTACCGAACCGGCCACGCTCCGAACGCAGGAGCACCAGGCTTCGCTCTCGTCGCGGCGCGATTCCCTCCCGACCGTGCTCGTGGTGGACGACGAAGAGGTCGTCCGCGACGCGGCGCGACGAATTCTCGAAGGGGCTGGATACCGGATCATGACCGCCACCAACGGCGCGGACGCGGTCTGGCTCCACGACCGCTTCAAAAACGAGATCGACGTGGTGGTCGTCGATCTAACCATGCCGCTGATGCGCGGAGACGAAGTCTTCCACAAACTTCGCGACCGATCGCCGGAGTTGCCGATCATCCTCTCGAGTGGTTTCGATGAGCGAAATGCGTCCGCATTGATTCCGGGGGACTCGAAGCCGATCTTTCTACAAAAGCCGTACCGCGTTCCCGATCTACTGGCAACGGTCCGCAACGCAATATCCGCATGTCAGGCCGCTCGGACGAGAATCCCTTCATGATCCGGGAATGCCGTGGCGGACAATCAACACTCGCGCGTAAATCAATGGCCGACCGAGTTGGTTCGACCTATGCACCTTTCGCCTGGACGTCGTGAAGTCGGCGGTAGGTAATGCTGGCGCGCAGTAGTTCGTCGTGCGTGCCGGTTGCTTCGATGCGACCCGCGTTGACGACGACGATGCGGTCGGCGATATCGAGCGTACTGAGGCGATGCGTGACGACGAACGTGGTCCGTCCCCTGGTGAAGGTTCGCAGCGCCTTGTGAATCAACGATTCACTTTCCACGTCGAGGGAGCTGGTGGCTTCATCGAGGATGAGGATTGCCGGGTCCCTGAGGATGGCGCGCGCCAAAGCAATGCGTTGCCTTTGCCCGCCGCTCAACGTGGTTCCAAGTTCGCCGATCTTGGTCTGGTAACCGTGGGGCAAGTCCATGATGAATTTATGGGCGTAGGCGGCCGTAGCGGCCCTGCGGACCATCTCCGGGTCCACGGATCGATTGCCGTACGAAATGTTATTGAAGATCGTGTCGTCAAAGAGGATGGTGTGCTGCGTGACGATGCCCATTTGGTTGCGTAGGCTTCGCATGGACACGTCGCGAATGTCTTGGCCGTCGATCAGGACGGCTCCCTCACAGGGATCGTAGAACCTGGGAAGCAAGTTGATGAGCGAAGTCTTGCCGCATCCGGTGGACCCGACGATCGCGATGGTCTCGCCAAACTTGACGGTAAGGTTCACGGTCTTGAGCACGGGCCGCTGCTTGTCGTAGGCGAACGAAACATCGCGGAACTCGATCGCGCGACAATGCGGGGGCATTTGCGGCGCCCGGCGTTTCTGCACGAACTTAGGCTGGCGATCGAAGCATTGAAAGATGCGGTCGGAGGCGGCGATGCCGCGCTGCACGCGTCCGTAAACGCTGAAGACTTTTCTCAACGGATCACAGAGTCCCGCGATCAAACCGTAAAAGGTCAGCAACATGCTCTGTTCAATGGGATCGTAGGTCAAGCGAATGCCGAAGACGTGCGTCTCCCCCGACATGACGAGGTACGAACCGGCGAGAAGAGCGATGGCGACCGCGGCGATGGCAAGCACTTCGAGCAACGGGTTGCCGATTGCGTCGGTCCGGATCAGTTTCATGGACTGGTGATAAAAGAGTTTCGTTTCCTCGAAAAACCGCCGGCGCTCATACCGTTCCATCGTGAACGCCTTCACCTCGCGAATACCCAGAAAACTTTCTTGAAGGATCTTGTAAATCCGGGACATGCTTTCGAGGTTTCGGCGGGAAAGTCGTTTCAAATACCTGCCGATGACCCCCATGATGACGGCGGCCGCGGGAAAAAGGAGTAGCGTAATTAACGTGAGCCGCCAATTGAACAGGCAGGCGAAGATCAAACAACTGAGTGCCTTGAATGGCTCGAGCATTACCTTTCCGAACAACGCGCGCATGCCGCTGGAAAGAGACTCGACGTCACTGGTGAAGCGAGCCATCAGCTCGTGCGTCCCTTTCTCCGTGAAGTAGGTCAGGTCGAGGTTCATCGTCTTGCGATAAAAACGATTGCGCAAGTCGAAGATCGCGAGATTCACCGCGGACCCGGCCAAATACTCCTGAAAGAAGTCAAACACGCTCTTGATGAGCATGCCGACGATCAAGATCAACATGAGCATGCAGAGCGTCTGGAAGCTGTCGTTCGGCGTGTAGCGAACCAGGTAGGGACGAACGGAGTTGCTCCAGGCTAGATTGCGCTGCTTGGAGGAGAGTTCGGAAATTCTGCGGTTCCTGCGGGCGAGCAGTTCCTTTTCCTTGGCCTCGTCTCGAGAGGATTTCGTGGCGTTGATTTCGTCATCGATGCTCGTGATTTCCGACTGTAATTCGGTGATCCGCTTGTCCGCCTGGGCGATGTTGTTATCGACCCAATCGACGAGGGTTTTCTTTTCGAGGAGGACGGTGAGTACGGGATATATCGCACTGATGTTCGCTCCCCAAAAGATCGCCACCACGATGCTACAGAGAAGCGAAACCATCATGCGGCCTTTGTACGGCCAGCCAAAGGCAAGCGCCCGTCTAAAGTTGCCCTTCAAGTGCGACTTCCTTGTCTTCGGTGTGTGCACGGGGAGATCCGCGAAGAATCCCCTGGCGTGACTTTCCCCCGTGATTCTTGAAAAAGCGACGCCTAGGACGCGGATCCTCCGGCGACTCTCCAAAGTCGCTGTCCAGCGTCGCTCTTCAGAATCTCAAGAGTGCAAATACCACAAAAGCGAGAAATGCGGCAAGGGCACTTCATCCCCCTGCAACGCGAGAAAATGCACAAAATGGGGAGAATGAACGTCGAGAGTAGCCACGACGCGGCGTTTGAAAGACCAACTCAACATCGCGGAGCACGCGCGTTCCCTGGAATGTGACGGCTTCGGGGGGTTGACCATCCGAATGGTGAGGTCGCGATGTCGGGGCCGACGACTTGGAGAGCCTGCGCGGAAAAGCGGACAAGTTCCCGGCATAACGTGTCTGAGCGGCATTAGGTTCGCGGGGTGTGCCCCTGACACACCCCGGCGAGATTCCTTCCATTAATTGACCGCGAATCGAGATTCAAAACTCAAGCTCTCGATAAAGTTGCGACAGGTCAGGTAGTCGCCCGCGTCCACGTCCTGGATATGGCTCTTGAGTTTTTCCAGCATGTTCTTGGCTTCTCGTTCGATCATGATGTGGTTCTCCGTCCCCAATCCACCACCCGAGAGTGCCCGATCCGAAAAAAGTGCCTCCAGCTTCTCCCGATCCGACGCGAATTCAGGAGTGGTAAGGAGCTCCGGCCAGGTGATTTTTCCGGTATTCGGATCGAGCTTCGAGTTCGCCAGGCGCGGAGGAAGTTGATCGGTGGCGATACGATGCAGGACTTGGCTGGTGGGATGATAACGCTCGGCTTCCTGCTGCTTCATGTAGTCCTGATTGACTTTTCGCATAGCAAAATAGTCCTGGACATGCTGGAGCCGAGCATCGGATTCCGCGGACTGAGCTTGCGCGTCGAGGATTCGCGCCTGGCCAATGTCCTTGGCATATTGACCACGCGCCCGGATCACCTCGGAGATGCCGACCCCCGCGGCTTGGGTTCCGGAGGTAGCGCTGGCGTACCCGGGATAGCCCCAGCCACCCCAGCCGCCAAATTGGGCCTGGGCATTCGACGCCAGCGTGAAGAGCATTCCCATTCCAAGGAGCGTGACGACCTTTTTCATTGCTCACCTACCGTAGTCAAAAAACGACGATTTCTTGTTTCTTACTTTTCTGAGGACACGCTGTCGCAACTGGCTCACCGAAGTCTGGTAAGCGAGAGTTTTGTTTTGGCACGACCGTATATCCGTTATACGATACGATCTGCAATACTTGTACCTCGTGAGTTTGTCACTTGCAAGCGGCGGGGAGCGTAGGGAACGCGGCGTGCGGGAGCAATGTATGACTAGGAATGCAGTGGCTCGGTTCGTCCTCGGGATGATGGTCTTCGCGGTCGGTTGCGCCGGTGGCAAAAAAGAGGAGGCGACAGCGGGGGGCGAAGAGAAGATGATTGCCGACCTCGTCGGCCTGTTGGCCAAGGGAGATGACGCCCAGCAATCCCTTGCCGCCGAGGCATTGGGAAAGATCGGCCCCCCGGCAAAATCCGCGATGCCGGAATTGAAAAAACTGCTCGAGGACAACGACCCGGTGGTTTGCACGGCGGCGGCGTTTGCCGTTCTGCGGATCGAGCCAGGGGACAAGGCTCTCGGGGAATCCGCTTTGACCGCCCTCGAAAACGGCTTGGCGTCGACCGACGAGCGCGCGCGTATCGAGTCGGCTCGTGCACTAGGCCACGTGGGTTCCATCGCGGCGAAGACCGTTCCCTCCCTGTGCAAGGCTCTCAAGGACGATCAGCCACACGTGCAAGCCTTCGCCGCCGAGGCATTGGCGAAGATCGGCTCGCCGGGACTCTCGTGCGTGATGGAAAGTCTCAATGACGATAAATCCCGTCACTGGGCGGTCGTCGTCCTGGGAGAGATGGGGGCTGACGCCAAGTCCGCGGTCCCGGCACTGCTAAAGGTTCTCAAGTCCGACGACAATGTTTCGCGGGGCGAGGCCGCATTGGCGCTCGGAGCCATCAAACCGGATTCCCCGGAAGTCGTGGAAGCCTTGGCCGCCGCCCTTACGGATAAGAACGGCGTGGTTCGTGCGTCCGCGGCATACGCCTTGGGAGAGATCGGCGAACCCGCCAAAGCATCCATCCCGGCGCTTCGCAACGCCACCAAGACCGAGGACGCGTTTTTGAACTCGCTGGCCGCCATTACACTCATCAAGCTGCAAATGGAGATCAACGAAGAAACCAAGGACGTCGTTGGCGTCTTGGCGACTGCGTTGAAAGACGAGCATCCGCGCATCCGGCTTGCCGCCTGTCAATCATTGGCGACTATCGGACCAGCCGCGAAGGACGCCTTGCCGGCACTCGAGGAAGCGGCCAAGGACAAGGATTCGAACGTCGCGGACGCAGCCAAAGAGGCCATTCAGAAGATCAAGGGCTAATGCCAGTCGGCCTGCAACCCGTCGGACATCGCGAGAGATTCAGCCACCCGCTGGTAAGGTTCGCCATCGCTCGCGAGAGGTTCGTTCCATAATCCCCTAAGCGTCGGCACAGATTTTGCAACTGAAAATTCCTGAATCGGCGAATCTCATTTCGCCGTTGCCTCGAATTGGAAGTTTCGGCGCCGGGGGGTTTCGATGCGATTGTCGAAGAAGTACCAAGATGGGCGCGACTTTCCCATCGCCTATGACTGGGTTCATGAGTGCTGGGCACCCCGCCCCAGATTCCTGTTGGGCCGGGTCGTCATCACGCTGAAGGCGGTCGCCATTCTCAATCGATCCGGGCAAGATGCCCAGTTTTTCCTTGAGAAACACGCCTCCGGCGACTGGGGCGTCATCGATCCCCAACAAAGTGCCGGCAACGAAGTCGCGGTTCAGGCGGGGCATCGGATCGTTTCACTCCACCATACGCTTCTCGGTGAAAAGCTCATGATTCGCACCGACGGTAGCCGAACGACAACCACCGTCCTGACCATCGAAGATTGATTCCCCTAGCGCGGGTGGAGTCTTCATTCAACTGTAAACAAAATTTGACGGTTGCCGTACGCGCGTGTTCAAGTTCCTTGACGCGGAGATGGCTATCGAGCTCAAGAAAGGTAATGGCACCTTTTCCGGCCGGTTCACTTTTGGGGCGTTGGCACGAAGCGAGCCAGGCGAAGGCATTACTTTTCGGAGCGGCAATGGGAGCGGAAGTTCGTTTCCAGGGAGCCCACGAACCACCCAAACCCCGTCGGATGTCTTTTTTTCATCGGTTGGCGAAGTCGCGTAACCAGGAACCGTTACATGGATAGGTTCCGTTCGAAACCTTGCTCCCCCAATCCATGAAGGGGTTCTGCGGGAAATTCTCGGAGGAGTTCACAATTTGGGTGGCAGGTCCGTAAGTGGTGGGGGAACAGCTCGTCGGCGAAGACCGCCACGAATCACGGGAGGGGGTGCCTTCGGCTTTGGTTGTTCCCTGGGTTTTTGGGTTCGCAGGATTTCACGCACGGTCTCCAACTGCGATCGATAGATAAATCCGCCGAATACCCCCGATCCGCAGAGCAAGATCAGCCGAACCAGACTCGCGTGATGATGGGGATGATAGCCGCGCAACAACTCGAGCCCTCCACCGACGCAGAGACTGACGACGAGGACGACGAGGAGCGAACGGGGAGTCGATTCCGCTCGGCGACCGCGCGCCTGAGCCACCATATAGCCCAGAATTGAATAGGCCGTGATATATTCCATCAATTGCAGGACCGGAACCTCGCCGGGAATATCCATCAACTCGTTGAGACCGAGCTCCCCCTCCCAGTACCCGATTGATCCCATGTGCTGCAATGGCCAATAGGTCAACAATCCCAAAAAAAGCAGATACAAAGGCGCGATTCTAATGAGGGTTGGAATCTCGAATCGTTTACCCGGCGCCGCGCCGAGAATGCTTGGGTACCGAACGAGAAGCTCCGCGACGCCGACGGCGAAGAGCATGGAAATGAACACGATCGAGGGATCCTCGACCACCGCCGGAAGCGAACCCAGAAGGAACCAGCCCCCAACCGCCAAATGTACCGAACCACGCGGAATGTTCGCGACCGGTCCCACGCGATGGATCCATAATGCCGCGAGTATGATGGCGCCGATCACGCCCAGCAAAGTCCCCAACCATAGACGCGCGGATTCGTCCCGCGCCGCCAAGGCATTGACCCAAAGCAGCGCGCCCACCAGATAGAAGAGGATCGACAAGGGAAGCTCGAGCGTCAGTTTTCCCAATAACCTGCCGCGGACATTTCGCTCCGCCTTCTCGTGAAGAAACGCGCCCACCCAGGCCCCAAGACTATTCGTCACGACGTCGGAAAACGAGGTCACGCGACCAGGCAGGAATAGTTGCAGGCCCTCGATCGCCGAGCTCAGGAGAAAACCAAACAGTAACGCGCGCAGATGCCAGCGACTCATCGAACCCGAGATGGATAGTTCGAGAAGAAATCCAAGCGGCATGAAAAGGAGCACATTGCAGATCAGGTCATGCAAATCGCCGGACCAAACGACACGGGGATGAGAAGGCCAGGAAAACCGGAATGGGGCAAGCGTCATGAGCACCGTGACGATTACCATGTAAAGCAACAGCGATTTCCCGAACGGCGTACGAGCACCGACCGTTCCCGGCAAAACCTGTTCCAGTTCTGATTCCAAGATTCGAAACTCCCCTGGTTTAGGTCGAAGCCGGGAAGCCAAGCCCGCCTAATCTTGATTACTGGACGAGCGTCGATGTCGGCCAAACCTGCACGCTCGCCAACCAAAATCCTATAACCGCTTCGTAGAGTAATGTCGTGGACCGGTCTGCTTTGCTGCAAGAATCTCACCTCGATCGGCCCAAGTCACTACGTCTATGATGCTTATTATCTTCTTTACCAATCGCCCCCTCGCCGGTACACTTGAATCGCTGCTTTGTCCCGCCTGGAGATCCGCATGCTGACCCTCATGGGCCCGAAACATCGATATTGCGACGGAGTCGATCGGCGATCGTTTCTCAAGATCGGCGGCCTTGCCATGGGGGGGCTGAGTTTGTCTCAGATCCTCCACGCCGAGCAACAAACGGGTATTCGTCAATCCCATAAATCGGTCATCATGGTCTACCTTTCCGGTGGACTGGCCCATCAAGATACGTTCGACCTGAAGCCAAATGCGCCCCAGGAGGTTCGGGGCGAGTTCAAGCCAATCCAGACGAACGTACCCGGCATCGACGTGGGCGAACTGCTTCCCAAGACGGCAGCCGTCATGGATCGGATCGCCATCCTTCGTTCCATCGTTGGAATGATCGACGAGCATTCGAGCGCTCAAAACCTCACCGGTTATCCCCTGGGACTAAGCCAACGGGAAGGAAAGCCCAATTTCGGCTCCGTGATCGCTCGCGTGCTAGGCCCCACCGATCCCCGCGTTGCTCCCTTCGTCGATCTATTCCCGGTGATGCAGCATCGGCCGTACAACTCGCTGGGCGCCGGGGTGCTTGGCAGGCAGCATGGTCCGGTTACCGTTCGCGGCGACGACCTGGCCGTCATGCAACTCAAGGAGGTTTCCGTTCGCCATTTCAGCGACCGAAGGCGATTGCTCGCGAGCGTCGACCAATTCCGCAGAGACATCGACAACGTGCAAACGCAGGGCATGGACTCGATGTACCAGCGCGCTTTCGACGTGCTCTCTTCAAGCGCGCTCGTCAAGGCGCTTGACGTGGAGCAGGAACCGCCGGCACTTCGCGAGCGGTATGGGCGGGGCTCCCCCAACCATTTGGGGGACGGGGCTCCGATGTGGAATGATCAATTGCTCATGGCCCGCCGACTGGTGGAAGCGGGGGTCCGTTGCGTGACCGTCGCGTATGGTTTTTGGGACACGCATGGCAACAACTTTGCCGCTCTCCGCGATCGGCTTCCGGCTTTCGACCAGGGGATTTCCGCATTAGTCGCGGATCTTTACGACCGAGGTTTGGACAAGGACGTCACCTTGCTCGTTTGGGGAGAGTTCGGCCGAACTCCCAAGATCAACAAAGACGCAGGACGCGATCATTGGGCGCCGGTGAATAGCGCGCTGTTCTCCGGGGGCGGGATGAAGACGGGCCAGGTGATCGGCTCGACCGATTCTCGTGCCGCCTACGCGCTCGATCGGCCGATCCATTTCCACGACGTTCTGGCCACCGTATACCAGAACCTGGGCATTTCGCCGAATATGTTCGTGCCCGACGTCTCCGGTCGACCGACGCCGGTGCTTCCCAGCGAGGCCCAGCCGATCGCGGAACTCGGCTAACCGGTCCCTAAACGGCAATACTTCACGCAAAGATCGCAACACCGCTTTCACTTGCAACCTAAAACCGCGCCTTTGTCAGGCGGAACGTTGATTGCCGCTCTGGTCGGTCCCGATTATTGCCGCTCGGAAAAGTAATGTCGGGGCCCGGTACTAATTCATGGACGCCGAGTAATGCGGCTAGCGCCAAGGCTCTTCAAGCGACCGGGCCGGCGAATACGACATTACGTTGTTAGGACGTAAGATGCGCGCGGCGTGCGCGCATGTTTGCCATGCGAAAAAGAAACCCCTCACCCCGGCCCTCTCCCGGCGGGAGAGGGAGTTCAATGCGGCTTCGCCGCTTTAGTTTTCTGATGCTCTATAACTTTCCTCCGCGCATGACCGCCTCGATCCCTTTTCGCGGGGGAATTCTTTTCCTTTCGCGAACCTTGAGTAGTCCCGCGGTGGTTGAACTCTTTGGCAAAGTAAGGTTCAATCGTTGGTTCGGCGAGGCGGGGATTTAGCCGTTCGGAACGCTTCGAGGCTTTGCCCAGTCTTCACGATATTGCAGGGAGTTCATGCATGTTTCGACGAC
The DNA here is from genome assembly GCA_046350335.1 of Planctomycetota bacterium. Lineage (GTDB taxonomy): Bacteria > Planctomycetota > Planctomycetia > Kolteriales > Kolteriaceae > JAXMAQ01. The sequence continues at coordinate 57,116 of JAXMAQ010000028.1, forward strand.
AACTCTTGGCCATCTCGATAGTCACCACTTTAGCTACGTTCGCGTGGGGCGCGGAAAAACCGAACGTCGTCTTCATCCTCGCCGACGATCTGGGCTGGACGGATCTCGGCTGCCAGGGGTCGAAGTACTACGAGACACCCAATATCGACCGCATGGCTCGCGAAGGGATTCGGTTCACGAACGGCTACACTTGCGGACCCAATTGCCAACCCACGCGCGCGGCTTTGATGTCCGGCCAATACGGCCCGAGGACCGGCGTGTACACGGTAGGCGACATCAACCGATTTCCCTGGCAGACGCGGCCTCTGCGCCCGGTCGAGAATGTTGAAGTTCTCCCACTTGATCGTGTGACCATCGCCGAGGCTCTCAAACAGGCCGGCTACGCGACCGGGATGTTTGGAAAATGGCATCTCGGTAACAATGGGGGAAACCACCCGAGGAAGCGCGGATTCGACGAGGCACTGGTCTCCGCGGGCAAACATTTTGATTTCAAAGTCACGCCAAAGGTGAGTTATCCAGAGGGGACTTACCTCGCGGACTTTCTCACCGACAAAGCCGAGGATTTCATCCGCCGGCACAAGGATCAGCCCTTCTTTCTTTATTTGCCTCACTTCGGAGTCCACTCTCCCCATCAAGCGAAAAGCGATCTCATCGAGAAGTTCAAACCCAAAAAGGCGGAAGGGGGACATCGCGATCCGACCTACGCCGCGATGATCTACAGCGTGGATGAAAGCGTCGGAAGGATTTTGAAGCTTTTGGACGAGCTAAAACTCGCGGACAACACGCTCGTCATTTTTTCGAGCGACAACGGTGGCGTTGGCGGATACCAAAAAGCAGGGGTTCTCAAGACCTCGGAAATCACCGACAACGAACCACTGAAGGGGGGCAAGGGAATGCTATACGAAGGAGGGATCAGAGTCCCCTACATCTTCCGCTGGCCAGGCAAGATCGCGCCGCAAACCGAATCCGAAATTCCGATCCTCAGCGTGGACCTCTATCCCACGCTCCTCGAGTTGGCGGCAGTCTCCAAACCAACGCAAACCCTCGATGGCGTCAGCTACTATTCCCTGCTGCTCGGCAAACCGACCCAGGAGCTGGTCCAACGTAACCTGTATTGGCATTTTCCGGGATATTTGGGAGCCGGACTGGGACATTGGCGAACGACTCCCGTGAGCGTCGTGCGTTCGGGAGACTGGAAGCTGCTCGAGTTCCTGGAGGATGGCCACTTAGAACTCTACAATACCCGCGAAGACATCGGGGAAACCAAGAACCTTGCCCATACAATGCCAGACAAGGCGCGCGAGCTCCGCGACCAGCTCCTCGCCTGGCGAACATCGATTCAGGCTCCCATGCCAACGCCCAATAAAGAACAAGTCGCCGAGGCGAAGAAGTTCAAGAAAAAGCGAAAAGCGGCGGAAGACTAGAAGAGACCTCGCAGACCCCACCACCAGTCCAAGGTGGGTCATTCATGGAAGTTCGAAAGTCGTTTTTATTGTCCGAACTCCGTTAGCCGACGAAAGGTGACCATCTTGCACGCGAAATTCGTAGTCCGTTTAGCGCAAGTGGCATGGATCTCCCTAGCCTTCAACGGAATGTCAACCGCAGAGGAAGAAGAATGGCGGCCGCTTTTTGACGGCAAAACCTTGAATGGATGGGTGCAGCGAGGTGGGGCAGCCAAGTACGCCGTTGTCGAAGGCGCGATTGTCGGCACCAGTGTCCCCAATACGTCAAACTCCTTTCTTTGCACCGATAGGGATTACGGCGACTTCATCCTCGAATTGGAGTTCAAGGTCGATCCAAACCTGAATTCGGGAGTTCAAATCCGTAGCCAACACTTCGACAAAGTGATGGCCGTCGAGACGGGGGGCAAGAAGAAGATCATTCCCCCTTTCCGCGTTCATGGTTACCAGGTTGAAATCGACCCCTCGGAACGCTCGTGGACCGGCGGCATCTACGATGAAGCGCGCCGCGGCTGGCTGAAGGATCTCGAAGAGAATGAAGCAGCGCGAAAAGCATTCAAACAAGGGGAATGGAATACTTTCCGCATCGAATGCAAGGGAGACTCGATTAAGACCTTCCTCAATGGCGTACCCGCCGCCGACCTGAAGGATGGCGTGACGCCCAAGGGATTCATCGCGCTCCAGGTGCATGGCGTGGGGAATGCGACCGACGCCCGCAAGGTAAGCTGGCGAAATATTCGTATTCAGGAACTCGACGCCCAGGGGAAATAAACCCACGCACTTCCGTCACGGCTTGGATTGGCAACGACTTAATTCTTCAATGGATGACCCATGGCACCAACCGCTCTATCACACGTCTCCCCGAAACTCGTCATTCCGTTGGCTGTCTTGCTCGCCATCATGGTTTTGTGCTGGTTGGTGGGCAAGGTACCGATCGGTTATAACCTGCGCAATCTCTTGGTTCGATGGAAGACGACCATCATGACGGGGATGGCGTTCACCCTCGTCGTTTCCCTCCTCACCGTCATGCTCGCGTTCGTCAACGGCATGTACAAGATGACGGAAGAGAGTGGCCAGCCGGGTAACGTGGTCATTCTTTCGGACGGCGCGGTCGACGAACTGTTCAGCAACCTCAGCTTCAGCGATTCCAGCGACTTGGCACAACAGCCGGGAATTCTGCGCGACGAATCCGAGAAGCCGCTTTGCAGTTGGGAGGTTTACCTGGTGGTGAACCAGCCCATTCCGAAGTCCGCAGGCCGCAACGTCAATCGAAGGTTCGTGCAAGTTCGCGGCATCGATGACCCGGTGATTTCCGGGAAAGTTCATGGTCTGGAGTTGTTTGAAGGAGGCCAATGGTTCTCCAACGCCGGCGTCCAGGAACTTCCGGCGAAGGAAGGAGAGAAGGGGAGCGAACAAGCTATCCAGGCGGTCCTTGGCCAAGGAGTCGCGCAAGTTCTCGGCGAGGACCAGGGCAAGATCGAATTGCAGCCCGGCGATACCTTCGAACTCGGCGGCAGAAAATGGATCGTCGTTGGCGTCATGAAATCTGCGGGGTCGACCTTCGGCTCGGAAATCTGGGCCAAGCGATCGATCGTCGGTCCGATGTTCGGCAAGGAAACGTACACCTCGGTGGTTGCTCGGACCGCCGATGCCGCCAGCGCCCAGACCCTCGCCAATGAACTGACCACGAATTTCAAGAAATCCGCGCTCCAGGCACAAACCGAGACGGAGTATTTTTCCAAGCTATCGGAGACGAATCGACAATTTCTCGTCGCCATCCTCTTTGTCGCGGTCGTGATGGCGATCGGCGGCGTCTTCGGCGTCATGAACACCATGTTTGCCGCCATCAGCCAACGAACCAAGGATATCGGCGTCCTCCGCGTCCTGGGTTACAAGCGCTGGCAGATTCTCGTCTCATTCTTGCTGGAATCGATGGTGCTTGCCTTGATTGGAGGGGCGATCGGCTGCGCCGTCGGCATGCTTGCCGATGGCTGGACGGCCACCAGCATCGTCAGCGGCGGCCAAGGGGGCGGCGGTAAGTCCGTCATCCTTGAACTCACCGTCGATACCAACACGATACTATTGGGCCTTTTGCTCACTCTCACCATGGGGCTACTCGGCGGACTGGTCCCGGCCTTGTCCGCCATGCGGCTTAAGCCACTCGAGTCCCTCCGTTAGTCGATATCGAAACCAGTCGCTCGCTAACGAAGGCGGAAGAACGCCGATCGACGGTCGAGCTTCACGGGGATCGTCGATGGCGACATCAACGGCGTTTGACTTGGTGAGAGATTGCTCTTCGCGGGAGAAATCGCGAGGGACTTCTCCCGCAACTTTCTTGGTGATCGACGCCGTTATCGAGCTTTGGTTTTAATCAGTCGATCCAAGCCAGGGATCGACTTCGCCAGGTGCCCTTTCATGATCTCGACCGGATCCGGAGGTAAAACTCGCTCCCCCGGACTCGCTTCTTTCGTGCTCAATACTTCCAGAAAGGCGATGCACATTTCCTCGGTCGTCTGTTCACCCCAGGTAACCATCTTCGGTGGACGGCTCGGATTGTGGGGATTGTTTTCCGAGTTGTCAAAATGTGCCTCCAGGTCGATCCTCGTCCCCGCAGGAAGCTTGACCGGCTTGGCGTAGTTGTAAGTTTCCTGCCAATTGAAATCCCAATCCTTGATGTAGATCAGCGGCTCCTTGGTGCCGTCCGGGTAATTCGCCCAGACCTTCATGTCCTTGCCGAGCAGATGCATGTGTGGCGTGATGGTAATGGCCTCGAGATCCAATCCGACATGGAACGAGGCGACGACGCGGTAGTTCGGATCTCCCGCGGTAATCCGCATTCCGCCGAACCGAGCGTCCATGGGAAGAACGGGAATCGCGCCCACCGTTCGCTTGACGGGTGCCTTGGCGAAATAGAGCCCGAGCTTGGTCTTATCCCGCTCCACTTTGCCGGACTTGTGGTAGTGAACCTGCATCACCACCCGATCCCCCTTGGGAAGCAACCGAGAAACGCCATCCTCGAGGGCATGCGGCAGATTTCCGGGCGCCCATCCGCCGAGTCCACCGCTGGGAAGAAATCCCGGCAGGCCCAATTCCGAGGTATAGCCCGGCCCCGGATCACGAGCGTCCAGCCTTTCGCTGATCCCCTGGCTGTCGAGATACATCAAGACGTGATGCACCACCCGACGATTGCCGGGAAGTATCTCGTACGCGGAGACGTACATATCCTTGTCGAAGTTCGTGGGGAGGACGAAGTTCCTGTAAACATCTTCGCCATCGGCGGCCAATTCATATTCTTCGTCGGGAGTGAGAATCAAATCCGGCTCACCCATGGTCCAGCCGGTGGAGAAAGCCACCGGCGCGGGACTCTTCGCGGGGTCGCCCTCCGGACAGCCTGCATGCACCCAACGCGCGAGCAACTCGACTTCCTCTCGCGGCATGGTGCGAACGTTTTGAAATTCGCCATGTCCCGCCGCGGGCTTCCAAGGCGGCATCGATCCATCCGCGGTATACGCTTCGATATCCGCCGCCCAGGACAATGCCTGATCGTACGTCATCAGGGCGAACGGCCCGACGCCGTCGGGACGGTGACATTCCTGACATCGTTTCTGTAGTATTCGAAGGACTTGGTCATGGTAGGTGACGGCATGAGTATCGGTTTGCGTCGATAATGACCGGCTGGAGGCGACGAAAATCGGACATCCGACGGCTTCAGTGATCGGTTTGGCAACGGCGTTTGCCGATGTCACGGCAGCGAGCGCCAATCGAAGACTCTCTTCTTGAATCGGCCGAGGCGCGCCGCCTCGCTTGATGTATCGATCGTCGATGCGACCCCGATAGACGAGCGTACCCTCGCCATTGAACAAGCAGACCTCGGGACAATGCTTCACCCCAAACGACTTGGCCAACTCCGCCGACGCGTCCTTCAAACAGGGCAGAAGAATCTTGTAGTCCTCGCGGTGCTGGGCAATCGCTTCGAGAGACTGCCCCTCATTGGGATTGACGAGCACGAACTTGATCCCTTTGGGTTCGAATTCCTCGGCCAGGCGATGCATGGTCGGGATGTAAGCGTTGGAAAGGGGACACTCCGTGGAGACGAAGATCATCACCGTCCCCGAGGTCCCTCGAAGCTTCGAAAGCGGAATCTGTTCTCGCTCCGCCGACGGAAGGACGGCATTCGGCAATTTCGCCAATGGAAGGGAGGAGGTCTCCGCGTTCGCATCCGCCAAGCCATGCACCATGGCACTCAGGGCAACAAGCATTCCCCAAAATGGCTGCTTTGCCGTCGTCCGTTTCATCTCGGTACTTCCTCCCATGCGAAACATGGATGCGTTTCAACGCGCGACCTATCGCGACACGGTGGAAAAAACCCGCCCGCCGCGAACTTCTTCGTCACCCAACACCAGGAGTCATCAGAGTTCCAGGACCGGTCGACCTTCTTCGAAGTGCGCCGATGCGTCGTACCAGTCCGCGGGCTGTAGAGCTTGACTCGCAAGATCGAATCGAATTTGCTTAAGACCGAATGCACGCTGGGGCACGAACCAGTTCAACTCCAGTCGGCCAACCACGCCATTTTTGGGATGTACCCACACGTCGATGCTTTTCGGAAGCAGGAAACGCGCCGTTTCTCGTGTTCCCCGCAACCGCTGCCAACGAATGCCCGGATGATCGTTCAACGATTCCGGCTTCTGCAAAGTCAATTCGTAGTCGCGGGCCATCAAGGAGAGAATGGCCGTAACTTGAAGGAACGGGACCGGCAGTTGGCGATCTTCGATCCATTGGCGAACCTCCGCGGGATCGTTGGAGACGAAGACCGGACCGATGGCTGGCACGAACCAAACCTTCGTGCCATTGCTTCCGATCCATAGGTGCGTTCCCAAGGGAGTGGGCTGATGCAAGGCGAACTTTTCTCCCCCTTGCACGTAAAGGTCCGAGACGATCTTGTTTTCCGATGGTCCGGCAAGCGTCGTGGTAATCTGATAATGCCGATCGACCGGCACCTTGAACTCCAAGAGCGCCAGCTCAAGCGCCTCTTGAGCCGTCGCGGTATTCGCGCCGGAAAAGAACCATGCGGTCCCCACCCCGGCAACTCCCGCGGCCATCGATAAACTGGATACGAGCCAACGACGACGACTGGTTTTGGATACGGATGCAACCTCCTCGGACTCCTGCGGCTTTCCGGCCTCTTGATCGATCGCCGCCATCACTCGCTGCACGCGCTGTTCCACCGTCTGGGAATCCGAATGATGGACCTCCTGCAACAAGGAGTCCAGGAAGAGAACATCCGCAAGACGAGACCGATCCATGTCCGCCAGCGGCACGCCGGTGGGATCAAGGGTCGAGCCGTCCAGGACTTCTCCTATCCATTCCTCCGAACTTGTCGGTCGAGGATTCGGCATGGGGTACGCTTCTTCGTTCACGTCACCAACCCTAGTTTTCGTTCCAAGCACTCCAGGAGCTTTCCTCTGCCCCGCTGAAGTCTCTTTTTCACGTTCTCCAGCGATACTTCCAATCGCCGGGCCAATCCTTCTCCCTTGCACCCTTCCTGATATCTCAGCCGCACGGCCTCTCGGTAGGGTTCAGGTAGCGCCGCCAAACATTGTCTCAATCCTTCGAGCTTCTCCTCCAACGTGTCGCCCGTTTGCTTACCCAATGCTTCAAATTGCAGGTCCAACCTCTCGAGGACATCATGTTCGCACAGCAAAGGCGCCCGCGGACTCTTTCTCCTGTGCGCCAGCACAAGTTTCGCCGCGATCCCCCGCAACCATGGCCCAAACGGTCGGCTCCGATCGAACCGCTCCAAATTTCGCCATGCGACCAACATCGTTTCTTGAAACAGGTCGTCCACCAGCGCAGGATCACGCACCACGGATCGCAGATACAACGTCAGCGTCCCCGCATGCTCCCGTACCAGTATTTCAAACAGGTCTTTTGGCGTCATGCTACGTTTGCTTATTGCTTCCCCGATACTTAAACGGGACAAAATAATGGCAATCACTTACGCTCTTCGTAACTACGCCAACGGAGCAGAAAGTGGACCGCTCGGAGAAGGGCGAAAGACTCTTTTGAAGCTCAGGAGATGTACCCACGCCCCAAAAGGCCCGTTTTAGGAATTAACCTCAATAACCTTATGGACTTGCCGCGATCGATCTCGGCACTTCCAAAAGAGGCCCCGACGATGGCGACCGGTTTTTCCCAAATCTTGCGCTGCTTGGCCTTCGCCACGCTGGCCCTGCCGATCATCGCCATCTGGTCACGAGGGGCCGAGGACCCCAAAGGCTTCGCGATTCAACTCGGGCTCACGTACGCCGTTCTGCTGATCAACGTGTTGCTGCTCGCCCGTGGCCCCAACCGCAAGTGGCTATTTCGGCTTCTTTCGCTTCAGTTTGCCCTCCTAGCCGCTTGGCTACTCCTTGAGAGCGGGGCGGCCTTGGGCATCGTCGACTATCGCCTCGTGTTCGGGACTTTGGGGGATGAACCTTGGCGAAATCCCTTGAACCGGCTGGATCCGGAGTTGCTCCATGTTCACAAGCCGCACCAACATCTCGTCGGAATTCAGCAGGGGGGAGATATCGCCTACCACTTCCACGTCCCCGAGCGCGCGAGCTATCCCTACGATGTCCGCTATGATTGCAATGGCTTTCGTAATGAAACGGATCTAAAGAAAGCAGACATCATTTTGGTGGGAGATTCGCTGATCGAGGCAACCTCCGTATCGCAATCGGAGACTCTGGCGGCGTTGTTGGAAAAGGACCAAAATGCGGTCGTGGCCAATCTCGGCCAACTCTGGTACAGCCCGATTCAAGAGTTGATCGTGCTCAAGAGATACGGCTTGCCCCTCAAGCCTCGCCTCTGCATCTGGGCATTTTTCTCGGGAAACGACCTCTCGGACATCCGCCGGTACCAGACGGCCATGCAAGATTGGCCTGGGACCTCCGCGAGTTTTCATTCGCTTCCTGCTCGGAGCTTTTCGAAAAACGCCCTGCTGGCGGCATTCCACCGCTGGGGAAAACCGGCGCGACTTCCTGACGGACTTCAACGTGCCGCCGACTTCCACGCTCCGGACGGTAAGTCGACGCGAATCTATCTGTATTACCCCGATCCACCCATGGACGACGAGAACCTCCGTTCACTGGCCGTCGCCGAAAAAGTATTCCTCGACGCATGGAACCTCCTCAAAACCGAAGGAATATCACTCCTGGTCGTCTATATACCGACCAAGTTCCGCGTCTATCATGAGCTTTGCACGTTTCCCGTCGGCTCGGAATGCTTCTCGTGGAGAGAAAGCGATCTCCCGGTTCGCCTGAGGAAAATGCTTACCTCGATCTCTCCCGAGATTTGCTTTCTGGACCTCACCGATCCCATGAGGGAAAGCGCCCGTCGTGGCGCCCTGCTCTACTGGCCGGACGACACACACTGGACGCCCGCCGGCAACCGCGCAGCCGCCACCGCCATCCATTCCTTCCTTCAGACCAACCCATCGCTAACACATTAAACCATCTCTTTAAATAGGTTTAGGACAATTATCCTCCTACTCGTTGTCTTCCACACAGTCTTCTCATCCAGAACACTACTCTCAAGCCCCCCATCTTGAAAATGCGAAATCTTCGTTAATATTGATCGTTTTTGATTAAACGGAGATATCGTTTGAAATAAAATGATTGAAATGCGTCAAGTTTTGGGTAACAATAGGTACATACGGTTAAAATAGAGAGACAAGGGACACTGTGACGGGCGCTATCTGATATGCTTGTGGAAGAAAGACGCCAAAAGCTTTCAGATATCGTCAACCAACGCGGATTCGTACCACTTCCCGAGCTTGTAGTTCACATGGGGGTGTCGGAGTCCACGGTTCGCAGGGATCTCGATTTCCTGCATGAAGCGGGGCTGGTGCGGCGGACGCATGGTGGGGCGATGGCGGTCGCGGAAGCGGCGGTACTCCCCGCGTTCGACGAGCGGACCAGTCGGCAATCGAAGGAAAAAAAGAAGATCGGCCAGCGGATGGCCAATCTCATTCAGGATGGCGAAACGGTGCTGCTCGATGGTGGAACCACTACCTATGAGGTCGCTCGCCATCTCGTGGGTCGATCGCTACAGATCGTGACGAACTCCTTGCCGATCGCCAGCCTGTTGGCCAGCAGCCGCGAGACCGATCTCGTGCTCATCGGCGGCTACGTGTACCCCAAAACCGGCGTCGCGCTCGGGTCGATGGCCAAGCAGGCGATGCAGGAGTTGCACGTGCACCGGCTGATCATGAGCGTCAGTGGGGTTACCCAGCGAGGGCTTTACAACGGCAACCTGCTCCTGGTCGAAACCGAACGGGTCATGATGCAGTGCGCCAACGAGACGAACGTCGTTGCCGACCATTCGAAATTTGGCCAGCAGGCGATCGCGTTCCTCGACGATTGGTCCGGCATCCATCGCATCGTGGTCGACGACGCGGTCACGGACGAACAACTCGCGATGGTCGGTTCGAATGTGGAAATCGTGATTGCCGGGACGCGCGGAACGGCGGCTCCCGGGCAGGAGAAAACATGAGCACCGTGGCAGCCCCCAAGCTGGATCGCAAACTCATCGAGTCCGTGGTTCGCAGAGTCGTCTACGACCGCATGGTCAAGGGGACTTCAGGATCGACCGGGACCTATGCGCCTCGGCTGGTGGTCAATATCTCGGCACGGCATGTCCATTTGCGACAGCAGGATGTCGAAACATTGTTCGGCCCGGGCGCCAAATTGACCGTTTTCAAGGAACTCTACCAGGAGGGTGAGTTCGCCGCCGAGCAGACCGTGACCGTGATCGGCCCACGCCAGAGAATCCTCCCCAATGTCCGCATCCTCGGTCCTTGCAGGGATTACTCGCAAGTGGAACTCGCCTTCACTGATGGAATTTCTCTCGGCATCGACCTGCCGGTCCGTCGGAGCGGCGATCATCACGATACGCCCGGTGTTTATCTGCAGGGTCCCGCTGGCATTCTCAAGCTTGAAAACGGCGTCATTCGCGCGGAACGCCACGTCCACGTTGGCGACGCCGACCTCGATTTCTACGGCATCAAGCCCAATGATCGCGTCGATCTGAAGATCCATGGAAACTGCGGTGCGGTGCTCAACGACTTACTGGTCCGGCATGGCCCGAAGTTCAAATTGGAAGTCCACCTCGACACGGACGAGGGGAACGCGGTCAATCTCACCAAGGCTCCCCTCGTGGAACTGGTGAAGCATTGATTAAAGCCTCCGGCGTCGGTGAAAACGAGGCGCCGCGGGATCAAGGGTGAATCACAAGGGTAAGGGTGCACTGCACCCAAGGTTGTTAAGGAGCGAAGGTTCATGTCAACGCAGATCCAGGCCCTGGGCATGGTCGAAACGAAAGGCCTCATCGCCTTGATCGAGGCGGGGGACGCCATGCTCAAGGCTGCTAACGTCACGCTGCTCGGCTGGCAAAAGGTCGGCTCGGGATATGTCACGGTCATGGTTCTCGGCGATGTCGCCGCCGTCAAGGCCGCCGTCGATGCCGGGTCCTCCGCCGCCAGCAAGGTCGGCGAAGTGCTCAGCGTTCAAGTCATTCCCCGTCCGCACGGCGATCTCAACAAGGTGCTGCCCGGACTCACGAAGGCTGCCGGCGGAGCCGACTAATCCGAAGCGGCGCATCGGAAGATTCAAGGAGCCGGTTTCATGGCTAGACAACGAGTTACCAATACGAGGAGAGAAGAATCCATGGCAAATAGCGGCGAGGCTCTCGGCCTCATTGAAACCCGCGGACTGGTCTGTCACATCATGGCCACCGACGCAATGTGCAAAGCGGCGGACATCGAGGTCATCAGCCAGGTGCAGATCGGCGGCGCCTACATCACCACGCTCGTTCGTGGCGACGTCGGTTCGGTTCGGGCGGCGGTCGATGCCGGCGCGCAAGCGGCAACCCAGAACGGTGAACTAATCAGCGCCCACATCATCCCACGACCCGAAAAGGCGATTGTCGAATTGTTCGCCAAGTAAACGCGGACGGTATCCGCGATACCACGCTTGGAGGATGGAGCCATGAACGTTCTGGTCGCCAACATCGGCAGCACGAGTTTCAAGTACCGTCTCTACGCCATGCCCGGCGAGCAATTGCTCGCGCGGGGCGGCGTCGAGAGAATTGGAGCGCCCAACTCCCGGTCCTATGTGTTCGCCGGCGGTGAAACCGTCGAAGTCATTGCCCCCGTCCCCGACCACGGGGCCGCGGTCTCCGCGTGCCTCAAGCAGCTCACCGACCCCAAGGTCGGTTGCCTGAAGGACGCGAGCGAGCTCGCGGCCATCGGATTCAAGGCGGTCCACGCCCAGGGACTCTCTGGCGTGCAGATCGTCGACGAGAAAGTTCTCGACGCCATGGAGGCTTTCTCGGCCGTCGCCCCCGCCCACAATCCGCCTTACCTCAAGGCGATGCGCCAACTCCGCGCCGCGTTTCCCCGGCTGCCCCTCGTCGCCGCCTTCGAAACCGGGTTCCATTTAACCGCGCCCGACGCTCATCGATATTACGCCGTCCCGTTCGAGTGGTACGAGAAATTCGGCATCCAGCGGTGGGGCTTCCATGGCGCTAGCCATCGCTACATCGCCGGCCGGATCGCCGAAGTGAGCGGACGCGCCGATCTCCGCGTCATTTCCTGTCACCTGGGTGGCAGCAGTTCGCTGGCGGCGATTGCCGGAGGAAAGAGTCTCGGCAATAGCATGGGCATGAGTCCGCAATCCGGCTTGCCGCACAACAACCGGGTCGGGGACTTCGACCTGTTCGCCTTGCCGGTATTGCTTCGCGAGACGGGCAAATCGCTCGAGGAGTTGCTCGACACGCTGGCCGAGCATAGCGGACTGGCGGGCCTCAGCGGCGCCGGGAACGATCTTCGCGACATCGAGACGGCGGCGGAGAAAGGAGACCGGCGGGCCAAACTCGCCATGGACGTCTTCGTCGCTTCGATCCGGGACTACCTGGGCGCATTCCTGGTCCGACTAGGTGGCGCGGACGCCATCGTTTTCACGGGCGGAATCGGTGAAAACTCCGCTTCGATCCGCGCCAGTGTATGTGCCGGCCTGGAAGGTTTCGGAATCGAATTGGATCCCGAGAAGAATCGCGCCGCCAAGGGAGAAGTGATCGTCTCCAGCGCCGCGAGCAGAACGCAGATTTGGACCATGCCCACGAACGAAGAGATCGTGGTCGCGCGGCAGTCGTACGAGCGGCTGAAGAGTAAGTAACCCGGCGGATTGTCGATCGCCGTCGAGAAGGTGACGAGACATGTTTCTAGCGAAGGTTACGGGAAATGTCGTTTCGACCCACAAGGTGGCGTCGATGGTCGGTCAGAAGCTGCTGACCGTCGAGCCGCTTCGCGTCGATCCCGCCACGCAAAAGACGTTGGTCGGCGTCGGTCGCACGTTCGTCGCGGTCGATCTCGTCGGGGTCGGCGAAGGGGAGATCGTCCTGCTCGTTCAGGGCTCCAGCGCTCGCCAAACCGAAGAGACGGCGAAGCTGCCGGTCGATGCCGCCATCGTGGCGCTGGTCAATCAGGTGACCGCCTACGGCAATGACGTCTTCAACGCGAATACAAGTAACAAGTAAGACCAGGAGCGATTCAACATGCTGACGATGAGCGAAGAAACGGTCCGTAGCGTGGTCGAGCAGGTGGTCGCCCAGCTTCGCGTGGCGATGCCGCTAGGCACTCCATCGACCGGCCGCGGGCGAACGGGTTCTGCCGGCGTGCACGGAAGCGTCGACGACGCCGTTGCCGCCGCCAAGGAGGCCTTCGAAGCCTTTCAGCGAAAGACCATCGACGATCGCCGACGCGCGATCCAATGCATCCGCGATATCTGCATTCAACAATGCGACCCGCTCGGCCGCATGGAGATGGACGAAACCAAGATCGGCCGGGTCGATCACAAAATCGAAAAGCTCGTAACCGCGGGAGAAAAAACGCCCGGCGTCGAGTGGCTCAAGACCGACTCGGTGAGCGGAGATATTGGACTCACCGTCAGGGAATACGCGCCCTTCGGAGTGATCGCCGCCATCACGCCGGTCACCCACTCGCTTCCGACCCTCGCCAGCAACTCGATCAGCATGCTCGCCGGGGGCAACACGGTTGTATTCAACGCGCATCCCAGTGGCGCGAACATCGCCAAGCATGGCGTGCGGCTGTTCAATGAAGCGATCCGATCCGCCATCGGCATCGACAACTTGATCACCATCATCGATCCCCCGACCATTGAATCGGCCGAGGCGCTGTTCAAGCATCGCGATGCCCGCTTGCTCGTGGTGACGGGAGGCCCGGCGGTCGCCCGCGCGGCGTTGGCGAGCCCCAAACGCGCGATCGTCGCGGGACCGGGCAATCCGCCGGTGGTCGTGGACGAAACCGCCTGTCTCGAACGAGCCGCCAAGTCGATCGTTTTCGGCACCGCTTACGACAACAACTTGCTCTGCATTGGCGAAAAGGAAGTTTTCGCGGTCCATTCGATCTTCGAGTCGCTGCTGTCCGCGATGTCGGCTCACGGCGGCTACCGCTTGACCGACAGCCAAATTCGCGACCTCGAACGGGTCGTCTTTTCGCCCGCGAGCGACGGATCGGGCAAGACGGTGCTCAACAAGGAGTACGTCGGCAAGGATCCCGCGGATCTCGCCAAGGCAATCGGGCTCTCCATCCCCAGCGGCATCCAGGTCCTCTTCGGAGAAACGGGAGAGGAAAGCCCTTTCGTCGATCACGAACAAATGACGACATTCCTGCCGTTCGTCCGGGTATCCGACGTGAACGCCGGCATCGCACTCGCGAAAAAATACGAGCACAACTATCGCCACACGGCGGTCATGCACTCGCGCAACGTCGAGTCCATGACGCGAATGGCGCGGGCGATGGACACGACGCTGTTCATCCAAAACGCCCCGTCGACGGCGGGATTGGGAGGAACGAGCGGCGAAGGACACCTCTCCTTCAGCATCGCGACCCCCACCGGCGAAGGGGTTACCTCGCCGCTGACATTCACCCGTCAACGCCGGAGCACGATCGGTGGTGGTGCCATGCGGATCTTGGGATGACAGACGCGCGTCGCGTCGATGGGCAATCGAAACGGTGGCGGACGGATTCATGCAACGGGCACGGATCATTGGAAAAGCGATCGCGACGGCAAAGCATCCGTCCATGGAAGGATTCCGCATGCTCGTCGGCGTCGTGCTCGGCGCACACGGGCAGGTCGATGGCGACCCCATCCTCATCGTCGACACGCTCGGCGCGGGCATTGGCGCCACGGTCTTGCTCACCAATGACGGTCGATATGCCCGGCAACTGGTGGGAAGCGAGAACTCTCCCGTTCGCTACACGACGCTCGGGCTCGAAGACGATTGATCGGAGACGAGAATGCGAATCGGAAAGGTGATTGGCAAGTTGTCGCTGGTGAGCGCCCATCCCTCTTTGGTGGGCAAACGCTGGCTGCTTGCCGTGCCCTTTGATCTCGATTCGCTCGTCAAGGACGAGCAGAGCAAAGCGGAAGAACTGGTGGTCATCGACGAATTGGGAGCGCGGGCCGGAGACCGAATCGGCATTTCCGAGGGGATGGAGGCGGTGTTTCCCTACCTCCCCAAGAAGGTCCCCGTCGACGCCTACAACGCCTGTATTTTAGACGAAGTGAGATTGGATCAACGAACGGTGGAATCGATAGCGAGCGGGAACGCGTGACGTCTCGTGCGTAACGCGCGACCGGCAAGCCGGAGCAATGGCTTTTTTGAACCGAGGCATAGCATGATCAACGAATGGAAGGCACGCGAAACCATCTGTGAAGTGGGCCGCCGGCTCTACAACCGGGGATTCGCCGCCGCAAACGACGGAAACATCACCATCCGCTTGGGCGAGAATCGCATTCTGTGCACGCCGACCGGCGTGTCGAAAGATTCCTCAAGCCGGAAGACCTGTGCATCATCGATCTGGAAGGAAAGCAACTCTCCGGGACCAAGAAACGGACGAGCGAGGCGCTGCTTCACTTGACCGTATACAAAGCGCGCGCGGACATTCACGGCGTCGTCCATTGTCATCCGCCTCACGCAACGGCATTTGCCGTGGCCCGGGAACCGATTCCCAAATGCGTCTTGCCGGAAGTCGAAGTGTTTCTCGGCGAGGTTCCGATCGCCGACTATGCCACGCCTGGAACGCAACAGTTCGCGGACACGATTCTCCCTTACGTGCATGACGCGAACACGGTTCTCCTCGCGAACCACGGATCGATCGCGTACGCCGCGGATCTAATGACGGCGTACTTCAACACCGAGATCATCGACGCTTACTGCCGAATTCTGCTTTTGGCGCATCAACTCGGCCCGTTGCATTACATGAACGAGCAAAACGTCAGCGACCTGATGGAGTTCAAGCGTCGCTTGAAGATCGACGATCCCCGTCTTCGCATGGAGGACTGCGATCTCTGCGGCAACAGCCTGTTCCGCGAAGGATATAGCAAGTTCGTGCCCCAGCCGAACGCGTTCCCGCCCCCGGTGACGAGTTCGAACAGTTGTTCCGGCTTGACTCCCCGGACGAAACCAGCCCCCAGCGAGCCCGCTCCCGCAGCCCCAGTCGTGAACCATAACGCGAGCGGCCAAGATCTCGAAGCCCTCGTGCAAATGATCACCGAACAAGTACTCAAGACCTTGGGACAAACGGCATGAAGGCAAGCATTATCGGCGGCGGCGGACTTGTGGGAAGCTGCACCGCGTTCGCGCTCCAATTCAGTGGCGTAATTCGCGACGTCGCTCTCTTGGACGCCAACGCCGACGTCGCCAAAGGGCAGGCGCTCGACCTCCAGCATGGCGCGGCGCTCGTGAACGACCAAACGTTCTTCGCCGGAACCTACGGCGATATTCCCTCGAGCGATTTCGTCGTCATCACTGCGGGTCTTCGGCGCAAACCCGACGAAAGCCGGCTCGACCTCATCAATCGCAACGTCGCGCTCTTCCGGCAGATTCTCGCCGACACCAAAAAGGCGGGACTCAAGTCGGACGCCACCGTCGTGGTCGTGAGCAATCCGGTCGATATTCTCACCTATCTCGCGGTCAAGGAACTGAACCTGCCTTGGCAGCGGGTCATTGGACTGGGAACGCAACTGGATACGGTGCGCTTTCGCAGCCTCATTGCCGCGCAACTCGGCGTCGCGCCAACCCAGGTAAACGCCATGATCCTCGGCGAGCATGGGGACAGCATGGTCCCGATCTGGTCGAGCGCGACCATCGCCTCCTTGCCGATCGAAAAATGGCCGGGAGTCACCCCCAGTTTCCAGAACGATCTGTTCACGCGCACCAGGGGGAGCGGGGCGGAAGTCATCAAGCTCAAGGGAGGCGCCGGTTTCGCGGTCGGCATCAGCATTCGCGAAGTGGTCGAAGCGGTCGCGCTCGATCGGCGGAGCGTACTTCCCGTTTCCACGCTCCAGCATGGCAAATACGGCATGCATGACGTCGCCATCTCGGTTCCGACCGTGGTCGGCCGCGCCGGAGCCCTGGAACAATTGGAAATCGAACTGTGGCCGAAGGAGAAGTCGGCACTGCAGAAATCCGCGCAAGTTCTCCGACAAACCTTGAACCAGGTTCTCGGCGGACGTTGAGCGAGGATTGCGTTGAACGGAACCGCTCGGCGGAACCGCTCGGCGGAGTGGCCGACCAGATGGACCAGGCAAAGCCAACGATAGAAGAGTCCGATGGAAAAATCCCTCGATCGAAAACTCCGAGCCATCCACGCGAACCCCAACTGCAGGGAGTTCATCATCGCCGACGCCAAGGACGCGGACATGGCGTTCGGCATCGGCGCCGCGGGGCAATCCCCCGAAGCGCATCCCGGCGAAGTGCGCTTTCGCACGCTCAAACAATACCGGGACATGATTCGCGAGGTGGTTCGTCAGGAACTCGTCGACATCATGCTCATGTCGGCGAGTACCAACGAGATTCTGACGATCGGCGAACGGATGTTTGACAACAGCCCCGTCACGCCTGCCGCCCGCGCGAATGACACCAGCGACATCTTCGTCGTTCGGGGTGGCAAGTATTTGGCGGATCCGTCCGTTCCCTTCCGTTCGGCGAGCGTCGACCACATTCAATGTGGACACCTGGATTGCTCGCCCGAAGAACGAAAGCTGGGCGCCAATCTCGGTCTGTACAGCGTTACCTTCACCAACTCCACTTCCCGAGATCTCGAGACCCTGGAGAACTTCAAGGAATTTAGAACCGAAGCGGAGCGGAAGGGATTTCGTTACTTTCTCGAGGTGTTCGACCCCAACCTACCGAGCGTCGAACCCAATCTGCTTGGCGGCTTCATCAACGACATGATCGCTCGATCGCTCGCGGGAGTCGTTGGTGCCGGCAGACCCCTCTTCCTTAAAATGGTGTATCACGGGCCCCAGGCGATGGAGGAACTTTTCCGCTACGATCCCTCGCTGGTAATCGGCATTCTGGGAGGCTCTTCCGGAACGACCTACGACGCCTTCAAGCTCATTGCCGAAGCACAGAAGTATGGGGCAAAGGTTGCCCTCTTCGGTCGCAAGATCAACAACGCGGAGAACCAATTCGCCTTCATTCGTTTTCTCCGTCTTATCGTCGACGGGGTCGTCTCTCCGGAAGAGGCGGTACGCGCCTATCACGGCGTGCTCCAGCGGCTGAATATTCGGCCTCACCGTTCGCTCGAAGAGGACCTGGTGATCACGACCGGCGTGATGAGCTATGGCGGGAGCGGCACGACGATAAGCATTCCCGGCTTGAATCCCTCGGGAAACCCCTCCATCAGCAAGCCGACGCCGGTTCCTCAGGCCCCAGCCGCATCGACCGTCGCGGCAACGAGTCCTTCTTCCTGTGGCGCGAGCGGTGCCAAGAAGTGCTCCTGTGGCTGCAAGGGAAAAGGCAAAGAGGGACCTCCCAAGTTCTCGCAAATGACCTCGGCGGAACGATTGGAATATCACCGAAAGCGAATCGGTCGCCTGCTCGGCGAGCATTAACATGCCCCCTCCTCGCCATGAGAAAGCCGATGAGCCGGGGACATGGAATCAATTCCATCCGTGACGATCAACGTCCGTTAGCACTTTGCGAGTGACATTCCGCTTCTTCCATTGTCCCTTGGACTTTGAAGCTCCAGAAAAGCAACGCCGTGTTTTCCGGCCCGGTCCCTTGGCGGGTCTTGGTGCAAAGCAGGCCGAGCCACGGCATTACTTTTCTGTGCGGCAATAGTTTCAGTTGTTAGACATTCATCTGCATGCCATGGTATAAAAGTCTTTCATCCGTACAGAGGGAGAACTGGCGATGAAGCATTGGGCCTTGCTGGGGATTGTCCTCGGGCTCTGCGGCTGCAGTGACCAAAAAACCGATACGAAAGACGCCAAGAAGGTTGAGAAGACTCCCTTCGAGTTTGGCAAGATGCTCTACGAGGGGGGCGACCTCGAAGGAGCGATTTTAAAATTCAACCAGGCGCAAGAAGTGGATCCGAATGAAAAACGGGTCTACTACTGGCGTGGCGTCTGTTACGCGGAACTCGAAAAGTACGAGCAAGCGCTCGTGGAATTCAATAAGTCCATCGAGAAGCAGCCTAAAAACAACCTCGCCGTCTACTGGCGAGGGATGACCCATTTCGCACTCAAGGATTACGACAAATCACTCGCCGATTTCGACGAGGCGATCAAACGAGTCCCCGACCGAGCCGATTGGTACTACGCTCGCTCCAAGGTTTGGGAAGCGAAAGGGGACAAGGACAAGGCGGCAGCGGACCAAAAGCGTGCCCAACAAGTCGCTGCCATCGGCATCGCCACTCCGGAAGGACCACCCGTCGGGTACCCGGGCGAAATTCACTCGAAGGAAGACGAAAAGAAGAAGCAGGAAACATCGGTTGATTCCCAGGACAGCGCGAGTCCCGCTCCCAAGTCGGAACCCGCGGCCCCGAATCCACCACAACCTCCCGCTACTGAAGAGCCCAAAACCGACCAGAAGCCTTAAACTCAACTTCGGAACAGCGAACGAGCATGAAGATCCTATTGCTTGGAGCGGGTGGTCAGCTCGCGCACGATTTATCCAAGTCACTCGCGGAACATGAAGTCCTCCCCTGGACGCGCGCGGAGTTGGACCTTGGCAACTGTCCACTGGATCTCGCGGATCGGCTTAAAGCCACGGGCGCTCACGCGCTCGTCAACGCCGCCGCCTACAACCTGGTCGATCAGGCGGAAACCGAACCGGAACAAGCCTATGCCGTCAATGCCTTTGGCCCCAGGCTCCTCGCCAAGGCGTGTGATGCCGCCGGCATGACCTTATGCCACTTCAGCACGGACTACGTCTTTGGATTGGAACCCGGCCGGGGTGAACCTTGGACCGTTTGTGACGCCCCGGGACCGGTCAGCGTTTATGGCTGTTCAAAGCTTGCCGGCGAATATGCCGTCCGAACATATTGCGAGAGGCATTTCGTTCTTCGTACCTGCGGCCTCTACGGCGTGAAGGGATCGCGCGGCAAAGGTGGAAACTTCGTCGAAACGATGCTTCGCCTCGCGGCCAAGGGAGGCCCTTTGCGAATCGTAAGCGACCAAATCTGCACGCCAAGCTACACGGCGGACGTCGCAAGGGCGGCCGCCCAACTCCTGATGACCAAAGAATATGGCCTCTATCACATCACCAACGGTGGTCAAAGCAGTTGGCATGCCTTCGCCAGCGAAATCTTTCGCCAAGCCGGACATGCGGTCGAATGCCAACCGATCACGTCCGCGGAATTCGGCGCCGCGGCGCGCCGCCCCCCGTATAGCGTCCTCTCCAACGAGAAACTCCATAAGGCGGGCGTAACTCCACCCCCGGATTGGAAAGACGCCCTCGGCCGATACCTCGAGGAGCGAAAGAGCGGTCGCCCTTCCGCTTGAGGTCTACAAACCGTTCGCCGTTTCGACGTCACTCCTTCGCCTGTGGTTCCTCGACGATCTTTACAACTCGACTGGAGCCGTTGCCGCGGACGTACGGAGTGTACATGCACTCGGCGCGGCTTGGGAGCACATGGAAGGTGCCAGGAATCTCCGCTCGCAGTCGATACTTGATGTCGTACGTTCCCTGGTTCAGGTAGGTCGCAAAGAACGCAACCCGCTCATCACGAAGTTCCATGTGAGCACCGAGCCCGTCACCCCAAGTAAATCCGCTCTTGAGCTCCGTCGGCTCGCATCCCGCGGGCTTGGGATCCTCGAAAATGAGATATTCGAAGTTGTTGTTCGCTCGGATCTTGAGATTCACCTCGATCAGGTCGCCGCTCTTAAGCGAATCTCCCTCCTTGAGCGGTACCCGATCATAGTCAATCTCGCGGTAGGTTTCCTCGCGTTCTTCTCCCCCTCCGATCTGAGAGACCTTTCGCTTCTTTTCCACTTCTTTGGGAATCAACCGCAGGTATTCGCGCGCGACGAAGAGCTCATTGCCCCCTTCCGCGATCCGTTCTTCCTTGGTGAAAAAGGTGGCGTAGGCGCTCCAGTAAAGATTGCCTTTGCCTTTTCGCGAAACGCGAATCGACTTGCTCCCGACGCCAAGTGCGTCACCGCTGATGTTAAGTTCATCATCCAAGGTAAACAGGTTCTCGCGGGTCACCCGCACCGACTTCTTTTCCACCCCGTCGACCGCGATCGAGATCGTCAAATCCGGATCGAGTTCGTTCGTGATCTCGAGGTAGTCGGCGAGCGCGTAACAGGCGAGAGCGGTGTCCTTGGTGTTGAACCAACGAGTTCCCTGCCGATGACGCAGTAGCCAATTAACCACTTTGGGAATGAGGGGATTAGAGGGCTCGATCGCGATCAAGGCACGCAAGCTGAAACTGGTGGCCTCGGTTCCCGATTCATACCAATACCGGTAGTCGTCATATTTGCCCCAACTCGCCGATCCGGTCGCGTCGTCCAATCGAACCCGATCCTTAATGTTGGCGAGTACGATCTCTTCTTCTTCGCGAAGTTCCGCGTCATGGAGCGCCAAAGCAAGCAAGGCGCGCGAATAATCCCCCAGCGCGTCCCGTTTGGAAAAAGCGTCTCGGAGCTTTGCCAACAAGTTCGGCTGGCGAAGCCTGGCCCTGTCGGCAGCGCCGATGGCTTGGAGCATGTACACGCGAACCGCGACGTCTTCCGCCCTTTGCCACGGATAGCGAGTGATGGGCTCCGCCTGTAGAGCTCGCTGTTCGAGAAATGCCACGCCGCGAGGCAACATGCCTTCGGGCATCTTGACGCCGCATTCCTTCGCGGTCGCGAGACCGGAAACGACATAGGCGGAGATATAGGGATTGGAGCTGTCATTCTTCCACCATCCCCAGCCCCCGTCTTGCTGCTGGAAGTCGGCCAATCGCTTGACTCCCGCCGCCAATATCTTTTCCAACTCCTTCGCGTCGTAAACGGGACTTTTGCGAAGCTTCTCCAGCCTTTTCGACAACTCTGGATCCTCCATGGGCATCTTCCGGAGGTCTCCCAGTTCAATGTGAAGTTTCTTGAGCGTATGCGCGGTCAACGCCGCCGGCAGGAACCGGCTCATGGTCTGTTCCGTACAGCCGTAGGGATAGTCGAGCAGGTAAGGAAGCGATTCGAGCATGACCCCCGCGATCGTGGGGGAATACTTGACGATGAGCCGCTGCGATCCGTGACGTATTTCCGATGGAATCTTCAGGGTGGCCTCCTGCGATTCCTCCCCTTCCGACTTGCCAACGATGGTTCCGTTTTCCGCCAATAGCTTTTCGGCTCCGTATTCGAGAACCGGATATTCCATTCGCACGGCGTCGGACTCGACGTCGGTCAGCGCCTTGGCGAGCACGGTCGCGTTTCCCGCTCGCCGAGCATGCGCCAGGAAATCAACCCTTCTCTCCTCGCCGGGCGGAACCGTGATTTCCACCACCTGCGGGGAGGCTGACCCACTGGAGGCATCCTTCGACAACTCCAGTTCGGGGGAGGTTTCGATGCTGACGCGGACTTTTTTCGGCTGATCGAGGTAGTTGTGCGCGATGGCGCTCAGAGTCACGACATCTTTCTCGACAAAGAATCGAGGCGACTGAAGCCGAACGATAATGTTCTTTTTGGTCTGGACTTCCAGCTTGATTTCGCCAACCGCCGTCTCCTTGGTCGCGGCGATGGCGGTAAGTTGCCAGGTGGTGAGGGAATCGGGGAACCGGATCTTGGTTGTCACTTTCCCGTCGCTACCGGTCACCAGATGGGCGGCCCAAAAGACCGTGTCGGGAAACTCACTGCGGATCTCGGCTTCCGCCATCTTCTCGTCCGCAGCCGCGTCGCGCTGTCCTCCTTCCGCGGACTTTGCCATCAAGGCGGGAGAGGCGGGAGCTTCCGCCATCGGAGTTGGCATCTCGGCTTCAAGATTTCCCATTTGCGCCCCAAACGCCATCCTCCCCGTCCGCCGAGCATAAACCGCTCGCCCCGTCCCCCAGAACTGGAAGGCATAGGAACTGGACGTACGGACCATGAGCGGTCGCTGCCGGCCATAGAAGAATTTGCGAATGTCGCCACGGGTCTCCGACTGGATGTAGAAGACGCTGGCGTCGACGACGCCGAGCGAAAGCTCCGCGGACACCGGTTTCCCTTCATGGTCGGTGACAACCGCTTCGATCTCCGCCTCCTCCCTAGGCTGGAAGACACTCTTGGGCGATTTCAGCGTCACCGTGAGGAAACTTTCGACCGGCGGGACATAGATTGGCCGCTCTTCCGCGAAGATCTTGTTGTCGCGGAACAATGCCGCCTTGAGTGTTACGTTCGGCTGAAAGCTCTTCGGGATCTCCAATTCAACGGTCGTGGATTTCCGTGGAAGGTAGACGACTTTGCTCCAGTAAAGATCATCGGCTTCCGCGGTAAGCAGCACATAAGCATCGGCATGCTCGCTCGTCAGGAGCATCCGCAGCGTCTCGCCCGCCTGGAACGTCTGTTTGTCGAGGACGATTTCCAAGTCGCGATTGGCGTAATGGGCCAATTCTCCACCCGAAGTCGCCACCCAAAGGTAAGTCGTTCCCCGGATCTTCGAGCCGAACGGATCGGGTGCTTCGACCTCGACCTTATAGTAACCCTCGCGATCGACGTTGAATGCCAACTCACCGTCGCCATTGGAACCGACCACCATTTCCTTGCGAGACAGTTCTTCGAGCTTTTCGGGAGTCTTGACTTTGCCATCTTCACCATGCACTTCGCGCTGCGTGACAAAGGAAAGGATCGACGTGCCGCGAAAACTCACGGGACCGTCGTTCGGATTCCTCGCCTTGACGTTAACGCGAACCTGGTCTTTGGGCTGGTAAAGGTGCTTCTGCGGTTCGAGCGCGATGGAAAACGCTTGCCGCGTCACCTTGATGCTCTGAGAGGCGGCGATCTCTCGGCGGCTCTTGTCCACCATGCGCGCGTCAATGACGTATCGCAGGTCCGCGTCCGGCGTGCTTTGAAAGGCTTCCGTCTGGATTTCAATGACCGCGTTTCCAAAGGCGTCCGTGGTCAACTTCCCTTGCTTGACCAGATCGCGGTGTGTGGGCCGCCAGCCTGGCCAGTAAGCCCGACCGCGGAACATGCCTCCCTCCCCCATGTCGTCGTAGAACCACCCGTAAGGACGAGGGAAGGGAATGACGGGATAATAGGTCTCGCGGTGAACGGTGAATTGGATCTCGGCATCGGGAACCGCGCCGCCGAAATAGTATTCGCCATGAATGTTCACCTTCATCACGTCGCCGATCTTGTATGTTGGCTTTTCCGTGGTGACGGTCACCTCGAATTCCGGCTTCTTGTACTCCTCGACGCGGAAATTCGCGCCCGGGCCGATCTCGAATCCCTCGTTGCCATCGGTCGTCAACTGCGTGTGATACATGCCAAGCGGCGGCTCGATGGCAAGCTCGAAACTGCCATCGATGCCGCCAAATTCGTCCGTGATTAGCGCATGTTCGTAAACCGCGTTGCCACGGGAATCGACGATCTTGACGTTCACCTTGCGGCTGGAGAACGGCTGGTATACTCCCTTTTCGTATTTGCGGAGTATGTGTTTGAAGCGAACGGTTTGGCCCGGTCGATACACGGGCCGATCGGTGTAGCTATAGGCGCGATTCCCTTCCTGAAATCCCCACCAATACCAAAAGTAGCCGCCGTCGGAGAGGGCGTAGTCCTTCCCTTGCCGGGCGATGGCGAGATACTGCCTTTCCCGATTGCCGTCGGGTTTTGTGTCTTTCGTGGGAATCTCCGCCAACCCGTTGTCGGGCACGGTGGATTCATCATACGCGTAAAGAAACTTCGTGAGATTGAGTACCGGGACCTGCTTCGTTCCCAGGAACCGCTGGATCAGGAGCTTGGTGTCGGCAAGCGGCTTACCGGTCACTGCGTCCATGACGAAGAACGCGTTACGTTCATTGCCGGTCTTCGCCATGAGTCCCAGTCGACTGACGACGAAAAGGGCATGTGCCTCGATCGCCTTGTCATCGGGCGTCTTGCCGGAGGCGACGACGATGTACGCGCCGCTCTCCGAAAAGGGAGCGACGGCCGGTTTGTCTCCACTCTGCGTCTCGCGATGATCTCGCTTGTCCCCGGTGTCGATGAACCAACTCGTGACCGGCTTATTCGAAGCCAAGGGATAGCGATGAATCTCATCCAGTCGCTCGACCTTGCGCAAGACGTCGAAAAGGTCCACCGAATAGGCGGCGAGCGAAATCTTCTCGATATTGCGGGCATTCCAACCGAACGTCGGCTGGTTGCCAGGAAGCGTTACCCCCTGTACGTGGAGAAATAAATGTGGCGCCTTGATATTGGCGATCCTCTGTTTCGCTTGCTGAGCCTGTTCCCCCTTGGGAAAGCCTTTAAGCAGTTCCTCGTACGCCGCTAATGCGGCGAGGTAGTCGTGGAGATGGACTTCGTCGGTTTCGCCGATGCGAAGGAGCGCGGCTGCCGCCGCCGCTTGAGTCGGGAACCGGCGCACGATCTCCCTTTCGAACTGAATGGCAAGTGGAAAAGGTTTGGAGAGGTCATACTTGGCGATAACTTCCTTCGGCCACTGATCCCGGGGAAAGTCTTGGAAATTGCCGCCATGATTTCGCAGCACATTCGCCTTTCCCTCCAAAGCGCGCACCTGATCCGGCATGGGAAGCGGAAGATCCAAAACGCGATCGTAAGTGGCCAGGATTCGCGAAACGTTCACGAGTAGCGTCTTGCGAAAATCCTCCTGTCGTCGCCGAAATCGATGCGAATAGATATTGTTTTGCTGATAGTCGGCGAATCGGAACAAGAGTTCGGCGGCCTTGCTGTTTTTGTTCTCGGCAACAAAGAGCGCAACGGCGGCGTCAACCCGTTTGACGGCTTCGTCGTAAGGTCGATTCGATTGCAAAACCACTTGTGCCAATGCCTCGGCGACTTCGGCATCGCGCGCCCACCTCTTGTCCACCTTGACAAGGTCTTGGAGCAACTTTTCGCCTGGTGCCATCTCCCCCAGCCGGACCCTCGCGATCCCCACCAACTTCTTCATGTCGGCGGACTGGTCCGGAGGGGGCATGAGTTCGAGAAACGCGGTTCCCTTCTTGGCCGCTTCGACATACGAGTTGATTTTGAAAGCCGCGATCGCCTCTTTGCGAAGTTCCTCGCGGTCGAGCGGCGGATTGGCGTGCGAGGTTTGGGCCACCATGACGACTCCAAGCGAAAACGCTGAGACTACGCAGAATAGAATGGCAAAAAACCGAGACATTATCCCCTCCCTGTCCCTTTGTCCACCCGGGGCCGATTGGCTAATGACGTGCCTGTGTCGATCGATGGCTTCCCCCTCACGGGCAAGCGAACGAACCGACTCGCCACCTCGAAGGCGACAACTTCGATGCGAAATGGCCTAACTCCATAGACGACGGAAAACCCGTTTTAGTTTCTTGAATCCGCGCCCTCTGACCCCCAATGGACCCTGGCAACATCCGAAATCCTTTCGGGGGCATACCTTCCCACCATGTCCAGACATCCCGTTGCCGCGGCATGGCCGCCAACTTCGTACGGCTCAGGTCTCCCCTGGAGAGCGTAAAGGAATAATGGGTCAGCCGCCAGTGGAGCGAAGAAAACGCAGGAACCTGGGCCCCGGCGAGATAGCGGTACTCCGCGCCGCTCGCTGGGTTACGGTTCCGAGGCTTTCGGAGCGGCCAAGGAGCTAAAGAAAACGCAGGAACCTGGGCCCCGGCGAGATAGCGGTACTCCGCGCCGCTCGCTGGGTTACGATTCCGAGGCTTTCCGAGCGGCAGAGTATTATCTTTCAATCTGTTTAATCTTCTTAATCTGCGAATGACACTTGAACTTCGCATGCCCGCGGCAAGCGTGGGACATGGCGCCCGGCGAATTACGGTTCTTCGACTTTGCGGAGAGGCGGTCATTCGCCGATAATTTTGATGAGAACTCGCTTGGGACGCCGACCGTCGAACTCGCCGTAGAAGATCTGTTCCCAGGGGCCGAAGTCCAATTTGCCGTTGGTGATCGCGACGACCACTTCGCGACCCATGATCTGCCGCTTCTGATGCGCGTCGGCGTTGTCTTCCCCCGTGCGATTATGCTGATACCGAGCGGGTGAAGCGTCGAAGGGTGCCAACTGTTCGAGCCACTTCTTGTAGTCCGCGTGCAAGCCTGGTTCGTCGTCATTGATGAAGACGCTCGCCGTGATGTGCATGGCATTGACGAGAACGATTCCTTCTCGAACGCCGCTCTTCGCGACCGCCGATTCCACCTCGGGCGTGATATTGCGAAAGTCCATCCGCGCGGGGATGTTGAACGTAAGGTATTCCGTATGCGACTTCATCGTACCGTCCCCGTAACATCCTCGGCCATTCCATGGTCACTCTCGAGTTTCAGTATCGAGAAATCGACGCGGGGGAACAAGCGTTCGCGGACCGGAATGGAGGTGAGAGATCGAAGGATGGTGGAGGAGGCTATCCCGCCGCCAGTATTGGCTCTCCCTTGAGGAGCCGGCGCGCCTGGCCGAGCCAGTGCCAGCCGGACCGGATGATCTTTTGGCGATAGAACCGTTTGGCATGATGTTCGCCAAGCACACGTTCCAGTCGAGCAAAGCCGTTCCAATCTTCTTCGAACGGATGGCCGGGATAGTCAATTCCGACGCGATGGAGCGCGCGAAATTGAACCGAAATCTCGCCCAAGAGGACGGAATTCTGGAGCTGGTCCAAGGCAAATCGAAGCGCGATCTTCTCGCCGCGCGTAAGAAGCGCGAAGGGTTGAGGTGGAATCTCCGGAAGCCAACGACGGAGATCGGCGCCACTCACTCGCGGCGAATGTTCGATTCGATCAAGCAGTCGATCCTCCCGATCGCGATGAAACAAGGCGGTCGCGCACGGTCGACCGTTTTCGGGATGGGCCAGCCGCCGAACGGAAAACAGCAACTGGTCCAGAAGGATCGCGACCTGGCCATCCACCCCTTTACCCGATCCCACGCCGGCTTCAAAAGCGACGATCCGTTCGTGAAAGTCCTCGTAGAGGGCGGTCGACATGCCGTTTTCAAACCCCGCATCGAGCAATTGCGTCGCGCGAGTCAAAAGGGGAGCCAAGTAACGATACATGCGCGGGGACCGAGCCAACTCGGCCGCGGACAGCAAGTCAGTCTCCACGGCCCAAGCCGCCTCTTCCGCCAATCGTCGATGGGACGGCGGCTTAAATGGAATTCGTCGAGTGGTTCCCGATCGCAACGCGATCGCCTTTACGCCATGCAAAGCCGCACGAAGCGCGTAGCGAGCTTCCTCCCAACGACCGAGTTCGTTCTCGAACGGACCCACCTGACGCGCGAACCAAAGGGGCATGAGCACCGTGCCCAACGAGAACGGAATTCGCGTAACCGCAGCGAGCATCGGATCACCAACGAACGAACGGTCGTCCAGAACCGAGCCTGCTTGATTCCCTGACTCGCTAGCCTGTTCGGACTCCTCCGGCGAATAGACAAAACGCGCGCTCGGGACGCGATGAAAGACCTGCAGTTTTCTCTCGATGGCGTTCGGCTGGAGTTCCCGACGGTCATCGAGAAAATGAATGAAGTCTCCCGAGGCGTTCTCCAGGGCAAGGTTGCGCGCATCCGCCGGCGTGATTCCCGGCTGGACAATCCAATGAACGGTCGAAGGTAATTCGTCCCGCGTGTCTTCGGGCGGCCGTGGACCGACTACGAGAATCTCCGCGGGAGGATGCGTTTGATTCAAACAGCTATCGAGCGAGCGGCGGGCACGGGAAGGATCTTCGTACGCCAACGCGACGGTGACGGTAGGCCATTCGGACAGAGCTTCATCCGAGGATAGGCGGATTGCCAATTCGAGCATCCGCAAATGGTAGAGTATTTTCAGGGGAAAGCCGGTCCCGCCGGGACTGGATGGTTCGCTCCGGTGCCAATCGATCGTGGAGAGGCATTCGGCATGGTACGCCATCGCCGACTGGGGACAGGGGTCCCCCGCGTACTCCTCACTCCATGACGACGGCGTGCCGATCGAAACAGGCAGTCGCCGATTCAGATCGGTCCATCGCGTGCGTAACGCGCTTCGAGACCAAACATTCCGGCGACATTCCTGGGCCAGTTGCCGCAGGGAACGTTCGACCGACGCGTCCGTGGTCGCGGGATCCACTTCCAGTTTGCGAATCATCGAAGGTTCCTCGAACGATGCGACGGTCCCCGGCGAGGCGGCAGCGGCAAGGGCTCGTTTTTCGATGTCAAAACGAGGTCCCCCGAAATTGACCACCCCCACATACTGGGTCGGAAGATTCGACGGCGGGATGCTTTGTGACGATCTTGCCCCAGACTCACGAAATACCAACTCCGCCAGCCACTAAACGGCCGGGGGCGCCCGATCCGCACCCTTGAATCCCCTCTTCCGAGGTGCAAGGCTAGCTCACCGCCGAAAATGGGGGAACCCCATTTCGGTACACGGGAGAACTCCTATAAACAAAGTATCACGGTTCGGAATGCAGGTACCAACGACTGCGGGACGGGGCGAGTCAGGCTCGAACCACTGGCGAGAAACCGAGGGGACATGCGCGCCTCGACAATTAGAGGTTGGGGGTTTGAAGGCCCGCGACTTCGCCTGCGGATCGTGTCAATTAGGAGAACTTCGTCCGATCGTCGGTTGCGGACAACGGCCCGGTTCGATAGTGATGCAGCGTCCTAAACATCCAAAACTTCTAGGCTTAAGCCAGATGCGGGGATGAGTCTTCGTCGCATACGCTTTCCGAGTCGCGATAGAATTCAAGTTGAGAAGTAGGAAGGGAGCAGCCATGGCGGAAAAGGTGGTCATCATCGGCTCGGGACCGTCGGGGTGGACGGCCGCACTCTATGCGGCGAGAGCGAATCTCCAACCCCTGGTGTTCGCAGGACGGCCGTCGAACCTGATGATTCCTGGCGGGCAGCTCATGACCACCACGGAGGTCGAGAACTTTCCCGGCTACAAGGACGGGGTCTCCGGGCCGAAAATGATGGACGATCTTCGCGATCAGGCCCTTCGCTTCGGCACCCGCGTTATGACCGACAACGGACCCGAATCCGAGGTCAAGCAAAGCAGTGGGTTTGACATCGTCACTCATTGGCAAAGTGTCGCCAAGGTCGACTTCAAGAGCGGCCCACCGTTCAAAATCACCAGCGACAAGGGAACGACGGTCGAGGCCCATTCGGTCATCATCGCCACCGGTGCGCGGGCCAATTATCTTGGCCTCGATTCGGAGCACAAGTACATGAACCGGGGCGTGAGCGCTTGCGCGGTTTGCGATGGCGCCCTACCCCGATTTCGCAACAAGGCGCTCGCCGTCGTGGGTGGCGGAGATTCCGCCGTCGAAGAGGCGACCTTCCTCACCAAGTTCGCCAGCACGGTTTACATGATTCACCGCCGGGATAAGCTCCGCGCCAGCAAGATCATGCAGGATCGAGCGTTGGAGAATGAAAAGATCAAGGTCGTCTGGAACAGTCAGCTGCAGGAGGTGCTCGGCGACGACAAGACGGGCGTGAACGGCGCCAAGATCAAGAGCACTGTGGACGGGAAGGAAAGCACGCTCGAAGTCACTGGCGTGTTTCTGGCGATCGGCCACACGCCCAACACCGACTTCCTCGAAGGCCAGATTGAATTGACGGAAAAGAAGTACGTCCGCTGGACGACTCCGGCTCGAACGTACACGAGCGTCGAGGGGGTATTCGCGGCCGGCGACGTCGCCGACGACTATTACCGCCAGGCCATCACCGCCGCCGGCACCGGCTGCATGGCGGCGCTCGATGCCGAACGGTACCTTTCCTCGAAAGGAATCGAGTAAAGGTCCCTTAGGAGCCTGATCAAACGTCGGAGACGGGCAGCGCCGTGCCGCAGATCATCATCTCGGCGGCGCATTTTCCGCACCGCCAAAGCTCGCCGAGTTGTTTCTGTTTGATGGCTTCGGTATTGCCACAATAGATGCACGTGACTTCGAAATGCTCGGTCATCGGCGCTCCGCGTTTCCAGAGCGGAGGCGGGCGAAGCTGAGAGTTGGCAACGATCCAGTTCGGACCACGGTCCGACTGGATTTCCAGAAATCGAACGTTCCCCACTTCATCGCCAATCGCCGCCTGAAGACCGTCGGGCGCTACCGCCAGCGACAAGATTGGTGCTTCGTGCACCACGCTACCCAGCGGGCGACCATGATCCGCGTCCCAAAGCATCACGTGCCCCGAACGGTCCGCGGAGAGCAAAAGCCGACCGTCCGGCGTGAAACGGCAAGCGGTCACCGCGTCCGGGTGCCCGAGCAGAATCCGGGGTTCCTCGCGCTGCTCAACCGTCCAGATGCGGAGAGTCTGGTCCGCAGATCCGGTTACGACCTTCCTTCCATCGGGAGAAAAGGCGCAGCAGAGAATGCGGCCGTCGTGCCCTTCGAGGATTCTCTTCTCCGATGCGAGATCCCGACGCGTGCGTTTGTGAATGTCCCAAAGTCGAGCAGTCCCATCCCAAGACGTGGAAATCAACATTCGGCCATCGGGTGACACATCGC